>NZ_JBXARO010000001.1:0-792752 GCF_058808315.1 Caulobacter sp. GW821-FHT11E11
CCAGTCCCGGGGGAAA
The DNA here is from genome assembly GCF_058808315.1 of Caulobacter sp. GW821-FHT11E11. NCBI lineage: Bacteria > Pseudomonadati > Pseudomonadota > Alphaproteobacteria > Caulobacterales > Caulobacteraceae > Caulobacter > Caulobacter sp. GW821-FHT11E11. Next base: position 17 of record NZ_JBXARO010000001.1, read on the forward strand.
ACCCAGAACCAGGTATCTGGTTTGCATAGTATCTTGACGAGTTCCCATCACACAGTGACCAAACCGCCCAACCCGAAGGCCTGGGGCTCAGCCACCATATTAATGGTGTCTTCAAGAGACCGCATTTGTCAGCGTCGAAGGTAGACCTAAAGTCTACCGCCAGAGCGCCGCCGCCTGCGTTTCTCTTTCCAAATCAACAATGTCAAAGACCCAAGCTGCCGGAGCAACCTCACCGTTTAGCGCCCAGTGTCGGCGGAGGCGGCTATCTAGCGAACCTCGAATTCCGTGTCAAATCGTTTTTTTCAAAACTTTCTGACGTCACCACCAGCCGACCCGGAGGTCTTCGGCAGAGCCGGCAGCTTCTAAAGAAACCACCGAAACCAGTCAAGCTATTTTTCGAAGAAACTTCGAAGCAACTACTTGACTAGCCCACGCATCGCGCCGCTGATTTCTTGCGAAGTCTTGGCAGCTACGCGTTGGAGCGGCGCTTCTGAAGAGAGCGGCCCCGAAGTGAACCAACTCTTTTCGGCTTTTCGAAACTCCGGAAAACCGGGAGCGAAAAGACAAAAGAAGGATCCTTGGGCCGCCGTGGCCGCCCTTGCGGATCCGTCATCGAGTCGATTGGAGCGCGGTTTCTAACGAAGCGTCTGGAGCGATGCAACTCCCTTTCGGGTGCCGCGTCGTCCGGTCGCGATGTCGTTCCGAGCGAGGCGGTGATCTAGTCCTCCCTCGGACGACTGGCAACCCCCTCGCGACAATATAACGACGCTCTTTTGACGGGATGGTTAGCCCCGCCTTGCGGAGCCCGCGCCGGCAGGCTCCAGCCCTCTATACTAGTGCTGGCTTTCCGGCAGGCGGACGACCAGGCCGTCCAGCGCGTCGCTGACCTTGATCTGGCACGACAGGCGGCTGTTGGGCTCGACGTTCTCGGCGAAGTCCAGCATCGACTCTTCCATGGCCGACTTGTCGCCGGTCTTATCCAGCCAGGCGTCGTCGACATAGACGTGGCAGGTCGCGCAGGCGCAGGCGCCGCCGCAATCCGCGTCGATGCCCGGCACGTTGTTCTTCACGGCGCCTTCCATGACGGTCAGGCCCGGCTTCACGTCGAGCGCGTGCTCAGTGCCGTCGTGTTCGATGTAGGTGATCTTGGCCATTTGGCTCTCTATTCCCCTTGAGCGACCTTAGGCCGCCACCTCTTTCATGGACACATTGGTGTCGGCGAGTTTTTCGGCGCTCACCGGCGTGCGTTTGGCGATCAGCTGCTTGCCTGCCATGAATTCGGGCGGCGCATTGACCGCCTCGACGGCCTGCAGCAGGTCGCCCTTCAGATGGAAGACCGCGAACTTGGCGGCGGCGACGTCGCCGCGCACCACCTGGCGGTCGGCCTCGAACGGCAGGCCGGCGATCTGCAGCTTCAGATCATACTGGTCGGACCAGAACCACGGCACCTCGGGCGAAGGGCCCGTGCGGCCCAGAATCGCCGAGGCGGCCTGCTTGGCCTGCTCCAGGGCGTTGGGCACGCTCTCCAGGCGGAACTGGCGCTCATATAAGGGGAGCGGGCGATGGGTGACGTCGCCGATCGCGAAGATCGACGGGTCGGCGGTGCGCGCCTCCAGGTCGACGACGACGCCATTGGTGGTTTCCAGACCCGCGTCCTTGGCCAGCTCGTCATTGGGCGCCGCGCCGACACCGACCAGGGCGACATCGCAGGCGACCACGCGGCCGTCGGTGAACTTCACGCCCGTGACGTGACCATCCCGGCCTTCGAAGCCCGCCACGCCGGCGTTCAGCTCGAACGTGACGCCATGCTTGCCGTGATAGTCCTGGAAGAACAGCGACAGGGTCTCGCAGGCCACCCGGGCAAGCACCCGGCTCTCCCGCTCGACGATCAGGGCGTGACTGCCCAGGGCGCGGGCGGAAGCGGCGGCTTCGAGGCCGACATAGCCGCCGCCGATCACGGCCAGGCGCTTGTCGGGACCCAGGGCGTGCTTGAGCAGCTCGGCGTCGGCCGCGGTGCGCAGGGCCAGGACGCCGGCCAGGTCGGAACCGGGGATCGGCAGCTCACGGGCGCGGGCGCCGGTGGCCAGGATGAGGAAGTCGTAGGTAATGACCTCGCCCGAGGCCAAGGTCACCGTCTTCTCGGAGCGATTGATCCGCTCGGCTACGCCTTCGAGGCGCAGGAAGACATTATTGTCGGCGTACCACTCGGCGGGCTTCAGCGAGAGGGAGTCGGCGTCGGCCTCACCCTTGAGCCAGGCTTTCGAGAGCGGGGGGCGCTGATAGGGCAGCAGCGGCTCGTCGCCGATCAGGACGATCCGGCCTTCGTGACCGTACTGGCGCAGGAACGCCGCGGCCGAACCGCCGGCATGACCCGCGCCGACAATGACGACGCATGCGTTCTGATTGACTTCAGCGCTCAATGACGCCCTCCCTTTCGTCAAAAATGACGCCGGCGTCACCTATTGGCAAGCGCCTTGATACAGGCCGCATATAGAACGGGGCGGCCCGTTTCCGAAGCCGCCCCGCGCTTGTCTCTATAGAGAGCCCGTCAGACGACGCGCTCGACCATCATCTTCTTGATCTCGGCGATGGCCTTGGCCGGGTTCAGCCCCTTGGGGCAGACCTGGGCGCAGTTCATGATCGTGTGACAGCGATACAGCTTGAAGGGATCCTCAAGCGCATCCAGGCGGTCGCCGGTCGCTTCGTCGCGGCTGTCGATCAGCCAGCGATAGGCGTGCAGCAGGGCCGCCGGGCCCAGATACTTGTCGCCGTTCCACCAGTAGCTGGGGCACGAGGTCGAGCAGCAGGCGCACAGGATGCACTCGTACAGGCCGTCGAGCTTCTCGCGGTCCTTGGGCGACTGCTTCCACTCGGTCTGCGGCTCGGGCGTGTCGGTGTGCAGCCAGGGCTCGATCGAGGCGTACTGGGCGTAGAACAGCGTCAGGTCCGGGATCAGGTCCTTGACCACCGGCAGGTGCGGCAGCGGGCTGATCTGGACAGCCTTACCCGGGACTTCAGCCCAGCCGTGCGTGCAGGCCAGGGTGTTGCGGCCGCCGATGTTCATCGAGCACGAGCCGCAGACGCCTTCCCGGCACGACCGGCGGAAGGCCAGGGTCGGATCGATGGTGTTCTTGATATAGAGCAGGGCGTCCAGGACCATCGGGCCCACGGCGTCCATGTCGACGTCGTAGGTGTCCCAACGCGGGTTGCCGCCCGCTTCCGGATCGTAGCGGTAGATCTTGAAGGTCTTGACCTTCTTGGCGCCCGCGGGAGCCGGCCAATGCTTGCCCGACTTGACCTGCGAGTTCTTGGGGAGTGCGAGTTCGACCATCGTACCCTCAGTAGACCCGTTGCTTCGGCGGGATGTAAGCGATGTCGTCCGACATGGTGTAGCTGTGGACCGGGCGGTAATCGATCTTCACCTTGCCGGACTCCATGTCGAGCCAGGCCAGGGTGTGTTTCATCCACTCGGCGTCGTCGCGGCTGGAGAAATCCTCGCGGGCGTGGGCGCCGCGGCTCTCGGTGCGGTTGGCCGCGCCGTTCACCGTGACCACCGCCTGGCTGATCAGGTTGTCGAACTCCAGGGTCTCCATCAGGTCGGTGTTCCACACCAGACCACGATCGCTGACCTTGACGTCGGCCTTCTTCTTCCAGACCTCGGCCAGGCGGGCGACGCCGCTGTCCAGGCTTTCGCCGGTGCGGAACACCGCGGCGTCTTCCTGCATGGCCTTCTGCATTTCGAGACGCAGGTCCGCGGTCGGGGTCGAGCCCGAGGCGTTACGGAACCTGTCGAAGCGCGCGATGTGCGCGTCGGTCCAGGCGTCCTTCAGTTCCGGCTGCTTGGCGCCCGGCTTGAGGATCTCGGCGCAGCGCAGGGCCGCGGCGCGACCGAAGACCACGAGGTCGATCAGCGAGTTCGAACCCAGGCGGTTAGCGCCGTGCACCGACACGCAGGCCGCTTCGCCCACGGCCATCAGGCCGGGGATCACCTGGTCTGGGTTCTCGCCGGACTTGGTGACGACTTCGCCGTGGAAGTTCGTCGGGATGCCGCCCATGTTGTAGTGGACGGTCGGCAGCACCGGGATCGGGGCCTTGGTCACGTCGACGCCGGCGAAGACCTTCGCCGTCTCCGAGATGCCCGGCAGGCGCTCGTGCAGAATCTTGGGATCCAGGTGATCCAGGTGCAGGAAGATGTGGTCCTTGTTCGGGCCCACGCCGCGACCTTCACGGATCTCGATGGTCATCGCGCGGCTGACCATGTCGCGGGGCGCCAGGTCCTTCACCGACGGGGCGTAGCGCTCCATGAAGCGCTCACCTTCCGAGTTGGTCAGGTAACCGCCTTCGCCGCGGGCGCCTTCGGTGATCAGGCAGCCGGCCCCGTAGATACCGGTGGGGTGGAACTGCACGAATTCCATGTCCTGCAGCGGCAGGCCGGCGCGCAGCGCCATGGCGTTGCCGTCGCCCGTGCAGGTGTGGGCCGAGGTGGCCGAGAAGTAGGCGCGGCCATAGCCACCCGTCGCCAGGATCACTTGCTGAGCCTGGAAGCGGTGCAGGGTGCCGTCGTCGAGCTTCCACGCGGTCACGCCGCGGCACACGCCAGCCTCGTCCATGATCAGATCGAGGGCGAAGTATTCGATGAAGAACTCGGTGTCGTGGGCCAGCGACTGGCCGTACATCGTGTGCAGCATGGCGTGACCGGTGCGGTCGGCCGCCGCGCAGGTGCGCTGGATCGGGCCTTCGCCGTAGTTCTTGGTCATGCCGCCGAAGGCGCGCTGATAGATCTTGCCGTCCTCGGTGCGCGAGAAGGGCACGCCCCAGTGCTCGAGCTCATAGACCGCCGCCGGCGCGTTGCGGGTCAGGTACTCGATGGCGTCCTGGTCGCCCAGCCAGTCCGAACCCTTGACGGTGTCGAACATGTGCCAGCGCCAGTCGTCCTGGCCCATATTGCCCAGCGAGGCCGAGATGCCGCCCTGCGCCGCCACGGTGTGGCTGCGGGTCGGGAACACCTTGGTGATGCAGGCGGTCTTGAGGCCAGCCTGGGCGCAGCCCAGCGCGGCGCGGAGACCCGAGCCGCCAGCGCCGATGACGACGACGTCGAACTTGTGGTCGATGAACTTGTAGGCCGACATCAATGGGCTCCGGTCACGCTCAGGGCGACCTTGAGGATCGAGAAGATCCCCACGGCGCCAGCCAGCACGCAGACGAACAGGTTGCCGATCACCAGGGCGGACTTGGTCGTGAAGCGGTAGATATAGTCTTCGATCACCACCTGGACCGCGCTCTGCAGGTGCACCAGGGCAGAGATCAGCAGGAGGCCCAGCAGCACGGCGTTCAGCGGCTGGCCGATCCAGGTCGCGACCGTGTGCTGGTCGGCGCCGATCAGCTTCAGGGCGCTGTAGACGCCCCAGACGGTCAGCGGCGCGAAGGCCAGGCCCGACACGCGCTCGGTGATGAAGTGGCCGACACCGTGGTGCGACGAGCCCATACCCCGGGCGCGCGACAGCGGCGTACGGAACTGGATGGGCTGGAAGAGGTCCTTGTTGCTGCTCATCAGAACGCTCCGTTCGCGCCGGCGATGACCCAGGTGACGATCGTCGCCACGACCGCGAAGGCGATCGCCATGGCGCCGGTCATGTCGGCGATGCGCGGGGCGAAGCCCTTGCCGGTGTCCCAGAAGGTCTGGCGCAGGGTGTAGGCGACGTTGAAGAACACCGCGAAGGTCTCGCCCAGCAGCACCAGCTTGCCGATCGGCGAACCCAGAATGCCGCGGTAGGTGTCGTAGGCCTCGGGACCGGCGGCCAGGGCCGCGGCCCAACCGGCCAGGATCACGGCGCCGACCCACAGGCCGACGACGCAGCCGCGGTGCAGGATCGAGCAGGCCATGGTGATATGCCAGCGCCACACCTGCAGGTGCGGCGACATCGGGCGCTCAGGCAGCCCCCGGCTCGTGTCGGTCATGGGAGGTCCAACCTCAGTAGCCTTTGTGCGTTGCGGGATGCTTTTAAGCGCGAGGGCGGGGGTGTCAATTAAAGCGGGGCCTCTTGAGAAACGTTCTCAGTCCCGTCCCGGGTAGGTTAAGGAACCCCTAAGGCCAAGGTTGCGTTACGGTCGGTCGCTTTAGGGGGAAGCACGTCCAATCCATGAGCAGTCCGATCGATTTCAGAGCGGTGTTCGACCGGATATCGACCCCGTACATGATGATGGACCACGACCTGGTCATCGTCGAAATGAACCAGGCCTATCTGGACGTCACCAGCCGCCACCGCGATGAGTTGCTGGGCCGCTACGTCTTCGACGCCTTCCCGTCCGAAGGCGAAAGTCGACGCCTGCTCGAAGAGTCCCTGCTCCGCACCCGCAACACCGGCGAGACCGATGTGATCGCCATGATCCACTACGCGATCCAGCGCGCTGACGGCGGCGTGTACGACAGCTACTGGAGCGCCACCCACACCTATGTGCCGTCGGCGGACGGTCGCGGCTTCGTGCTGCAGAACACCCAGGACATCACCGAGCTGCGCAAGCTGAAGGACAACGCCTTCCGGCCCGAGGCGCCGCCGACCACCGCCATGCTGGGCGATAGCGTGCTGCGCCGCGTCGAGGCCCTGCAGTCCCAGAGCGTGCAGATCCGTCGCCTGTTCATGCGCGCGCCCAGCTTCGTGGCCATCCTGCGCGGCCCCGACCACGTCTTCGACTTTGCCAACGAGGCCTATCTGCGCCTGGTCGGACGCCAGGATATCGTCGGTCGCCCGCTGATCGAGGCCCTGCCCGAGATCCGCGACCAGGGCTTTACCCAGCTGCTGGACGAGGTCATGCGCTCGGGCGAGCCGTTCATCGGCCGCGAGGTCGGCGTGATGCTGGCCCGCGACCCTGGCGCCCCGCCGCAGGAGCGGTTCCTGGACTTCATATACCAGCCGATCATCGAGGCAGACGGTTCGGTCTCGGGCGTGTTCGTCGAGGGATCGGACATGACCGACCGGGTCCTGGCCAATCAGCGCCAGCGCCTGCTGATGGACGAGCTGAACCACCGGGTGAAGAACACCCTGGCCACGGTCCAGGCCATCGCCCAGCAGACCCTGCGCGGCGCCACGACCCCCGAGACCTTCGCGGCCGCCTTCGAGGCGCGGCTGCTGGCTCTGTCCCAGACCCATAACGCCCTGACCGACAGCCAGTGGGCCGGCGCGGGCCTCAAGCAGATCCTGTTCCAGGAGCTGGGCCCCTATGGCGGCGAGCGTATCCGCATGGAGGGACCGGACGTCCACCTGCCGGCGCGGGTGGCCCTGTCACTGGGCATGGTGTTCCACGAACTGGCCACCAACGCCGCAAAGTACGGCGCGCTGTCGACGGGCGGCGGCAGGCTGCTGCTGACCTGGACCCTGTCCGGCGATGGCGACGCCCTGCGCTTCGAGTGGCGCGAAACCGGCGGACCGCCGGCCCGGCAGCCCGAGCGCAAGGGCTTCGGCTCGCGCCTGATCGAGCGCAGCATTACCAGCGAGCTGCGTGGGACGATCGAGGCCGACTATGGCGAGAGCGGCCTGGTCGTAAGCTTCGACGTGCCGCTGGCCCGCGACTTCGACTAGCGGAAAGCCGTCAGGGCCAGGTGCTGCAGCAGCATGATGGTCTTGGCGTCGCGGATGCGGCCATCGGCGATCATGGCCAGGGCCTCGTCGATCGTCGGCTCCAGCACCTCGATGTCCTCGCCCTCGTCGGGATGGCCGCCGCCGTCGCCGATCCGCATCGACGCGTCATACTCGGCGACGAAGAAGTGCAGGATCTCGGTCACCGAGCCCGGGCTCATGAACGCCTCAAAAACCTTGCGGACCTCGCCCAGGCGATAGCCCAGCTCTTCCTCGACCTCGGCCCGGATCCGCACCTCGGGCGCAGCGTCATCCAGCAGGCCGGCGGCCGCCTCGATCAGCAGGTCGTCATAGCCGTTGACGAAGGCCGGATAGCGGAACTGCTTGACCAGCAGCACGGTGCGGTTGGCCAGGTTGTACGGCAGCAGCACTGCCCCGTTGCCTCGGTCGTAGTGCTCGCGGTGCTGGGTCTGCCAGGTCCCGTCGCGACGTTTCCAGTCGAACGCCGTCGTCTTGAGGACGTACCAGTTGTTGGAGAGCAGCTTGGTCTCCTGGACGCGGACCCGATCCTTGACGCTCATGCTTGTCTCCTAATCGCGAACCCGGGCCACGTAGTCGGCCGACCGCATCTCCTGCAGGCGCGAGACCGTGCGCTCGAACTCGAAGGCGCCGTCGCCCTCGGGATACAGCGCCTCGGGCTCGGCCTCGGCTAGGGCCACCAGCTTGGCGTCGGCCTCGTACAGGGCGTCGATCAGGGTGTTGAAGCGCTTGGCCGCGTCGCGCCGCTCGGGCGTCAGGTTAGGAATGTCTTCCAGGAAGACGGTGTGGAAGCGCTCGGCGATCGCCAGGTAGTCCTGCGGTCCCAGAGCTTGCTGGCACAGGCTGGCGAAGGATGAGCGCAGCATCCCGCCGGCGGCGCGCGGCAGGCGCATCTTGCGGCCCAGCACCTCCAGCGTCGCGCCGGTCTCTGCCGCGCCATCCAGCATGTCGGCCCACAGCCGCTCGAACTCGGCCTGGTTGGCCTTGTCGTTCGGCGCCAGCCAGGTGCGGGCCGCGCGCAGCCGGTCCAGGCGGAAGTCGACCGGGCCACGAATGGCGACGACGTCCAAGGCCTGCTTCAGCATGTCGATGAACGGCGTGAAGAGCTGGCGGTTGAGACCGTCCTTATACAGGTCGTCCGGCGGCCGGTTCGAGGTGGCCACCAGGGTGACGCCCCGCGCGAACAGGGCCTCGAACAGCCGCCCCAGGATCATGGCGTCGGCGATGTCGGTGACCTGCAGCTCGTCGAAGCACAGCAGGCGCGCGCTGTCGGCGATCCGATCGGCGGTCGGGACGATCGGATCGTCGCCCTTGTGCTGGCCGAAACGCGCCTTGCGGATCGCTGCGTCGCCCTTGCGCCAGGCGTCGATATCGGCGTGGACCTCGGCCATGAAGGCGTGGAAATGGATGCGGCGCTTCTTGGCGACCGGCGCGCTGTCGAAGAACAGGTCCATCAGCATGGACTTGCCGCGCCCAACCGGCCCCCACAGATAGACGCCGCGCTGGCTCTTGGGCTTGCGGCCGAACAGCGAAAAGCCGGGCTCGCCGGCATTGTCCAGGTCGGCCTCCAGCCGCGACAGCGCCTCGACGGCGGCGGCTTGGGCCACATCGGGCTTGATCTCGCCCTGGGCCAGGCGCTCGCGATAGGCGGTGCGAAGAGATGTCGGCATCGGGATGTGCGGTTAGCGCGTGAGGGGCGGGAATGGAAGCCCGCCCATGCGTCACCCTGCGGCTGACAGCTTCGTCGACGCAGCCTAAGCTCCTGTCATGGTTCATGTTCCGGCCGTCGGGTGGGCGCGACAGATGCCCGAGCCCCACATCATCGACACCTTGATCACCGAGCGGGCGCCGCGCCTGACGGGATCGCCGCTCTGGCCCCTGGTCCGGCTGCTCGTCTACCGGATGCTCGACTATCGCAAGGCCCGGCGGATGGCGGAAACCATCTGCCAGCTGGGCGGCCGCGCGGCGCTGGACCATGTCTCCGACCTGCTGGCCCTGAAGGTCGAGGTTTCGGGCCTGGAGAACCTGCCCGCGATCGGCCGGGTCATCATCGTCTCCAACCATCCGACCGGCATCGGCGACGGGGTGGCGGTCTATGACGCGATCAAGGCCCGGCGGCCGGACGTCGTGTTCTACGCCAATGCCGACGCCCACCGGGTGTGCCACCGCTTCGACGAGGTGCTGATCCCAGTCGAGTGGGTCGAGGAAAAGCGCAGCCGCGAACGCATGCGCCTGACGCTGACCATGACCCGCGAGACGATGGAAGCCGAGCGGGCGCTGATGATCTTCCCCGCCGGCCGCCTGGCCATGGAGGACGACACGGGCCAGCTGACCGACCCGCCGTGGATGACCTCGGCCGTCTCGCTCGCCCGCAAGTACGGCGCGCCGATCATACCGATCCACCTGACCGGTCCGCGCTCGCACCTGTTCCACTTCTTCGACAAGCGGTGGAAGGAGATGCGCGACATCACCCTGTTCCACGAGCTGCTGAACAAGAAGGGCCGGCCGTTTTCGCTGATCGTCGGGGCGACGATCGATCCCGAGGCCTTGCCCCACGACGCCGGAGAAGCCACGGAGACGCTGAAGCGCTATGTGGAGCGCGTGTTGCCGACTGACCCGACGAGCCGCCTGACGTGACAGAAGTTTTCCTCGCAGACGAGGCCGCGACCCAGGATTTGGGCCGCAAGCTCGCGACCGCGCTGCGCCCCGGCGACGCCCTGTGCCTGACCGGTCCGCTGGGCGCCGGCAAGTCGACCCTGGCCCGCGCCCTGATCCGCGCCCTGACGACGCCGGATGAGGAGGTTCCCAGCCCGACCTTCACCCTGGTGCAGTTCTACGAGACGGGCGGCTTCCCCCTCGCCCACTTCGACCTCTATCGCCTGTCGGACCCGGACGAGGCCTATGAGATCGGCCTGGACGAGGCGCTGGACGGCGGTGTCGCCCTGATCGAATGGCCCCAGCGGCTCGAAGGGCGTTTGCCGGCGAATCGGCTCGATATAGACATCGCCCTGGACGGCGACGCGCGACGCGCCGTCATCGTGGCGCACGGCAGTTTCGAAGGACGTGATCTTGAGTTCTGAGCGCGAGACGGCGAAAGCCGCGTTCCTTTCCGCCAACGGCTTCGGCGACGCCCGTCGCGAGAGCCTGGGCGGCGACGCCTCGACGCGGGCCTATGAGCGGCTACATCGAGACGGCGAGAGCTTCATCTTCATGGACCAGCCACCGGCGCTGGAAAGCGTGGTCTGCCCGCCGGGCGCCACCGACGCCGAGCGCCTGGCCCTGGGTTACAACGCCGCCGCCCGCTTGGCCGCCGGTTCGGTCGGAGCCTTCGTGGCGACGGCGGACTATTTGCGCCAGCGCGGCCTCTCGGCCCCGCGCATCTTCGCCTACGGCGTCGCCCAAGGCCTGGCCGTGCTGGAAGACCTGGGCGACGGCCTCTACGCCACCCTGATCGCCGACGGCCAGGACGAGCGCCCGCTGTACGAGGCCGCCGTCGACCTGCAGGTGGCCCTGCATGCCGAGACGCCGCCGGACGTGCTGGCCGTCGACGACGTCCGCTGGCCGCTGCTGACCTACGACACCCTGGCCCTGAAACACGCCACCGACACCTTCCTGGAATGGTGGCCGCAGTTCGCTGGCATCCCGGCCTTCAGCGCCGAAGCGGTGGCCGAATGGGACGCGCTGTGGGCGCCCGTCTGGGTGCGCGGCGAGGCCGGGGCCAACGTCTTCACCCATCGCGACTATCACGCCCAGAACCTGCTGTGGCTGCCCGAGCGTGACGGCGTTGCCCGCGTCGGCCTGCTGGACTTCCAGGACGCCCTGCGCGCCCACCCGGCCTGGGACCTGACCCACCTGCTGCAGGACGCCCGCCGCGACGTGTCGCCGGAGCTGGAGGCGGCCATGCTGGACCGCTACCTGGCCGCACGCCCGAGCCTCGACCGCGAAGTCTTCATCGCCGACTACCGCGCCCTGGCCGCCTCGAACGCCGCTCGCATCCTGGGCCGGGTCTTTGCCCGCCAGGCCCTGCTGGGTCGCCGTCAGTACGAGGCCTACATGCCGCGCACCTGGCGCTACCTGGAGCGGAACCTGAGCGATCCGGCCATGACCGGCCTCAAGGCCTGGTTCGACCAGTACGTACCGGCGGAGGCCCGTCGATGAGTGGTCCCAAGATCGCGATGGTGCTGGCCGCCGGCCTAGGCACCCGCATGCGTCCGCTGACCAACGACCGGCCGAAAGCCCTGGTCGAGGTGCACGGCAAGGCGCTGATCGATCACATGCTGGACCGCCTCGCAGCCGCCGGGGTCGAGACCGCCGTGGTCAATGTCCACGCCTTCGCCGACCGGCTGGAAGCGCATCTGAAGACGCGCCAAACGGCTCCGAAGATCATCATCTCCGACGAGCGGCCGGAAGCCCTGGAGACCGGCGGCGGGCTCAAGCATGCCCGTCCGCTGCTGGGCGAAGGCCCCGTCTGGGTCGCCAACATCGACTCCGTGTGGATCGAGACCGGGGTCCCGGCGCTGGACGCCATGGCCGCCGCCTGGGATCCGGCCCGGATGGACGTGCTGCTGATGCTGGCGCCCACCGCGACCTCGCTAGGCTTCCACGATAGCGGTGACGTCTTCCTGGAAGACGATGGCGCGATCCGCTTCAAGGCCGCTGGCGAGACCGGGCCGCTGGTCTATGTCGGCGTTCACATCTGCGATCCGGCCATCGTCAAGCACGGCCCCGAGGGTCCGTTCTCGCTGACCCCGCTCTGGCGGACCCTGGCGGCGGATCGTCGTGTCCACGGCGTGACGCCCGACGGCCTCTGGATGCATGTCGGCGACCCGGGCGCCAAGCTGGCGGCCGAAGCGAAACTCTCGGAAGGATGACCGGACCGGCCCCCTTTTTCGAGCGTGAGGGGCCGCGCTGGTTCTCGATCCCCGCCCACCGCCCGTTCGTCGACGACCTGGCGCGCGGCCTGCTGAACACGCTGGAGCCGCTGGGGCCCGAAGCCCTGCCCCGCGCCACCGTCCTGACCCCGACCCGCCGCGGCGCCCGCGCCCTGGCCGACGCCTTCCTGGCGGTTGGCGGCGGTCGGGCGCTGCTGCTGCCGCAGATCCGGCCCCTCGGCGATCTCGATGAGGGCGAGCCGCCGTTCGAACCGGGCGACCTGGCCCTGGACCTGCCGCCGGCCATCTCCTCGCGCCGCCGCCGGTTCGAGCTGGCGCGGCTGGTCATCGACCATGGCGACAAGCTGTCGTTCAAGCCCGGCCCGGTCCAGGCGCTGGAACTGGCCAAGGCCCTGTCCGACTTCCTCGACAGCTGTCAGATCGAGGAAATCCAGTTCGAGGACAGGCTGGACGGCCTGGCCGAGGGGGATCTCGCCCAGCACTGGCAGGTCTCGGCCCGGTTCCTCAAAGCCGTGCTGCGCGCCTGGCCCCAGCGGCTGGACGCCCTGGGCCTGATCGACGTCTCCGACCGCCGCGTTCGCCTGCTGCGGGCGCTGGAAAAGCAGTGGAAGAACGACCCGCCGACCGAGGTGCTGGTCGCCGCCGGCTCGACCGGCACCGCCCCGGCCACCGCCGACCTGCTGCGCGTCGTCGCCGCTGCCCCCAAGGGCGCCGTCGTCCTGCCCGGCCTGGACGAGGATCTGGCCGATAGCGCCTGGGACCGCATCGAGGGCACGCCCGGCGAGCAGCATCCGCAGGGCGCGATGAAACGCCTGCTGGACCGCGCCGGCGTCTCGCGCTCCGACGTTCGCGCCTGGGTCCCCGATGTCGACAGCCGGGGCCGCTGGCGCCGGCGGATCGTCAACGAGGCCCTGCGCCCGGCCGAGGCCACCGCCGACTGGCTGGCCCAGATCGCCGCCCTGCGCGCCGAGGCCCCGGGCCTGGACCCGATCGCCGAGGGCCTGACCGGCTTCTCGGTCATCGCCGCCCGCGCCGAGGAAGAGGCCGCCGGGGCCTGCGCCCTGCTCCTGCGCGAGGCGCTGGAGGCCCCGGACATGACCGCCGCCCTGGTCACGCCCGACCAGACCCTGGCCCGCCGGGTGATGACCCGTCTGCAACGCTGGGGCGTCATCCCCGACAGCTCGGCCGGCGCGCCGCTGGCGGCGTCCGGCTCGGCGATCCTGGCTTTGCACCTGGCGCGGCTGGTCGAAGAACCGCTCAATCCCGTCCGCCTGTTGGCCTTCGCCAAGCACCCGCTGGTGCTGGCCGAGGACGAGGCGCCGGCCGCCGCGATGCTGGAACGCAAGGGCCTGCGCGGCGCCGCGCCCAGTTCGAAGGGTGTCCTGCGCGCTCGACTGCAGGACGCGCCTGAAGCCCTGGCCCTGTGCGACCGCGTCCTGGCCGCCGTCGACCACGCGGCCGCCGTCTATGCCAACGGCTTCGCCCCGCCCTGCCGCGCGGCCCAGGCCATTGTCGAGGCGCTGGAAGGCTTGATCGCCACGAACCGCCTGTGGGCCGGCGGCGCGGGCGAGAGCCTGGGCGGACTGATGGCCGCGCTGATCCAGGACGGCGAGCCCCTGCCCGACGCCTCCCCCCAGGCCTTCGCCGACATCTTCGACCGGCTGGTCAACGAGGAGACCGTCCGGGTCGGCGGCGCCACCCATCCCCGCCTGCGCATCCTGGGCGCCATCGAGGCCCGCCTGGTCCGCGCCGACCGCCTGGTGCTGGCGGGGCTGGAGGAAGGCGTCTGGCCGCAGGGCGCGCCGATCGATCCGTTCCTGTCGCGGCCCATGCGCAGCCGCCTGGGCCTGCCGCCGCCCGAGCGCCGCGTCGGCCTGACCGCCCACGACTTCGCCCAGGCCGCCAGCGCGCCGGACGTCGTGCTGGTCCACTGCGAACGACGCGGCGGCGCGCCGGCCGTCGAGTCGCGCTGGCTGTGGCGTCTGAAGACCCTGGCCGCCGGCGCGGGCCTGGCCCTGCCCCGCCGCGACGACGTGCTGGACTGGGTCCGCGCCCTCGACGCCCCCGATCCTTACGCCCCGATCAGTCGCCCGGCCCCGACCCCGCCGGTCGAGGACCGTCCGCGCAAGATGGCCGTCACCCGCGTCGAGGCCCTGACCCGCGATCCCTACGCCGTCTGGGCTCGCGACATCCTCAAGCTCTATCCGCTGGAACGCCCCGACGAGCCGGTCGAGGCGCGAGCGCGCGGCACCGCGATCCATGCCGCTTTCGAGAAGTTCGCCGAGACCTATCCCGACGCGGTGCCGCTCGAAGCCGCAGGCGTGTTCGAGCGCTTCTATATCGACGCTCTGGTCGAAGCCGGCATGCCGCCGACGGCCCTGGCCCGCGAAAAGGCCCTGGCCCGCGAAGCCGCCCTGTGGGTCGCCGACTGGGAACGCTCGCGCCGGACCACGGCCCGCAAGGTCGTCGTCGAGGCGGCGGGCGAGCTGTCGCTCAGCATCAACGGTCGCCCCTTCACCCTGACCGCCAAGGCCGACCGGATCGAGCCGACTGCCGACGGGACCGCCCACATCCTCGACTACAAGACCGGCGCGGCGCCGTCGCAGAAGCAGGTCGACACCGGCTTCTCGCCGCAACTGACCCTGACGGCCGCGATCCTAATGCATGGCGGCTTCCCGGACCTGGGCAAGCCTACGCCCGGCGACCTGACCTATGTCCGCGTCACCGGCCGCAAGCCGGCTGGCGAAGAACAGGTCCGCGCCCTGGCCGGCGAGGAAAGCAGCGCCGCCGCGACCAAGGCGCTTGAAGGCCTCTCGACCCTGATCGCCCGCTATGACGATCCGGCCGAGCCCTACCGCTCGCGGGTCGCGCCGCAGTTCGTGAAGGAGCACCCCGGCGACTACGCCCACCTGGCCCGCGTGTTCGAATGGTCGACCAGCGGCGACGACGGGGACGGCGAATGAGCGCCTTCGATCCCCAGCGCATCGCGGCCGATCCGGCGATCTCGGCCTTCGTCACGGCCAATGCCGGGTCGGGCAAGACCAAGACCCTGATCGACCGGGTCGCGCGCCTGCTGCTGGCCAAGGTGGCGCCCGAGGCGATCCTGTGCGTGACCTATACCAAGGCCGCCGCCGCCGAGATGCAGCGGCGTCTGTTCGAGCGATTGGGCAAGTGGTCGGTGACCAGCGACGCGGATTTGCGGGCCGAGCTGATGAAGCTGGTCGGCGAGCCCGAGGTCACCTACGACGCCAAGCGCCTATCGGAGGCCCGCGCCCTGTTCGCTCAGGCGCTGGAGACGCCCGGCGGCCTGAAGATCCAGACCATCCACGCCTTCTGCGAGAAGCTGTTGCGGCGCTTCCCGCTGGAGGCTGGGGTGTCGCCCGGCTTCACGGTGATGGACGACCAGGCCGGCGCCGCCATCGCCCGCGCCGCTCGTCGCTCCACGGCCCAGTGGGTCGACACGCATGAGGACGCCTTCGCGCAGGCCTATGCCCGCTTCTCGGTGGCGCTGGATTTCCTGAGCTTCGAGGCGATGTTCGCGGGGTTCGAGACCCGACGCGGCCAGATCATGGACTATGTCCGGCGCTGCGGGGGCCTGTCGGAAGCCATCGCCGACGCCTGGGAGCGTTGCGGCTTCGACGAACCGACCTCGGCCGGCGACCTGGCCGCCCAGGCGATGGCGCGGCTGGATCTCGGCGCCTGGCGCGCGGCGGCCACGGTGCTGTTCGACGGCGGCGGCAAGGCTGACGCCAAGAACGCCGAGGCGCTCGCCGCCGTGGCTCGCGATCCGGATGCGACGCTCGACCTCGCCCTCCGCGCCCTGTTCACCGAAGGCGGCGAGGGCACGCCGGCGACCTGGCCGGGCAAGACCTCGGGCCTGAAGAGCCGCGAGGACTTGCGCGAGGCCCTGCTGCTGGAACAGACCAAGCTTGAGGCAGCCCGCGAGCGGGTCCGCGCCGCCAAGGTGGCCGAGGATACCGAAGGCGCCCTGCGGCTGGCGGTGCTCTACGTGGAATCCCACCGGATCGAGAAGGAAGCGCGCGGCGCGCTGGACTTCACCGACCTCATCGACAAGACCCGCGTGCTGCTGACCGAGAAGGTCGAGGCCGCCTGGGTGCTCTACAAGCTGGACGGTGGCATCGACCATATCCTGCTGGACGAGGCCCAGGACACGGCCCCTGAGCAGTGGGAGATTCTGCGCGCCCTGACCGCCGACTTCTTCGCCGGCGAGACGGCGCAGGGCTGGGGCGGCGAACGACGCGCCGAACGGACCCTGTTCGTGGTCGGCGACGAGAAGCAGTCGATCTATTCGTTCCAGGGCGCCGATCCGACGCGGCTGCTGGAGGAAACTCAAGGCTACATCACCCGCATCGAGGCGGTCGGCGCGGTGGGCAAAGGCGTGCCGCTGACGGTGTCGTACCGCTCGACCCACGAGATCCTGAGCTTCGTCGACGCCCTTTTCTCCGATCCCGAGACCCGCGAGGGCGTGCCGCCGCCGGTGGGCCAGGATCTGGTCCGCCACGAGCTGTTCCGCCACGGCCATCCCGGCTGCGTCGACCTGTGGCCTCTGACCCGCGAACTGCCCGGCGAGGAGCGCGAGGCCTGGGAGGCGCCGGTCGACTCCGAAAGCGAACGCAGCGCCAACCGCCGTCTGGCCGAGGCCATCGCCGCCGAAACCGCCGCGATCCTCAGCCGAGGAGACGCCGTCTTCGACAAGGAGATCGGCCGTCACCGCGCGGCCCACGCCGGCGACATCCTGGTGCTGGTTCGTCGTCGCAAGGTGCTGTTCGAGGAGATCATCCGGGCCTTGAAGCGGCGTGACGTGCCGGTGGCCGGGGCTGATCGGCTCTCATTGTCCAGCCACATCGCCTTCGAGGACCTGCTGGCGCTGGGGCGGTTCATCCTGTTCCCGGATGATGACCTAACCCTGGCGGCGCTGCTCAAGTCGCCGTTCTGTGGCCTGACCGACGATGACGTCTACGCCTTGGCCAAGGGGCGTCGCGCCACGCTGTGGGCCGAGCTGCGACGGCGCTCCGAGGAGCGTCCGGAATGGATGGCGGCAAAGGCGGTGCTGGACTGGGCGCTGACCGAGGGCCGCAAGCGTCAGCCGTTCGAGTTCTTCGCTGGCTGGCTGGGCCTGACCGACGCCGGCGACCGCTCGCATCGCGCCAAGGTGCTGACCCGCCTGGGCGCTGAAGCCGAAGAGGCGCTGGACGAGTTCCTGGCCCAGGTGATGGAGGCCGAGCAGCGCGGCGTGCGTGACCTCGAGGCCCTGGTCGCCGACTTCGCGGCGCTGGACATCGTGGTCAAGCGCGAGATGGAAGGCGCTCGCCGCGAGGTGCGGGTGATGACCGCCCACGGCTCCAAGGGCCTGGAGGCGCCGATCGTCTTCCTGCCCGAGACGACCGTGAAGCGCGGGGCCGGCGGTTCGCCACTGCTGGTCACCGAGGATGGCGCGCTCTTGTGGTGCGCGAGCTCCAAGGGCGACTGCGACGCCTCGGCCAAGGCGCGGAAGCTGCGTGAAGATAAGGAAAGCCAGGAGGCCCTGCGCCTGCTGTACGTGGCCCTGACCCGCGCTCGCGACCGGCTGATCCTGTGTGGCCGCATCGACGCCCGGACCAAGGATGACAAGGTCGGCGGCTGGTACGCCT
The DNA here is from genome assembly GCF_058808315.1 of Caulobacter sp. GW821-FHT11E11. Classification (NCBI taxonomy): domain Bacteria; kingdom Pseudomonadati; phylum Pseudomonadota; class Alphaproteobacteria; order Caulobacterales; family Caulobacteraceae; genus Caulobacter; species Caulobacter sp. GW821-FHT11E11. The sequence goes on from NZ_JBXARO010000001.1 coordinate 18,173, forward strand.
CAGCCCGCGCCGCCTTCGGCCATGCCGACATCGCGCCGGGCGTGCGGACCATCGGCGAGGACGAGGCGGCCTTCCTGCGCTACGGCCCCGATCCCGAAAGCGCGCCGCGTGTCGAAGAAGACGTCCGCGCCTCGGCGACCGCGCCGGCCTGGATCAAGGCCGTGGCCCCGCCCGAACCGGCCGCCGCCCGCTACGCCGCCCCGTCGCGGATCGAGGACAACGCCCATGTCCCCGCGCCCTCGCCGCTGGCCAGGGTTTCGGGCCTGGGCCGCTATCGCCGGGGCGAGATCGTTCACAAGCTGCTGCAGCTGCTGCCCGATGTCGCGCCGGACCAGCGGGCGATCGCGGCTCAGCGCCTGCTCTCCGCCGAGCGCGACCTGACCGACGAGCAGCGCGAAGAGATGGCCACCGCCGCGTTCGGCGTGCTGAACGATGCGCGCTTCGCCGCCGTGTTCGGTCCCGGCTCGCGCGCCGAGGTCGCCCTGGCCGGGACCAGCGTCCATTTGCCCAAGGGCCTGGCCGTTTCCGGCCGTGTCGACCGGCTGGTCGTCGACGAAGGCCGCGTGCTGGTGGTCGATTACAAGACCAATCGCCCGTCGCCCGACGCGATCGAGGACGCCGATCCGGCCTATCTGGCCCAGATGGCTGTCTATGCCGCCGTGCTGCGCGAGGTGTTCCCCGGACGCACCGTCGAGGCGGCTCTGGTGTGGACGGACGGCCCCAAACTGATGCCGGTTCCAGAAAAGGTGATGATCGAAGCGCTGGCCCGGCTGACCTAATCCCGTTGCCGGACGGCTAACGTCCCCCTACATCTTTGTGCAAGCGCCCGGAACGAATCCGGGAACATCGACCTTATCGCGTCCTCCGCGCTGATCCGCGTGACGCCAGACTGGAGCAGACCATGAGCACCGTTGTGGTGACCGACGCCACCTTCGAATCCGACGTCCTGAAGGCCAGCAAGCCCGTGCTGGTCGACTTCTGGGCCGAGTGGTGCGGTCCCTGTAAGCAGATCGCCCCGGCCCTGGAGCAGATCTCGGAAGAGCTGGCCGACGTCGTGACCGTCGCCAAGGTCAATATCGAGGACAGCCCGACGACCCCGTCGCGCTACGGCGTCCGCGGCATCCCGACCATGATGCTGTTCCGCGATGGCCAGATGACCTCGATGAAGGTCGGCGCCATGCCGAAGCAGAAGATCCTGGAATGGCTGAACGAGGCCGGCGTCCAACCGGCCTAAGCAGCTTTCTCAGCTGAATTGAAGACGCCCGCTCCGGTCTCCGGAGCGGGCGTTTTCGTGACGGGCCCCAAATGGGGTGTCACTTCTTGGCCGTGACGATGAACGGCGAGACCGAGACCGGCGGGACCTTCTTGTCGGCCTTCGGTTTGCGGACTTCTTTGTTGGACTTCTTCTGACCCTTGGCCATCGGCGGTTCCTGCCAGGGCGGGCGCGCCTGCCGAGGATGTCCAGCGGGCCGTGCCGCCCTATCGGCGTCCAGCAGCCTTACGCGCTTAGACGGGCCAAGTCTCTGGGCTCATCGCCAGCACCTCGCCGGCCAGGTAGAGCGAGCCGCAGATCAGGACGTGCGGCGTCGGCTCCAGCTTGAGGGCGCGGCCCAGGGCGTCCTGGACCGAATCGCAGGCGCAGGCTCTCAGGCCGGCCAGTTCGGCGGCGGCCGCGGTATCGGCGGCGCTGGCGGCGGCGTGGCCTTCGAAGGTGACGGTGAAGACCTTGGCCGCCACGCCCCGGAAGGCGCCGAAGAAGCCGGTGGCGTCCTTGTTGGCCAGCAGGCCCGAGATCAGCGCCACGGGGCGACCGTCGCGGGCGGCCAGATCGGCGACGGCGCGGGAGACGGCGCGGCCGGCGTGCGGATTATGGCCGCCATCCAGCCAGAGATCGGCTCCGGCCGCCTTGGCGCGCTCGGCAAGCGGCCCGGCGGTCAGGCGCTGGAAGCGGGCCGGCCAGACGGTGGCGGCGATGCCGCGTCCTATCGCGTCTTCGTCGATACGCGGATCGGCCAGGGTCAGCAGGGCGGCGACGGCCAGGCCAGCGTTTGCGAACTGGTGGTCGCCGGGCAGGGACGGCGCGGGCAGGTCCAGCAGGCGGTCTTGCATCTGGACCAGCAGCCGGCCGCGCTCGTTCCACGCGTCGAAGTCGCGGCCCATCAGGGTCAGCGGGGTGCGAGCCCGTTCGGCGGCGGCCTCGATTACGGTCTCGGCGTCTTCCTGCTGGCGAGCCGAGACGGCGGGGGCGCCGGGCTTGATGATGCCGGCCTTCTCGACCGCGATCTTGGCGAGGGTGTCGCCGAGGAATTCGCGGTGATCGATGTCGACCGGAGCGATGACGCTGACCTTGGGCGTGACGACATTGGTCGCGTCCAGAATCCCGCCCAGGCCGACCTCGACGATGCACAGATCGGCCGGGACCTCGGCGAAGGCGACGAAGGCGGCGGCCGTGGTAATCTCGAAGAAGGTGATCGGCAGGCCGGCGTTTGCCTGCTCGACGCGGTCCAGCACGTCGACCAGGTGGTCGTCGGTGATCAGCGTTCCGGCCAGGCGGATGCGCTCGGCGAAGCGGACCAGGTGCGGCGAGGTGAAGACGTGGACCTTCAGGCCCGCCGCCTCGGCCATGGCCCGGAGGTATGCGACCGTCGAGCCCTTGCCGTTGGTGCCGGCCACGTGGATCACGGGTGGCAGACGGTCTTGCGGATCGCCCAATGCGGCGCAGAGCCGTCGCATCCGGTCCAGCGACAGGTCGATCAGCTTGGGATGCAGCGCCTGGAGCCGCGCGAGGGCGGCGTCGTGGGCGCGAAGGTGGTCGCTCAAGGAAGCGCTCAGGCCGCTTTGCGCTTGCGGCCCATCATCAGCGTACCCAGCACCGAACCCAGCGTTTCCGGCAGATCCTTGCGGTGGGTGACGCGGTCGACCATGCCCTTTTCGACCAGGTATTCCGAGCGTTGGAAGCCCGGCGGCAGGGTCTCGCGGATGGTCTGCTCGATGACGCGCGGACCGGCGAAGCCGATCAGGGCGCCCGGCTCGGCCAGGTGGATGTCGCCCAGCATGGCGTAGGAGGCGGTGACGCCGCCGGTGGTCGGGTCGGTGAGGACCACGACGTAGGGCAGGGCCGCATCCTTCAGTTCGTTGATCGCCAGGGTCGTGCGGGCCATCTGCATCAGCGACAGCGCGCCTTCCTGCATGCGGGCGCCGCCAGCGGCGGTGAAGGCGATCAGCGGCACTTCACGGGCCACGGCGGCCTGGGCGGCGGCGATGAAGCCCTCGCCCGCGGCCATGCCCAGCGAACCGCCCATGAAGGCGAAGTCCTGGACCAGCACCACGGCGTCGACGCCGCCGACCTTGCCGTAGCCGATCGCCATGGCGTCCGGTTCGCCGGTGGCCTTGCGGGCCGCGATCAGGCGATCCTTGTAGGGCTTGCCGTCCGAGAACTTCAGCGGATCCTCGGGCACCGCCGGCGTCGGCAGGGCCTCGAACTCGCCGTCGTCGAAGGTGAACTTGAAGCGGGCTTCGGGCCCGATCCGCATGTGACGACCGGCCGGCGTGACCCACAGGGCCGCCTCCAGGTCGGAGCGGAAGATCATCTCGCCCGTGTCGGGGCACTTGACCCAGAGGTTCTCGGGCGTCTCGCGCTTGGCGAACGCGCCGCGCACGCCGGGCGCGATCCGCGACAGCCAGCCGCCTCGGCGGTCAGTCGCCAATTTCTTGTCGCCCTTCTTCGGGTCCTGGGGTTCAGCCATAGCCATAGCCTTAGAGCCTCACTTCGTCCCGACTCGCGCCGAACGCACAGCCTTAGCCAGCTCCGACGCCTTGAGAAGAACCTTCTCGGTCACGTTTTCGTTCAACTGCACAGCGGATTCGATTTCATCCACAAGCACCGAGCCCACCACGGCCGCGTCGGCCACGCGGGCCACCTCGGCGGCGCGTTCCGGCGTGCGGATGCCGAAACCGACGGCGACCGGCAGGCCCGAGGCCTTGCGGATGCGTTCGACGGCCGGAGCCACCGCATCGGCATTGGCTTCCTTCACGCCGGTCACGCCGGCGACCGAGACGTAATAGACAAAGCCCGAGGTGCGGCGGATCACGGCCGGCAGGCGCTTGTCGTCCGTCGTCGGCGAGGCCAGGCGGATCAGCGACAGGCCTTCAGCCTCGAGCGCGTCCGACAGCGGATCGGCCTCTTCCGGCGGGCAGTCGACCACGATCAGGCCGTCGACGCCGGCGTCATTGGCTTGTTTCGCGAAGGTCTCGAAGCCGCGGTTCACCAGCGGGTTCAGATAGCCCATCAGGATGATCGGCGTGTCCTGGTCGCCCTCGCGGAAGGCGCGGACGATGTCCAGCGTGCCGTTCAGCGTCATTTTCTGCGCGAGAGCCCGCTGGCTGGCGCGCTGGATGGTCGGGCCCTCGGCCATCGGGTCTGAGAACGGGAAGCCCAGCTCGATCAGGTCGGCGCCGGCGGCCGGCAGGCCCTTGACGATCTCGAGCGCGGTCGCCGCGTCCGGGTCGCCAGCCATGACATAGGCCACGAAAGCGGCGCGGCCCTCGGCCTTCAGCGCCGCGAAGCGACGGTCGATACGGTCCTTGGTCATGCGGTCCTCAGATCGTCCGCCCGAGCGCGTCGGCGACGGTGAAGATGTCCTTGTCGCCACGGCCCGACAGGCAGAGCACGATCACGCCGCCCTCGCCGATCTCCTTGGCCAGCTGCGGCAGCTTGGCCAGGGCGTGGGCGCTTTCCAGGGCGGGGATGATGCCCTCGAGCTCGGCGCACAGCTGGAAGGCTTCCAGGGCCTCGGCGTCGGTGCAGGTCAGGTACTGGGCGCGGCCGATGTCGTGCAGGAACGAGTGCTCGGGACCAATGCCCGGATAGTCCAGGCCCGCCGAGATCGAGTGGGCGTCCTGGATCTGGCCGTCCTCGTCCTGCAGCAGGTAGGTCTTGTTGCCGTGCAGGACGCCCGGGCGGCCGCCGGTCAGGGACGCGGCGTGCTTGTCGGTCTCCAGGCCGTGGCCCGAGGCCTCGACGCCGTAGATCTTGACGCTCTCGTCGGCCAGGAACGGGTGGAACATGCCGATGGCGTTTGAGCCACCGCCCACGCAGGCGACGACGGCGTCCGGAAGACGGCCTTCAGCTTCCTGGATCTGGTCGCGGGTTTCGCTGCCGATCACCGCCTGGAAGTCGCGGACCATGGCCGGATAGGGGTGCGGACCGGCCGCTGTGCCGATCATGTAGTAGGTGTCTTCGACGTTGGTGACCCAGTCACGCATCGCCTCGTTCATGGCATCCTTGAGGGTCGCCGCGCCCGAGGTCACCGGTCGCACTTCGGCGCCCAGCAGGTTCATGCGGAAGACGTTGGGCTTTTGCCGGGCGACGTCGACGGCGCCCATATAGACCACGCAGGGCAGGCCGAAGCGGGCCGTGACGGTGGCCGAGGCCACGCCGTGCTGGCCAGCGCCGGTCTCGGCGATGATCCGGGTCTTGCCCATGCGCTGGGCCAGCAGGATCTGGCCCATGCAGTTGTTGATCTTGTGCGCGCCGGTGTGGTTCAGCTCTTCGCGTTTGAAATAGATCTTCGCGCCGCCGAGGTGTTTGCTGAGCCGCTCGGCGAAATAGAGCGGCGAGGGCCGGCCGACATAGTGCGTCAGGTAGCCCCGAAGCTCCTTCTGGAAGCTCGGATCGTTCTTGGCTTCCGTGTAGGCGCGGTCCAGCTCGAGCACGAGCGGCATCAGCGTCTCGGCCACATAGAGGCCGCCGTAGTCGCCGAAGCGGCCCTTGGCGTCCGGATAGGCGGACCAATCGTTAGGCTTCGCGGGAGCGTTCACAGGCTCATCCAAAGGCTAGACGCGTTTGACGGCGTCGAGAAACGCCGTGATCAGAGCGGGGTCCTTTAGGCCGGGACCGCGCTCCACGCCAGAAGAAACGTCCACAATGGGGGTTCCGGAGGTCTCGATGGCCTGCGCCACGTTCCACGGATCCAGCCCCCCGGCCAGGAAATGCGGGCGAGAAAATCGCCGGCCGGCCAGCAGCCCCCAGTCGAACCGTGCGCCGGTGCCGCCGGGCAGGGCAGACCCTTCCACGGGCTTGGCGTCGAACATCAGGTGCTCAGCGACGGTGTCGAAGGCGTTGGCCTGGTCGACATCGGCGCTGCTGGAGACCGAGAAGGCCTTGATGACGCCGACGCCGGCGCGGGCGGCGATCTCGCGGACCCGCGAGGGCGTCTCCTTGCCGTGCACCTGGATCAGGTCGGGGCGCATGGTGGCCATCAGGCGGTCAATCAGGGCGTCGTCGGGATCGACGGTGACGGCGACGGTCTGCACGCCGCGACCGCGCACGGGCTGGATCAGCCGCGCGGCGGTTTCAGGCGCGACGTTGCGCGGGCTCTTCTCGAAGAAGACGAAACCCAGGAACGCCGCCCCGCCGTCGAAAGCGGCTTTCACCGTCTCGGGGGTCGATAGTCCGCAGATCTTGGCCGTGGTCATGGTGCGGGGGAGTTACGTGTGGGGAAGGAAGGATGCAAGTGCAGCAAATCTGAAGGTCGGCGAACAGATCCTCCCCGCGATGCGGGGGAGCATCTATCTGGACACACCTCCGCCCCTTCACGCGATCACTCGCTGAAGTTCATGAAAGGGACCGCGGAGCGCCGGGCCACGCCCGGATTGTGAGTAGTGATTACCGTTTCGACGAAGCCAGACGCTCCGCGCGGTCGTTATCCGGAAGCCTTCGACGCGCGGGGTGTTAACCCGCTTCCGAACGCGCCTCCGACGGGCGGAGGGTTTGGCTCTCCCTCCGGACCGCGCGAGCGATTTCAGCTCGCGCCTGTCGCCTCACCAGCCTTCGTCCAACGTCGTTTCTGTGTTCCAGGGTCGACTACCGCCAGATGGACAAAGTTGCGGAGTCGCCTCCGCGCCGACGAGCGCTACCCGCTCGACCACCCCTGACAGCCGCCCAAGTCGCCGGCCGGACGTCCCTTTCGCGCCATCAGGTGAGGATGATTATGCGGGCGCCCACGAACGCGGATCATTGGCGCGCTGCATTTTTTCGGAAGCCGTTGATCCGGCGCGGCTTTGTCCCGAAAAGAACGGGGATACAGCGTCCCCAATCCCCGTCCGAAGGTTCCGATGGCCCCCGTCCACGTCGATCCCGACCGCGTCCATGAGTTCGTCGACGCCGAGGCCTTCTACGCTTGGCTCTCCAAGAACCACGACAGGGCCCCGGAAGCCTGGATCAAGATCCACAAGATCGGCTCGGGCCTGCCGTCGATCAACGCCAAGCAGGCGATCGACGTCGTGCTGTGCTGGGGCTGGATCGATGGCGTGAAGAAAAGCTTCGACGAGAAGAGTTTCCTCCAGCGCTACACGCCGCGCGGCAAGAAGAGCATCTGGAGCCAGATCAATGTCGACAATGTCGCGCGGCTGATCGACGAGGGTCGGATGACGCCGCACGGCCTGCGCGAAGTCGAGGCCGCCAAGGCCGACGGCCGCTGGGGCCGCGCCTATGGCAGCGGCCAGGACATGAAGATCGAGGGCGATCTGCTGGCGGCCATCGAGGCCAGCCCGAAGGCGAAAGAGATGCTGGCGACCCTGTCGGCCCAGAACCGCTTCGCCCTGGCCTTCCGAGTGCACAACATGAAGACGGACGCGGGGCGAAAGAAGAAGATCGCCGACCTGGTCGCCATGCTGGACCGGGGCGAGACGCCCTATCCGCAGGGCAAGGGGAAGAAAGGGTAAGGGCCGGCCGGCGCCGCAAGGGAATGACGCCGACCGGAGGGCTTACGCGTCGGCTTACTGCTGCCGACAGGACTAAGATGGGAGGCCGCCACCGCCGATAAAGACGGTGCGGCGCCCTGTCGCGGAGGTTGTGGCGAAGCTTATTCCGCCGCCACGTCCACCGGTTGGTCGTAGGCCGCCATCAGCGCCATGTTCAGGATCTTGGACACCGAGGCCGACAGCGGCGCGATCTGCACAGACTTGGACAGGCCCAGCAGCACCGGCCCGATCACCGTGGCGCCGCCCAGCGACTGCACCAGCTTGGTGGCGATCGAGGCCGAGTGGATGGCCGGCATGATCAGGATGTTGGCGCTGTCGGTCAGGCGCATGAACGGATAGTTCGCGCGCTTTTCCGGATCCAGGGCCAGCTCCGGCGGCATTTCGCCCTCGTATTCGAACTCGACTTCCATCTCGTCGAGCATGGCCACGGCCTCGCGCACCTTCTCCGAACGCAGGCCCATCGGGTTGCCGAAGGTCGAGTAGCTCATGAAGGCCACGCGCGGCTTGAAGCCCAGGCGCTTGACGGCGCGGGCGGCCTCGCAGGCGATCTCGACGATCTCGTCGGCTTCGGGCAGTTCGGTGACGTTGGTGTCGGCCACGAAGATCGTCCGGCCCTTCGCCAGCACTACCGACATGCCCATGATCCGGCCGCCAGGGGCCGGGTCGATGACGCGCAGCACCTCTTCCAGGGCCTGGTCGAAGCTGCGGGTCACGCCGGTGACCATGCCGTCGGCTTCGCCCAGCGCCACCATCGAGGCGGCGAAGCTGTTGCGGTCCTGGTTGATCAGGCGCTGGACGTCGCGCTTCAGGTACCCCTGGCGCTGCAGGCGGTGATACAGCGCGTCGACATAGTCCGGATTACGGTCGGACAGGCGGGCGTTGATGATCTCCAGGTCCACGACGGCGGGGTCCAGGCCCACCAGCTTCATGTTCTCGTGCACCAGGTTCTCGCGGCCGCACAGGATGGCCCGGCCGTAGCCGCCGGTCTGGTAGGCGTAGGCGGCGCGGATGACGCTGGGGTCCTCGCCCTCGGCGAACACGATGCGCTTGGGGTTGGCCAGCACCGCGTTCGAGATCTTCTGCAGGAAGCCGGCGGTCGGATCCAGGCGCTGGGCCAGGCCGGCGCGATAGGCGTCCATGTCGGCGATCGGCTTGCGGGCCACGCCCGTGTCCATGGCCGCCTGGGCCACGAACGGCGGCACATACCAGATCAGGCGCGGATCGAAGGCCGAGGGGATGATGTAGTTGGGGCCGAACTTCAGCTGGCGGCCGTGATAGGCGGCGGCGACCTCGTCGGGCACGTCCTCGCGGGCCAGCATGGCCAGCGCCTGGGCGCAGGCGATCTTCATCTCGTGGTTCACACGACGGGCCCGCACGTCGAGCGCGCCGCGGAAGATGTAGGGGAAGCCCAGGACGTTGTTGACCTGGTTGGGATAGTCGCTGCGGCCCGTGCCCATGATCGCGTCCTTGCGGATCGCGTGGACCTCTTCCGGGGTGATCTCCGGATCGGGATTGGCCATGGCGAAGATGACCGGATTGGGCGCCATCGAGGCGATCATCTCGGGTGTGAAGGCGCCCTTGGCCGACAGACCCAGCAGCACATCCGCGCCGACCACGGCTTCAGCCAGGGTGCGCTTGTCGGTCTTGACCGCGTGGGCGCTCTTCCACTGGTTCATGCCCTCGGTGCGGCCCTCGTAGAGCACGCCCTTGCTGTCGACCGCGATGACGTTCTGCGGATGGACGCCCATGGCCTTGATCAGTTCCAGCGAGGCGATGCCCGCCGCGCCGGGGCCGTTCAGCACGACCTTCACGTCCTCGATCTTTTTGCCGGTGATGTGGCAGGCGTTGATCAGGCCGGCGGCGCAGATAATCGCCGTGCCGTGCTGGTCGTCGTGGAACACCGGGATGTCGAGCAGGTCCTGCAGCTCGGTCTCGATGCGGAAGCACTCGGGGCTCTTGATGTCTTCCAGATTGATGCCGCCGAAGGTGATCCCGATGTTCTTGACCACCGTGATGATCTCGTCGGGATCCTTGGAGCTGACCAGGATGTCGATGCTGTCGACGTCGCCGAAGCGCTTGAACAGGACGGCCTTGCCTTCCATCACCGGCTTGGAGGCCAGCGCGCCCAGATCGCCCAGGCCTAGAATGGCGGTGCCGTTCGAGATGACGGCGACCATGTTGCCCTTCGAGGTGTACTCGTAGGCCAGGTCCGGATCGGCGGCGATGGCGTGGACGGGCACGGCGACGCCGGGCGAATAGGCCAGGCTGAGGTCGCGCTGGGTCGCCATCGGCTTGGTCGGCGTCACCGCCAGCTTGCCGGGCTGGGGGTAACGGTGGAAGGCCAAGGCCTCCTCATCCGTGAAGGTCTTGCGTTCCGAGTCGCTCATCCGGCCGTTTCCCATTCCTGCTGCGCAAGTCGAAGAAGGGGCGCGCCGATCAATGCGAACACGCCCTTATGTACGGTCACCGTAACGACGGGCGCGGAGCGTCACAACCGGGCTTGGACGCGAAAATCCCAGCAAACGCTTGTTGGACTTGGCGTTGCGTCAAGCTTGCTGACCTTCGGGAAGGCGGGGAGAGGTTGACCCGGGGGGGCGGATTGGGCGATCTGCCTCAGTACATTTTCTACTGGAGCCCGACTTGTCCCAGCCCGTGAAGATCGCGATCGCCGGCGCCAACGGCCGCATGGGTCAGGCCGTGGCGAAAGCCCTGGAAGGCCGGGCAGACGCCGTCGTGGCCGCGCGCTTCGAGCGTCCGGGTGTCGAGGGTGGCGATCTGGTCCCGCGCGACGAGGCTTTGGCGACCACGGAGGCGGTGATCGACTTCACCCTGCCGGAAGCCTCGGTGCTGCTGGCCGAAGAGGCCGCCGCCAAGGGCGGGCCCGCGCTCGTGATCGGCTCGACCGGCTTCAGCGACGAACAGCTGGGGCGCATCGACGCCGCCGCGATGAAGATCGCCATCGTCCGCTCGGGCAACTATTCGCTGGGCGTCAACATGCTGATGGGCCTGGTGCGCCAGGCCGCCGCCGCCCTGCCCGCCGAGGACTGGGACATCGAGGTCTTCGAGGCCCACCACAAGCGCAAGATCGACGCGCCGTCAGGCACGGCCCTGATGCTGGGCGAAGCCGCCGCCGAAGGGCGCGGCGTGGGCCTGGGCCAAGTCGCCGACCGCGGCCGTGACGGCGTCACTGGCGCGCGCAAGGAAGGCGCGATCGGCTTTGCCGTAGTTCGTGGGGGTGGTGTCATCGGTGAGCACAGCGTGATCTTCGCCGGCGAGTCCGAGAGCCTGACCCTGTCGCACTCGGCCATCGACCGGGGCCTGTTCGCCCGCGGCGCTATTGCCGCTGCTGTCTGGGTACGCGGAAAGCCGCCGGGCCTGTACGACATGCAGGACGTCCTAGGCTTTTCAAAATAGGGATCTAAGCTGAGCCGGGGGGCTTCTTAAGGATCTAGACTTCAGGACCTGATGGCCGAGCCCTCGACCCAGCCCAAGCCCAAGACTTCCAGTCGCCGCGATCGCCTCGTCGATCTCGGCCTGGAAGCGCTGTCGCTGTCGATGCTGGCTTTCATCGCCACGGGCCTGGTCGTCTGGTCGGGCCGGCGCGAGATCAGCCGCGAGCTGGCCGAGGCCTGGCTGCGCGACCACGGCATCGAAGCCGCCGTCGAGCTGGACGATCTGGACGCCACGGGCTTCACCGGCAAGGTCCGGCTGGGCGCGCGCGACAACCCCGTCTTCTCCGCCGACCGGCTGGAGGTGGCCTATGACCTGGCCGCCCCGTGGAACGGCGAGAAGTTCGGCATCCAGACCCGCGCCGTGCGCCTGGTCCGCCCCCGCATCCTGGCCAGCATCGACGCCAAGGGCCAGGTCCGGTTCGGCGCCCTGCAGCCGCTGATCGACGAGGCGCTGAAGTCGCCCAAGAAACCCAACGTCCCCGGCCCGGCCATCCTGGTCGAGGACGCACGCCTGGATCTGATCACCCCCGGCGGCCGCGCCCGCCTGACCGGCGACGCCAGCCTGGACGACGGCCAGCTGCTGCGCTTCGACGGCCGCCTGGCCCCGCTGCACTATGCGGTCCGCAACCTCGTCCTCGACAGCAAGGGCGCGAGCGTCTCGGCCCGCAAGCGCGGCGAGCGGCTGACCATCGAGGTCTCGCTCGGCGTCGACAGCCTGGAGAGCGAGGCCGCCGACCTCACCGACGCCGCCGCCAAGCTGTCGGCCGACCTGCCCTATCCGGACCTGGCCAAGCTGACCGCCAGCGGCCCGCTTGAGGCGCGGCTGGACCTGCGGGCCGGCGGCGGGCGCGTGGGCGACAACCAGGCGCAGGACCTAGCCGGCGACATCGCCCTGACCGGACGCATCGACGGGGGGCTGGAGCGCTTCGCGTTCCTGGGCCGCTCGCGCGGCGCGCTGCGCAGCGGACGCCTGTCGGCCCCGACGCTGGACGCCCGCGACGCCGGCCTGACCTTCGACCTCGACCGCGTCATCGCCGGCCGCGGCGACGGCCGGATCAACGTCCAGAGCGAGGCTCGCGCCGAGCTGCGGGCCGGTCAGGCCATGGCCGCCGGAACCGCCGTCCGCGACCTGCGCGCCAAGACCGCCTCGAGCCGCCTGGCCCTGAGCGCCGACGGCCAAGGCCTGACGCTGAAGGGACCGCTGGAGATCGACGCCACGGCCGCCCGCCTGGCCGGCGGCGCCCTGGCCCTGTCCTCGGCGAAGCTGAACGCCCGAGGCCGGATCGACCAAGGTCCGAGCGGCCTCGCCTTGAACCTGAACGGCTCGGCCGGCGGCAAGAGCGGCATCGCCGGTCCCGACGCCGAACGCCTGGCGGCCCTGATCCCCAATCCGGCCTACGCCAAGCCGCTGTCGCAAGCGCTGCGGACCTTCACACTGTCGCTGCCGGCCGTCGGCCTCGACGTGAAGGGCGGCAGTACGCGGCTGAACCTCGGCCAGGAGGCGCGTCTCTCCGCCCCCAACGGCGTGCTCCTAACCGCTGGCGCGACCGTGGACGCCGGGCCGAACGGCGCGCGCGGGACCTTGAAGGCTGCGCTGTCGGGCGGCGGTCTGCCGGTCGTGCGCGTCTCGGCTCCGAACTGGCAGGCCAATGGCGGGGTGATGGCCTCGCCGCTCTCGATCGCCACGGAAAACTTCGACCTGCCACCGATCGAGGGCGTCAGCGGCCAGATCGACGGCCAGGCCCGCATCGCCGGCGGCCGCTTCACGCTTACGACGGCCAAGTGCGTGCCGATCACCGCCAAGGCCTACGCCCTGGGCGATGCGCCCGTCACCGCCATCAAGGCCCTGCTGTGCCCGGCCAAGGCCCCGCTGGTCACGGCGGGCGCCAACGGCTGGAACGTGGCCCTGCGCTTCCAGGATGGCGAAGGCGACTTGGCCGTCGCCGAAGCCAAACTGTCCAATATCAAGGGCGAGGCGACCCTGGGCGGGGCTGGCGGCTTCGACCGCTCGACCGTCCGGGTCGACGGCGCGGCCATCTCCGATGTCGCCGCCAATCGCCGCTTCAATACGATCCTGGCCAAGGGCGGCCTGACGCTGACGGGTGGGCTGTGGAGCGGCGCCTTCCATGGCTCCACCCCGGTCGGCACCCCGCTGGGCGAGATCCGCCTGCGCCACGTGGTGGCCACCGGCAAGGGCCAGGCCGACATCGACGCCAGCAAGCTGGCCTTCGCCAAGGACGGCCTGCAGCCGGCCGAGCTGTCGCCCATGGCCGCCTTCGCCCAGAACGCCCAGGGCCCGGCCAGCTTCACGGGCGTCTTCGCCTGGGATGCGCAGGGCGCGACCAGCCGGGGCCGCCTGGTCGTCGACAAGGTCGATTTCACCAGCCCCATCGGCTTCGTCGCCACCCTGGACGGCGCCGTCGACTTCACCAGCCTTGCGCCCCTGACCACCGCCCCGAACCAGACCCTGAAGATCGTCAAGATCGACAGCCTGGTGCCGCTGACCGCCATCGAGTCGGTGTTCCAGCTGGGCGCCGACGCCCTGCACGTCTCCAAGGCGAGCTTCGAGGCCGCCAAGGGCCGCATCTCGATCGAGCCCACCGATGTGCCCTTCGAGCCCGGCAAGACCATCAGCGGCGTCATCGTCATCGAGCACCTGGATCTGGGCGAGGTGCTGGCCGCCTCGTCCCTGGCCGACAAGGTCAAGGCCCAGGCCGTGGTCGACGGCCGCCTGCCCTTCACCTTCGGCCCCGAGGGCCTGCGCTTCCAGGACGGCAAGATCCACGCGATCCAGCCGGGCCGCATCGAGCTGGCCCGCGCCGCCCTGACCGGCGTCGCCGCCTCGCCCGCCGACAGCCCGGGGGCGCCGCCGGCCGCGCCCGCCCAGGTCAACGCCATCCAGGACTTCGCCTACCAGGCCATGGAGAACCTGGCGTTCGACCAGCTGGAAGCCGGCGTCAACAGCACCGACAAGGGGCGCCTCGGCATCCTGTTCCACATCAAGGGCGAGCACGACCCGAAGGTGGCCGAGAAGGCCCGCGTCGGGCTTCTCGATCTGTTGCGCGGCCAGGCCTTCAACAAGCGTATCGCCCTGCCGGCCAAAACGCCGGTGGATCTGACCCTCGACACGTCGCTGAACTTCGACGAGCTTCTGGCGGCCTGGCGCCGCTCGTTCGCCGAGGAAGAAGCAGCCGCGACACAACCTCGTTCAGGTCCGGTTCAACCGTGACCGATCATCCTGCGTACGAACTGGAGAAATGCATGAGAAAGCGCGCCCTCTTGCTGGGCCTCGTCGCGACGGGAGCGTTGGGCATGGCTGCCTGCACGCCCACCGTCCGCGTGAAGGTCGACCCGATCAATATCTACGCCAAGCTGGACGCCGACGTGCGCGTGCGGCTGGACAAGGAAGTCCAGTCGCTGATCCAGCAGAACCCCAACCTGTTCTAAGAGGAGAACCGACATGATCCGCAAGACGATGACGGTTCTGGCGATGGGCCTCTCCCTCGCCGCCGTTTCCGCCCCCGCCTTCGCCCAATCGGCCGCCGCCAAGGCCGCCGTGGACTCCGGCAAGGCCTCGGGCACGGTCGGCGAGCAGGCCGACGGCTATCTGGGCATCGTGTCCGGCGGCGACGCGGCCCTGCGCGCCGCCGTGGCCGAGATCAACACCGGCCGCGCCGCCGCCTACAAGGACATCGCCGCCAAGACCGGCGCGACGCCCGAGGCCGCCGGCCAGGCCACCGCCAAGCAGCTCTACGCCAAGGTCGCCCCCGGCCAGTACTGGAAGCCGCTGGATGGTGGTTGGGTGAAGAAATAGCTGACACTCCCTGTCATCCCGCGCGCTCGCGCGGGATGACGACCGGGGCCTATTCCCCTAGGACGGGCGCATGTCCGCCCACCGCCCACACCTGCTGCCCTACGCCGCCCTTTTCGGGGCCATCGTCACGCTGTGCGTCGGCACGTCGTTCGCCAAGAGCCTGTTCCCGCTGGTCGGCGCGCAGGGAGTCACGGCCTATCGGGTGTTCTTCGCCGCGCTGATCCTGCTGATCATCTGGCGGCCGTGGCGGCATCCGATCGCGCGTGAGGATCTCGGAAAGGTCGCCCTGTACGGCGCGTCGGTCGGCCTAATGAACCTGGTGTTCTACCTGGCCCTGCGCACCATTCCCCTGGGCCTGGCCATCGCCATCGAGTTCTGCGGCCCGCTGGCCCTGGCCGTGGCCAGTTCGCGCAAGCTGATTCACTTCGTCTGGATCGGGCTGGCCGTGCTGGGCCTTGCCCTGCTGCTGCCGATCCATTCCGGCGCGACACACCTGGATCCCGTCGGCGTCGCCTATGCCAGCGCGGCGGCGGTGCTGTGGGCGCTTTACATCATCCTGGGCAAGCGGATCGGCCACCTGCACGCGGGCCGCTCCGTGGCCTTGGGCATGACCACGGCGGCGCTGATCGTCACGCCGGTCGGCCTGTTCACGGCCGGCGCGGCCCTGTTCCAGCCCAAGCTGATCGCGCTGGGCCTGGTCGTCGCCGTGCTGTCCAGCGCGATCCCCTATTCGCTGGAAATGATCGCCCTGCGCGGCATCCCCAAGCGCAGCTTCGGCGTCATGCTGAGCGCCGAGCCGGCGGTCGGGGCGCTGGCCGGGCTCGTGATCCTGCACGAGCGCCTGGTCCTGACCCAATGGCTGGCCATCGTCGCCATCGTGACGGCGTCGGTCGGGACGATCCTGACGACGCCGCCGGAAAAGGCTCCTGAGGTCGCGCCCTAGCTGCAGGCCACGAACCAGCCGTTGCGGAACGCCTGGTCGGCCTTGCCATAGAGGAAGGGCGAGCCGTCGGGCTGGGTGAAAGTCCCGCCGGCCCCGACCAGCACCGCATGGGCGGCGGCCGTGTCCCACTCCGACGTCGGGCCGTGGCGCGGATAGATGTCGGCCGAGCCCTCGGCGATGCGGCACATCTTGATCGAGCTATCCATGGGGCTGCGCAGGTCGAAACCGTATTCGGCGGCCAGCTCGGCGGCCTTTTCCTCACGCATCGTGTGGCTGACCAGGCCCAAGGCCTCGCCCTTGGGCCAGGGGCGCACGCGGGCCGGGGCCTCGGCGCCGTCGACGCCCGTGCGCTTCATCGTGCCTTCGGCGGTCGTGAACCAGACCTCGCCCGTGGCCGGGGCGCAGACGGCGCCGGCGACCGGCACGCCGTTGTCGATCAGGCCGATATTGACCGTGAAGTTAGGATCGCCGCGCACGAAGGCCTTGGTGCCGTCGACCGGATCGACCAGGAAAAAGCGCGATCCGACCTCGTCGGGCGTGCCGAACTCGCTGGCGTGCTCCTCGGAGATCACCGTCACGTCGGGGTAAAGCTCTGCCAGGCGCGCCAGGATCAGGCGCTCGCCGGCGCGGTCGGCCTCGGTGACGGGGCTCTCGTCGGCCTTCTGGGCCACGGCCAGCTCGGTCTTCCAGAACGGCAGGATGACCACCGCGGCTTCCTCGGTGATTTTCGCGAGGGCGCGGCCCCAGTCGGCGAGGTTCTCGGTCATTCTTGTCCCCTTACCCCTGCCCTCTTGGGTCGTCGCCGACATAGACCAGACGCACGCGCGTGGCGTCGATGGTCTGCTTGCCGGCCTCTTCGAAATTGACGGTCACGCGGTGTCCAATCACGGACTGAACCTGGCCCAGGCCCCAGTCGGGCTGGCTTGGGTGGCGCACCAAAACGCCGGGCTCTAGAAACGGATCGACCACGGGCGCTTTCAATAGAGGGCCAGCCCGGTTTGCCAAAGCCTCAAATCACGGCAGAGTTCGCCGCCATGACCGACACCGTCTCCGAGACCCCAGCCGCCGCGCCCGCCGAAACGGACGTCCAAGGCCCCGACTTCGCCGCCATGCTGGCCGCGCGCCTGTGCCACGACTTCATCAGTCCGGCCAGCGCCATCGTCTCGGGCCTGGATCTGCTGGACGACCCGGCCGCCCAGGACATGCGCGAGGACGCCATGGGCCTGATCGCCTCTTCGGCCCGCAAGCTGGCCGACCTGCTGCAATTCACTCGCGTGGCGTTCGGCGCCTCGGCCTCGGCCGAGAACTTCGACTCGCGCGAGCTGGAAAAGCTGGCCCAGGGCGTGTTCGCCCATGTGCGCCCGACGCTGGACTGGCAGATCGAGCCGCAGGCGATGAACAAGCCGTCGTCGCGCGCCATCCTCAACATCGCCCAGATCGCCGCCAGCGCCCTGCCGGCCGGCGGCGTGGCGACGGTGAAGGGCGTTGCGGCCGATGGTCGCTTCTCGATCATCGCCGACTCGCTGGGTCCCCGCGCGCGCCTGCGTCCGGAAGTGCTGGCCGGCCTGCGCGGCGAGCCTCTGGCTGAGGGCCTTGGCGGTCCGTGGGTGCAGGCGGCCTATCTGAACGCCCTGGTCCGCGCGGCCGGCGGCCAGATCGCCGTCGAGATCGGCGAGGAACGGGCCAGCATCGCGGCTTGGGTCCCGGCTTAGAGCTTCACCGCAAAGTTTACATTTGCCGCACCCCGATCCGGGTTGAGGCAAACCGCTCCTTAACCAGACCGCTCGCACGATAGCGGTCTGGATTGGAGTGCGCCGTGAAGACCTGTCTGGTGGTCGACGACAGCCGGGTGATCCGCAAGGTCGCCCGCCGAGTCCTCGAGGACATCGGCTTCGAGATCGCCGAGGCCGCCGATGGCATGGAGGCCTTGGCGTGGTGTCGCGCGGCCATGCCTGATGCTGTCCTGCTCGATTGGAACATGCCGGTGATGAACGGCATCGAATTCCTGCGCCAGCTGCGGTCCGAGCCCGGCGGCGACGCGCCCAAGATCATCTTCTGCACGGTCGAGAACAGCGTCGACCATATCCGCACGGCCCTGGAGGCCGGGGCGGACGAGTACATCATGAAGCCCTTCGACGGCGACATCATCGAGGCGAAGTTCGCCGAGGCGGGCCTGCTGTGACGCCCGAGGACATGGACCTGCTGGCGGCCCTGGGCCGCGCCCGCGCCGGCGTGCGGGTCGAGACCGAGAAACCTTATCTCGTTGAGAGCCGCCTCGCGCCGCTGGCGCGTCGCGAAGGCTACGACTCGATCGACGCCCTGATCGCGGCCCTGCGCGCCAAGCGCGAAGAGCGCCTGATCTGGGCCGTAGTCGAGGCCCTGTGCCGCAGCGAGACCACCTTCTTCCGCGGCCGCGAGGCCTTCGCCCAGCTGCGCGACGACGTGCTGCCGGCCCTGTCGCAGCGCCGCCGCGAAGCCCCGATCCGCATCTGGAGCGCCGCCTGCGCCACCGGCCAGGAGGTCTATTCGATCGCCATGGCCGCCAACGAGTCGACGGGCCTGGCGACCGGCACCCGTTTCGAGTTCTTCGGCTCGGATCTCTCGGAGCGCTCGCTCGAGAAGGCCCAGGCCGGCATCTACACCCAGTTCGAGATCCAGCGCGGCCTGCCGATCCGGCTGCTGGTCAAGTATTTCGAGAACCACGACGACACCTGGGCGATCTCGCCGCGCATCCGTCAGCTGGTGCGCTGGAAGCGGATCAACCTGCTGGCCGACCTGTCGGTCATGGGCCGCTTCGACGTGATCATGCTGCGCGGCGTGCTGCGCGGCATGGACGCTTCGCTGCGGGCCAAGGTGATCGAGGCGCTGACCGCCCTGCTGCCGAACGACGGCGTGCTGGTGCTGGATCCGGAAGACGACGTCAGCGAGTTCGACGACGTGCTGGGCGCAGCGCCCGGCAATACCGGCGTCTACCTGCGCGATCCGTCCGGACGGGCCGCCGCGGCCGCATAGGCCTTGGCGGGCGCGCGGGTCACCGTCGCCCCGCCGAACAGGCCGCCGACGGCCTCTCCGATCCTGGTCACCGCCCCCACCGGGGCCGGCGTCACCGCCGCGAAGGCCGGGGCCAGCTTGCGGAACAGGATCGGATGGGCCTCCTGCCCGACGATCTCGCCATGCAGGTCCATCAGGTCGACCACCTCGCGCGCGGCCTTGCGCCACTGCACCGGCGGCGCGATGCCGTGCCGAGGCGGGGCGCGGCAGTCGGAGAAGTCGGGCTTGAGGCCGCTGCCGGCCTCGATCGCGGCCTCGATCTCACGCGCATAGGCCTGGTCGCGGGCCAGGCGATCGACATCGACCACCAAGTCGGCCTGGGGCAGGGCCTTGAGGTACGAGCGCAGCCACACCGCCAGGAAAGCCTTAAACGAGACGCTGGCCGGGGCGCGCTTGAGCCGGCCGCGCACGGCCGCCAGGCGCTGGTCCAGCGAACCTTCGCCCCCCTCCTTCTTGGCGAAGTCCTGGCCCAGAAGGGTGCGCGCCAGGTCCTCGGCGCCGGCCATCTCCGACAGCAGGACGTAGTGGCAGAGCTCGAAGTAGGTTGGCCGGGGCCGCTTGCGCAGCGAATAGAACGACAGCCACTGCTGCACCGGATCGCGCATCAGCATGACGTGGAAGCCGCCGAACCGGCGCTTGAGCCAGCCGACGCGGCCCAGCGTCCGGCAGCAGGCGAGAACCGGCGTCTCGCCGCGTTCGCGCGCGGCGCGCACCAAGCCTTCGACATAGGCCTGTTGCGCGAGGTCGCTGGTCCCGGGTTCGATCCAGAAGCGGTCCAGGGCGAAGCTGGCGTCGAAGCCCTTCAGACCGCCGGCCGGATCGAGAACGACCTCGAATTCCTTGAGATAAGGATCGGTCCCGCCCGGATGGCGCAGGCCGCTGTTGTCGGGGGTCTCGGCGTTGATCGTCTCGGCGGTCACCCGCGCCAGCTGCTCGTGCCAGGGCTCGTAATAGGCGCGCACGCCAGGCAGCGCGCGGAAGCGGTGCCAGACATAGGTGCTGGAGCAGCGCCAGCCGCTGTGCACGAAAATGGTGGTGTTGCCGGCCAAACGCCCCGGTCCCCTCGACGAACGCATCGAGCTTGACCCGGCAGTTTTTCAGTCCGATGGCGGATAACCGCCCTAAGGTTGCAACGACGAAACACTTCGTCGGTGGCTGAAAGACAAAAGGCCCACCGGCGGAACCGGCGGGCCTCTGATCAGTAGGGTCTGAAAGGACCCTTACTTGACGTCCTTGGCGGTGTCGGTGACGGCCTTACCTGCCGACGAGACGTCACGGCCGGCGCCTTCGACGGTGTTGCAGGCCGCGACCGACAGGGACGCGAGGGCGGCAGCGATAATCACGAGCTTGCGCATGGTCTTCTCCGCTAATGCGCCCCTGAAAAAGGGGAGAAAGGGGCGTGTGAATAAGTGCCCCCAGAGAACGTCAGCGGCGAAGCTCGGTTCCGGATTCAAACCTGGTGCGTCACGGCCTGCGGAGTCGGGAAGATCAGCCGCACGGTCAAGCCGCGCGGTTCGTGGGTTTCGAAGCTGACCTTGCCGCGCAGCTGACGGGCGAAAGCGGTCATCAGGGTGCGGCCCACACCGCCGCCCAGGCCGTCGGCAACGCCAGGACCATCGTCGCTGATCGACAGCTCGGCCTCTTCGCCGCGCACGTGGAAGCCGACCTCCAGCTTACCGCCATTGGGGCCGAAGGCGTGCTTCTGGGCGTTGGTGATGGCCTCGACCGCGAACAGGGCGATCGGGGCCAGGCGGTCGGGATCGATGACCAGCGGATCGGCATGCACCTCGGTCCGCACCAGCGGCGAGGTCGACATGTCGTTGGCCAGCAACTGGGCGGTCAGCTCCTCCAGGAACGGCCGCAGGTCCACCCGCTTCAGGTCCGGCCCCTGGTAGAGGGCGCGATAGATCTGGGCCAGGGCGGTGATCCGCTGGCGGGTGTCGTTCATCGCCGCCTTGGCGGCCGGATCGCTCAGCGCCCGCTGCTGCATGTTCAGCAGCGAGGTGATGATCTGCAGGTTGTTCTTCACCCGGTGATGGATCTCGCGCATCAGCGCGTCCTTCTCGGCCAGGCTGTCCATCAGCGAGGCGTCGCGCGTGACGATGGTGCCGGCCATGGCGTCCAGGGTCGCGGCCAGTTCGCGGATCTCGGGCGGCGCGCGCTCGGCCTGCAGTGGCCGGACGGTGAAGCGGCCACGGGCATAGATCGCCGCCACGCGCTGCAGATAGACGATCCAGCGCACCACCTCGCGCTCGGTCACCCACAGCACCGCGGCCAGGACCAGCACATAGGCCAGCAACGGCAACAGGATCCGCGAGATCGGGCTCAGCGAGGCCCACGACACCAGGCCCGGCGCCGGCGCGGACAGCACGACGAAGACATCGTCGCCGACCAGCGGCGCGGCCGAATAGGTGCGAGGACGCTTTTCCAGGTCGCGGCCGCTCCACAGGGCCGAGTCTTCCTTGGTCGCCTCCTGGCGCCAGCGGGGCGAGACGGTTTCGAAGGCCTTGGCGTCGGTGGCGGCGAAGATGCGCCCGCTGGAATCGGCCAGGGCCACCTCGGCGCCTTGCGGCAGGAAGCGGCTGGCGGTCTCCAGCTTCAGCTCGGTCAAGGTCAGGACGGCGGCCATCGCCCCGTCGAACTTCTCGGGCGTGCCGGCGCGCACGGCGGCCAGCACCGCCGGTTCGTCGGCATAGGCCGTGCCCGGCGCGCTGGCGACGACGATGCGATCGCCGTCGCGCAGCGCCTGGAACCAGGGCCGCGCACCGCGCTGGGTGTCATACGGCGTGGTCGCGGCCGCACAGGCCACCCGGCCTCGGCTGTCGAAGCGGATCAGGTTGGCGTAGCCGGTGAGCCGCGCGCGCACGTCGGCCAGGCGCTGGGCGCACTCCAGCCCCACCGAACCCGGGCCGAGGGTCTGCAAAAGCACCCCGGCGGATTCGATGCGGGCCAAAGCCATGGTGGCGCTATGGCTGGCGGCCAGCTCCAGGCTCTGCCGGCGCGCGTCGTTCTCGGCCCGGAAGGCGAGCACCGATTGCGCGATGCCGATCAGCAGCACGGGCAGCAAGGCCAGGAACAGCGCCAGGGCCAGGCGGACGCGGATGGAGGTTACGGCCTGCGCGGCGCGGCCGGCGAGGGCGTTCACCGTAGAGAGCTCAACCGCTCCGCGTCGGCCAGGATGGCGTGCATGGCGTCACCCGCCGATCCGCCGTCACGATCATAGGCGCCCGCTTCCAAGATGGCCTGCAACGCGCGGCGCGCGCGGCTGACCCGGCTCTTCACCGTGCCCACGGCGCAGCCGCAGATGTCTGCCGCCTCCTCGTAGGCGAAGCCGCCGGCCCCGACCAAGATCAGGGCTTCGCGCTGTTCGGCCGGCAGCATGGCCAGGCCCAGGCGCAGTTCGTCCAGGGCGACGGGCGCTTCCGGATCGTCGACCGCCACCAAGGTCCGCTCGGCGGCTTCCTGGTCCAGCTGGCTCTGGCGCCAACTGCGGCGTTTCTCGGAATAGAACTGGTTGCGCAGGATCATGAAGGTCCAGGCCTTCATGTTGGTGCCCAGCTGGAACGACGCGCGCGCGTCCCACGCCTTCATCATGGCGTCCTGCGCCAGATCGTCGGCGGCCGTCGGGTCGCCGGTGAGGGTGCGGGCGAAGGCGCGCAGATGCGGGATCAGCGTGACCAGTTCACGTTTGAACTGGACGTCGCGGACGGGATCGGGCGGCGAGCGGCCGACTTGCGGTTCGCTCATGCTCAGCGCTCTCCCTTGGGAGGCTCGGCCTTGCGCAGGATCTCGAGGAATTCGTCGGGCACCGCCTCGTTGACGACCTCATCGAACATCTGACGCAGTTTCACGCCGATCGCCTGCTGCCGCAGACGCGCTTCATCCAGCGCCGCGGCGCTCTTGCGTTTATCTTCCATGGGTACGTGTTCGATCATGTCCTCGACACCGAACTGCATTTGCATCGGCGTCCGCCCCCTTTGGCCGAATGTCTTTCCGCCAGACGACAACGTGGTTTTCCGTACCGGGTTCCATAAGCTTGGGCATAGGATGTCAAAATTCCGTCGTTCGCGGAACCGCTCAGTTGAGGGGGCGTTATCGGACTTCGACGGAACGGCTTAGCTTTGCCGTTCGTTTAGTTGTTTTCGAAGACACCGCATCGGGAGGGGTCATGAGTCTTCTAGCTCGGCTGGCGCCGCATCTGCCTTATATCCGCCGCTACGCCCGCGCCCTGACCGGCGACCAGCAAACCGGCGATCACTACGTCCGCGTGGCCCTCGAGGCCCTGGCGGCCGGCGAGCGCTCGCTGGACGCCGACCTGTCGCCGCGCGTGGCGCTGTACCGCGTGTTCCACGCCATCTGGCTCAGCTCCGGCGCCCAGCTGGAGGCCCGCCGTGAAGACAGCCTCAACAGCAGCGACGATGCTTCGCAACGCCTGATGCGCATCGCCCCGCGCTCGCGCCAGGCGTTCCTGCTGACCGCGCTCGAGGGCTTCACCCCCACCGAAGCGGCCCAGATCCTGGACTGCGACTTCGGCGAGGTGGAGCGACTGATCTCCGACGCCCAGGCCGAAATCGACGCCGAACTGGCCACGCAAGTCCTGATCATCGAGGACGAACCGGTCATCGCCGCCGACATCGAGGCTCTGGTCAAGGAACTGGGTCACGAAGTCATCGACATCGCCGCCACCCGCGGCGAAGCCGTCGACGCCGTGGCGCGCAACACCCCCGGCCTGGTCCTGGCCGACATCCAGCTGGCCGACGGCTCGTCGGGCATCGACGCGGTCAAGGACATCCTGGGCCGGATGGACGTGCCGGTGATCTTCATCACCGCCTTCCCCGAGCGCCTGCTGACCGGCGAGCGCCCGGAACCGACCTTCCTGATCACCAAGCCCTTCCAGCCGGAAACGGTGAAGGCGGCGATCGGCCAGGCCCTGTTCTTCCACCCGCGCCGCAGCCAGACCAAGGCGGCGTAGGGTTTTAGAGACTTCCCGATCAAGCGAAGCGGCCTTCCGAAAGGGAGGCCGTTTTTCTTTGGGGCGCTACGACGCGCACAGAAAAAGGCGGCCTCCTCCCGGAAGCCGCCCCTTCATGTCGATCAGCCTGAAGCGCTTAAGGCGTCTGACGCGCCGGGCTCTGCGGCGTGTCATAGCGCTGGGCCTCGGCCGGCGTCTTGGCCCCGTTGTTGACCTCCACCGCCGCCAGGTCGTTGGCGCGGAAGCTCCAGGCGCCGAACAGAGCGAGGGCGGCCAGGACCGTCGAGGCGATCAGCACCCAGAACACGTGCTTGCCCCAGCGGCCCTGACGGGCGCGGGTGGCGTTCAGGCGCGGTGCGTGGTCAGGCGCGGCGTTGTGATGAATGTCGGCGGGCATGATTTCATACCTCCTATGGCGTCCACTGGGCGGCGACGCTCGCACGCTCACGATCGTTGAACGCCTGGACCGTTCCGGCCGAGACGCCGATCGCGACGATCACGGCCAAAGCCATGATCCGCGAACGCACCCTTTTTTGACGCTGGCTCAGCGTCGAGACAAAAACCGTACCGCCATGTTCGGCCACATAAGTCCGGATCACGACGTTGCTCCCCTGCCCCGGCGGACACCGTGTCCGCCTGGCATTTTCAACGTCCCGCCGCCTTGGCCGTTCCCAATTCCGCCGCTTCGGAAGCCGCGAAGATCGCGTGCAAAAAAAATCGCGCGAAGCGGGAACCGTTCGCGCGAGTCGTCGTTTTCATCTTTGCGAAGGCGGCGACGCCCCCCCGACTTGAGACTGGCGATAGCCAGTCTGCCGCCTTCGCACCCCCCTTTGTTGATGCGAACTTTGGCGGACCGGGACACCCGGCCCGCCATTCTTCGCGCGCTATGGTCGCCCGGAGAAAAGCGGATCGGCGCTGCCGACCCGCTTGAGGATCCTACGGCTCCAGATCGAACAGGATGTCCGCCCGACGGCGCAGCGGCGCGGACGCGCCCGAGGCCGCCACCGCGCCGGCGTCGCCCACGGCGGCCGCGTCGATGTCGACCTTGCTGAAGCCAACCTTGCTCAGGGCCGTCGTCACCGTGGCGGCGCGGCGCTTGGAGAGGGCCAGATTGTCCTGCGAGGCCCCGACCGCGTCGGCCAGGCCGATCACCCGCACCGACTTGACCTTGCAGCCCCGCGCCTGGGCCTGGGCGCTGGAAAGGATCATCCGGGCCTCCTTGGTCAGGGCGGCGCTGTCCTGCTCGAAATAGACCGAGGACTGGAAGCCGTCGCAAGCGGGCGTGGCGGCGGCCACCGGCTTGCGCAGCGTGCGCCAGGGGCCTTGGGTTTCGGCGCAACCGGCCAGGGCCAGCACCAGGCCGCCCATGGCGATGATGTTCGTCGTTCTCATTCCACCCTCCTCCGAAGCTTGCGAGCACAAGAAAGGCGACCGGCCATGCCGATCGCCTTGCGTTGGGGCGTCGTCGCTAACCGCTAACTAGTAGCGCGAGCTGCCGTCTTCCCAATAGTAGCGACCGCTGCGGGAGTCGTAATAGTAGTAACGGCCCGCACGCTCGTCATAGTACTGGCGGCGATTGACCGACGTCGAGCCGCAACCGCCATCTTCCTTGCAGCCCTTGATGGCGCCGGCGGTACCGCCGATGGCCGCGCCGATGGCGGCCCCGGTGCCGGCGCTGCCGCTGCCGACGTTATTGCCGATCACCGCGCCCGCGAGCGCGCCCAGGGCGGCGCCGCCGGCGGCGTTGCGTTCGACATTGCCGGTCGAGGTGCAGGCCGAGGCCAGCACGCCCACGCCCATAAGGGCGATCATGGTCATCTTCATGGTGGCTTCTCCGATCCGAGCTTCCTGTCCCCGTGTCCAGCAAACGACTCCCGGAGGCTGCGGTTCCGTTCGCCAAGCGGAACCATGGGACGCGGGCAGCCGTTGCGTCACCGACTTTCACGAGAGGGGCGTTACGTGAAGCGCATCGACGTCATCGCCAATACGGCTTCGGGATCGGTCGGTCCCGACGCGCCGCAGATCGCCGAGCGGCTGCTGGCCGAGTACGGCGTCTCGGGCGTGGTTCATGCCCCGCAGCCGGGTGAACTTTCCGACTGCCTGCGCTCGGTGATCGACGGCGCGCCGGATGCGGTGCTGGTGCTGGCCGGCGACGGCACGGCGCGGGCGGCGGCCGAGCTGGCCGGACCCGACGGTCCGCTGATCGCGCCCCTGCCAGGCGGCACCATGAACATGCTGCCCCGCGCCCTCTATGGCGACCGCGACTGGCAGGCGGCCATGAAGGCCTGCCTCGAGAGTGGCGAAGCGCGGATGATCTCGGGCGGCGAGGTCGGCGGGCGGCTGTTCTTCGTCGCCGCCATCCTGGGCAGCCCGGCGCTGTGGGCCACGGCCCGCGAGGCCGCACGCGAGGGTAAGACCGCCATCGCCGTGGCCCGCGCCCGGCGGGCTCTGCGCAGCGCCTTCTCGGGCCGCCTGCGCTTTACCCTGGACGGCCGGCCTAAAGAGAAGGCCGAGGCCCTGACCCTGATGTGCCCGCTGGTCTCCACCGCGATGGACGCCGAGGAGCGCGCCCTGGAGGCCGCCGCCATGGACCCGTCCAGCGCTCTGGACGTCTTCCGCCTGGGCTTCAACGCCGCGCGGGGGCAGTGGCGCGAGGATCCTTCAGTGTCGGTCGGCCGTTGCCGGGTGGGCAAGGTCTGGGCCCGGGGCCGGATCCCGGCGATCTTCGACGGCGAGCCGGCCCGGCTCGATCCCGAAGTTTCGATCCGCTTCCGGCCCAAGGCCTTCCGCGCACTGGTGCCCCCTGACGAAGCCTAGATCGATGAAACTCATCCAGGTCTCCGACATCCATTTCGGCGGCGAAAACAAAGAGGCCATCGAGGCGGCCACCGCCTGGATCGTCGCGGCCACGCCGGACCTGATCATCGCCGCCGGCGACCTGACACTCGATGGCAAGGTCACCGAGTTCGACGCCGCCGCGGCCTGGCTGAAACGCCTGCCCGATCCGAAGATCGTCTCACCCGGCAATCACGACACGCCCTTCGTCGGCCCTCGCGAGCTGTTCGAGCGCTTCACCCGCACCTGGGGCCGGTTCAAGGACCGGTTCGGCGACGAGGACGGGGCCTCGTGGCAGGCGCCGGGCGTCACGGTCGCCTCGCTGAACACCGCCCGCGCGGCCCAGATCCGCTGGAACTGGTCGAAGGGCGCGGTCTCGCACGGCCAGATCCGCCGGATCGTGCGCGAACTGGAGGCCGCCCCGGCCGGCGACCTCAAGGTCGTGGTCTGCCACCACCCGCTGATGGAGATCCTGGGCGGGCCGATGACCGCCAAGGTCCATGGCGGGGTCAACGCCGCCAACCGCTTCGTCGCCGCCGGCGCCGACGTCATCCTGTCGGGCCACATCCACCTGCCGTTCGTCACCGCCATCCCGTTCGGCGACGGCAGAACCCAGGCGGTCGGCTCAGGCACCTTGTCGCATCGCGAGCGCGGCGCGGCGCCCGGCTTCAACGTCATCGAGGTCGAGCCCCACTGCGTGCGGGTGGCGGCCATGGCCTATGACAAGGGCAAGTTCGACGTCTGGCGCACCTGGGCCTTCGATCGTCGAGGTTAGATACGAAAACGGCGCGACCCGAAAGCCGCGCCGCTCGTCGTTCGATGTCGTGTCCGCCTAGCGTGGCGCGCCTCGCCCGCGGAAGCCGTTGGCGACCAGGGACACCACGAACAGGATCAGGAAGACGAAGAACAGAATCTTGGCGATCCCGATCGCGGTGCCCGCGATGCTGGTGAAGCCCAGCAGGGCGGCGATCAAGGCGATCACCAGGAAGGTCACGGCCCAGTTCAGCATGGGTTGTCTCCGGAAAATCCGACGGCGTCGGAGGCTGTTGTCTCGCTTGGAAACAACGCCCCCGACTCCCTGGCGTTCCGAAGAAGCGGGACCTTAGGTCGGGGCGGGGTAAGCCCAGCCTTGAGCGCCCGACTTGGCGGCCGCGTACTGGCTGTCGGCCAGGGTCCAGTTGATCAGGTTGTCGAACACCGCTTCCAGGAAGCCCTTACGCAGGTTCTGGTAGTCCAGGTAATAGGCGTGCTCCCAGACGTCGGCGACGACCAGGGCGGTGAGGCCCTGGGTGACCGGGCTCTCGGCGTCGTGGGTCGAGATGATCTTCAGGGCGCCCGAGGCGTCCGAGACCAGCCACACCCAGCCCGAGCCGAAGTGGCCGATGCCTTCGGCGACGAACTTTTCCTTCAGGGCGTCCACGCCGCCGAAGGTCGACTCGATGGCGGCGGCCAGGTCGGCGCCCGGCGCGGTCTTGGTCGGCGACAGGCCGTCCCAGAAGAAGGCGTGGTTCCAGGCCTGGGCGGCGTTGTTGAACACCTTGCCAGGGCCGGCGCCCTTGATCACGGCTTCCAGCGAGCCCTTGTCGTCGCCGTTCAGCAGGCCGTTCAGGGCCGTGACATAGGCGGCGTGGTGCTTGTCGTGGTGGAAGCGCAGCGTGTTGGCCGAGATCGTCGGCTCCAGCGCGTCGTAGGCGTAGGGCAGGTCCGGCAGCGAGTACGTCATGATCACTCCATGGGGAAGGCGTTCCCATGGAGAGGAAGGGAACGCGCGACAGGCATCTAGAACGGGTGAGGCCAAAGCGTAAGCTTTTAAAGCAGCCCGGCCCGCTCAACTTTAGTTGAGAAATTCCCTTTGAAACTTGGGGTTTCCCGAAAATCTAAAGACTGGGAAATCTGGGAACGCAAAACGCCGCCGAGCGAGCCCGGCGGCGGTCGGTATCTGCATATAAACGCGCGATCAGCGCTGCGGTGGCTTCGGGTCCAGGAAGGCCTTGGCCACGGCGGCGGTCAGGGTCGGGTTCTTCAGGGCGAAGATCCCGGCGGCCAGGCCGATGCCGATCGACATGATCGGGCGGTCGCGGACGATCTCGACGACCTTGGCGGTCATGTCGAAATTGGCCTGCGGCGGCGCATTGTGGTGGCCGTGGCGGCTGCCCTCGACCTTGCGCGCGGCGATCATGCCGGCGACGGCGACGATCAGCGCCGCGACGGCGGCCACGATCGCGGCGGCGCCCGCCGGCGACACCAGCGGGACCAGCACGGCATAGACCGCGAAGGCGGCGGACACGACGCCGACCGCGGCGGCGGCGGCGATCGCCGCCGCCGCCGCCAGGGTCATCAGGGTTTTTTCGAAGATCACCGGTTGCTGCTACGGCCGCCGGAGATCAGCAGGCCGATCAGCACGCCCACGCCCAGGCCGGCCAGGGTGGCGGTGATCGGACGTTCGCGGATGCGTTCCGAGGCGTAGCGCTGGGCGTCCTCGATCTGCTGGCCGGCGGTGTCGGTATAGGTGCGGCTCTGGGCGCGCAGGGTCTCGAAGCCCTCGGTCACCGACTTCTCGACGCGGCGAGCGGCCTCGGTCAGCGAGGCGCGAGCGGCGTCGGCGGCTTCGGCGAAGCTGCGCTCGGCGTGCTGGACGGCTTCCAGCGTGGCGCCCTTGGCCTTGTCGGCTTCCTTGGCGGCGGGATTCAGGTTGGCGGGCATGGTCATCTCCTGGTTGGCGACGCGACCGAGCTGAAACAAAGACGTCCTGGGCGCTGAAGCTGCGCCCCGTCAACGCCGAGCTTAGCGTTGCGGTTCCAGGATACTCAAGGTCGTCAAGCTTCACCACGGGAATCGATTCCAAACCGGCTCGCGCCAAACGCGAAGCGGGTCTAAGGTCGAATCATGGAGGACGCCCCCATCGTCAGCGACGACCGTCAGGAAGCCGACCGTCTCAACGCCTTGAAGGCCTTGGACATCCTGGGCGGCGCGACCAACGAGCCTAGGTTCCTGCGCCTCGCGCGCTTGGCGGCCAAGCTGTTCGATGCGCCCAAGGCCGCCGTCGTCCTGGTCGACCAGGACCGGGTGTGGCGTAAGGCCTATGTCGGCTATCCCGGTCCCGAAGGCCCACGCCACGGCGATCTGGCCGCCCAGGTGGTGACCGCCAACGGCCCCGTCGGCCTGGCCGTGCCGATCCGCGATGCTCAAGGTCACGCGCTGGGCGCGCTGGTCGTCGAAGGTCCGGGCACAAGCGGCACGGCCTCGGACGAGGATCTGCAGGCGCTCGAGGACTTGGCCGAACTGGCCGCCGAGGCCCTGGCATCCAGGCGTAATCTCGAAAGCGAGCGCCTGGACCTGGCCATTTCGGCCGCCAGCCTCGGCGAGTTCGAGTGGGACATCAAACGCGACGTGATCAAGGTCAGCCCGCGCCTGGCCAAGATCTCGAACATCGAGCCGGGCGAGGTGCCCGCCGGCAACGGCCTGGTGCTGTTCGACTACCTGCACCCCGAAGACCAGGAATGGGCGCCGGAGTTCATCAACAGGCAGTTGCGAGAGACCGGCCACTACGACGTCGAGTACCGTCGCCCCAACGGCCCGGACGGCCGCGAAGTTTGGAATCACGGCTCGGGCGTGATCGTGCCCGGCGACGACGGCGAGCCGGCCTATCTGATCGGCGTCGTCCAGGACATCACCGAGCGCAAGGCCGAGGAAGCCCAGCGCGAGAACCTGGTCGTGGAACTCGACCACCGCATCAAGAACCTGCTGTCCGTCGTCCAGTCGGTGGCGGCCCAGTCGGCGCGCAAGTCGGCCTCGCTGGACGTGTTCCTCAAGACCTTCGCCGGCCGGCTGAAGTCGATGAGCTCGGCCCACGACCTGCTGACCGCCGCCCGCTGGCGCGGCGCGACCCTGGCGCGGATCGCCGCCGCCGAGCTGGGCGGCCTGTCGCCGACCCAGACCCGCTGGGACGGGCCCGAAATGTTCCTGACGCCGCGCGCGGCCTCGGCCCTGTCGCTGGCCCTGCACGAGCTGGCCGTCAACGCTGTGCGCTACGGCTCGCTGTCGACCGAGAACGGCAAGGTCGAGGTGGTCTGGCGGCGCACGCCCGAAGGCGGCTTCGCGCTGGAATGGCTGGAGACCGGCGGCCCGCCGGCCACCGCCCCCACGACCAAGGGCTTCGGCGCCACCCTGATCGAGGACGTCGCCGGCCGCGAGCTCGGCGGCTGGGCCAAGATCAACTACAAGTCCGGCGGCGTCACAGCCATGATCCAGGGCGCGGCCGAGGCCCTGGCCGACGCCCCGCCGATCGAGGAGGCCCAGGCCGCCCCCGAACGCATCGTCGAGACCGTGGTCGCCGCCGACGAGACCGTCCGTCCGGGCGCCATCGCCGGGCTGAAGGTGCTGATCGTCGAGGACAGCCTGCTGCTGGCGCTGGAGCTGGAAGCGGGCCTGGAGGACGCCGGCGTCGAGGTGGTCGGCTGCGCGGCCGAACTCAGCGAGGCCCTGTCGATGGTCGAGATGGTCTTCGACGTCGCCGTGCTGGACGCCGACCTCAACGGCCAGTCGGTGGCCCCGGTCGCCGAGATCCTGCGCAGCATGGGCCGGCCGTTCGTGTTCGCCACCGGCTATGCCGACAAGGCGGCGCCGATGGGCTTTGACGCCCCGATCGTGCGCAAGCCGTACAACGTGCACCAGATCGCGCGGGCGGTGGCGGGCGTCACCGGACGCATGTGATCGTCCGTCCGGTCCGCGCGGCCGATCTCGATGGGTGGGCTGAGCTGCGGGTGGCGCTGTGGCCAGAGGGCTCGGTCGCCGAGCACCGCGCCGAGGCGGCAGAGGCGCTGGAAGACTCCGATCTCGTGACCTTCGTCGCCGAAGCGCCGGGCGGCGTGATCGCCGGCTTCGTCGAAGCCGGCCTGCGTCACGACTACGTCAACGGCTGCGAGACCTCGCCGGTGGCGTTCGTGGAAGGGCTCTATGTCCGACCCGAGCACCGTAAGGCCGAGATCGGCCGGGCGCTCTGTGCGGCGGTCGCCGACTGGGGCCGGGAACGGGGGTGCAGCGAACTGGCCTCGGACGCGCTGGCCGATAACGTGGAGAGCCATGCGTTCCACCGGGCGGTCGGGTTCGAGGAGACCGAGCGGGTGGTGTATTTCCGGATGGAGCTTTAGCGGGCCCGAAACCTCGTCCTTCGACAGGCTCAGGATGAGGTTTCTAGTGAACCGCCATAAAAAGTAGTCCTCATCCTGAGCGTGTCGAAGGACGAGGACGGCTCCTCAGATCACGCCCTTCGCCCGCAGCCCCTCGACCGCCTCCGCACTCATCCCCGCCACCTCGGTCAGCACCGCCTCCGTGTGCTCTCCCAAGGTCGGCCCCGGCCACCGCACCCCGCCCGGCGTCTCCGTCAGCTTCGGGAAGGCGTTCTGCATCTTGATCTGCCCAAACACCGGGTGAGCCACGCTCACGATCGACTCCCGCGCCACGAACTGCGGGTCCTCGATCATGTCCGGCGCGCGGTAGATCCGCCCCGTCGCCAGACCCGCCTCCTGCAATTTCGGCAACAGCTCGTCGATGTCCTGGTCGAGCGTCCAGGCGGCGATGCGGGCGTCCAGCTCGGTCTGGTTCGCGCCGCGGGCGGCGTGGTCGCGGTAGCGGACGTCGTCGGCCAGGTCCGGACGGCCCATCAGCTCGCACAGGCGTCTGAACAGGGTGTCCTGGTTGGCGCCGATCAAGACGAGCTCGCCGCTCTTGGTCGGATAGACATTGGACGGCGCGATGCCGGGCAGCACGGCCCCCGAGCGTTCGCGGACATAGCCGGTCAGGTCGTATTCGGTGATCAGGTTCTCCATCACCGTCAGCACGCTCTCATAGATGGCCGCGTCCACCACCTGGCCCCTGCCGGTGCGCTGGCGGGCGTGCAGCGCCATCATCACCCCGAGGGCGGCGTTGAGGCCCGACAGGCTGTCGCCGATCGAGATGCCGGCGCGGGCGGGATTGCGGTCGGGCTCGCCGGTGATGTGGCGCAGGCCGCCCATGGCCTCGCCGACCAGGGCGTAGCCGGCGCGCTTGGAATAGGGGCCCGTCTGTCCGAACCCGGACACCCGCGCCATGACCAGGCCGGGATTGGTTTTCGCCAGGTCCTCGTAGCCCATGCCCCACTTTTCCAGGGTGCCGGGGCGGAAGTTCTCGACCACGACGTCGGCCTTGGCGATCAGGGCGCGGGCGATGGCGCGGCCCTCGTCCGTACGCAGATCGACGGTGACGGACTTCTTGTTGCGGCCGATCACCGGCCACCAGGGCGACAGGCCCTTGGGCTTGGAGCGGCCCCACTGGCGCATCGGGTCGCCGACCTTGGGGTCCTCCAGCTTGATGACCTCGGCGCCGAAGTCGCCCAGCACCTGGCCGCAGAAGGGTCCGGCGATCAGCGAGCCCATCTCGATCACACGCAGTCCGGCCAATGGACCCATAGCCTGGGATTCCTGGGTCATCGCATTCTCCCCCACCACCCACGGAACCGTTCACGGCCCCGTGAGGTTTTGTTGATCACACGGCGCCGTGCGCCGCAGAGCTTTCAAGAACCTCTAAGAAAAACGCGTAGGGAAAGACAGAGCCATGACCCGTCACCTGATGATTGCCGGCGCCGCCATCGCGGCCCTCAGCCTCGCCGCCTGCGGTCCGAAGACCGAAGAAACCAAGGGCGCCGCCACCCCGGCTGAACAAGCCGCGACCCCGGACGCCAACCCGGCCGCCACCGTCCCGACCCCGTCGGACGAGACCAAGGCCGACGTGTTCGCCGCCAAGGCCGCCGATAGCGACATGTTCGAGATCGCCGCCGCCAAGCTGGCCGCCACGCGCTCGACCAACCCGTCGGTGAAGAAGTTCGCCGCCGCGATGGAAAAGGCCCACACGGCCACCAGCGCCGAGCTGAAGACCGCCATCGCCGCCTCGGGCGCGACCATCACCCTGCCGACGGTCCTGTCGGAAGACGCCCAGGGCAAGATCGACGATCTGACCAAGGCCGACGCCAAGGACTTCGACAAGAAGTACGCCGACAGCCAGGTCGACGCCCACCAGGCGGCCCTGAACCTGCTGCAGCGCTACGCCCAGGACGGCGACACCGCCGCCATCAAGGCCTTCGCCGCCGCCACGGCGCCGAAGGTCCAGGAGCACCTGAACATGGCCGAGGGCCTGAAGAAGGGCTTCGACACGGGCGAGGACGTCGCCAAGGCCAAGGAAGGCCACTAACGTCTAGGGAATGGCGTAAGCGACGGTCGCTTTCGCGGCCGGTCGCTCGCGTCCTTCCGTCCAAAGCAGAATATCGGTCGTCGCGATGCGACGGCCCAGCTTCAGCAGGGCGGCCTCGGCATAGAGGTCGCCCGGTTTGCATCCGCGCAGGAAGTGGATGGTCAGCGAGGTCGTGACCGCCATGG
The DNA here is from genome assembly GCF_058808315.1 of Caulobacter sp. GW821-FHT11E11. NCBI lineage: Bacteria > Pseudomonadati > Pseudomonadota > Alphaproteobacteria > Caulobacterales > Caulobacteraceae > Caulobacter > Caulobacter sp. GW821-FHT11E11. The sequence goes on from NZ_JBXARO010000001.1 coordinate 52,413, forward strand.
CCACCTCGCCGATATGGGCCAGCACCAGGGCGTAGGCCGCGGTGTCCGCCAGGGTCATCAGGGTCGGTCCTGAGATCACCCCGCCCGGCCGCAGCTGCCGGCTCTGGTAGGGCAGCTTGATCAGCACCCGGCCAGGCTCGACCTCCAACACCGAGGGCATGTGGTCCGGATCCGCCTCCGGAAAGGCGCGGCGCAGGAACGCATCCAGCGCCGGCCCGTCCATCCGGATGGTCAGGTCGTCGCTACTCATTGGCCACTGGCGCCGACCTTGGTCGTGTTGTCGTCGCCGTTGCGGTCGATCACCGTGTTGTAGGGGTCGATGCCCGCGTACTTCGGCGCCTTGGCCACCGTGAAGGTGAAGGTCTGGACGCCCGAGCGGATCGGGCGGCGCTCATAGGCCACCACGTCCTTGGCGTCGAAGCCCTTCTTGCCCGGCTCGGCGGTGAAGAGACCGATGTCCATGGTCTCGTTCAGGGCCGCAGGCGTCTCCTTGCCCTTGCCGTCGGCATACTTCTTGACCGCGTCGACCGTGACCGTGACGTCGAACTTGCCGTCGGCTCGCTTCTTCACCGCCGCCGACTTGGTCTTCAGGTCGTAGAGGGTGATCTTCTCGAACAGGTCGGTGATCAGGGCCTGCTTGTCGGCGGGCGCCTCGGCGCGCAGCAGCGTCAGGAAGTCGGTGGTGATCGGATAGGGCGCGCCCTTGAAGGCGTGAGCCGCGATCAGCTTGCGCAGGGCGCGGTTGACCGTCGCCTCGCCCAGCTGGTCCTGCAGCCGGTACATGACCAGCGAGCCCTTGCGATAATAGACATAGGGCTGGCCCTCGACCTTGTAGAGCGGCTGCTCGTCCAGGACATCGCCGCCCCGCGCGCGCAGATAGCTGTCCAGCTCGAACTTCAGGAACCGGCGGATCTGCGCCTCGCCATAGGTCCGCTTCATGACCATCAGGGCCGAGTACTGGGCGAAGGTCTCGGAGAGCATCGCCCCGCCCTGCTGGTCGGCGCCGATCACTTGGTGGGCCCACCACTGGTGGCCGATCTCGTGGGCGCCAACGTAAGTGACCATGTCGATCTTGGTCGGGTCGCGGTAGTCGGAGATGAAGAACATCCCTTCCGACCACGGAATGGTGTTGGCGAACGACTGAGCGAACTGCTCGTAGTCGGGGAACTCCTGGAAGCGCAGCTGGCGGAACTGATAGGGGCTGAACTCGGTCCCCATATAGTCCAGCGAGCGCTTCATCGACTGCTTCATGCGGTCGATGTTCCAGGTGTGCTGGGCGTCGTAATAGACCGCCAGCTGCACGCCCTTGTAGGTCTCCTCGGCCACCTGGTAGCGGGCCGACTGGATCGAGACGAACGGCATGATCGGCGCCTCGGTGACGAAGCGGGCCACGCGGCGGTCGCCCTTCACCGTGTCCGACACCTTGTAGCCCGGCGCGATCGGCGTCTGGTCGGCGTCGGTGGCGACGGTGATGTCGGAGGTGACGAAGTCGGCGTCCTTGCGCAGGCCGTTGAACTGGCGGGACGGGACGTCGCCCAGCTTGGCCATGCGGCGCTCGGCCGGCAGGCCGTACTTGCGGCGCTTGGCGCGGTCCTGCAGCAGGCCGTCACGCGACATGCCCAGGATCGGCGCGATCTCCATGTTGTTGACGAAGGTTCCGTTGTCGACGACCCGGTGCTCCTGGCCGCTGTTGGGGAAGCCGCGTTCGGCTCGCAGGGTGATGAAGCTCATCTTGCGCTGCTCGCCCGGCGTCATCGGCGTGTCGAAGGCGAAGATGCGGTAGTTGAACTTCTCGAACGTCTTCTTGGGCCGCGCGCCCTCGATCGACAGGCCCTTGACCTGCAGGTCGCGGTCGAAGCGGACGTGGATCTCCTTCAGCGCCGCGCCGGTGCGGTTCTCGAAGATATACGAGCCCTTGGTCTCGATGCTGGGCGCGTGCGGCCGCAGGTCGACGTCCAGGGTCATGGAGACGATCTTGGGCTGGGGCGTGTTCTCGAACGGCAGCAGGGTCTTTTCGTAGTCGGCCTGCCACTTCTCGCCGTCGATCCGGGTCCGGTAGGGATTCCAGACATTAGTGTTCAGATAGACGAACCCGCCGATCGCCACGAAGACGACCAGCGCGGCGCCGCCGAGGATCCCGGCCCCGCCGGTCAGGCGCACGGGCAGGCGACGCAGGCGCGGCAGCAGTCGGCTCTCGGTCCCGCGCCGCCACAGGCCATAGGCCAGCACCAGCAGGATCAGGGCAAAGGCGCTCCAGTAGGCGCGCAGCCACCAGGCCCCGATCCAGAACTTGCCGAGGCCATTCATGTCCGAGAACGGCGTGTCGGTGACCGAGCCGTAGTTGTAGAGCTTGTGCTCGAAGCCCAGGTTCACGAACGTGATGGTGGTGACCATGTAGATCACCATCAGGCCCCAGCCGATGAACTTGTGCGGGCTGATCGACTGCAGGAACACCGCCAGCACCGCCAGCAGAATCCAGTCGACGGCCTGGGGCAGCACGTACCAGACGAGGTACTTGCCGATCTCGACGTTGAAATAGCCGTGGAACACCTGGCTGAGCATGGCCGCGACCACGCTGACCAGCAGGGTCGAGACCAAGACGAGGCTGATGGCCAGGGTCTTGGGCGCCACGAAGGCCCAGTCGGGCACCGGGGTGGCGTCGATGATCTCGTGGGTCTTCTTCTCGCGCTCGCGCCAGACCAGCTCGCCCGAATAGTAGATGGCGATGATCATCGGGATCAGGCCAAACGATCCCAAGAGCGGCTGCAGCAGAACGCGGGTGACTGGATAGACAACGCCGCCATAGCGGCCGGCGTCGGTGGCGAACCACAGCGCGCCCATGGCGTTGGCCAGGCCCAGGGCCAGCAACACGAAATAGGCCGGGCTCTTGAACACCTGGCCCATGTCCAGGCGGGTGCGGACCACCAGCTGGGCCCAGGCCGTGGCGCGGTCGAACACCGGCTGCGGCAGGGGACCGGACAGGGCGGCCGGCGCGGCCTCTTCCTGCGCCTTGGCCTTCTTGCCCGTCTTCACCTTGCGCTGGCCCGACAGGTCGGCCGACTGGAAGCGGAACAGGCCATAGGCCAGGCTCAGGAAGGCGGCCGACAGCACCAGCACGAAGACGCGGTTGAACAGCAGCGCGCCCGACAGCGGCGGCACCAGGGTGTTGCGCTCGCTGGCGGTCCAGTACTTGGTCGTCAGGCCGTAGGCGGCGGTGCCCAGCGGCTCCCAATAGGCGGCGATCTTCTCGTATTCGGGGCGGTCCAGCGCGATGTTGGCGATGATCCACAGCACCATGAAGGCGATGACGCCGACATAGGTCCACATCATCGAGCGGGTCACCGTGGCCAGGGCGAAGAACAGCGCCGAGGTCAGCAGGATCGACGGCAGGGCCAGGCCGAAATAGGCGAACAGATAAGCGTGCAGGTCGTTGGGACCCAGGCGCTCGGGATCGATCCACGGCATGTGCGAGCCGATCCAGATGGCCAGCGGCACGACCAGGAACGAGATCGCCGCCGCCAGGAAGGCGCCCGTGAAGCGGCCGTACAGGTAGTCGAACTTGCGCACCCGGGTGGAGCGCAGGATGGGCCCGAAACCCGTCTCGTCGTCGCGCACCACCACATTGGCCACGAAGGCCGTGGTCACGAACATGTAGAAGATCGACAGGATCAGGTGGGTCTGGGCGATCGCCGCCGGGGCGTTGCGATGGATGTTGCTGCCGCCGCCGATACTGATCTGGTCGATCGTCGCCGCCCCGAAGGTCAGCAGGAAGAAGATGGTCGCCACTACCCAAAAGACGGGCGACTTCAGCTGGTAGCGGAGCTCGAAGCCCGCGATCTTGCCAAACATCGGCGTGCTCCCGTCTAGGCCGCGCGCCGGGTGGTCGACAGGGTGGAGAAATAGACATCCTCCAGCCCGCCCTCGACAGGGGTGAAACCCTCGCCCGGATTGTCGTCGGACAGGATGTGGATTACCGTGCGGCCGGCCAGCAGGCGGGTCGAGATGACCTTGTACTGGGCCTTAGCGGCCTCGAGCTCGGCCTTGTCGATGATCTTCTTCCAGATCCGGCCCTTCAGCTTGGCCACCAGGTCGTTGGGGGCGCCTTCGCTGACGATGCGGCCGTCGCAGATGATGGCCATGGCCGGGCAGAGGTCGGAGACGTCCTCGACGATGTGCGTCGACAGGATCACCACCACGTTCTCGCCGATCTCGGCCAGAAGGTTGAGGAAGCGGTTGCGCTCCTCGGGGTCGAGGCCCGCCGTGGGCTCGTCGACGATGATCAGCCGCGGATCGCCGATCAGGGCCTGGGCGATGCCGAAGCGCTGGCGCATGCCGCCCGAGAAGCCGGCGATGGCCTTCTTGCGCACGCCCCACAGGTTCACCTGGTTCAGCAGGTGCTCGACCGTGGCCTTGCGTTCCTTGGCGCCGGAGATGCCTTTCAGCACCGCCATGTGGTCCAGCATGTCGTAGGCCGAGACTCGCGGATAGACGCCGAAGTCCTGGGGCAGATAGCCCAGCGTCTTGCGCAGCTCCTCGGGGTTCTTCAGCACGTCGATGTCGCCGAAGCGGATATGACCCGAGGTCGGGGCCTGCAGGGTGGCGATCGTCCGCATCAGGGTCGACTTGCCCGCGCCGTTCGGACCCAGCAGGCCGTACATGCCGCGAGGAATCGTCAGGCTGACCTCGTCCAGGGCTCGAGTGCCGTTGCCATAGACGTGAGTCAGATTTTCGATGATGAGCATGCGCGTCCTAAAGCCCCCGATAGATCGCCCGAATATCCCCGAGCACGACATGACTCGACGGCGCGGAGCGGGGCAAGTGAAAGAACGTTTAGGCGAAGACCTCAACCGCAGGATTTCTGAACGGCGACCACTTTGCGGCCATAGCCTCGGCGGGGGTTTTGGCGCACGGTTTTTGGGTCTACAGGAGGCGCCATGACGACCTATGCCTTTCCCCCGCACGCCATTCCCACGGTCCCGGTGGAGGGTTCGGATGGGGCTTTTCCGGTTCGCCGGATCCTTTGCGTAGGGCGCAACTACGCCGCCCATGCCCGCGAAATGGGCGCCGACACCCGCGATCCGCCGTTCTTCTTTTCCAAGCCCGCCGACGCCGTCGCGCCGCTGATGGGCGAGGTCCGTTATCCGCCGGCGACCAGCGACCTGCATCACGAGATCGAGCTGGTCGTGGCGCTGAAGAGCGGCGGTGCGAATCTCACACCGGAGCAGGCCCTGGAAGCCGTCTTCGGCTACGCGGTCGGCGTCGACCTGACCCGTCGTGACCTGCAAGGCGCGGCCAAGGCCAAGGGCCACCCCTGGGAAGCCGGCAAGGCCTTCGACCTGAGCGCCCCGATCACCGCCATCCGGGTCATGGATGCGCCCGCCCCCGAAGCCGCCGTCACCCTGTCGGTCAACGGCCAGGAGCGCCAGCGCGGCGAGATCGGCGACATGATCTGGAACGTCGGCGAGGTCATCGCCAAGGCCAGCGAGCTGTGGACCCTGGCCGCCGGCGACCTGATCTTCACCGGCACCCCCGAGGGCGTCGGCGCCATCGTCCGCGGCGACAAGGTCGTGGGCGAGGTCGAGGGCGTCGGACGCCTTGAGTTCACGCTCGTCTAGGGGCTCGACATGAAGCTCGTCCTGCACAGCGCCAAGCGCGCCAGCGCGCCCTATCGGGTGCGGATCGGCTTGAACCTGAAGGGCCTGCCCTACGAGCTGCGGCCCGTGGATCTGGTGGCCAACGCTCATCATGAGGCCGACTACCGCGCCCTGAACGCCCAGGCCCTGGTGCCGACCTTGATGGTCGACGGCCGTCCGCTGACCCAGAGCCTGGCCATCCTGGAGTGGCTGGACGAGGTCTCGCACGAGCCGGCCCTGCTGCCGGCCACGGCCTATGAGCGGGCCATCGTGCGCGGCATGGCCGAAATCATCGCCTGCGACATCCACCCGCTGAACAACCTGCGGATCCTGCGCCAGCTGACGGCCCTCGAGATCGGCGAGACCGATCGCAACGCCTGGGTCGCCCGCTGGATCAGCGACGGCTTCCGGGCGCTCGAGCCGATGGTCGCCCAGCACTCGGGCGGCTTCGCATTCGGCGATGCGCCGGGTCTGGTCGACTGCCTGCTAGTGCCGCAGGTGTTCAACGCCGGCCGCTTCAATGTCGACCTTTCGCCCTTCCCGGCGATCCAGGCCGCCGCCGCTCGCGCGGCCAAGCACCCGGCCATCGCCGCCGCCCATCCAGACCATCATCCGGAGCGCTAGATGCTTGAGGACCTGAAATCCAACAACCGCGCCTGGTCGAAGAGCAAGACCCAGATCGACCCGGAGTTCTTCAAGCGCCTGGAGAACCAGCAGAGCCCGGAATATCTCTGGATCGGCTGCAGCGACAGCCGCGTGCCGGCCAATGAGATCGTCGGCCTGGATCCGGGCGAGCTGTTCGTCCACCGCAACGTGGCCAACCTCGCCCCGCCGCAGGACGCCAACTATCTCAGCGTGCTGCAGTTCGCCGTCGACGTGCTGAAGGTCAAGCATGTGATGGTCGTCGGCCATTATGGCTGCGGCGGCGTGGCGGCAGCCATCGACGGCCAGCGCCGGGGTCTGGTCGATCACTGGCTGCACCCGATCCGCGAGGTCCATGCCGAGCACAAGCACGAACTGGAAGCGATCCCGGAAAAGCGCGCCATGCTCGATCGCCTGACCGAGCTGAACGTCGCCCGCCAGGTGCGCAACGTCGCCGCCGACGTCTTCGTCCAGGACGCCTGGGCGCGCGGCCAGTCGCTGGCCGTGCACGGCTGGGTCTATTCGCTGGCCGACGGCCTGGTGAACGACCTCAACATCGGCATCGCCAGCCTGGCCGACTACGAACGCACGATCGCCGAGACCGTGGTCCCGGACCGTCCGTTCTGGAAGCGGGACGAGACGGAAGGCTAGGGCGCTTCCGCCAAACCCGCGGCTAGCCAGAAGACATAGAGGATCATCGGCAGGGCGATCACGAACATCGCCCTGGCCGCCCAGACCAGGCGTGTCGCCAGCGGGTCGTTCAAGGGCTTGTGGCGCTTGCCGATCAGGACGCTCAGGCCCTCGAACGCGCTCGACTGCGAGAAGATCTCGCGCAGACCAAAGCGCTCTTCGGGGGTCTCCAGCCGCTTGATGCGCGACACCGCGGCGATCAGTACGCCAACATAACCCACCGCCAGGCACCAGGTGATCGCGAAGATCACCAGGAATGGCAGGGGCGGGACACCAACAAACCTCAACGCACTACTCCCCCTTGATCCGCACCTTGGCGGTCGCCCGTCGTCCTTGGGCGTCGACGACGGACAGCTTGTAGAAGCCCGGCGCGGCCGGTTTCCAGATGGCGCGGCCGCTGACAGGATCCAGCTCCAGCGGTTGACCTTCCACGTACCAGGTCAGGCCCTCGCCCTCGGCCGCCAGCACCAGGCCTCGCGCCTTCGACCCCAGGGCGTCGACCTGCACCGACGCGCCGTCGGGCGGGAAGATCAGGCGCGGGCCGGCGTGTTCGGCCTGCAGTTTCTGAAGGGCCAGCGGCGCGGATTTCGGGGCGATCGGGCGGGGAGCCGAGGACGCGGTTCCGATGGCGTCGGCGACGTCGAACAGCAGCGGCAGGGCGGCGTCGCGCCCCGTTAGGCCGCCCCGCGCGCCGCCGTCAGCCCGCCCCGTCCAGACCAGGATCGCATAGCCGCCGACCACCCCCGCCGCCACCGCGTCCCGGAAGCCGTACGAGGTGCCGGTCTTGAAGGCCATCGACGGCCCGCCGCGCGTCAGGGCCGAGGGCGCGCGGCCACGGGGCGCGGGGGCTTCGCGCAGGATGTCCAGCACCTGGGTCGCGGCTTCGGGCCGGACCAGGCGATGGCCTCCGGTGCGTTCGCGGGTCTTGGCCTCGTCCTCGGTCCAGGCCAGGGGCTTGGCGATGCCGCCGTCGCCGAGCGCGGCGTACAGCATGACCAGGTCGCGCCAGGTGATGCCTTCGCCGCCGAGCGCGAGCGCCAGACCGGCCTCCTTCAGTTGCGCCTTGGGCCGCGCCAGGTGCGCGCCGGCGGCCTCGATGCGGCCGGCGAAGGTCTCGGGTCCCAGCTTCTCCAGGGTGGCGACGGCCGGGACGTTCAGCGAGTGGGCCAGCGCCTCGCGCACCGTGACCTTGTCGTGGAAGACGCGGTCGAAGTTCTCGGGCTGGTAGTCGGCGAAGCGGGTGGCGCTGTCGGCCAGCTGGGTGTCGGCGGCGACCAGGCCATCGTCCATGGCCATGGCGTAGATGAAGGGTTTGAGGGCCGAGCCCGGCGAGCGCAGCGCGCGGGTCATGTCGACCCAGCCCCCGGCCCGGTCGCGGCCGGCCGAGCCGACGGCGGCGCGGACGGCGCGGTTCCTGATCTCGACCACCAGGATGGCGGCGGTGGCGTCCGGCCCTTGCGCGCCCGCCACGGCCGCGGCCATCGGCTCCAGCCGCGACTGCAGGTCGGCGTCGAGGGTCGAGACCACGCTGGCCTGATTGGCCGGCGCGTTGCGGGCCAGCTCGCCGGCCACGTGCCAGGCCAGGGCCGGGAACGGCGTGCGGCGCGGCAGGGGCTCGTTCTCGGCCTCGTAGGCGGCGGCCTGGCTGAGGGCGCGGGCGCGAACCATCTTTTCCAGCACCGCGGCGCGGGCGCGCTTGGCGGCTTCCGGCCGGCGGTCGGGACGGCGCGCCTCGGGCGACTGTGGCAGGGCGATCAGCATCGCCTGTTCGCCATCGGTCAGACTGGAGGGCTCATGGCCGAAATAGCTGAGACTGGCCGCCCGCGCGCCTTCCAGGTTGCCGCCATAGGGGGCCAGGGTCAGGTACAGCGCCAGGATCTCGCGCTTGGACAGTCGCGACTCCAGCTGCACGGCGCGGATCATCTCGATCAGCTTCGAGCCCAGATTACGCGGTCGCGGCTCCAGCAGACGCGCGGTCTGCATGGTCAGGGTCGAGGCGCCGGACGTCACCCGGCCATGCACCACCGCCGAGCCGATCGCTCGCGTCAGCGACAGCGGGTCGACGCCCAGGTGCAGGTAGAAACGAGCGTCCTCGACCTTGATCAGGCGCTTCTGGAAGGTGGGATCGGTGCGCTCGAGATCGGCGCGAATCCGCCACCGCCCGTCCTCGACCGGCAAGGCGCGCAGCCACGCCCCACGACGGTCGAGTGTGACCGGCGAGGAGTGCCTGGCCCGCGTCATGTCCGGCGGGAACACGGCGCTGAGGGTGAACAGCGCGGTCTCGATGGCGAGGGCGATCACCAGGCCTTTGGTGATCGCCCCGACACTAGGTGTCCTCACTGCCCAGGCGCGATCGTCGCGCGCGAGGCTTCCGAGCGGCCGACCACCGCCGGACGGTACATGTCCTTGGCCACCGCGCCCGGCAGGAAGAAGCTGCCCGGCGTCACAGCCCGGGCCACATAGGCCAGGGCGAACGACTTGCCGCCTTCCAGGTCCAGCGCGGCGATGAAGCGATCGTCGCGGCTTTCCTGGACGTCGGCCGCGGTCAGCTCGCCGAGGAACTTGAACGGACCGTTCTGGGCGTCGTCGGCGCCCAGGGTGGTCTCGATCTCGAAGCCGGCGGGCAGGGCGTCGTCGACCACCAGGGCTGTCGAGCGGGCCTGCTGGTTGGAGCCCGAGACCAGAACGATGATCCGATCGCCCTGGCGGATGGTCGCCGGGTCGATCGCGCCGCCGCCCATCGACAGCAGGCGCTTGCTGACGCTCAGGCCTTGGGCCGTAGCCCCCGGCGCCGAGGTCGGGGTGCCGCGCACGGACACCGTCCGCCACAGCACGCCCTTGCCGGTGTTGACGAAGCGGGCGTCGGTCAGCTTGCCCACCGCCCAGCGCGGCGCGCCGCCGGCCGGCGGCAGGGCGTTGGCGCCCTTGGCGTCGATCGACATCGGACCCGAGGCCTGGATCAGGGCGTTGGCCGCGTGCAGCAGCGCCGCCTGCTCCTGGGTGTTCAGGGCGTCCGGATCCTTGCTGACATTCTCAAGGCGCGCCTGCATCTGGCGCGCGATGTCCATCATGTTGGACTCGGCCGCCAGGGCGGTGATCACCGCGGTGTCGCGCAGGGTCGACTGGTACCAGTCCTGCTCGTCGCGATAGCCCAGCGAGGAGACCGCCTGGCGCATGGCCGAGCGGGCGCGGGCGTTGTCGCCCATGCGAGCCAGACCAGCGGCCACGTAGGCCTTGGCGACCGGCTGGCTCTCGTCCTTCATCTGCACGTCGTGCCACCAGCGCAGGCGGGCCAGGTCACCCTTGCCGGCCTTGGCCATCACATAGAGGGCGTAGGCCGAAGCGCGGCGGCGCATGCGTTCGGTGGCCTTCTTGGAAGCGTCTTCGTTCGACGCCCACCAGCCCGGATACTCCATGCGATAGGCGACCGAGGCCCAGCCTTCCGGCCGGCTGACCTGGCGCATGGCCCCGACGGCCTTGTCGATGGCTTTGTCGGGCACGGCCACGCCTTGCGCCTTGGCCTCCAGCAGGAAGTCCACGACATAGGCGCCCAGCCACGGATCGGCCTCGCCGTCGCCGACCCGCCACAGGCCGAACGCGCCGTCCAGGGTCTGGCGATCCAAGAGCTTGCCCACGGCCCCGGCCAGGGCGGCCGGCGTGCGCTTCAGCTTGGGGTCGTTCGAGAAGGTCTGGGCGTACAGCAGCGGATAGGCCGTCGAGACCAACTGCTCGGTGCAGCCGTACGGATAGCGCTGCAAGGCCACCGCGATCGCCGAGGGGTCGAAGCCCCGGATCGGCGAATAGCTGACCTGCAGGGTCACGTCGCCCGCCGCCAGCCCCGAGAGCAGGCTGTACGACGGCGTGAAGGCCTCGCCCGGCTTCTGGATCTCGGTGGTGGTGCGCACCACGTCGCCCCAGCCCAGGCGGGTCTGGATCGGATAGTCCTTAGACGTCTGGAAGCCCGGACCGGCGACCTTGAAGCCGATCTTGCCGATGCCGGTGACGTCCGGCGCCAGGAAGGGGATCTTCTCGGCGATGCGCTGGCCCAGGATCAGCTGGAACACCTTCTTGAAGGCGACCTTCAGGCCGTTGGTCGAGAAGGCCTCGGCCGTATAGGCGCCCGGCTTGCCCTCGACATTGTGCAGCTCCAGCGTGGCGTAGGCCTGGTCGCCCGGCGCCAGGAAGCGCGGCAGGTTCAGGTCGGCCACCACCGGCTGGCGCACGGTCAGCGGCTTGGAGGCCGAGCCGACGGCGGTGTCGGTCCAGGCCACCGCCTGGATGCGCAGCTCGCCGTTGAAGTCGGCGGCCGGCAGCTTGATCACAGCCTTGCCGTCCAGGCCCGTCTCCACGACGCCGGACCACAGGGCCACGGTCTTGATCGGCGTGGTCGTCAGGCCCTCGCCGCCGACCTCGTCGCCGCCGAAGTTGACGTTGGCCGGCGCGCCCATGTTCGGGTCGAGCAGACGACCGTAGTCGTCGCGATAGTTCAGGGTCAGGGCCCGCTTGCCGAAGTACCACTTCACCGGGTCGGGGCTGTCCTGGTGGGTCAGCTGCAGAATGCCCTCGTCCACCGCCGCGATGGTGACGCGGGCCTTCTGGCCAAAGCCCATGCCGGTCACCTTCACGGGGATCTCGACCGGGGCCTTGCTGTCGATCTTGGTCGGCGTGCCCAGATCCACCGTCAGCTTGCGACCCTTGGGGTCGAGCGGGACATAGACCAAGCCGAGCGCCCGGCGGGGCTTCGGCGAAGCGACCGGGTCACGCGGTTGGATGACGCTGACCATGATGTAGGCCCCGCCGCCCCAGGCGGCCGAAGTCTTCAGGCGCACGGTGGTCCCGTTCTCGCCGACCGTGACGGTCTTCAGATCGATCAGGCGATCGGTGGCGACTGCGACTTGCGCCTCGCCGGCATAAGGCGGTTTCAGCGTGACCTCGACCGTGTCGCCTTGGGCGTAGGACTTGGTCCCCGCCGACACGCGAACCACGTCCGGCGCCTCGCCCTCGCGAGCGGGGGCGCCCCAGCCGGCCGAGAAGCGGGTGACGGTCTTGGCGCCGTCCGCGCCCTCGACCTCAAGGCGATAGTCGCCCCAGCCCAGGCGGCGGGTGAACTTGGCCGGCGCGCCCGCGCCGATGTTCACCTGCGCCTTGGCCACGATCGCGTCGCGGCTGCTGCGGCGCCACTGCCAGCGGCCGTTCTGCTGGAACCAGTCATAGTCCCAGCGCTCGGCCACCAGGGTGTAGGTGGCGGTCGCGCCGATGCGCCGGCCGGCGGCGTTGACCGCGATGATGTCGAGGCTGACGGGCGGATCGCCCTTGCCGGCCTCGCCCTGGTCGACCTTGACGCCGTAATAGACGGACTTGCCGCGCACCTTCAGGTCCAGGCCCTCGCGGACCGGACGGCCGCCCGGCTCGAATACCGAGGCGGTGACCGAGGCCACCAGCGGCTGGGCGGTGTCGCCCGCGTCCGTGGTCCCGACCGACAGGATCGCCCGGCCTTCGCCGTCGGTGACGGTCGAGCCCAGGTCGATATATTTCTCGTCGAAGGTCTTGGACTGGTCGCCCCACTCGAAGCCCTTGTAGGCCGGGAACGGGTCGGTGTCGGCGCGCAGCCGAGCCTCGCCTTGCGTCTGCAGGCCAGCGCCGGGCGCGCCGTAGAGGAAGCGGGCCGAGACGTCGACCTTGCGGGTCTCGCCGGCCGCGACCGGGACGGATTCCTGGCCCGTGGCGGTGACCGCCAGGCGTTGCGGCGCGAAGTCCTCGACCGAGAACGACAGGCTGCCCGTCGCGTCCTCGATGCCCTCGATATGCAGCTCGGCGGTCCAGCGACCGCGCGGGGCCGAGCGGGGCAGGGCGATGTCGGCCAGCACCGCGCCGGCGTTGGCCTGGCTGAACGGATAACGCTTGAACTCGACGCCCGAGGGCCGCTTGACCAGGATCTCGCCCTTGCGGTCGGTCACGGCCTTGGCCATACGGTCGCGGACCATGGCGGTCAGGTGGACCGTCTCGCCGGGCCGATAGATGCCGCGGTCGGCATAGAGGTAGCCGTCGATGTCGGCCGCCACGCTGCGCCCGTCGACGCCGCCCTCGGTGCGGCCACCCACGCCCTGCTTGGACAGGTCGACCGGCGAGCGGTCCAGGTCCAGCAAGGCGAGATCACCTTGCGGCCCATAGGCCATCACCATCTTGGCGCGCTCGGCGCCCTGGCCCTTCAGCAGCGGACGCAGGAAGCGCACGCGGCCGTCGGCGTCGCTCTTGGCCTCGGCCAGCGACTCGCCGTCGGCGGCCACCAGGGCCACGTTGACGCCCGACAGGGTCTTGGCGCTCTTCAGCGAGCGGACCACGACGTCCAGGCTTTCCGAGCCGTCATAGCCCAGCAGCGCCATGTCGGTGAACACGATCCAGCGGCGGGCCTGGGCGGGGTTGTTGTCGCCGTTCTCCTCGTCGGGATCACGGCCGCCCGAGACGTCGCGCGCCTTGATCACGAAGGCGCCGGCCTTCATGTCCTTCAGCACCGCGCCCAGCGGGAAGACGGTGGTGGCCTTCTGGCCGGTCGCGCCGCCGGTGACCGGCACCACACCCTTCCAGACGCGGCGGCCGTCCTCGCCCACGGCGTCCTCGCCATATTCGCCGGCCCAGTCGCCTTCGCCGGTCGGGTCGGGGGCGCTGATCGACTTGCGGACCAGGTTGCGGTCCGGCACGCGCCAGACCTCGACGGCCAGGCTCTGGACGTTGATGGTCTCGATGGCGACGCCGTCCGACTCCTCGCGGGGCAGGATCACGCCGTCGCCGGCGAAGCCGACATACGGCGGCTTCTCGCCGAAGGTGAAGTCGACATCGGCATTGGCGCCCAGGGTCTCGCCGCCCTTGGCGGGCAGGCCCTTCAGCAGGGTGATGCGGTGATCGGTGAAGCCGATGCCGCCCAGGCACAGCTCGTCGCCCTTCACCCGCACCGAGGGCTGACGGCCGATGTCGGGCGAAACCAGCACGAAGTCGGCATAGGACTTGGACGCATCCAGGTCCTTGCTCATGCGGATGCAGGCCAGGGGATCGGAGCCGGAGCTATCAACGCGGGTCTGCCACACCGCGAAGCCTTCGGGCTTGGGGATGCCGCGACGGGGCGCATTGGCGCCGCGCGGCTTGCCGAACAGCGACCAAGCCTCGCCCTTGACCGACTGCACGCCGGCCGGCTTGCCGCCGCCAAAGAACATCCCGGCCTTGCCGACCGCGAAACCACCGCCGAAACCGACGACCAGAGCACCCGCGACAGCGATCGCCACCGGCCCCTTCAGGGCGGCGGGCCAGCGCTCGGAGACCTGCGCGCGGAAACCGTCCCAACGCGTCTTCAAGGAAGCCTGGGTGTCGCGACCGCCTTCCGGCGGCGTCTCGTCCGTCGACATCCGTGTCTTCCCTTGATTTGCGCAGATTCAGGCGAATTGAGCCTAAGCGCGACCAGGGGTCAACGGCAGTCGAATGACAGTGTTACGTTGAATACTTAAGCTTGATCAGGCGTCGAAGCTGACCACGCCCGTCGTCAGGTCGTAGCAGGCCGAAACGACCTTCAGACGGCCTTCGTGGATGCGCTCGGCCAGGAGGCTGTCGGCGACCTTCAGGCGGCCGGCGATGTCGCGGACATTGCGGCGGATGGAGGCGTCCTGCAGGTCGGCGGGATGGGTCTCGTCGGCCTCCAGCACCGCCGGGATGATCGGCAGCACCATCTCGTGCAGCGAGCCATGCAGCTCGGCGTGCTTCTTGGCGACGTCCACGGCCGCGCCGACGGCGCCGCATTTGGTGTGGCCCAGGACGACGATCAGCGGCGCGCCCAGGTGCTCGACGGCATAGACGATCGAGCCCAGGCCCTCTCGGCTGACGGTCGAGCCGGCCACGCGGATCACGAACAGCTCACCCAGATTGCAGTCGAAGACCAGTTCCGGCGCCGTGCGGCTGTCGGCGCAGCCGATCACCACCGCGAACGGCTTCTGGCCCTTGGACAGCTCGGCCACGCGGGCCAGGGTCGGCAGCATCAGGTTGGCGCCGCCGCGGGCGAAGATGGCGTTGCCATGCTTGAGGCGGCCCAAGGCCTCTTCGGGCGAGACCTCCTGGGCCGGCGCGGCCGCCGCCGGCGCGTGGGCCGGTTCGGCCTCCATCGGCTTGACGCTGGCCATGGCCCGGTCGAGAGCGGCCTTGTCCGTCGACTGGTGCTTGAGGGCGCTGGAGGTCCGGCGGCCCTTCTTGGTCAGGAGGCTGGGCGAAGGGCCATCGCCCTCGGCGAACGCCAGGGCCGGAGCGGCCAGGCCGGCCAGAGCCCCCAGCAGGAGTCTTCTCGAAACCATCTCGTCCCCCGACGCGGTTTGAATGTCGGGGCGAATGTTATGACTCAACAGCTCAGGATTGGTTAATCACATCTTCACAGCGGCAATTCGGCGCGCTTAACGACAGTTCGCATGGCGATGCTGCTGCTGACACGGACCACGCCGGGGATGCGGGTGAGCTCCTGGGCGTGGACCCGCTCCAGGTCGTCGACGTCGCGCACCACCAGCCGCAGCAGGTAGTCCGAGCCGCCGGTCATCAGGTAACACTCGGCCACCTCGCGCACATTGGTGATGGCCTTCTCGAAGGCGCTGAGCGCGCTCTCGGCCTGGGACGACAGGGTGACGGTCACGAAGACGCTGAGCGGCAGGCCCACGGCGCGCTCGTCGATCACCGCCGCGTAGCGCCCGATGACCCCCGCCTCCTCCAGCGCCCGCACGCGGCGAAGGCACGCGGACTCGGAAAGATTCACGGCCTCAGCCATTTCCACATAGCTGGCCCGGCCACGCCGCTGCAGCAGGTGGAGGAGCTTCCGGTCGAAACCATCCAGGTCAACGGCGGCTTTCTTCATACCAGCTACATAGCACGCAGGAATCCTGCACAACAGCGGTCACCGGACACGAAATCACCAGGGAAACTGCGCTCTCTTGAGCGCACAGTCCCGGTCAAAGCGCTTTTGGAGGAAGCATCATGCGCGTTGGCGTCCCTTCCGAGATCAAACCGGGCGAACACCGGGTCGGTCTCACCCCCACGGCCGTCCGTGAATATGTCGGTCACGGCCACACCGTCCTCGTCCAGTCGGGGGCCGGCCTCGGCGCCGGCTATGCCGACGACGTCTACGCCAAGGCGGGCGCGACCATCGCTCCCGACGCCGCCGCGGTGTTCGCCGGCGCGGACATGATCGTGAAGGTCAAGGAACCGCAGAAGGTCGAGTGGGAAAAGCTCGAGCCGCGCCACATCCTCTTCACCTACCTGCACCTGGCGCCCGATCCGGCCCAGACCGAGGGCCTGCTGAAGAGCGGCTGCGCGGCCATCGCCTATGAGACCGTCACCGACGCGCGCGGCGGCCTGCCGCTGCTGGCCCCGATGTCGGAAGTCGCCGGCCGGATCGCCGTGTTCTCGGCGGCCGAGACGCTGCTCAAGCACAATGGCGGCATGGGTCTCTTGCTCTGCGGCGTGCCCGGCGTGCCCCCGGCCCGCGTGGTCGTGCTGGGCGGCGGCGTGGTCGGTTCCAACGCCGCCCGCATGGCCGCCGGCCTGGGCGCCGAGGTCGTGGTGCTGGAACGCTCGATCCCGCGCATGCGCGAGCTGGACGACCTGTACCAAGGCCGCATCCTGACCCGCTACTCGACCTTCGCCGCGGTGGAGGAAGAGATCCTCAAGGCCGACGTGATCATCGGCGCGGTGCTGACCGCCGGCGCGGCCGCGCCCAAGCTGGTCCGTCGCGAGCACCTGAAGCAGATGAAGCCAGGCTCGGTGCTGGTCGACGTCTCGATCGACCAGGGCGGCTGCTTCGAGACCAGCAAGCCGACGACCCACGCCGAGCCGACCTACACGGTCGACGGCGTCGTCCACTATTGCGTGGCCAACATGCCGGGCGCGGCCCCGCGCACCTCGTCGGAAGCCCTGGGCAACGCCACCCTGCCGTTCGGCCTGGCGCTGGCCGACAAGGGCCTGGACGCGCTGAAGACCAACGTCCACCTGGCGCGGGGCCTGAACGTCCTGAACGGCGAACTGACCCACCCGGCCGTGGCCGAGGCGCTGGGCAAGACGTCGGTGGATCCCTACGGGGCCTGGAAGTAGTCCAGACAGCAGAAGGGCGCCGCGCGGAACCGCACGGCGCCCTTCTTGTATTCTGAAAGAGCCTTAGGCCGCGAAGCGCGCGATGTCCTGGCGGCTCTCGACCAGGTCCAGCACGTCGCCCATGCGGAAGCCGGGATCGACCGGATGCAGGGCGTCATAGACCGAGCGTGCGAAGGCCAGGTCGGCGGCGGTCTTGACCCGCCAGTCCAGCTTCGACCAGTCGCGGGCGGCTTTCAGGTGGGCCTGACTCCAGCGCTGCGGCTGGTTGCGGATGGCGGCGGTCGGCGAGATGCGGGCCTGCGGATCACGTTCCTCGGCGGCGGCGTCGCGCAGGACGTTGGCCTTGATCACCTCGACCTCGAGGCCGACCGGGAAGGTGCGGTGCACGCGGTTGGACGTGTAATCGGCGCCGCTGGCCAGGGCCATGCGGATGGCGTCGTCGATAATGCCCGGATCCATGAACGGCGCGTCGCCCTTCAGGCGGACCACGTGGCTGACCGAACTGATCGCCTCGGCGCAGCGGGCGATGCGCGCCAGGATGTCGGCGCCGGCCCCGCGATGGACGGTGTGGCCGCGCGAGACCAGGAAGCCGGCCAGGGCGTCGTCAGCCGTGTCGGTGCTGGTCGCGACGATGATCTTGGAGAGACAGCGCGCGCCGCGCAAGCGCTCCAGCTGGCGCACGATCATCGGCTGGCCCTGGAGGGTGGCCATCGACTTGCCCGGCAACCGGGACGAACCCATGCGGGCCTGCAGGACTGCGAGGATCATGACGCGGTCTCCTTCGTTGGGACCAAGCTAGAGCAGACTCATAAAACTCAAGTGAATCAGAAGCTTACAGGACCTTAATCGGCAGGATTAATTGACGCGCAACGAAGCGCGGCCAATCCGACCGTCACAGTGTCTCTGGTGATTCCAGATTTAGATCAGGCGACCCAACGTCGCGGGTCGAGCGCGACCGGATCGTCGATGGCCATCTCGTCCCAGTCGAGGTCCGGCGGCGGGCTCGAGGCAGCGGCGACCACAGCTGACAGCTCGGCGGCCGAGTTGACGCCAACCAGCACGGCCGAGCCTTCCGGGCGCGACAGGGCAAAGCCCAAAGCCGCTTGAAGCGGGTCCGAACGGCCCTCGGCGATCATCCGGCGCACGCGCGACAGACGGCCCGAGGCGCCCTTCAGCTGGGCCGGGACGCGATCGGGCGGCAGGAACAGCAGGCCGTTCAGGAAGATCGAGCGCAGGTGCACCTCGACGCCCATGCCGGCGATGCGTTGCAGCGAACCGTCGGCCAGCAGGCGCTGGTCCAGCAGCGAGGCCGGGGCTTGCAGGATGTCGGGCTTGAAGCGTTTGGCGACGCCGACCGGATCGTCGGTGGCGTGGGCCGCGACGCCGATCTTGGCGAACAGACCCTGGTCCTTCAGGCGCTGCAGGCGGTCCCACAGGGCCGCGCCGTGCGGGCCGAACAGCTCCGAGGGCGAATGGACGATGATCGAATCAGCGCGCTCGACGCCGATGCGGCGCAGCGTGGCGCGGGCCTCGGCCTCGACATAGTCGGGACCACGGTCGGCGCGGGCCGTCGCGATGGTGACGCGGAACGGCACCGGGCGCGGAATGAGGTCGCCCAGCACGGTCTCGGCGCGGCCGAACAGCCCGGAGGCGTCCAGCACCGACAGGCGGGCGCGGGCGGCGATATTGAGGATGTCGCGCGTCTCGGCTTCAGGCGAACGGCCGCGCGGCGCCGACGAGCTACCGCCGTCGAGGCCGAACTGGGCTGCCGCCAGACCGAGTTTTGAGACCGAAATGGACATCGCCATCCGTGCGCGAAACATCAAACAGATGCGAACGGTACGCGCCAAGGTTTGAACATCAGGTTTCTGGAAACTTGCCGAGGCGTTAACATCCTCAGGATGACCGACGCCTACTCAGACGACGCCTGGCCGATGCACGGCATGGCCGACGACGCCCGCCCCGCCTTGGCTGCGGCGCTTTCCCGGGGTCCCGCGGCCCTCGCCACCATCATCGCCCTGGGCGGCGGCGGACCGCGTCCGGTCGGCGCCCAGATGGTGTTCGGCGAAAAAATAGTTTCGGGCTTCCTCTCCGGAGGTTGCATCGAGGCCGACGTCGAGGTGCATGCCAAGGCGTGCCTGGCCGATGGCCAGCCGCGGCGCCTGGTCTATGGCGAAGGCAGTCCCTGGCCGGACATCCGCCTGTTGTGCGGCGCGCGCATCGAGATCCTGGTCGAGAAGATCGCGCCCGACGATCCGGCCGTCCGCACCCTGCTGGACCTGGCGGCCGCCCGCGCGCCGGCCTTCTGGGTCACCGATGGCCTCAAGCGCCTGTGCGTCGAGGAGCCACAGGCGCTTTGGACTGGCGCGTTCGAGCGCGCCTACGACCCGACGCCGCGCCTGATCGTGCTGGGCGGCGATCCCACGGCCCTCGCCGTCGCCAGCCTCGGCGCGCAGTCGGGCTTCGAGACCCATCTGGTCCGTCCGAAGGGTCCGGAAGCCCCGCCGCCGCTGGCCGATGTCGCCTATCGCCGCGAGGCCGCCGCCGAGGCCCTGGCCGCGATCGGCCTGGACGCCTGGACCGCCGTCGCCGTCTGCGGTCACGACATCGAGCTGGACCACGAGGCCCTGCTGACCGCCCTGCCCTCGCCCGCGCCCTATGTCGGCCTGCTGGGCGCGCGACGCCGCCTGCCCGAGCGGATCGCGCGACTGAAGGTGGCCGGGCTCACCGATCGCGATCTGGCCAAGCTGCGCGCCCCGATCGGCCTAGACCTGGGCGGCAAGGCCCCGTTCGAGGTCGCCGTGGCGGTGATCGGCGAGATCATGGCCGCGCGCCACGGCCAGCCCGTGATCGCGCGGCGGGTGGTCGAGGCCTAGGCCGGAACGCGCTCGTTTCCGAACGCGGCGATGTCTTCGAGCAGGGCATTGGCCGCCATGTCGACCAGCTCGCCGCCCTTCTCGGGGGTGGCCTGGGCCGGATCGGAGCCCATGCGGCCGTCGGCGTAGCGGGCGCGGAAGTCCAGGGCCTCGCGGATCGGGCCGGTCGGGGCGATCCGAGGTTCATAGGCCGTGGTCTTGATCGTCTCCGGATAGGCCCACTGGGTCACCGCGATCTCGGACGGCGTCGCGTGCGAACCGTGGCCGGTCGGGAATTGGCGGTTGGCCAGGGCGTTGACGCCGGCCAGGTCCCACCAGTTCTTCAGCTTCAGGGCGAACGGCGCGCGGGCCTGGCGGAAACTGTAGTCGGCATAGATCTCCGAGAAGGCCGCCTCGATCGAGGCCACGTTGCCGCCGTGGCCGTTCAGGAAATAGATCCTGGTGAAGCCGTGGGCGCCCAGCGACCGCACCCAGTCGCCGATCGCGGCAATGAAGGTCGAGGGCCGCAGGAAGATGGTGCCCGGGAACGCCAGGTGGTGCTGGGCCATGCCGATGTTGAAGGTCGGGGCCACCAGGATCCGATCGCCCGCCCGCTTGCTGGCCTCGTGGGCGATGATCTCCGGGCACAGCCAGTCTGTGCCCAGCAGGCCCGTCGGTCCGTGCTGCTCGTTCGACCCGATCGGCACCACCACGGTCTGGCTGGTCTGGATGCGGGCCTCGATCTCGGACCAGGTCGACAGGGCGAGCAGCATAGGAAAACTCCGGGCATATAGAGGAGACGACGCTTTACGCCCCTCATATAGGGCCGTCATCTTCCGACCGTATCCGAAGCAGAAACCCCATTGGTCTTCTTGCGCCGGGCGCCGCGCTTCGCCTATTCCGGCGACCAACAAAATAAGGGAGTACGGCTGGTGAGCGACGGACAGGTTTTCCCGGTTCCCGAGGGTCTGGCAAAGAGCGCGCATATCGACGCCGCCGCCTATGAGGCCGCCGTGGCGCGCGTCGAGGCCGATCCGGAAGGCTACTGGCGCGACATCGCGGCCCGGCTCGACTGGATCAAGGCCCCGACCAGGATCAAGGACGTCTCGTACGCCAAGGACGACTTCCGCATCCGCTGGTACGAGGACGGCGTCCTCAACGTCTCGGCCAACTGCCTGGACCGCCACCTGCCGGCCAAGAAGGACGACGTCGCCCTGATCTTCGAAGGCGACGAGCCGGGCGTCTCCTCCACCCTGACCTACGGCCAGCTGCACGAGGAGGTTTGCCGCATGGCCAACGTCCTCAAGGACTTGGGCGTCAAGAAGGGCGACCGGGTCACGATCTACCTGCCGATGGTTCCGCTGGCCGCCGCCGCCATGCTGGCCTGCGCCCGCATCGGTGCGGTGCACTCGGTGGTGTTCGGTGGCTTCTCGCCCGACAGCATCGCCGGCCGCATCAAGGACTGCGAGTCGCGGATCGTCATCACCGCCGACCAGGGCCGTCGCGGCGGCAAGCGCGTACCGCTGAAGGCCAATGTCGACGAGGCGCTCCTGCAGTGCCCCGAGGTCGAGAAGGTGCTGCTGATCCGCTGGACCGGCGCCGAGGTCCCGGTCGTGGAAGGCCGCGACGTGGTCTGGGAAGACGTCCGCGACGCCGCTTCACCGGTGTGCGAACCCGAGCCGATGAACGCCGAGGACCCGCTGTTCATCCTCTACACCTCGGGCTCGACGGGTAAGCCCAAGGGCGTGCTGCACACCACCGGCGGCTACCTGGCCTGGGCCTCTTGGACGTTCTGGGCGGTGTTCGACTACAAGCCTGGCGAAGTGTTCTGGTGCACGGCCGACGTGGGCTGGGTCACCGGCCACAGCTACGTCGTCTACGGCCCGCTGGCCAATGGCGGCACCAGCCTGATCTTCGAAGGCGTGCCGAACTATCCGACCCCCAGCCGGTTCTGGGAGGTGGTCGACAAGCACAAGGTCGAGATCTTCTACACCGCCCCGACGGCCCTGCGCGCCCTGATGCGCGAGGGCGACGAGCACGTGACCAAGAACGACCTGTCGTCCCTGCGGGTGCTGGGCAGCGTCGGCGAGCCGATCAATCCGGAAGCCTGGCTCTGGTACCACCGCGTGGTCGGCAAGGAGCGCCTGCCGATCGTCGACACCTGGTGGCAGACCGAGACCGGCGGCATGCTGATCACCCCGCTGCCGGGGGCCACCGACCTGAAGCCGGGCTCGGCCTCCAAGCCGCTGCCGGGCGTCAAGCCGCAGTTGGTCGACGCAGAAGGCGGCGTGCTGGAAGGCGCGACCGAGGGCAATCTCGTCATCACCGACAGCTGGCCGGGCCAGATGCGCACGGTCTATGGCGACCACGGCCGCTTCTTCGAGACCTATTTCTCGACCTATCCCGGCAAGTACTTCACCGGCGACGGCTGCCGCCGCGACGCCGACGGCTATTACTGGATCACCGGCCGGGTCGACGACGTGATCAACGTCTCGGGCCACCGCCTGGGCACCGCCGAGATCGAGAGCGCCCTGGTCGCCCACGAGACCGTCGCCGAGGCCGCCGTGGTCGGCTATCCGCACGACATCAAGGGCCAGGGCGTCTACGCCTATGTGACCCTGAAGGCCGGTGTCGAGGCCACCGACCAGCTGCGCAAGGACCTGATCCTGTGGGTCCGCCACGAGATCGGCCCGTTCGCCGCGCCGGACGTCCTGCAATGGGCGCCGGGCCTGCCCAAGACCCGCTCGGGCAAGATCATGCGCCGCATCCTGCGCAAGATCGCCGAAAACGAGCTGGGGAGCCTGGGCGACACCTCGACCCTGGCCGATCCGTCGGTGGTCGATGACCTCGTGAAAAATCGCGCGGGAAAGTAACCAAGGGCAAGCCGGCTGCGTTAGCTTGAGTGTGATGCGCCGGCTTGTTCCCCTTCTCGCAGCCCTGACCCTTGTCGGCCCCGCCCAGGCGGCGGCCGCGTGGGACATCAAGAGCGACGGCATCGCGGTCGAGGCCCATGCCGACGACCGTGGCCGGGGCATAGTCCGGGCCAGCATCGACATCGACGCCCCGCCCGCCGTCGTCTTCCGCGTCATCCTGGACTGCGACCGCGCCGCCCGCATGAGCCCCGGCGTCAAGAGCTGCCGCGTCGTTTCGCGCGCCCCGGACGGGACCGAGATCCGCGAGCACACGGTGCGCTGGAGCTTCTTCTTGCCGACCATGCGCTCGACCTCGCGCGTGATCCTGACGCCGGATCGCGAGATCCGCTTCACCTGCATCGGCGGCGACATCCGGGCCTGCGACGGCTCGTGGCGGCTGGAGCCTTTGGAGGGGGGACAGCGCACCCGCGTCACCTACGACATGTGGGCCACGTCGCCCTTCGCCGTACCGGCCGGCATGATCAGCGGCATGATGCGCAAGGACGTGCCAAACTCGCTGAAGGCGCTGCGGCGCGAGTGCGAGGGACGATGAGGCAAGAACCCGACGGCCTTTGGCTGTTCGACGGCGTCTGCAATTTCTGCACGGGCTCGGTGCAGGCGGTGCTGCGCCTGGACCGCAAGGGCGTCATCCGCTTCACGCCGATCCAGTCTCCGTATGGCCGAGAGCTCGCCGTGAAGCACGGCATCGATCCCGAGACGCCCGAGAGCTTCCTGTTCCTCGACCACGGCCAGGCCCTGGCCAAGACCGCCGCGATCGGGGCGCTGCTGCGCCGGCTGGACGCCCCCTGGCGCTGGCTGGCCTTCATCGACCGCCTGCCGCGTGGCCCGACCGACGCGGCCTATGACTGGATCGCCCGCAACCGCTACCGGCTGATGGGCAAGAAGGATCGCTGCATGGTCCCGACGCCGGAACAGCGGGCGCGGTTCATCCTCGAATGAGCCGGCGCATCATCCTGGTCGGCGCCAGCGGCGTCTTCGGCACGCGCCTGGCCGCCATGATCGCTCGCTGGCCGGACGTCGTTCTGGTGCTCGCCGCCCGACGGCGCGAACCGCTGGAGGCCCTGCGCGATCGCCTTGAGGGCCCGGCGACGATCGAGATCATGACCTTCGACCGCAACACCCCCGAAGGCCTGGACGCCTTCGCCGTGGTCGACGCGGCCGGACCGTTCCAGACCAGTGACTTGCGCCTGGCCAAGGCAGCCCTGGCCGCCGGCGCGCACTATGTCGACCTCGCCGACGGCCGGGCGTTCGTCGAGCAGTTCCCTCAGGAGATGGCCGATGCGGTCACCGCCGCGAACCGCTGGGCGATCACCGGGGCCAGCTCGACCCCGGCGCTGAGCACGGGGGCGCTGGATCGCCTGACCGCCGGCTGGAGCCGCATCGACGCTGTGACCACCGCCATCTCGCCCGGCGCGGACGCCCCGCGTGGCCCGTCGGTGATCGCGGCGATCTTCTCGTGGACAGGCCGACCGGTGCGGGTGTTCGAAGGCGGGGCGTGGACCAAGCGACCGGGCTGGAGCGGGTCTCGCAAGGAACTCTTCCCGGGCCTGGGTCGCCGCTGGGTCGCCCTGGCCGAGACGCCAGATCTCGACATGCTGCCGCGCCGCTACAGGCCGCGCCATGTCGGCCGCTTCGAGGCCGGGCTGGAGCTGCCGATCGCCCACCACGGCCTGGCGCTGCTGGGCTGGGCGCGGCGCAAGCGGCTGGTCAAGGATCTGACGCCGTTCGCCAACCCGCTGGGCGTCATGGCCGACCTGCTGGCGCGCTTCGGAACCGATCGCGGCGGCATGGTCGTCGAGGCCGTCGGCAAGGACGCCCAGCGCCAGACGATCCGCGCCCGCTGGGGCCTGTGGGCCGAGGCCGGCGCAGGACCGAACACGCCCGCGTCACCCGCCGCCGCGATCCTGCGCGCCCTGCTTGACGACCGCCTGGCCGGTCCGCCCCGCGCCACGCCCTGCGTCGGCCTTCTGCCGCTGGAGCATCTGCTCGCCCCGCTGACGCCCTTCCCGATCCGCACCCGCATCGACATGGCCTTGCCCCGCGCCAAGGGCGTCTTCGCCCGCGCGCTGGGCCCGCGCCTGACCGCCATGCCTGAGGTCGTGCAGCAGGCCCATGACGGCTCGGCCAGAACCCTGACCGGCTGGGCGCGCGGACGCGGCGCTGGCGGTCCCGCTCGCCTGGTCCGGATGCTGCAAGGCCTGCCCGAGCGCGGCCGGCACGAGACCGCCGTCAGCATCGCATCCGATGACCTGGGCGAGACCTGGACCCGCCGGTTCGGAACCCGCCGCTTCCGCTCGCGCATCGTCCGGGTTCGCGAAGACGCCTACGCCTTCGAGGAGACGGCCGGCCCGCTGACCTTCCGCTTCCACGCCGCCGACTATCCGGGCGGCTTCTCGTGGATGTTCGAAGGTTGGCGGATCGGACCGCTGACCCTGCCCGCCGCCTGGGCCCCGCGCGTGCGAGCCCGGACCTTCGCCCGCGACGGCGTCTACCGCTTCCGCGTGCTGGTGGCCCACCCGTGGATCGGGGTGATCTTCGGCTATAGCGGGCGCTTAAGTCTCTAGAACAGCGCCGCCACGCTCTCGGCGCTGTAGGGCTTCTGCAGCACCGGGGTCTCCTTGAAGCGCTCCGGGAAGGCCGCGCTGTCCCCGAAACCGGTCCCGAAGGCGAACGGGATGCCGGCCTCCTGCAGGGCCTCGGCCACCGGGAAGCTGGTCTCCTGGCCCAGATTGACGTCCAGGATCGCGAACGGCGGCTTTTCCTCGGCCAGGGCTTCGAAGGCCTGGGTAACGCTGGAGGCGACCGTGATGTGCTTGACGCCCAGGCGGGCCAGCATGTCCTCGAGGTCGAGGGCGATGATCATGTTGTCTTCCAGCACCAGCATGCGCTCGGGCGCGCGCACGGGCGTGTCGGCGCGGCGCGGCTGGTTGACCGTGGCGGTCACGCCCTCGGTGGAGACATAGCGACCCGGGATACGGATACGGGCCTGGAAGCCTTCCGTCCGATAGTCCAGCGTCACCTCGCCGTTCAGGTCGTGCGGGATCGAGTGCTCGATGATGGTCGAGCCGAAGCCCCGGCGGGTGGGCGGGACGACCAGCGGGCCGTCCTTCTCGCGCCAGTCGATGATCAGGTCGCCCCTGGCGTCGCGCGCCCAGTCGATCATCACCTGGCCGCGCTGGTCGCACAGGGCGCCGTACTTCGCCGAGTTGGTCATCAGCTCGTGGATGACCAGGGACAGGATCGAGAAGGCGTCCGGCGCCAGGGCGGTCGGCGCGCCGTTCAGCTTCACGCGCTCGGCCTTGCTCGACAGATAGGCCTCGGCCTCGGCGGTGATCAGGTCGGAGAGGGCGCCGGGCCCCCACTGGTGACGGGTGATCTGGTCGTGGGCGCGGGCCAGGGCCTGGACGCGGCCGCCGACCACCTCGGCGAACTCCTCGACGCTGGAGACGCCCGAGCGACTCTGGGTGATCAGGCCGCGGATCAGGCCGAGGATGTTGCGCACCCGGTGGTTCAGCTCCGCGATCAGGAGTTCCTGGCGCTGGTTGGCGCGCTGGCGCTCCTCGTCGGCCAGGTCGGTCAGGCGGAAGACGATTTCCAGCAGGCTGGCGCGCATGCTCTCGGCCAGCGACCGCTCGACGGTGGTCCACGGCCGGCTCTGGCCGCGCACGGTCTCTTCCCAGACCTCGAAACTCTTGCGCGGGGTCAGGCGGTCGCCCATCGGGCCGACCTGGACCAGCTTGGCCGGCTTGCCCGCCCACACCACCGTCTGGGCCTCCTCCTTGCGGAAGAAGATCAAATAGTCGCGCGGCGCTCGCGACAGCGGGATGGCCATCATGCCGGCGGCGCGGCCGGGCCAGGCGGCGGCCGAAGGCAGCAGGCTGGCGATCTCGTTGGTGGCGAACACCGCGTGGGTGTCCTTGTCGCGCAGCAGCCGGATCAGGGTGTGGACGTCGCTGGCGTCGGGCGTGGAGTCGCGCAGCGTCAGCCGGCCTTCCAGCCACACCGCCAGGCCGTCGCAGTGGATCAGGCGGCAAAGGTCGTCGAGATAGGGGTTGAGGCTGTCGGCGCCCTGGTTGGCCTTGACCACCGCGTTCATCATGCGGTCGTGCAGGTTGCGGGCTTCGGCCATGCGCCGGGTCTCGATCTCGCGCTCGCGGCTCTCCAGGGTCAGGGAGAACAGCTGGCCGAACAGCTCGGCGGCCGTGCGGCGCTCGTAGCTGATGTGCTTGGGCGCATAGTGGTGGCAGGCGAACAGGCCCCACAGCTTGCCGTCGCGCAGGATCGAGATCGACAGCGAGGCCGACACGCCCATGTTGCGCAGATATTCCAGGTGGATCGGCGAGACGGCCCGCAGCATGCTCATCGACAGGTCGACGGGCTCGCCCGAGACGCTGACCTGCGGGACGATCGGCGAGATCTCGGCGTCGACGTCGGCGATGATCCGCAGCCAGCTGCGCTCATAGAGGGCGCGGGCCTGCACCGGAATGTCCTGGGCGGGATAGCGCTGACCCAGGAACGAGCCGATGCCGGGCCGCACGGACTCGGCGATCACCTCGCCGGCGCCATCGTGGCCGAAGCGATAGACCATCACCCGGTCGAACTCGGTCAGCGCGCGCACCTGGCGGGCGGCCTCGTGGCAGAACTCCTCGAAGGTCGGGCGGGCGGCGATGCGCGTGGTCATCGAGCGCACGGCCGAGGCGGCCTCGATCAGGGCGTCGGCCTGACTGGGCTCGCCCTCGACGATCAGCAGGCGGCCGGAATAGTGCAAAGCGAGGTCGAAATCCTCGCCGCCGTCGACCAGCGGCTGGCCGAACATCCGCTCGACCGCGTCGGCGCCGCGCATGATCTGCAGGCGGCCCCGGATATTGTGGATGGCGTGGCCGCTCATCACCTGGGTCAGCGGCTTGCCCAGCAGGTCTTCCGGCGACAGACCCAGATAGCGCAGGCTGGTGGTCGAGGCGTGGACGATCTGCCAGTCGGAATTGACGGCCAGCAGGAAGCCGAACGGCTGCACCGAGCCCAGAATGTGGATCGGCTCCCGGTCGCAGTTGGTCAGGTCGACCTCAAACCCGGACATGGGCGCCATTTCGGACATTCAAGGCTCCAGACGGGGCGCGTCTCTCGAAGGCGTCCGAGAAACACTGGAAGCCATATCGCGCGCCCGCTTCGGCCTCGTCTGTCCGAAACCCGACTTTGGGTATTGCGTCCAGCCACGCCAGGAACGTGCGCCACAGATCCTGGCCTTCGCCGTGATTCAGATAGGCCAGCGGCAGGCCGGCCCCGGCGGCGCGGACCTGACGGGCCAGGAACCTGGCGCCCAGGCGCGAACCCTCCAGCACGTAGAGCAGGCCGGCGGCGAAGGCGGGGGAAGGAGCCTCGGCGGGCTCGAACGATGGCGGCGTGAGACCCAGTTCGGCCAGGTCGGCGAACAGGGCCGCGCGGCGCGCCCGCTGGGGCCAGTCCGGCAACCGCTGAGTGACGCCGGCCCGTTCCAGGGCCAGCTCCAGCGGCGCGAGGGCGGCGTATGAGGCGGTCAGGAAAGCGCCGTAGCCGATGGGCGTCTCGATCCGCCAGCCCGTGACGATGGCGTCCAGCGCCGCGTGATCGTCGGACGTGGCCGCGCGCAAGCGGTCACGGAGCGAAGTTTCGAACAAGCTTTTCCCCACACGCATCGGCCCTATCGGTGCGAGGGGGCGAGACGACCAATTGTAACACTGACGGCGCCGCTTGGTTCCAGCCGCACATGACAGCTCGGTAAGGTTTACCGGCGAACACGCGGTGCTAGGGTCGCGCCCGACGCCTTTCGGAGACCTCCGCGCATGATCCGCACCGCCAAGCTGGCCCTCGCAGCCGCCGCTCTTTCCACGACGGCGCTATCGCCGCTAGCCATGGCGGCGACGAAGGCCAAACCGAAGCCGGCTGCCGCCGCGCCGGCGGCCTCGGCCATCGCCGTGCCGCCGATCGTCTACCAGCAGCGCGTGCTGGCCAACGGCCTGAAGGTCTACACCTCGCGCGACACCACGACGCCGAACGTCTCGGTGCAGGTCTGGTACGGCGTCGGCTCCAAGGACGACCCGCACGGCCGCTCGGGCTTCGCGCACCTGTTCGAACACCTGATGTTCAAGGCCACGCGCAATATGCCCAACGAGACGCTGGACCGCCTGACCGAGGACGTCGG
This sequence comes from Caulobacter sp. GW821-FHT11E11, assembly GCF_058808315.1. Lineage (NCBI taxonomy): Bacteria > Pseudomonadati > Pseudomonadota > Alphaproteobacteria > Caulobacterales > Caulobacteraceae > Caulobacter > Caulobacter sp. GW821-FHT11E11. Next base: position 81,454 of record NZ_JBXARO010000001.1, read on the forward strand.
CGGCTTCAACAACGCCTCCACCTGGGACGACTTCACCAACTATTACGAGGTCGCGCCGGCCAACCACCTGGAACGCCTGATCTGGGCCGAGGCCGACCGCCTGAAGTCGCTGGTCATCGACGAGTCGGTGTTCGCCTCCGAACGCGACGTCGTGAAGGAGGAGCTGCGCCAGCGCGTGCTGGCCGATCCCTACGGCCGCTTCTTCGCGCTCTCGATCCCGCAGCAGTCGTTCACGACCCACCCTTACCAGCGCCCCGGCATCGGCTCGATCGAGGAGCTGGACGCGGCGACCGTGGACGACGTGCGGGCCTTCCACCGCACCTACTATCGCCCGGACAACGCGGCGCTGATCGTCGTCGGCAATTTCGACCAGGCCAAGCTGGACGCGATGATCGACCAGTACTTCAACCCGATCGCCAAGCCGGCGGGCGACATCCCCAAGGTCACCGTGGTCGAGCCGGCCCGCACGGGTCCGAAGTCGGTCAACACCTATGGTCCCAACGTGCCGCTGCCGGCCCTGGCCATCACCTGGCTGGCGCCCGCCGCCGCCGACAAGGACACGCCGGCCCTGACCGTGCTGGACGCGGTCCTGTCGGCCGGCAAGTCCTCGCGCCTGTATGACAGCCTGGTCTACGACCAGAAGATCGCCCAGTCGGTGTTCTCCAGCGCCCCCAACAACGCCCAGCCGGGCCTGTTCTACGTCGGCGCGGTGATGGCCGGCGGCAAGACGGTGGCCCAGGGCGAGGCCGCGCTGCGCGCCCAGGTCGCCCGGTTCCGCGATGGCCTGGTCACCCCCGCCGAGCTGGCCGAGGCCAAGGCCGGCCTGCTGGCCGACGCCGTCCGCAAGCGCGAGGAGATCGACGGCCGCGGCTTCGCGATCGGCTATGGCCTGGAGACCGAAGGCGACGCCGCCTCGGCCAATACCAGCCTGGCCAAGCTGCAGGCCGTCACCGCCGCCGATCTCCAGCGCGTCGCCAGGAAGTACCTGGCCGACGACCGCCGCACAGTGATCCGCTATCTGCCGGAAAAGGACCGCCCGGCCGGTGAAAAGGACGCCACGCCGCCGATCCCCAAGGTCGCTTCGGTCAAGTACGACGGCCCCGTCACCGTCCTGGCCCCCGAGGGCGAGCGCGAGAAGATCCCGGCCATCGCCGCCCCGGTCGACGCCGTGCTGCCGACCCCGGCCGAAAAGACCCTGGCCAACGGCCTGCGGGTCATCGTCGCCAAGTCCAGCGACCTGCCGCTGATCACCGCCGACCTGACCGTCAAGGGCGGGGCCAGCTCCGACCCGGCCGGCCTGGCCGGCACCTCGAACCTGACCTCGGAACTGCTGACCGAAGGCACCACCAGCCGCTCGGCCACCCAGATCGCCCGCGAGACCGAGGCCCTGGGCGCCAATCTGGAAGCCGGCTCGGGCTGGGAAGCCGCCTCGCTGACCCTCAGCGTCACGGCCAACAACGCCGCCCCGGCCATGGCCATCATGGCCGACGTCGCCCAGCACCCGGCCTTCTCGACCGAGGAACTGGACCGCGTGCGCACCGAGACCTTGGACGGCCTGTCGGTCTCGTTCCAGCGTCCGGGGACCCTGGCCGCCTTCGCCACCGCGCCGGTGCTCTATGCGGGCTCGGCCTATGGCCACGTGGCCGGCGGCACGCCCGGCTCGCTGCCCAAGGTCAAGCGCACGGATCTCGCCAAGACCCACGCCGCCTACTGGCGTCCGGACAACGCGGTGCTGGTGCTGACCGGCAACCTGACGCCGGAAGCCGGCTTTGCTTTGGCCGAGAAGGCGTTCGGCGGCTGGAAGAAGCCCGCCACCGCCGCGCCCGCCGCGCCCGCCGCCCCGACCGGCTACAAGCCCCGCAACCTGGTCATCGACCTGCCGGGCACCGGCCAGGCGGCCGTCACCCTGGCCAAGCCGGCCATCACTCGCGCCGACCCGAACTACTACCAGGGCATCGTCGCCAACACGGTGCTGGGCGTGGGTTATTCCTCGCGCCTGAACCAGGAGATCCGCATCAAGCGCGGCCTGTCGTACGGCGCCGGCTCCAGCTTGACCCCGCAGGGGCGCTTTGGCGGCTTCTCGGCCCGGGTGCAGACCAAGAACCCGTCGGCCGGCGAGGTCGTCACCCTGACCCGCGCCGAGCTGACCCGCCTGGGCGCCGAACCGGCCTCGGTCGGCGAGCTGTCGGCCCGGAAGTCGGTGCTGGTGGGCGGTTTCGGCCGTGACCTGGGCACCTCTGAAGGCCTGGCCAACATCCTGGGCAACCTGGCCGTCTACGGCGTGCCGCTGACCGAGATCCAGAGCTACGCGACCAAGGTCGAGGCCGTGACTCCGGGCGAGGTCCAGGCCTTCGCCAAGACCTATCTGGATCCCGCCCAGATGAGCGTCATCGTGGCCGGCGACGCCAAGGCGATGGGCGAGGACCTGACCAAGGCCGCGCCGAACGCCACGGTGATCCCGGTCGACAAGCTGGACCTCGACGCGACCAGCCTGCAAAAGTAAGGGCCGTATTGGTCCCACGATCCGATGAGGTCTCATGGACGAGGTCGACATCGCGATCGTGGGCGCCGGCGCCGCTGGCCTGGCCGCCGCTGAGGCCGTGGCCGCCAGCGGCCTGACGGGCGTCCTCCTGGAAGCCCGCGACCGCCTCGGGGGTCGCGCCCATACGATCCCGTCCTCCCTCGGCCCCATCGACCTTGGTTGCGAGTGGCTGCACTCGGCCGACGAGAACCCGCTGGTGGCCAAGGTCGAGGCCCTGGGTCTGACCATCGACAAGACCCCGCCACCCTGGGCCAACATCACCGAAAACCCGGTCTTCAGCCGCGAAGAGCGCATGGCGTTCGGCGAGGCCTTCCTGGCCCTGGACGCGCGAATCGAGGCGGCGGCGCGCGACGGCGGCCCTGACCGCCCGGCCTCGGACCTGATGGACCCGGCCAGCCCCTGGACCCCGCTGCTGAACGCCTTCAGCGCCTTCTACAACGGGGCGGAGTTCGACCAGGTCTCGCTGCACGACTACGCGGCCTATGAGGACACCGAGGTCAACTGGCGGGTCGCCGAGGGCTATGGCGCGGCCATCGCCGGCCTGGGCGGCAAGCTGCCGACGCGGCTGTCGTGCCCGGTCACTATGATCCGCCACGACGGCCCGCGCGTGGCGCTGGAGACGGCCCTGGGGACCCTCTCGGCGCGAGCCGTGATCGTCTGCGTGCCGACCCCGATCCTGGCCCTAGGCGGCCTTCGTTTCATGCCCGCTTTGCCCGACAAGCTGGACGCCGCCGCCGGCCTGCCGCTGGGTCTGGCCGACAAGGTGTTCCTGTCGCTGGATGAGCCGGAGATGTTCCCGGCCGAGACCCAGCTCTATTCCGATCCCCACACCACGGCGACCGGGGCCTATCACCTGCGGCCGCTGCACAAGCCGATGATCGAGGTGTTCCTGGGCGGCGCCCATGCCCGGTCGCTGGAAGGCCAGGGCCCTGGCGCGGCGGCGGCCTTCGCGATCGATGGCTTGGTCGGCGTCTATGGCGCCGACATCCGGTCAAAGGTGCATGTGCTGGCCGAGACCCACTGGGCCGCCGACCCGTTCGCCGGCGGCTCCTATTCCCACGCCCTGCCCGGCCATGCGGGCGCGCGGGCCGTGCTGGCCGCGCCCGTGGACCAGCGGCTGTTCTTCGCGGGCGAGGCCTGCAGCCCAAACTTCTTCTCCACCGCCCACGGCGCCTGGCTGACGGGCCAGGCGGCCGCTCGGGAGGCGATCGCGAGCCTTACCTAGCCGGCTTGGCCAGCAGATCCCGGATCTCGGTCAGCAGCTTCTCTTCCGGGGTCGGGGCCGGCGGGGCCGACGGCGCGGGCTCGGCGGCGTCGGCGCGACGGATGCTGTTCACGCCCTTGACCAGCAGGAACACCACGGCCGCGACGATGAAGAACTGGATCAGAGTGTTGATGAAGGCGCCGTACTGGATCGACACCTTCTCGATCGCCTCGGTCGCCGGATTCTCGGGCTTGAGCACCCATTCCAGCTTGGAGAAGTCGAGGCCGCCGGTCAGCAGGCCGATCGGCGGCATGATCACCTGGTCGACCAGGCTTTTGACGATGCCGTTGAAGGCCGCGCCGATGATCACGCCGACGGCCAGGTCGATGACGTTGCCGCGCGAGATGAACTCGCGGAATTCCTTGACGACGCTCATGACAGATCCCTCGCTGCCTTAAAAACAAGGCGCAAAGGCTGGAGGCGTTCGGCTCCCAGGGTCAAGCCCAGGAGACAATCGTTGTTATTCGTCGCCGTCGGCGTTCAGGCGGGCGCGCAGTTCCTTGCCGCTCTTGAAGAACGGCACGTGCTTGGCGCGGACCTCGACGGCCTCGCCGGTGCGCGGGTTACGGCCGGTGCGAGCGGGACGCGAACGGACCGACAGGGCCCCGAAACCACGAAGTTCGACACGGCCACCGTCTTCCAGCGCGCCGATCATACGCTCCAGGATCACGCCGACTACGCGTTCGACGTCCTTCTGCGTCAGGTGCGGATTTTCATTCGCGAGCCTGGCGATGAGTTCAGACTTGATCATCGATATCCCCGGAACGCCCTTGGAGGAGAAAGGCGCGAGCGGACCTTTGCCCAACGACGGCTGAGTCTTCAAGGGGTTGCGTGCGATTCTCGAACGAGGTTCGGTTAACGTGCCCGCTCATGAACCCTTCGGCGCGCGGACGATCTGGGCCTGCTCGGACATCCTGCGGCGAACCTTGTTGACCTCCTCGGCCTCGGCGGCGGGGATCTCGCGGCCCAACGACCGGGTGCTGTCGACGAAACGGGCCACGCCGTCCTTGACCTCGGCGAGCTGGCTCACCTGATCGTTGGCGACGCGACCGTCGAACGTCGGCCCCTTGACGGCGAAACCGGCGCCGCCGTTGGGCAGCACCACCTCGGTCGTCGTGATGTTGTAGTTCGGGAAGGGCGTGGCGTAGGGCGCATCGACATTCGGACCGGGCTCGCGACGCGGGAACAGGGTCGCTCGGCCGGCGCCGCTGCCCGGCTTGCGCCATTCGCGCACGCCCAAATCATCGTTCAGCCGCCATTCCATGTCGGCCGTGCCGATCATCGTCATCGTCGTCTCGCCGGCGTCGGACACCAGCCACTCGATCCGGTCGAGCGTGATCCAGCCATAGGCGGCCGAGAAACTCTGCTTGAACTGGCGGTCGACGTCAGCCCGGGGCGCGACCTCCAGCATGCGGGCCAGGGTCAGGCCCTTCTCCCCGCGCAGGGTCATGACCGCCCGGACCGGCGCCGGCTTGTCGAGACCGGCCGAGGCGTCGATGCGCATCACGCCCTCGGCGTCGGGCTTGCTCAGCGGTGTTTGTTCGATCGGCTCCAGGGTCGCGCCGGCCGCGCGGACCGGCAGGCCCCAGCGCCAGGCGGGCGGCTCCAGCGCATCCAGGCCGCCACGATCGCCATTGCGGGTGCCGTCCAGCCAATAGGCCTTGCCGTCGATGCGCGCGCGCACCAGCACGTGGTTGAACTGGGCGGCGGCCGGAACGCGCTGGTCCAGGCCGTCGGGGCCCATGGTCATCACCAGCACCGGCTCGGCCTCGACCCCCAGCTCGCGCAGGATGGCCAGCAGCAGCACGGTCTTGCCCTTGCAGTCGCCGAAGCGGCGCGACCAGGTCTGGTCGGCGGGCGCGGGCTTGTAGCCGCCGTCGCCCATGCCCAGGAACAGGTAGCGGGTCTTGTCCTCGACCAGCTTCAGGGCGGCGAAGGCGCGCGCCTTGGGATCGGGACTGGCGGCGGCGATGGCGGCGATCTCGGCCTTGAGCGGCGAGTCCGGCGCCAGGGTCGCGGCCTTGGCGTACAGCGGCGCCATGCGCGCGGAGACGTCTTCCCAGCCACGATAGGTGGTGGCCTGGAACTCGCCCACGCGGGCGAAGCGGACCGGCGCGCCGATCGGCATCTTCGGCGCGACGGCGCCGCTGAGATCGACCAGCAGCTCGTGCGTGCGGCCCGTCTTGGAAAGCTTGGGCTCGGGGAAGGCCGTCATGGCCTTCCACGTCAACGGCACGGCGTCGTCCCACAGCAGCCGCACGCGGTAGCGCCCGGCGACGCCGGACCAGCCCATGCGTTCGAAGTCGTTGGTGCGTCCGCCCACCACCGGGTCCCGGCGTTCCTGGGTATAGGCCCAGTCGACGACGTCGCCGACCTGCAGGTCGTTGAGCTGGATCGAGGCCGTCATCCGGCCGTCCAGCATGGCCCGCTCCATGTTCTTCTCGCGGCGCAGGACCAGGACGTCCTTGCCGTCCTTGAGCAGGTCGATGCGCTGGCCGCCCCGGATGATCGCCAGGGCGTGCAGGGTGACGGTTTCGCGCTCGGGATCCCAGGTCAGGCTGCGCGACCCGCCCTGCAGGCCTTCCGACCGCAGGATCTTGACCACGCGGCGGTTGTAGTAGGCCGAACCCGCGCCGTCGTGCAGGGACTGGTTGTCGTCCAGCAGGAGCTGGCTGGCCGGGGCCTGGTCGTCGGCGGGCGGGGCCGGGATGTCGGCCACCTGCACCCACTTGGCCGGCGGGCCATAGGCGGGCTTGTCGGCCGCCCACGCGGCGCTCGACAGGGCTGCGACCGACACCGCGGCGAAAGCCGCCGTTTTCCAAACCTGCACGCCACATCCCCCAAGGAAACTCAACCTGAGGATAGTTCTGACAGGGTTTCTCGCAAAAGAAAACGGCGGCGGGATTGCTCCCGCCGCCGCTGACTTCAACTCACAAGGCGTGGAAGACTATTCCTTGGAAGCGCGCTCGCGGAGAGCGGCGCCCAGGATGTCGCCCAGCGAAGCGCCGGAGTCCGACGAGCCGAACTGCTCGATGGCTTCCTTCTCTTCGGCCATTTCCAGCGACTTGATCGACAGCGAGACGCGGCGAGCGGCCTTGTCCACGTTGGTGATCTGAGCGTCGATGCGGTCGCCCACAGCGAAGCGCTCGGGGCGCTGTTCCTGACGATCGCGCGACAGGTCCGACTTGCGGATGAAGGCGGTCATCGGGGCGTCGTCTTCACCGAAGCGGACTTCGATGCCGCCCGAGGTGACTTCCGTGACGGTGACGGTCACGGTCTGGTTCTTGCGGAAGGTGTCGCCCGACATCGGGTCGCCAGCCAGCTGCTTGATGCCCAGCGAGATGCGTTCCTTCTCGATGTCGACATCCAGGACCTTCGCCTTGACGACGTCGCCCTTCTTGTAGCGCGCCATGGCTTCTTCGCCCGGGACGCTCCAGTCGATGTCCGACAGGTGCACCATGCCGTCGATGTCGTTGTCGAGGCCGATGAACAGACCGAATTCGGTCGCGTTCTTGACTTCGCCTTCAACCGACGAGCCGACCGGGTGAGCTTCCACGAAGGCTTCCCACGGGTTGGCCAGGGCCTGCTTCAGGCCCAGCGAAACGCGGCGCTTGGACGGATCGACGTCCAGCACGACCACGTCGACTTCTTGCGAGGTCGAGACGATCTTGCCGGGGTGGACGTTCTTCTTGGTCCAGGACATTTCCGAGACGTGCACCAGGCCTTCAACGCCGGCTTCCAGCTCCACGAAGGCGCCGTAGTCGGTGATGTTGGTGATGCGGCCCGTGAACTTGGCGCCGACCGGGTACTTGGCTTCAACACCATCCCACGGATCCGACTGCAGCTGCTTCATGCCGAGGCTGATGCGCTGGGTGTCCGGGTTGATCTTGACGATCTGCACCTTGACGGTGTCGCCAACGGCCAGGACTTGCGACGGGTGGTTGACGCGCTTCCAGCTCATGTCGGTGACGTGCAGCAGGCCGTCGATGCCGCCCAGGTCAACGAACGCACCGTAGTCGGTGATGTTCTTGACGACGCCTTCGCGGATTTCACCCTCTTGCAGCTGCGACACCAGTTCGGTGCGCTGCTCGGCGCGGGCTTCTTCCAGGATGGCGCGACGCGAGACGACGATGTTGCCGCGCGGACGGTCCATCTTCAGGATGGCGAAGGGCTGTTCCTTGCCCATCAGCGGACCGACGTCGCGGACCGGACGGATGTCGACTTGCGAGCCCGGCAGGAAGGCCGAAGCGCCGCCCAGGTCGACGGTGAAGCCACCCTTCACGCGGCCGACGATGGCGCCCATGACGGGTTCGTTGCGGGCGTAGACGCCTTCCAGACGGGTCCAGGCTTCTTCGCGCTTGGCCTTTTCGCGGCTGATGACCGCTTCGCCCATCGCGTTTTCGAGGCGTTCCAGGAACACTTCGACGGTGTCGCCGGTCTTGATGGTGGCCTTGCCGTTCTCGTCGACGCCGAATTCCTTCAGCTGGACGCGACCTTCGGTCTTCAGACCGACGTCGATGATGGCGAAGTCCTTTTCGATCCCGACGACCAGACCCTTGACGACGGTGCCTTCCGCGAAGTCGCGGCCGCCCATCGAGTCGTTCAGCAGCGCTTCGAAATCGTCGCGCGTCGGGTTGAAGCTCATATCGTCAGCCATGCTGATCTTTAGTCTCGTAGGTTGGGGGAAGCCCTGTAGCGAGCGCCGCTGGAGAAAGCGGTTCTCGGGATTCCGGATGAAGTGGGGTGTCTGCGGATCCCGCGATGTTCTCTCTATCGCGGCGAGGTCGGCGGTGGATTTGCCCTGCAGAGCCTGAGCTCTAACGGGCGCGCGCGTCCTCGACGATACGGCGGGCCGCATCGAAGGCCTGCTCTATACTCATTTCAGAGGTGTCGAGCAAGACGGCGTCCACGGCCTGCGTCATCGGCGCGTCCTTGCGGCCGCCGTCGCGTTCGTCACGCTTGCGGATATCGGCCAGGATCTCGTCGAAGGTGACGCTTTCGCCTTGGCCGACCAGTTGTTTCCAGCGGCGGTCGGCGCGGACCTCGGGGCTGGCGGTGACGTAGAGCTTGGCCGGCGCCTCGGGGGCGATGACCGTGCCGATGTCACGGCCGTCGATCACCGCGCCGGACTCTTGCGTGGCGAAGGCGCGCTGCAGGTCGAACAGGGCCGAGCGCACGCCGGGGTGCACGGCGCAGCGGCTGGCGGCTTCGCCGGCAGCGCGGGTGCGCACCTCCGGCTTTTCCAGTTCGGCGAGCGTCAGGCCGCGCGCCTGGGTTTCAGCGAAGGCCGGATCGTCGAGATCGCCGTCGGCGCCGAGGATCCGCACGCCGACGGCGCGATACAGCAGGCCGGTGTCCAGCATCGGCAGGCCGTAGGCGGCCGCCAGGCGCGAGGCGATGGTGCCCTTGCCCGAGGCGGCCGGACCGTCGACGGCGATCACGAAGCCCATGTTCAGGCCTCGCTCAGCGTCGCGCCCAGGCCGCGCATCAGGTCGGCGAAGCCGGGGAAGCTGGTGGCGATCATGCCCGGCTCGTCGACCGAGACGGCCTCTCGCGAGGCCATGCCCAGGATCAGGTGGCTCATGGCGATGCGGTGATCGCCGTGGGTGACCACCGTGGCCCCGCCCTTGGGCGGCTGGCCGTCGCCGGTGACGATGAAGCCTTCCGGCTCCTCGACCACCTTGACGCCGCAGGCCTTCAGGCCGTTGGCGGTCAGGCTGATGCGGTCGCTTTCCTTGACGCGCATCTCGCCGACGCCGCGCATCACCGTCTCGCCGTCGGCGAAGGCGGCGGCGATGGCCAGGATCGGATATTCGTCGATCATCGACGGCGCGCGCTCGGGCGGGACGACCACGCCCTTGAGCTTGGAGTAGCGGGCGGTGATGTCGCCGACATCCTCGCCGCTGGCAACGCGCTGGTTCGAGATCACCAGGTCGGCGCCCATTTCCTGCAGCGTGGTGAAGAGGCCGGTGCGCAGGTCGTTGAGCATCACGCCCTCGACCGTCACTTCCGAGCCCGGAACGATCAGGCCGGCCACCAGCGGGAAGGCCGCCGACGACGGATCGCCGGGCACCGCGACGTGGGTGCCGGTCAGCTTCTGGCCCTCGGGCAGCCGGATGTGGCGCACGGTGTGGTCACCGGCCTTGCGGTCCTCGACGATCACCTCGGCCCCGAAGGCGCGCAGCATGCGCTCGGTGTGGTCGCGGGTGGCTTCCGGCTCGATGACCTCGACGCCGCCCTCGGCGTGCAGGCCGGCCAGCAGCACGGCCGACTTCACCTGGGCCGAGGCCATGGGCAGGGTGTAGTTCAGGCCGCGCAGATTGCCGCCCTTCAGGGTCAGGGGCAGGCGGCCCTTGTCGCGGCCCAGCCAGGTCGCACCCATGCGGGCCAGCGGATCCAGCACCCGGCTCATCGGGCGGCCACGCAGCGAGCTGTCGCCGGTGAAGGTGGCGCACAGGGCGAAACCGGCGGCCGCGCCCATGATCAGGCGCACGCCGGTGCCGGCGTTGCCGCAGTCGATCACGTTAGTCGGCTCCTGGAAGCCGCCCTGGCCCTCGATCCGCCAGCGACCAACGCCTTCCTGCTCGATGCGCGCGCCGAAGGCCTGCATGGCCCGCGCGGTGGCGAGAACATCGTCGCCTTCCAGCAGACCCTCGACCGTCGTCGTCCCGGACGCCAGCGCGCCCAGGATCATCGATCTATGGGAAATGGACTTGTCACCCGGGGCCCGCACGATCCCTCGCAGAGCGCCTGCGGGTGCGCTCTTCAATCCAGCCGACGACATGCCGAAACCGGCTCCTTAGTACTTGGTGGTTTTCGCGAAGGGGTTTGCTTTTGACAGCGGGCTCTCGTCATGGCAAGTGACCGGCCGCTTTTCCCATCCGGATCAAAGGGTCGCCACTTGGCCAATCCCGAATTGGGCGCAAAACAAATTTGCCCCAACTGCCAATCCAAATTCTACGATCTCGACCGTCGTCCGGCCGTGTGCCCGAAGTGCGGTGAGTCGTTCGACCCGGAAGAGGCGCTGAAATCGCGCCGCGTCCGGGCTCGCTCGATCACGCCGGACTACGACGCCGAGGACGAGAAGCCCGCCCCCGCTCCCAAGGACGAGGACGGCTTCGAGGACGAGGCCGATGAAACGCCGGAACTCGACAAGGTCGAGCCGGACGTCATCGAGACCGAGGACGAAGACGCCGATCCGGGCGCGCCGACCCCCGCGGGCGGTGACGACCTGGGCGTCGACTTCGCCGAGGACGAAGACCTCGCCGAAGACGAAGCCGACGACGTTCCGTTCCTGGAGGACGAGGACGACGACGACAATCTCGACGATGAAATCGAAGGTCTGCCCGGCGAGGGCGACGAAGACTAATCGTCGGGAGTGATCCCTTCGTGGCGGAGCGCGTTAGGCAAAAGTGTTAGCGGTTTGGCCGTGTAACGCGCTCCCTCTAGGGATTGAGAGCCTGTTTATCTGGTTCAGGTGTCCCACCTGAACCGGACAGGCTCTCCCGGTTTCGGGCTTCTGAAACCGGCTATCCACAGGGGTTTTCCGGGGTGCGACACTTTTCTCGAAAAAAGTTCGCGAAGGGGGTTGATCCCCGAAAAATCCCGGACTAGTTTCCGCGCCTCTTCGGAGGGCGACGCAAGTCGGAAACGCCGAAGAGACCAATGATTTCCGAGAGTTACCGCAAGGTTCTCGAAGAGAAATTTGGGGCTATAGCTCAGCTGGTAGAGCGCTTGAATGGCATTCAAGAGGTCAGCGGTTCGACTCCGCTTAGCTCCACCATCAAGGCCCGGACGGAAACGTCCGGGCCTTGTCCATTTCTGGACCCAAGTTACCCCATCCTCTTGAACCGCCTCCCCTCTTGAAGAGATTGGTCACGGTCGCCATTTCTGGATCCGTGTCGCGGGGATCGGCGCCGGTCCTCGGGCTTTTCTCCGCGAACGAAGTCGCTTGAGCGAGGACTTCGCGATGAACCGGACGATCCTGTTCGACAGCCCCTTCCTGCTGGGCTTCGAACACACCCGAGATCTGATCGAGCGCGCCGCCAAGGCCGCCTCGGAAAGCTATCCCCCCTACAATGTCGAGCAGGCCGACCACGGCGGCGTGCGCATCACCTTGGCGGTGGCGGGCTTCTCGCCCGACCAGCTGCAGGTGACGGTCGAGGGCGGGCAGCTGGTGGTCGCCGGCAAGCGCGACAACGTCGATGCCCGTACGGAGGCCGAGCGGGCCTTCCTGCACCGTGGGATCGCCGCCCGGGGCTTCGTGCGCACCTTCGTCCTCGCCGAGGGCATGGAGGTCACCGCAGCGACCCTGGAGCATGGCCTGCTGCACATCGATCTGGCGCGCCCCGAACCCGAGCGTCTCGTCAAAAGAATTCCCATTCGCAGCGCGGGCTGAAAGCCGCGCGGAGCTCGCCTCTCAAGCCGTGGCTCTGAACCGGCTGGAGAAAGGCGCGTTCCCTAGTTCAAGGAGGTGGTCATCATGACGCCCAACACCCACTACAACAGCCCGCTCTTCACGAGCGAAGCGTTCGCGGCCCTTGGCGCGCCTGACCTCGTCTATGTCCGGCCGATCAAGGCCGCCGAGATCCTCGCCGACGTGCCGGAAGGCGTGGAGGACTTCAACCTCGCGCCCGACCAGACCCTGTACGCGGTCTGCCGCGCCGACGGCGCCCGCCTGGCCGTGATGATCGACCGCGACACGGCGATCGCCGCCGCCCTGGCCCATGAACTGGCCCCGGTGTCGGTCCACTAACCCGGAAACGAAAGAGGGCCCCTGAAGGGGCCCTCTGGTCTCACGCCGCGGTGCTGGTCGCCTCGTGCGTCAGCAGCACATGTATGGCGTCCGCCGACCGCGCCTGGCGCAGGGCCAAGCGCATTTCAGGCTGGCGCATCATCCGCGCGACGCGGGCCAGGGCGCGCAGGTGCGCGGCATTGGCCTCGCGGGGGGCGAACAAAGCCACCAGAAGGTCCACGGGCTTGTCGTCGAGGGCGTCGAAGGCCACCGGCGTATCCAGGCGCACCACGACCGCGCGGACGCGGTCAAGGCCGTCCAGCCGCGCGTGCGGGATGGCGACGCCTTCGCCCACGCCGGTCGAGCCGGCGGCTTCACGGTCGACGAGGCCTTCGAGAGCCGCTTCGGCGTCGACGCCGAGCACACGGCCCGCCACATCGGCGACCATGGAAAGAACTTGGCGCTTGCCGGGCGCGCCAGCGCGTAGCGCCACCGCCCCGGGGTCCAGTAGATCGCCGATAGTCATGGACGTAACCAACGCTCGCTCGCTGCCGACTGCCTTGGCGCCGTCGCCGCGGATCCGCCGCGACGGCGCCAGACCCTGACAGGACCTGGTTAGCTCGCGGTAGACCCGTGCCCGTTCAGCGACTTCGTGCGTTCGGGGTCGATCCAGCCGATATTCCCGTCTGGACGCCGATAGACCACGGACAATCCGCCGTGGGCGGCGTTCCTAAACACGATTGCCGGGTACGCGGTCAAGTCCAGTTCCATGACAGCCATGGAAACGGTCATTGTCTTCACCGCGGCCTGGGTCTCCGCGATGACCATCGCCGCGGGCGCGCCCGTCGGGTGGTCAGCCTCCACGTCCCAGTCGTGCTCTTCGTGCTCTTCGACCTCGGGGGCCTTAAGGACGAACATCGCGGCGTTCTCGACCTGCTTGGCCGTGGCCGCCTCGGAGTGGCTCTTCAGCCGTCTCTTGTAACGCCTGATGCGCGTGTCGATCTTGGACAGGGCAGAGTCGAACGCCGCGTGTGCGTCGCCTCCCGATCCATGACTGATGAGCTGCTGGCCCGAAGCCAATTTTACCGAGCAATCGACACGGAAGGCGTAGCCCTCCTTGCTGACCACGACCTCGGCGTTACCACCTCGATCGAAGTATTTCCCAATGCTCAGGGCGATTTCGTCGGAGACTCGCACTCGCAGAGCCTCACCAACGTCGACATGCTTGCCGGAGACTTGGACTTGCATCTGACTACAACGCGCCTGTCGCAGGCGGGTGTCAAGCGGCGCCTTAAAGACCTGTGGACGACCTCAGACGAGACCTGAAAAGACGCTCAGGAGCTTGCGCACGGCCATCACGACAACGTGCGCGCTGACAAACAGCAGAGCCCCGCTGCCCAACGCCATCAGGTAGCCCAACAGCGCCAGAATGCCGTCCCTTTGCAGCAGAGCCAGGGCCAAGACGGCGACCGTCGCGCCGGGCGCCAGATTGCCCAAGGGGATGGGCAGGACGAGCACAAGGGCCAGCAAGGTGCAGACCACGCCGATGGCCCGCTCGCCCAGAGGTGCGAACATCGGTCGCAGGCGCGGACGGGTGATCAGCTCCATGCTGCGGACGATCGGACCCAGGCGCTTGAACAAGCCGCGCAGGTCGGCGCGCTTCAGGGGCTTCTCGGTCAGGCCGCGCGGCAGCCAGGGCGTCTCGGCCCCCATGGCGATCTGCGGGGCCAGGAACAGGATCGGCAGGGACAGGATCGTCGAGGAGCCCGGCGGCAACGGCAGGCAGTTCAGCAGGCCGAAGACCAGCAGCATGGCCCCGAAGGCGCGGCTTTCGAACGCCTCCAGCATCTGACCGACCGTGAGCGTGGGACGAGCATCCTCGCCAAAGCCCTCGATGACGTCCGCCAGACTCTTTTCGTGCATCACAACTGTTCCCACCGCCATCAAACGCGAGATGGGAGCGTTAGACCGCTTCCTTCATCTGACGACGGCGCTCGACCGACGACGGGATCCGCATGGCTTCACGGTACTTGGCCACGGTCCGGCGGGCGATGTCGACCCCGGCGGCCTTGAGAATTTCCACGATGGCGTCGTCGGAGTGGACATCGGCCTCCGTCTTCTCGGCGTCGACCAGGCCCTTGATCTTGTGACGGACGCTGGCGGCCGAGTGGGCCTCGCCGCCTTCCGACGACTGGATGGCCGAGGTGAAGAAGAATTTCAGCTCGAACACGCCGCGCGGCGTGGCGATGTATTTGTTCGAGGTGACGCGGCTGACCGTGCTCTCGTGCATGCCGATGGCGTCGGCGACGGTCTTCAGGTTCAGCGGGCGCAGATGCTCGACGCCGAAGGCCAGGAAGCCGTCCTGCTGGCGGACGATCTCGCTGGAGACCTTCAGGATGGTCTTGGCGCGCTGGTCCAGGCTCTTCACCAGCCAGTTGGCCGTGGCCATGCAGTCCGAGACGAAGGTCTTTTCCTGATCGGTGCGCGCGCCCTTGGAAATGCGGGCGTGATAGCGCTGGTCGACCAGCACGCGCGGCAGGGTGTCGGTGTTCAGCTCGACATGCCACATGCCGCCCAGGCCCTCGCGGACCATGACGTCGGGCACCAGGGTCTCGGCCGGCTCGCTGTGATAGGCCGCGCCCGGACGCGGGTTCAGCGACCGGATCTCGGCGACCATCTCGCGCAGGTCTTCGTCGTCCACGCCGCAGATGCGGCGCAAGCTGGCCATGTCGCGCTTGGCCAGGAGCTCGAGATTGTCGAGCATGGCGGCCATGCAGGGGTCGTAACGGTTGACGTCCTTCAGCTGCAGCGCCAGGCACTCGCGCACGTCGCGGGCGAAGACGCCGACGGGTTCGAAGCCCTGCAAGGTGGTCAGGACCTCCTCGACCATCTCCAGCTTGCAGCCGAGGCGGGCGGCCAGCTCGATGACGTCCAGGCGCAGGTAGCCGCCCTCGTCGACGGCGTCGATCAGGATCTCGGCGATGGCGTTGCGAGCCGGCGACAGGGCCGCCTGGACCAGTTGCGAGCGCAGGTGGGCCGAGAGGGTCGGGACATCGGTCAGGGCGCTCTCATAGCCCTCGTCGCCTTCGAACGAGCCGCCGCCGGCCCGCGACCAGTCGATCTGGCCGCCGGCGTGCTCGGCTTCGGCGCCATCACCGGTGGCGCGCTCGCCGGGCGAGACGTCTTCGTGCGGCGTATCCATCTCGCGGCCGGCCGTCGTATCGGCCACGGCGTCGAGCTGGGTCAGGCTCGCGTCGCGTTCGATCTCGACCTCTTTGGCCGGTTCGGACTCGCCCTCATCGCGTTGCAGAAGCGGGTTACGCTCCAGCTCCTGCTCGACGAAAGCGTCGAGCTCGATGTTCGACAGTTGCAGAAGCTTGATCGCCTGCTGCAGCTGCGGGGTGATGACGAGGCCCTGACCCTGACGGATCTCTAGGCGGTGGCTGAGCGCCAATGCGCCCTCCTGACAAATCGAAAAACTTCGATCGCCATTGAAGGGCCTGTTTGGTTAACGGGTCGCCAACGCCTGCAATATCCGGGCCGGTGCGACGTTCCGTCCCGGAAAATATCGTGCCAGGCGCTTTAGCCCTTACAGGACAAGGACTTGATCCGGGTGCGGAGGGGTGACGCAGGCTAATTTTGCCCACCCCTGCGCCAATTAATCCCCGAGGCCCTTAATCACCAAGACGGGGCTCGCTGAAGCTGTCGCCCAGATAGACACGCTTAACTTCCGGGTTGTCGACAATCTCCCGAGGAGATCCTTCGAACAGAACTTCACCGGCGTGGATGATCGAGGCGCGGTCGATGATGTCCAGCGTCTCGCGCACGTTGTGGTCGGTGATCAGGATGCCGATGCCGCGGCTCTTGAGGTAGCCGATCACGTCGCGGATGTCGGCGATGGCCAGCGGGTCGATGCCGGCGAAGGGCTCGTCCAGCAGCATGAAGGACGGCTCGGACGCCAGGGCGCGGGCGATTTCCACGCGACGACGCTCACCGCCCGACAGGGCGACGGCCGGCGACTTGCGGATGTGGGTGATGCGCAGCTCTTCCAGGATGCTGGTGACCTGCTCGCGCGCCTTGCGCGGGTCCTTCTGGCGCATCTCGACCACGGCCATGACGTTCTGCTCGACCGTCATGCCCCGGAAGATCGAGGCTTCCTGCGGCAGATAACCGACGCCGAGGCGAGCCCGCTGGAACATCGGCTGGGCGGTGATGTTCTCGCCGTCTAGATAGATCGCGCCGTAATCGGCGGCGATCAGGCCGGTGACCATGTAGAAGCAGGTCGTCTTGCCGGCGCCGTTGGGACCCAAGAGGCCCGCGACTTCGCCGCGCTTGAGGCGCAGGGAGACGTTCTTGACGACCGGACGGTCGCCGAACGACTTGCCCACGGAATCGACGAACAGGCCGTCCATGTCATTGGAGGTCAGGGTCATGAACGGATCCTAGCGCGGGGCGGCGGGCGTTTCAGCCGCGGCCGGCGCGGTCTTGTTCTCGTCCTGATAGAAGACCGCCCGCACGCGCTTGGGCGCGGCCCGGCCCGTGCTGTTGGATTCCAGCTTGGCGTCGTTGGTCTTGGTGTTGACCGTCAGGCGGTCGCCGCGCGCCACGTCCTTGCCCTTGACCAGCACCACGTCGCCCGTGACGACGGCGATGTTGTTGTCGAAGGTGTAGACGGCGCGATCGCCGCGAGCCTGCTGCTGGTCGCTGACCAGGTAGACGCTGCCCTCGGCTTCCATGCGCTGGGCGTTGCCGCAGCCATTGGCGTTGTCGGCCGTGGCCTTGCGAGCGCTGTACACCGTCACCTGCCGGGCCCGCAGGCGCGAGCGGTTCTGCAGGATCTCCACGTTGCCGCGGAAGATCGTGATGCACTTGCTGTTGATCGTCTCCTGCTGATCAGCGGACACGTCGATCGGCGCGCTCGAGTCGCCCGTCTGGGCGTAGGCGCCGCCGGCCGCACTGGCCAGGATCAACGCGGTCGCCGCCGCAGCCGTCCATCGCTTCATCAGAACCATGTCCTCATCCGTCGCGGTTCGCGTCACGAGCGAACCTGCGCCATTGATTGTCTTTACTGCCGTTCGAACCGCGCGCGAACCCCGCCCCGGAAAACGATGCGATCGCCCTTGTCATATACGGAGTAGGCGCTGGATTGCACCTGTCCGCTGGGACCTTCGCCGTTCATCGTGGTTTCGCCCGTCACGTCGCCCGTCTGGGTATTCACGAAAGCGCCTTCCGACGCGAACCGATAACCGGCCCCGTCGTCCATCCGGACATCGTCCTTCAGGGCCAGGCTGAAGTCGTCCTGGCGGTAGACGCCGTGCTTGGCGGTCATCCGCGTGGGCGTCGGCGAGCCGAGGTCCAGGGTCAGGGCCGGATCGTCCAGGATGATCCGGCGCGGATCCTTGTCGTCGCGAACCGCCGAGCGCGCGGTGATCATGAAGCTGCGCCCCTCGGTCGACTGACCGTAGAAGCGCGGCGTGATCAGGCGGATCTCGGTCTTGGCCTCGGTCGGCGGGTGGGTGGCGGCCATGTAGGTGCGCCAGCCGACCTGCGTGGCCACGATCAGGACCAGCCCCGCGATCGCGATCGGCAAAACGATGCGCGCGGCCAGCACCCGGCGCGAACGACGGCGCCAGCGCGCGAGGTCGGCGCTCATCGTTCGTTCGGAAATGACCGCGGCGGAGTGCATGGGGCTTATGCGTGGGCGAAGATGTCCATCTCCTCCCAGCCGGCCAGGTCCAGCGAGGCGCGGTGGGGAAGATAGTCGAAGGCGGCCTGGGCGTGGGCCATGCGGCCTTCACGTTCCAGCATGATGTTCAGCTTGTCGCGCAGGGCGTGCAGATGCAGCACGTCCGAGGCGGCGTAGGCGACCTGGTCGGCGCTCAGCGAAGGCGCGCCCCAGTCCGACGATTGCTGGACCTTGGACAGCTCCACGCCCAGCAGCTCGCGCGACACGTCCTTCAGGCCGTGGCGGTCCGTATAGGTCCGGGCCAGCTTCGAGGCGATCTTGGTGCAGTAGACGGGCGCGGTCACGACTCCCAGATGGAGCTCGAACATGGCGATATCAAAGCGGCCGAAGTGAAAAAGCTTCAGGACGGCCGGGTCGGTCAGCAACGCCTTCAGGTTCGGACAGTCGTAGGTCGCGCGATTCAGGCGCACCACATGGGCGTCGCCGTCGCCCGACGACAGCTGGACCACGCACAGCGGGTCACGACCCAGGCGCAGGCCCATGGTCTCCGAATCGATCGCAATGACGGTCGCACCGGCGAAGACGCCGTCGGGCAGATCGCCCTCGTGAACAAAATTGGCCAAGTCTCAGAAATCTCCGGCGAAGATTCGGGTGCGTCCGCGCGAACGCGACGAACCACGCGCTCGATAGAAGCGCGTGACACTTATACTCACGATGAACGGTATATCTATCTGTTGGGAAGTTTGGCGCCACCCCCGCTTCAAAAGAAGCTCAGTTAAGGGGTGGTGCCCAGGAGAGGACTCGAACCTCCACGACCTTTCGGTCACTGGCACCTGAAGCCAGCGCGTCTACCAATTCCGCCACCTGGGCCCGCTGCGCAACCGGGTAGGTCGCTGCGAGGCCGGGACGTTTAGGGAAAGCTTCTGACGCCGTCAACAGGCAAAAACGACAAATCGTGATTTCGTTGCGAACAGGGCCGTGGTCGTCTAATTCCCCCTTATCGCGGTGGGGTCACCGCAGGCGACGAGGAATGAAGATGCAAGGTCTGGTCACGGTGTTCGGCGGCTCCGGTTTCGTGGGCGGCCAGGTCGTGCGGGCGCTCGCCAAGGCGGGCCATCGCGTTCGGGTGGCCGTGCGCCAGCCCAACCTCGCCTACAAGATGCGGATGCTGGGCGATGTCGGCCAGATCGAAGTGGTCCAGGCCAATGTCCGCAACCCCGCTTCCGTGGCTCGCGCGCTGGACGGCGCCGAGGGCTGCGTGAACCTGGTGGGTGTGCTCTGGGAGAGCGGCCGCCAGAAATTCCAGTCGCTGCACGTGATGGCCGCCCAGAGCGTGGCCCAGGCCGCCGCCAAGGCCGGCGTCAAACACCTCGTGCACGTCAGCGCCCTGGGCGCCAACGCCGACAGCGAGTCGAAATACTTCCGCACCAAGGGCGAAGGCGAAGCCGCGGTCCGCGCCGCCTTCCCGGGCGCGACCATCGTGCGTCCGTCGCTGATCTTCGGTGTCGACGACAAGTTCTTCAACAAGTTCGCCCAGATCGCGGCCCTGTCGCCGATCATGCCGCTGGTCGGCGGCGACACCCGCATGCAGCCGGTCTTCGTGACCGACGTGGCCGCCGCGGTCGCCAAGGCCGTCGCCAGCCCGGCCGCCGTCGGTGTGACCTACGAGCTGGGCGGCCCGACCGTCTACACGATGCGCGAGATCCTGCAGCTTGTGCTGACCGAGACCGGTCGCGCCCGCCCGCTGGCCCCGCTCCCCTGGCCGATCGCCTCGCTGATCGGCTCGCTGGGCGACCTGCAGGCCTCGGTGATCCCGTGGGCCCCGCCGCTGACCACCGACCAGGTCGAGATGCTGAAGACCGACAACGTCGCCGAACACGGCCTGCCGGGCCTGGCCGAGCTCGGCGTGGTCGGCACGGCCGTCGAGGCCGTGGTCCCGACCTACCTCTACCGCTACCGCAAGGGCGGCCAGTACGCCGAGACGCCGGCGGGCGCTTTCTAGGGCTTCACAGCCCGCCGAAACGAAGAAGGGCGGACGCCGCGAGGCGCCCGCCCTTTTTATTTTTCGGCTTTCTCGCCGCTGGCTCGACCTAGTGGTGCAGGTACAGCACCGCCAAGCCGCCGATGCCGACGACGATCCGCCACCAGGCGAACGGCGCGAAGCCGCGCTTGCCGATGAAGTCCAGCATGTACTTCACGACCACCAGGCCCGACAGGAACGAGACCAGGAAGCCGACGCCGACGATGCCGACATGGCCGGCGTCCAGGGCGTCGCGGTTCTTGTAGACGTCCAGCGCGAAGGCCCCGACCATGATCGGGATGGCCATGAAGAAGCTGAACTCGGCCGCCGCCCGGCGCTCGATGCCGAACAGCATGGAGCCGACGATGGTTGAACCCGAGCGCGAGACGCCGGGGATCAGCGACAGGCACTGGAACAGGCCGACGATCAGCACCTTGTGCAGCGGCAGGTTCATGGCGTCGTGATCGACGGCCGGCGGGGCCTTTCTGTCGATGAACAGCAGGATCACCCCGCCGATCAGCAGCGACCAGCAGATGATCAGCGGGCTCTCGAACAGGAATTTCTTGATCACGTCGTGCAGGAACAGGCCGGCGACGAAGGCCGGGATCACCGCGACGATGACGCTGAGCGCGAAGCGCCGCGCCTCCGGCTTGGTCGGCAGGCCGATCAGCACGCCCCACAGCTTCTGGAAGTACAGGGCCACCACCGCCAGGATCGCGCCCAGCTGGATCAGCACGATGAAGGTGTCCCAGCTGGGATCCTTCAGCCCCATCGCCTCCTTGGCCAGCAGAAGATGGCCCGTGGACGAGACGGGAATGAACTCCGTCAGCCCCTCGACCAGACCCAGAATGATGGCGCTCAACCAGTCAGGCATTTTTCCGCTCCAAACCCGCTCCTGGCGTGCGCCCGACACGGTAAATAGGTCGTAAATCCACAAAGTGGACTATTTTGATACCCTCTTGCGAGTCGATCTCAAAGGCCACGCTCGAAACAGGGATATATAGGTCTACAATTTTGACCAACACATTCTTCTTGCCCCGAAGAGTCCGTAATAGGCCGGCCTGAGCAATTTTTCTCCTTTGGGAGAGACGGGGAAAGTCGCATGGCCGAGCGCATGCTGAAATTCACGACGGTGGCCCGCAAGACGCCTGAAAAGCGTGCGGCCGCCGAGCGTTCGGGCGACTTCCACGAGATCTACGCCGACTTCATCGACGCCAAGGCCAACGAGCAGGCCTCGCGTTGTTCGCAGTGCGGCGTGCCCTTCTGCCAGACCCACTGCCCGCTGCACAACAACATCCCCGACTGGCTGCGGATGACGGCCGAGGGCCGCCTGGAAGAAGCCTACGCCCTGTCGCAGGCGACCAATTCCATGCCGGAAGTCTGCGGCAGGATCTGCCCCCAGGATCGCCTGTGCGAAGGCAACTGCGTTATCGAGCAATCAGGTCACGGCACTGTGACGATCGGCTCGGTCGAACGCTACCTGACCGACAAGGCTTGGGAAAACGGCTGGGTGAAACCCCTCTTCGCCGGTCCGGCCCGTGGCCAGTCGGTCGGCGTGGTCGGTGCGGGTCCCGCCGGCCTGGCCGCCGCCGAGAAGCTGCGTGAAGCCGGCTACGACGTCACCGTCTATGACCGCCACGACCGCGCCGGCGGTTTGCTGATCTACGGCATCCCCGGCTTCAAGCTGGAAAAGGACGTCGTCGAGCGTCGCACCCAGCGCCTGGCCGACGGCGGCGTCGACTTCAAGCTCGGTTTCGAAGTCGGCAAGGACGCCACCCTGGAAGACCTGCGCGCCAAGCACGACGCGGTGCTGATCGCCGTCGGCGTCTATGCCGCGCGCGACCTGACCGTTCCGGGCGGCGGCAGCAAAGGCGTGGTGCCCGCGCTGGACTACCTGATCGCCTCCAACCGCCAGGACCTGGGCGACACTGTCGCGGAAATCGAGTCGGGCGAGCTGAACGCCGAGGGCAAGGACGTGGTCGTGGTCGGCGGCGGCGACACCGCCATGGACTGCGTGCGCACCGCCATCCGCCAGGGCGCCAGCTCGGTGACCTGCCTCTATCGCCGCGACAAGGCCAACATGCCCGGCTCGATGCGCGAAGTGGCCAACGCCGAGGAAGAAGGCGTCACCTTCGAATGGCTGGCCGCCCCGCGCGCCCTTTCCGGCGAAGCGGAAGCCGTCACCGGCGTGCGCGCCATCCGCATGCGCCTGGGCGCCCCGGACGCCTCGGGTCGTCAGAGCCCCGACGAGATCCCCGGCGGCGACTTCGACCGTCCGGCCCAGCTGGTGGTCAAGGCCCTGGGGTTCGAGCCCGAGAACCTGCCGCAGGACTGGTCGGCGCCGGACCTGAAGGTCACCCGCTGGGGCACGGTCAAGGCCGACGTCCGCAACCAGATGACCAATCTGGACGGCGTGTTCGCCGCCGGCGACATCGTGCGCGGCGCTTCGCTGGTGGTCTGGGCGATCAAGGACGGCCGTGACGCCGCCGACGCCATCCACCGTTACCTGCAGGCCAAGGTCGGCGCGCCCGCGCTGATCGCGGCGGAATAAGAGAGAGGATCTAGAACCATGAGCGAGATGGACCTCTATCTGAAGAACCGCCAGGCGCTGATCGACGGTCACGCCTATGACCCGACCACCGAGCGCGACGCTTGCGGCGTCGGCCTGGTCTGCGCCATCGACGGCAAGCCACGCCGCGAAGTCGTCGAACTGGCGATCAAGGCCCTGAAGGCTCTCTGGCACCGGGGCGCGGTCGACGCCGACGGCAAGACCGGCGACGGCGCCGGCGTGCTGGTCAGCGTTCCGCAGGACTTCTTCATCGACCAGGTGCGTCGCACCGGCCACGCCCTGCGCTCGGGCCCGATCGCCGTCGGCCAGATCTTCCTGCCGCGCACCGACCTGGGCGCCCAGGAGACCTGCCGCACGATCGTGGAGGCCGAAGCCCTCCGGTTCGGGTTCTACATCTATGGCTGGCGCCAGGTGCCGGTCGACACCTCGGTGATCGGGGAGAAGGCCAACGCCACCCGTCCGGAAATCGAGCAGATCATGCTGGCCCCGGCGGCCGGCCTGGAAGGCGAGGCGCTGGAGCGCGCCCTGTTCCTGTGCCGCAAGCGCATCGAAAAGCGCGTCCACGGCCAGAACATCACCGACTTCTATATCTGCTCGCTGTCGGCCAAGTCGCTGATCTACAAGGGCATGTTCCTCGCCGAGGCGATCGACGAGTTCTATCCCGACCTGAAGGACGAGCGCTTCACCGCCGCCGTGGCGATCTTCCACCAGCGCTACTCGACCAACACCTTCCCGCAGTGGCGCCTGGCCCAGCCCTTCCGGATGCTCGCCCACAACGGCGAGATCAACACGATCAAGGGCAACATCAACTGGATGAAGTCCCACGAGATCAAGATGGCCGCCCAGGCCTTCGGCGAGTTCGGGGACGACGTGAAGCCGGTGATCCAGCCAGGCGCTTCGGACAGCGCCAACCTGGACAACACCTTCGAGGTGCTGGTGCGCGCCGGCCGTGACGCGCCGATGGCCAAGGCCCTGCTGGTGCCGGAAGCCGCCAATCCGAAGATGAAGGAGTCGCACAAGGCGCTCTATTCGTACTGCAACGCCGTGATGGAGCCGTGGGACGGTCCGGCCGCCCTGTGCGCCACCGACGGCCGCTGGGTCGTGGCCGGCAAGGACCGCTCGGGCCTGCGTCCGCTGCGCGTGGCCTATACCGACGACGGCCTGGTGATCATGGGCTCGGAAGCGGGCATGTGCGGCGTCGAGGAAGCCCGCATCACCCGCAAGCTGGCCATCGCGCCGGGCCGCATGCTGGCCATCGATCTGGCCGAAGGCCGCCTGTACGGCGAAGACGAGATCATCGACGAACTGGCCGGCCGCCATCCCTACACGGACTGGCTGGGCAACATGGTCGATCTCGAGACCGAGATCGGCCCGGGCCCCGAGCCGCGCAAGTACGCCCGTGAAGAGCTGACCCGCCGCCAGGCCGCCGCCGGCTATTCGCTGGAAGACCTGGAGATGATCCTCGCCCCCATGGTCGAGGACGGCAAGGAAGCCGTCGGCTCGATGGGCGACGACACCCCGCTGGCGGTGCTGTCGGAGAAGTATCGTCCGCTCAGCCACTACTTCCGCCAGAACTTCAGCCAGGTGACCAACCCGCCGATCGACCCCCTGCGGGAGACCGGCGTCATGAGCCTGAAGACCCGCTTCAAGAACCTGGGCAACATCCTGGCCCAGGACGCGGCCCAGGCGGACGTCTACGTGCTGGAAAGCCCCGTGCTGACCACTGGCATGTACGAGCGCATCCACGGCCTGCTGGGCGAGAAGAACGTCGCGGTCATCGACTGCACCATGCCCCTGCCGGCCGAGGAAGCCCGGGCCGGCGACGCCCTGCGCGCCAACCTCGACCGCATCCGCGCCGAGGCCGAGGACGCCGTGCTGCGCGGCTGCGGGGCCATCGTCCTGACCGACGAGGCTTCGGCCGAAGACCGCGTCGGCCTGCCGATGATCCTGGCCACCGGCGGCGTCCACGCCCACCTGGTCGCCAAGGGCCTGCGCTCGTACGTCTCGATCGTGGTTCGTTCGGCCGAGTGCCTGGACACCCACTATTTCGCAGTGCTGGTCGGCGTCGGGGCCACGGCGGTCAACGCCTATCTGGCCCAGGAAAGCTTCCAGGATCGCCTGGAGCGCGGCCTGCTGGGCGACAAGTCGCTGCGCGACACCTGCATCAACTTCAAGACGGCCATCGAGGGCGGCCTGCTGAAGATCATCTCCAAGATGGGCATCAGCGTCATCTCCTCGTACCGCGGCGGCTACAACTTCGAAGCCGTCGGCCTGTCGCGCGCCATGGCCGCCGAATTCTTCCCCGGCATGCCCTCGCGCATCTCGGGCATCGGCCTGGCCGGCATCGAGAGCAAGACGGTCGAGCTGCACCGCAAGGCCTGGAGCCTGAACGCCATCACCCTGCCCGTCGGCGGCCTGTACAAGTCGCGCCGCTCGGGCGAGGCCCACGCCTTCGAGGCTCGCCTGATGCACACGCTGCAAAGCGCCTGCGACACCGGCGACTACGAGCTCTATCGCCGCTGGTCCAACGGCCTGCGCACCCAGAAGCCGATCCAGCTGCGCGACCTACTGGACTGGCGCTCGGACCGCAACCCGATCGCCACGGACGAGGTCGAGAGCGTCAACGAGATCCGCAAGCGCTTCGTCACGCCCGGCATGAGCCTGGGGGCCCTCGGCCCAGAGGCCCACGGCGCCCTGAACATCGCCATGAACCGCATCGGGGCCAAGTCGGTCTCGGGCGAAGGCGGCGAGGACAGCGCGCGCTACAAGCCGCTGCCCAACGGCGACAACCCTAACAGCGCCATCAAGCAGGTGGCCTCGGGCCGGTTCGGCGTCACCGCCGAATATCTGAACCAGTGCGTCGAGCTGGAGATCAAGGTCGCCCAGGGCGCCAAGCCCGGCGAGGGCGGCCAGCTGCCCGGCTTCAAGGTCACCGAGATGATCGCCCGCCTGCGTCACGCGACGCCCGGCGTGATGCTGATCAGCCCGCCGCCGCACCACGACATCTACTCGATCGAGGACCTGGCCCAGCTCATCTATGACCTGAAGCAGATCAACCCGGTCGCGCGCGTCACGGTGAAGCTGGTCGCGGCGACCGGCATCGGCGCCATCGCCGCCGGCGTTGCGAAAGCGAAGGCCGACGTGATCCTGGTCGCAGGCGGCGTCGGCGGCACGGGCGCCTCGCCCCAGACCTCGGTCAAGTATGCCGGCGGTCCTTGGGAGATGGGCCTGTCGGAAGCCAACCAGGTGCTGACCCTGAACAACCTGCGCCACTCCGTCGTCCTGCGGGCCGACGGCGGCATGCGCACGGGCCGCGACATCGTCATCGCCGCCATGATGGGCGCCGAGGAATTCGGCATCGGCACCGCCTCGCTGGTGGCCATGGGCTGCATCATGGTGCGCCAGTGCCACTCCAACACCTGCCCCGTGGGCGTCTGCACCCAGGACGAGGCCCTGCGCGCCAAGTTCACCGGCACGCCGGACAAGGTCATCAACCTCTTCACCTTCGTGGCTGAGGAAGTGCGGGAGATCCTGGCGGGCCTGGGCTTCAAGAGCCTGCAGGAAATCGTCGGCCGCACCGACCTGCTCGCGCAGGTCAGCCGCGGCGGCGAGCACCTGGACGACCTCGACCTGAACCCGCTGCTGGTCCGCGCCGATCCGGGCGCGAACAAGCCGTACAACACGGTCGTCGGCCGCAACGCGGTGCCGGACACGCTGGACGCCCAGATCGTCCGCGACGCCGCCCCGCTGTTGGAACGCGGCGAGAAGATGCAGCTGACCTACACGGTCCGCAGCACCGCCCGCACCATCGGCACCCGCACGTCCAGCCACATCGTCCGCAAGTTCGGCATGAAGGGCCTGCCCGCCGGCCACCTGACCGTCCAGCTCAAGGGCTCGGCCGGCCAGAGCCTGGGCGCCTTCGCGGTCCAGGGCCTGCGCATCGAACTGACCGGCGAGGCCAACGACTATGTCGGCAAGGGCCTGTCGGGCGCGACCATCGTGATCAAGCCGGCGCGGGGCCTCGCGGCTCCGGAGACCAACGCCCTGATCGGCAACACCGTGCTGTTCGGCGCCACCTCGGGCCGGCTGTTCGCGGCGGGCCAGGCGGGTGAGCGCTTCGCGGTCCGCAACTCGGGCGCCACCACGGTGGTCGAGGGCTGCGGCGCCAACGGCTGCGAATATATGACCGGCGGCCAGGTGGTGATCCTGGGCCCGACAGGCGGCAACTTCGGCGCGGGCATGACCGGCGGCATGGCCTTCGTGCTCGACCAGCACGATCGCTTCGAGGACAACATCAACCCCGACAGCATCGTCGTGCAGCGCCTGGCCTCGCCCTATTGGGAAGGCGTGCTGCGCTCGCTGATCGCCGAGCACGCCCGCGAGACGGACTCGGTGTTCGCGGCGACCCTGCTGCGGGATTGGGATCGCGTGCGGGATCAGTTCTGGCAGGTCTGCCCGAAGGAAATGATCAGCCGCCTGCCCCAGCCGCTCGCGGCCGAGGAAGCGGTGCACGAACGGGCCTAGGCCGCGGCCTTAGCCTCGAGCAGCTTGAAGGTTGCACGGGCGCGCGCGACGGGGACCCCGTCCGCGCGCACCGTCGCCTCGGCGAAACAGATCGACCGGCCCAGCTTGACGAAGTCGGTGTCGAACTCGAGCCATTGGCCCAGTTTCGCCGTGCCCAGATAGTCGAGCGTCAAGGACACGGTGACGAGCCCGCCGGCCGGCTGGCGCGCCGCCGCCAGGTTGACGCCCAGCGACAGCCCCATGGCGTTGTCGGCCAGCGCCGCCAGGAAGCCGCCGTGCGGCATGCTCCGCGAATTGCAGTGCGCCTCGCGGATCCGCGTCGCCAGCACAAGCCGGTCGTTGGCCTTGCGGGCATAGAGCGGCTCCCACGGGTCGGTCACCGGGCTTTTGCGGACATGCGGTTCGAAGCCTTCAGGAATCTCGTCCATGGTCGCCTCGCGAAGATTCAAACGATCGTTTTAATCTAGCAGCGTTCACCCTCTTGCGCGAGCGGTCATGAACCTGCGCTATGACGCGACATGGCCAGGCCCCAGGATCGCTTGAAGAGAGATCGTCAGAAGCTGGACGCGGACAAGGTCGTCGAGACGCTCGACAGCCTGTACGCCCGCGTGGCCGCGCGCTTTCCGGCCTCGGGTCTGGCGGCGGTCTGCGGCCGGCTCGCCGACACGGCGCACCTGACGGCGGATCGCGCCCACCGGATTTCCCGGCCTTATCTTTTCCTGCGCCTGCTGGTGGCCCTGATCGTGCTGGGCGGCATCGCGCTGGAAGCCGCGCTGGTCTGGCGGCTCGACTGGAGCGCGGTCATCCGCGCCAAGGAAGGCTTCGGCCTGGCCCAGGGCCTGGAGTCGGCGGCCAACCTCGCTTTGCTGTCAGGCGCGGCCGCCTGGTTCCTGGCCTCGCTGGAGCGGCGCTGGAAGCAGCAGCGGGTCCAGAAGGCCCTGCACGAGCTGCGCTCGTTCTGCCACGTCATCGACATGCACCAGCTGACCAAGGACCCCACCGTCCTGCTGGGCCCCAGGACCGCCGTCTCGCCCAAGCGCGAGATGACCAACTTCCAGCTGTCG
The DNA here is from genome assembly GCF_058808315.1 of Caulobacter sp. GW821-FHT11E11. NCBI lineage: Bacteria > Pseudomonadati > Pseudomonadota > Alphaproteobacteria > Caulobacterales > Caulobacteraceae > Caulobacter > Caulobacter sp. GW821-FHT11E11. The sequence goes on from NZ_JBXARO010000001.1 coordinate 109,857, forward strand.
CGCTACCTGGACTACTGCGCCGAGATGCTGGCCCTGACCGCCAAGCTGGCGGCCCTCTATGCCGGCGAGAGCGATGACCCGGTGATCGTCTCGGCCGTCAACGACATCGAGACCCTGGCTTCGGACCTGGGCCGCAAGATCTGGCAGAAGATCATGATCCTGGGCCAGCTGGACGAAGCTCGGGCGAGCTAAAACGAAGCGGCTGCGTTCCATGTCCATGCGCGCCTTCGCCCACCTGCTCGACCGGCTGTCCCTGACCAGCTCGCGCAACGCCAAGCTGACCCTGATCGCCGACCATCTGCGCCAGACGCCGGACCCGGATCGCGGCTACGCCCTGGCGGCTTTGACGGGAGCACTGTCGTTCAACGCCGCCAAGCCGGCCTTCATCCGCAAGGCGGTCGAGGCGCGGATGGACGCTCAGCTGTTCGCCTGGTCCTACGACTATGTCGGCGACCTGGCCGAGACCGTCGCCTTGGTCTGGCCGGCCAAGCCCGGCGCCAACCGGCCGCCGGAACTGTCCGAAGTCATCGAGGCCTTGCACTCGGCCTCACGCGCCGAGGTGCAGCGGCTGATCGAAGGCTGGCTGGACGCGCTGGACCCCGACGGCCGCTGGGCGCTGCTCAAGCTGATGACCGGCGGCCTGCGGGTCGGTGTGTCCTCGCGCCTGGCCAAGCAGGCCTGCGCCAATTTCGGCGGCGTCGAGATTGGCGAGATCGAGGAGGTCTGGCATGCGATGGAGCCGCCCTATGGCGACCTCTTCGCTTGGCTTGAAGGCCGCTCCGAACGCCCCTCGCCCGACGCGCCGGGACGCTTCCGGCCGGTGATGCTGGCCCAGCCGATCGATGAGGATGTCGACTTCGCCAAGCTGGATCCGGCGACCTATGTCGCGGAGTGGAAGTGGGACGGCATCCGCGTCCAGGCGGTCTCCGAACGCGGCGAGCGGCGGCTCTACACCCGCACCGGCGACGACATCTCGGCGGCCTTCCCCGACGTGGTCGAGGCCCTGGATTTCGAAGGTGCGATCGACGGCGAGCTGCTGGTGCTGCGCGACGGCGCCCTGGCCCCGTTCGGCGACCTGCAGCAGCGGCTGAACCGCAAGACCGTCGACGGCAAGCAGCTGGCGACCTTCCCGGCCGGCATCCGCGCCTACGACCTGATGATGGACGGCGAGGAGGACGTTCGCGGCCTGCCCTTCGTCGAGCGTCGCGCGCGGCTGGAGGCGTTCGTGGCGCGGCTGACGACGCCGCGCATCGACCTGTCGCCGCTGCAGCCCTTCGCGACCTGGGAGGAACTGGCCGCCCTGCGCCTGGACCCGCCCGAAGGCGACGCGCGCCTCTCCGAAGGCCTGATGCTGAAGCGCCGCGACAGCGTCTACGAGCCGGGCAGGCCCAAGGGTCCGTGGTTCAAGTGGAAGCGCGACCCGCACCTGATCGACGCGGTGCTGATGTACGCCCAGCGCGGTCACGGCAAGCGATCCAGCTTCTATTCCGACTACACGTTCGGCGTCTGGCGTGAGGATGAGCTGGGCCAACGGACGCTGACCCCCGTCGGCAAGGCCTATTTCGGCTTCACCGACGAGGAGCTGAAGCTGATCGACAAGTTCGTCCGCGACAACACGATCGAACGCTTTGGCCCCGTCCGCTCGGTGCGTGCCGACCTTGAGCACGGCCTGGTGTTCGAGGTCGCCTTCGAGGGCCTGCAGCGCTCGACGCGGCACAAGTCAGGCGTAGCCATGCGTTTCCCACGCATCAACCGCATCCGCTGGGACAAGCCTTCGCGGGAAGCCGACGAGCTCAAAACCCTGGAGGCGATGCTCGACTAGTGCGCGGCCACCGGGGCTGGAGCCGAGGCGCCGGCCTGGAACAGCTTGCCCTTCTCGGTCGCCAGCACCACCAGGAACCCCGCCAAGCCGAAACCCACGAAGCCGATCGTCAGCGGCACGGTGGTGCCGTCATAGAGCTGGCCGATCAGGAAGCCGAACAGCGCCCCGCCCACCGTGGTGATGAAGCCCTGGATCGAAGCCGCGGCGCCCGCCACGTGGCCCAGCGGCTCCATGGCGATGGCCCCGAAGTTGGACATCACCAGGCCGAAGCAGAACATCATGGCGGCCTGCATCAGGGCGAAGCTCACCAGGGTCTCGTGACCGGTGATGGCGATCGCGGCATGCAGCGCGGCGACCACGATGAAGCCGATCAGCGCCCAGTGCGAGACCTTGCGCATGCCCAACCTGTCGACGATCCGCGCGTTCAGTAGCGACGAGACCGCCATGGTCCCGGCGATGCCGGCGAAGATCAGCGGGAAGATGTCGCCGGCGTGCAGCACCTCGGCGAAGACCTGCTGGGCCGAGTTCAGGAACCCGAACAGGCCGGCCAGCACCAGCGTCGCGGCCAGGGTGTAGCCCATGGCGATGCGGTCGGTCAGGGCGGTCTTGAAGGCCGAGCTGACACCCTTGACCGAGATCGGGATGCGGTCTTCCGGATGCTGGGTCTCGGGCAGCTTGATCGCCGCCCAGGCCATGACGACCAGGCCAAAGATCGACAGGATGCCGAAGATCCAGCGCCACGAGGCGACCATCATCACCGCCATGCCCAGCGACGGGGCGATGATCGGCGTGGCCAGGAAGACGATGAAGGCCAGCGACATCACCCGCGCCATCTGGCGGCCGGCATAGCAGTCGCGGACGATCGACACCGACAGCACCCGCGTCGAGGCCGCGCCCAGGCCGGTCAGGAACCGCGCGGCCAGCAGCATCTCGAACGAGGTCGAGAAGGCGCAGAGGGCGGCGAAGATCGTGTACAGCGTCAGCCCGACCATCAGGACCGGCTTGCGGCCGTAGCGGTCGGCCAGCGAGCCGTAGGCCAGCTGGGCGACGCCGAAGCCGAGCAGATAGGCGGTGATCACCCACTGGCGGGCGTTGGGGTCATGCACGCCCAGCGCCTCGCCGATGTGCGGCAGGGCGGGCAGCATGGAGTCGATGGCCAGCGCGTTGGTCGCCATCATCGCCGCGATCAGCGCGACGAACTGGCCAAAGCCCATGCCGGGATGCGGCGACGGCTTGGTGTCGGACATGGAGTTTCTCGCGCTCTGGACGCCCCAGACACGAGACGCGTACGCGGGCCATATAGGGCCAGTGCGACAACCCGCCAACCTCAGGGTGATCGCATCTGGGTCGGAAAGGCCTATATAGCCGCCCCATGACCCACAGTACCCCGCCCGGTGCGTTGAACCGAGGCTTGACCCTGGCCATGGCCGCCGCCACCGGCATCGCCGTCGCCAACATCTATTACAGCCAGCCGACCCTGGGCCTGATGCTGCGCGACATGCCCGGCGGCGCGACGGCCCTGATCCCGACCGCGACCCAGGCCGGCTATGCGGCGGGCCTGTTCCTGCTGGTGCCGCTGGGCGACCTGATCGAGCGGCGCAAGCTGATCGCCTTCCAGTTCCTGGCCCTGGCCATCGCCCTGATCGCCACCGCCCTGGCCCCGACGCCGGGCCTGATGATCGTCAGCTCGCTGCTGCTGGGCGCAGCCGCGACCGTGGCCCAGCAGATCGTGCCGTTCGCCGCCCACCTGGCCTCGCCCGAGAAGCGCGGCGCGACCGTGGGAACGGTGATGGCCGGCCTGCTGTGCGGCATCCTGCTCTCCCGGACCCTGGCCGGCTTCGTCGCGGCCCATGCCGGCTGGCGGGCGATCTTCTGGCTGGCCGCGCCGGTGGCCCTGGCGGCCGGCGGCTGGATGTACGCCAAGCTGCCGCGCAGCCACCCGCAGGGCGGCCTGTCCTATGTCACCCTGATGATCTCGCTGGGCCGGCTGTGGAGCGAGTTCGGCTCGCTGCGCCTGGCCGTGGCGACCCAGGCCCTGCTGTTCGCGACCTTCACCTCGTTCTGGACCATCCTGGCCCTGCACCTGCAGAGCTACCGCCTGGGCTCGGACATCGCCGGCCTGTTCGGGGTGATCGGGGCCGTCGGCATCCTGGCCGCGCCCCTGGCCGGCCGCATCGCCGACAAGCGCGGCCCGCGCCCGATCATCGCCGCCGGCGCGGCCCTGGCGCTCGTGTCGTGGCTGATCCTGGGCTTCTGGCCGGGCGTGCCGGGCCTGGTCGTCGGGGTGATCCTGCTGGACTTCGCGATCCAGAGCGTCCTCGTCTCCAACCAGCACATCGTCTACGCCCTGAAGCCCGAGGCGCGCGCCCGGCTGAACACCGTCTTCATGGGCGGCATGTTCGTGGGCGGCGCGGCCGGCTCGGCCGTCGCGGTGATGCTGTGGAAGTCGACCGGCTGGACCGGCGTCTGCGCCATGGGCGTGGCGCTGACCGCCGCGGCGACGGCGCTGCAGGCGGTGAACCTGCTTCGTCGCCGGGCCCAAAAAATCCGTTTAGAGAAGCCGCCTAGCCGTTGAAGGCGCGGATCGCGTCGATGATCTTCTGCTGGTCGGCCTCGCCCAGATAGGGGTGCATCGGCAGGGCCAGCACCGTCTCTGCCTTGGCCTCGGTCACCGGCAGGCCGCCTTCGCCGCGCGGGAAGTGGGCGTAGGGCGTCTGCACGTGCATCGGGACAGGGTAATAGACCGCCGTCGGAATGCCTTGCGTCTTCAAGTGCGCGGCCAGGCCGTCGCGATTGTCGTGCTCGATCACGTACTGCGCCCAGACCGAGACGCCGCCGTCGATCACAGCCGGGGTCGAGATCACCGAGCCCTTCAGGCCCTCGGCGTAGCGGTTGGCCACGACCTGACGCAGGTCGATCTCTTCCTGGAAGATCGCCAGCTTCTCGAGCAGGATCGCGGCCTGGATGGTGTCGAGGCGCGAATTGATGCCGATGCGGGTGTTCAGATATTTCGGGTCGTGGTCGAAGGTCTTGCCTTCCAGGTCCGGACCAACCGCCTTGCCGTGGACGCGGTAGCTGTCCATCAGATCCCACAGCGTCTGGTCATTGGTCAGCACCGCCCCGCCGTCGCCGTAGCAGCCCAGCGGCTTGGCCGGGAAGAAGCTGGTGGTCGCCACGTCGGCCCAATGCAGCGGGTGGTAGCCGTTGAGCGTGCAGCCGAAACCCTGGGCGCTGTCGGAGATCAGCTTCAGGCCTTCGCGGTCGCAGATGGCCTTGATGGCCGGATAGTCGGCGGGCTGGCCGAACAGGTCGACGGCGATCACCACCTTGGGGGTCAGGCGGCCCTCGGCTTTCACGGCGGCGATGGCCGTGTCCAGCTTGGCGGGGTCGAGATTGTAGGTCTCCGGCAGCACGTCGACGAACACCGGCGTCGCGTCGACCCACGGCACCACTTCCGGCGTCGCGGCGAAGGTGAAGGACGGGCAGAACACCGCGTCGCCCCGGCCCACGCCCCAGGCCATCAGCGGCAGGGCGATGGCGTCGGTGCCGTTGGCGCAGGACAAGGCCAGCTTGGCCTGGCCGAACGCAGCGAGCTTGGCTTCGAACTCGCGGACCTGCGGACCCATGACATAGGCGCCGCTGTCCAGCACCTTGGCGATGGCGGCGTCGATCTTGTCGCGGATCCGGCGCTGCTGCGCGGCGAGGTCGATGAAGGGCATGCTCATGGCGCGGCCTTTATGCGCGGTTCATGACGATTTCGAGCCAATTGATGTAACCGACTGTTTCCCGCCACAAGCGGAACCGTCAGCTCATCCTGTCGTTGACCGATCAGCGCGGGGGCGCCTATCGAGACCCTTATGCAGACCAAACCCACCCTCGTACCGGCGGATGCGTCCCTGCCGTCGCTCGCCAACGTCAAGGCCGACGAGACCATGCTCGGACACTTCCTGGACTGGCTGGGCAAGCTGGCGGTGAACCTGGTGGTCGCCGCCCTGATCCTGCTCCTGACCTTCTGGGTTGCGGGCTGGCTGTCCAATGTCGCCAAGCGGGGCCTGGGCCGCGTGCACCGCAAGAATCCGGACCCGACCCTGGAGAGCTTCCTGTCGTCACTGGTGCGCTATGCCGTCGTGGCCGTGGGCCTGGTGGCGGTGCTTCAGCAGCTGGGCGTGCAGGCCACCTCGATCATCGCGGTCCTGGGCGCGGCCTCGCTGGCCATTGGTCTGGCGTTGCAAGGCGCCCTGTCGAACGTGGCGGCCGGGGTGATGATCCTGCTGTTCCGCCCCTATCGCGTCGGCGACGTGATCGAGACCTCGACCCGCAACGGCACGGTGAAGTCACTGGACCTGCTGTTCACCGAGATCGCCACCCCCGACAACGTCAAGGTCATGATCCCCAACAGCAAGGTGTTCGGCGACGTGATCCTGAACTACTCGACCCACCGCAGCCGACGGGCCGACGTGCTTTTCAAGGTTCCGCTGAAGACCGATCTGGTGATGGTCCTCAAGCGCCTGCGCGAGCGGGCCGAGAGCGACCCGCGCATCCGCAAGGATCCGGCGGTGATGATCGAGGTCGTCGACCTGTCGGAAGCCTTCGCTCAGGCCGCGATCCGTGTCTGGACGGCGTCGGCCGACTTCGGTCCGGTCAAGACCGACCTGATGCTGGCCGCCCATCTGCTGGCCGAGGACCCGGCCCGCACCGACCTGCCGCCGCCGCGTCCGACCAAGGCCAAGGACCCCTCGCCCGTCATGCCGGGCGAGGGCGAGCACCATCACCTGCTCAGCCTGATAAAGCCGCGTCGAGGTCGGAAATCAGGTCCCGGCAAGACTCAATCCCCACCGAAAGCCGAATAAGGCCGTCGGAAATGCCCAGCGCCGCGCGCTGATCGGCCGGGATCGAGGCGTGGGTCATGATCGCCGGATGCTCGATCAGGCTTTCGACCCCGCCCAGGCTCTCGGCGAGCGTGAACAGGCGCGTGCGCTCAAGCATCTTGCGGGCCGGCGCCAGGCCGCCCTTCACGTCGGCCGAGATGATGCCGCCAAAGCCGCCGGTCATCTGGCGTTTGGCCAGGTCGTGCTGCGGGTGGCTTTCCAGGCCGGGATAGATCACCCGCTCGATGGCGGGGTGCTTCTCCAGCCATTGGGCAATCTCGAGCGCGCTGTCGCACGCGCGCTGCATGCGCAGGGCCAGGGTCTTCACGCCGCGCAGGGCCAGGAAGCTGTCGAACGGCCCAAGGACCGAACCGATGGCGTTCTGCAGGAACTTCATCTGGTCGGCCAGGGCGGCGTTGTCGCCGACCACCGCCACGCCCGCCACCACGTCGGAGTGGCCGTTCAGGTACTTGGTCGCCGAGTGCATGACGACGTCGAAGCCCAGCTCCAGCGGTCGCTGGATGTAGGGGCTGGCGAAGGTGTTGTCGGCGACCGTGATCAAGCCGCGCTTTTTCGCGAGCGCGGCGATGGCCGCCAGGTCCGCCAGTCGCAGCATCGGATTGGTCGGGGTCTCGACCCAGATCATCCTCGTCGCCGGGGTGATCGCCGCCTCGACGGCCGCCAGATCGGCCATGTCAACGAAGCTGAACGTCAGGCCGGCAGAGCGCTTGCGCACCTTCTCGAACAGCCGGAACGAGCCGCCATAGAGATCGTCGCTGGCGATCACGTGCGCGCCGCTGTCCAGCGTCTCCAGGATGGTCGAGGCGGCCGCCAGGCCCGAGGCGAAGGCGAAGCCCGCCGTGCCGCTCTCAAGGTCGGCGATGCTGCGCTCGAAAGCGAAGCGGGTCGGGTTGTGGCTGCGGCTGTACTCGAAGCCCTTGTGCTCGCCAGGGCTGGTCTGGGCGTAGGTCGAGGTCGCGTAGATCGGGACCATCACCGCGCCCGTGGTCGGGTCGGGATACTGGCCGCCGTGAATGGTCCGCGTGGCGAAGTCCAGGCGGTTCTTGCCGGGGATGTCGGTCATGCAGGGTCCTTCAGGCGCTCATACGCAGGTGATTGATCAGATCGACCCGGGTGATGACACCCAGAAATTCTTCACCGTCGACCACCAGGGCGACCTCGTCGCGATCGAAGACGTCGGGCAGGTCGTCGACCGACTGATGGGCCTGCAGGGTGTTGACGGCCCGGGTCATGGCCGCGCCGACCAGGGTCTTGAAGCGCGGGGCCTCGTCACCGGCCTCGACCGCGGCCAGCACGTCGCTCTCGTCGAGGATGCCGACCAGCTTGCCATGGTCGACGACCGGCAGCTGGCTGATGTCGCTGGAGCGCATGCGGTTGTAGGCGGTCAGCAGGGTGTCGTCGGGGCCGATGGCGATGACGCCGCCGTCGGCGTAGCGCTTGGCGATCAGGTCGCGCAGGTCGCCGTGCAGCTCGCGGCCGTCGAAGCCGTGGGCCGCCAGCCAGAAGTCGTTGAACATCTTGGTCAGGTACTTCGACCCCGTGTCGCAGACGAGCGTCACGACCCGCTTGGGCTCGGTCTGCTCGCGGCAGTATTTCAGCGCCGCCGCCAGCAGGCAGCCCGAGGACGAGCCGGCCAGGATGCCTTCCTTCTTCAGCAGCAGGCGGGCGGTGTCGACGCTCTCGCGGTCGCTGATCGAATAGGCCTGGGAGACCAGGTCCATCTGAGCGTTGTCGGGGATGAAGTCCTCGCCGATGCCCTCGACGATCCAGCTGCCGGCCTCGCCGAAGGTCCCGGTCTCGACATAGTCGCGCAGGATCGAGCCCTCAGGGTCGGCTAGAACCATCTTGGTCTTAGGAGAGTGAGCCTTCATGTAGCGGCCGACGCCGGTCAGGGTGCCGCCCGAGCCGACGCCGACGACGATGGCGTCGATGTCGCCGTCCATTTGGGTCAGCAGCTCCGGCGCAGTCGTGGTCTCGTGGGCCAGCGGATTGGCCGGGTTCTCGAACTGGTTGGCGTACAGCGCGCCGGGGATCGACTGGGCCAGGCTCTGAGCCATGTCCTGGTAGTATTCCGGATGGCCCTTGCCGACGTCGCTGCGGGTCAGGCGCACGTCCACGCCCATGGCCCGCAGGTGCAGGATCTTCTCCCGCGCCATCTTGTCGGGGACGATCAGGATCAGCTTGTAGCCCTTGAGGCTGGCCACCTGGGCCAGGCCCAGACCCGTATTGCCGGCCGTGGCCTCGATGATCGTCCCGCCGGGCTTCAGCCGGCCGTCGGCTTCCGCCGCCTCGATCATCGAGCGGGCGACGCGATCCTTGATCGAGCCGCCGGGGTTCTGGTTCTCGAGCTTGAGGAAGAGGCGGCACAGGCCGGTGTCGAGGTTCTTGACCTCCATCATCGGCGTGCGGCCGATCAGGTCGAGAGCCGAGCCGGCCATGCTGGGAAGGCCAGATTTAGGGTCGTTCATGGCGCAGCTCCGCTGCAGGGTGAAACGATTTTCCCCTAGATAGGTGCTGTTTGGGAAAGAAGGAAAGCCCTACGCCGCCCCGGCCGTTCCGCGCTGGTTCAGCCACTCGGCGGCGAACTTGCGGCTGAGGCAGACGTCCTCGAACACCACCTTGCGCAGCTGGCCCAGAAGCTCGGGCGTGTCGTGGACGATGACGAACGGAAAACCGTTGGCCGACAGGAAGCCGTGCAGGAATCGCGAGAAGCGGTCGGCCTCTTCGGGGCCGGCCAGGCGGACTTCTGTCTCAGCGGTCGTCAAAGCCATGGATGTGGCCCTCTGTGGACGGACCAAGCTTTAACGCACGAACTCGCATTTGCGAACCAGCTTCGCCAATGCGAAATAAACTGTGATCACTTGTTCGCCTCCCGAGCGAGCGCCTGGCCCGCCCGAGAGCGCAAAATTCCTTACAGGATGGACTGGCCCGTCGAAGCCCAGTCCTTCAGGAACTGTTCCAGACCCTTGTCGGTCAGCGGGTGCTTGTAGAGCTCGGCGAACACCGCCGGCGGGATGGTGACGACGTCGGCGCCGATGATCGCGGCTTCCTTGACGTGGGCGGCGTTGCGCACCGAGGCGGCCAGGATCTCGGTTTCGTAGCCGTAGTTGTCGTAGATCGCGCGGATGTCGCGGATCAGGTCCATGCCATCGAAGCCGTAGTCGTCCAGGCGGCCGATGAACGGCGAGATGTAGGTCGCGCCGGCCTTGGCGGCCAGCAGGGCCTGGGTCGGCGAGAAGCACAGGGTGACGTTGGTCTTGATCTCTTCGTCGGCGAAGGCGGCGCAGGCGATCAGGCCGTCGCGGGTCAGCGGCAGCTTCACCACCACGTTCGGAGCGATCGCGGCCAGCTTCTTGCCTTCGGCGATCATGGCGTCGGCCGTGGTGGCGGCGACTTCGGCGCTGATCGGGCCGGGGACGATGTCACAGATCTCGGCGATCACTTCCAGCATCGGGCGGCCCGACTTGGCGATCAGGGTCGGGTTGGTGGTGACGCCGTCGATCAGGCCGGTCGCGTTCAGGTCGGCGATGACCTTGGTGTCGGTGCTGTCGAGGAAGATCTGCATGGTCGCTCGCGCCTGCTGGTTATGTTTGGAGTTGCGCCGGTTTAGCCCGAGCGGCGGCGTCACGCCAGACTCGTCATACCAGTCGATCTGCGGTCCGCTCCACGGCCACGCGCCAGGGCTCGGGCGTGAAACCGAACACCATCTGCAGCTTGCCGGTGTCGAGCGGCGTGCGCGGCGGGCGTGGGGCGGGCTCGGCGAAGGCGGCCTGGGTGGTAGGCTCGACGCGGGCACGGCTGTTTGGATCGCGATCGATCGCGGCCTTGGCGAAGCCGAAGCGGCTAGTTTCGCCGGCATTGGCGAAGTGGAACAGGCCAAAGACCGGATCACCGGCCGGCGCGGCGGCCCAGCGCGGCGCGGTCGCGACCAGAAAGTCGGCCAGGGCCTCGCCGTCGGTCGGCGTGCCGAACTGGTCGGCCACCACCTTCAGCACCTCGCGCTCGCGGGCCAGCTTCAGCATGAAGCTCACATAGTTGCGGCCGTAGCGGGAGAAGACCCACGAGATGCGCAGCACCGTCGTACGGGGATGGGCCAGCACCGCCTGCTCGCCGGCCAGCTTTGAGCGGCCGTAGACGTTGATCGGCTTGGCCTCGTCGGTCTCGACATAGGGACGACCGGTCAGGCCGTCGAACACCGCGTCGGTCGACAGATGCACGAACGGCAGACCGCGCTCGGCGCTGGCGGCGGCCATCGCGCCCGGCGCCGTGGCGTTGACCGCGAAGGCCTCGTCGGGCCGCGCCTCAGCGGGATCGACGTGGGTGAAGGCGGCGGTGTTCAGGACGAGGTCGCAGTCGGCGGCCAGGATCGCGGCGCGAATGGCCTCGGGGTTCTCGAGATCGCAGTCGGCGCGCGACAGGGCGATGAGCTCGACACGATCCCGCGCTGCGGCCTGGACCGCCGTGGCGACCTGGCCGGTCTGGCCGAACTGCAGGATCTTCATTTCAGCGCCGGAACCCGATCGCCCAGCACCTGGCCGACGAAGGTGCGCAGGTTGCCACCCTTGAACAGGTAACCCGGCATGCCCGCCCGGTTGCCCGCTTCCACGTCGATGTGGCGATCGCCGATGATCACGGCCTCTTCCGGCGCCAGGTTCCAGTCGGCCAGGCCGCGCAGGACCATGCCGGGATTGGGCTTGCGATCGGGATGGTCGGCGACGCGAAAGGCGTCGACGACGGCCGCCTCGTGGAAAGGCGAGTGGTAGAAGGCGTCGATACGCCCGCCCAGCTCGGCCAGCTGGTCCTGCATGGCGCCGTGGAACCGGTCCATCTGCGCCTCGTCGAAATAGCCCCGGCCGATGCCCGACTGGTTGGTGACCACCAGGACCTTCAGCCCCGCCTGGGTCATCGCCGCCACCGCCTCGCGGGCGCCGTCGATCCAGTTCAGCTTGGCAGGATCGAACACATAGCCGTGGTCGATGTTCAGCACGCCGTCCCGATCGAGGAAGACGGCCTTCAGGGGAGGAAGCGCGGCAGCGTCGGTCATGGCCTGAGCACTACCCCGAGTAGCGCCAAATCGCCAAGGCTCCGTCTTGGCCTGGACACACGATCCGCACTAGAAAGAGCCGCTTCTGGAGCCTTCGATGACCAACGCCTTCGCCGACGCCGCCCGCCTGCGCGACCGCCTCAAGACCTGGGCGACCGAGGCGGCCTATCCGCTGTGGTGGGAAACCGGCGCCGATCACGTGAAGGGCGGCTTCTTCGAGAAGCTGGACCTGGAGGGCGCGCCCGTCGACGGCCCGCGTCGCGGCCGGGTGCTGCCGCGCCAGATCTACTCGTTCGCCATCGCCGGCGACCTGGGCTGGACCGGTCCGTGGCGGACGGCGGTCGAGCATGGCCTGTCGTTCTATCTCTCGCACTATCGCCGCACTGACGGCCTGTTCCGCACCCTGATCGGCCCCAGCGGCGAGAGCCTGGACGAGACCGCCGACCTCTACGACCAGGCCTTCGCCATGTTCGCCCTGGCGGCGGTGGCCAAGACGCTGCCGGCCCGCGCGGAAGAGGCCAAGGCCATCGCGACGGCCGTGCGTGAAAAGCTGATCGCCGAGCGCAAGCATCCGGTGGCCGGCTTCCACCAGTCCAACCCGCCGACCGCGCCGCTGCAGTCCAACCCGCACATGCACCTGTTCGAGGCCATGCTGGCCTGGACCGAGGTCGACGGCGACCCGGCCTGGCGCGCTTTGGCCGACGAGATCGCCGAGCTGGCGCTGGCCAAGTTCATTCAGCCCGAGAGCGGCCAGCTGCGCGAGTTCTTCGACCTCGACTGGAACGCCGCGCCGGGCGTCGAGGGCCGGATCTGCGAGCCGGGCCACCAGTTCGAATGGGGCTGGCTGCTGCTGCGCTGGGGCAAGCTGGCCGGACGCCCGGATGCCACGGCCGCCGCCCTGCGGATGATCGACGACGCGGAAACCCAAGGCGTCGACCTGGCGCGCGGCGTGGCGATCAACGCCCTGCTGGACGACTTCTCGATCCACGACAACGGCGCCCGCCTGTGGCCGCAGACCGAGCGGATCAAGGCCGCCGTCCTGGCCGCCGAAGTCACCGGCGACGCCAAGTACTGGGGCATGGCCGCCGCCGGCGCCGAGGGGCTGCTGACCTATCTGCGCACCCCGGTTCCGGGCCTGTGGCGCGACAAGTACCAGCCCGACGAGACCTTTGTGGACGAGCCGGCGCCGGCCAGCTCGTTCTACCACATCGTCTTGTCGATCCTGGAGATGGACCGAGCGCTCAGCGCGGCCGGGTGACCAGCAGCGTGGCCGCGCCGATGGCCCGCGCCCGGGTCTCGGCCTCCAGCGGGATGATCGCGCCGGCGGCGTAGACGTCGCCGTCCATCTCCAGCACGCCTTCCAGCAGCTGCACGGTCGAGACCGGCAGGACCACCGTCTCGCCGGCCGGGGCGCGGCGCAACTCGACGTCGAAGCCGTCGGTGCTGACCAGGGTCTCGGTCCCGTTGGGCGAAGCGCTCTTGCGCGAGGCGATCGAGCGGCCCTTGGCCTTCAGCCCATCGACCAGGACCTTCACGGCCTGGCTGTCCTTGCGGTGACAGACCAGCACCGCGTCCGGCTCGGCGATGACCACGATGTCGCTGACGCCGATCACGCCGACATAGGGGCCGGTGGTGCGGACCAGAACGTTCGAGGCTTGGTGCAGGTCGACGTCGCCATCACTGGCGTTGCCGGCATGGTCGCGGTCCGAAGCCTCCCAGATCGCGTCCCAGGCCCCCAGGTCTGACCAGGCGAACGACGCCGGGGCCACGGCCGCCTTGGTCGTCCGCTCCATCACCGCGTAGTCGAGGCTGATCTTGGCCGCGCCGGCGAAGGCCTCGCGGTCCAGGCGGCCGATCCCGGCCTCAAGCTCCAGCTTGGCGACGCAGGCCTTGGCGGCCTCGGCGACCGAAGGCTCGAACGCCTCGAACTCGCCCAGCAGCGTGCTGGCCTTGAAGGCGAAATTGCCGCTGTTCCAGAGATAGCCTTCCAGCAGATAGCGCTCCGCGGTCTCGCGGTCGGGCTTCTCGACGAAGGCGGCGACCTCGCGCACCGAGCCGTCCAGCAGCGGCGCGCCGGGACGGATGTAGCCGAAGCCCGTGGCCGGCACTGTGGGTTGCACCCCGAAAGTGACGATCAGGTCGTGTTCGGCGGCCTTGGCGGCAATGACGGCGGCCTCGCCGAACATCGCGGGATCGGCCACGTGGTGGTCGGCGGCCAGCATCAGCACCACGCCCTCGGCGTCCAGGCCCTGGACATAGGCGGCGGCCGCGGCCACGGCCGGGGCGCTGTCACGGGCCTCGGGTTCGACCAGGATGGTGACCCAGGTGTCGATCTCGGCGGTCTGCTCGGCGACGAAGCCGACCATGGCCTCGCCGGTGACCACGACGATCTCGGCGACGCCCGGCAGGTCACGCACCCGCAGCACCGTTTCCTGGAACGACGAGCGGTCGCCGACCAGTTTCAGGAATTGCTTGGGCTGGTCGCTACGCGACGCGGGCCACAGACGCGTGCCCGAACCGCCGCACAGGATAACCGGATAGATCGCGGCCAAGAGTAACCTCAGACTGACAAGCACCCCTGCTTGGCCGTGGGGATATCGTGAAGCGCGCCCGTCGCGAAGGCTTTATTGACCGGGAACGTTCGCGTTCAGCTCCGCCAGCCAGGCGTCGGGCTTGGCGTCCGACGGCATCCGCCAGTCGCCGCGCGGCGACAGCGCCCCGCCCGACGAGATCTTGGGCCCGTTCGGCACGGCCGAGCGCTTGAACTGGTTGGCGAAGAACCGCTTCAGGAACAGCTCCAGCCACTTCCTGATCTCGGCCAGGTCGTAGGCGCGCCGGCCGCTGTCGGGCAGGCCCACCGGCCAGCCGCCCTGATCCGCGTCATGCCAGGCGCTCCAGGCCAGGAAGGCGATCTTGGACGGCGCCATGCCGTAGCGGGTCATGTAAAAGAGGTTGAAGTCCTGCAGGGCGTAGGGGCCGACGAAGCTCTCGGTGGCCTGGGTCTGCTCGCCCGGCACCAGCTCCGGCGAGATCTCGGTGGCCAGGATGTCCTCCAGCAGCGCCGTCGTGGCCGCATCGACATCGCCGGAATGGGCCACGAAGCGGATCAGGTGCTGGATCAGCGTCTTAGGCGCCCCGCAATTGGGGTTGTAATGGCTCATGTGGTCGCCGACGCCGTAGGTGCACCAGCCCAGCGCCAGTTCCGACAGGTCGCCGGTGCCGACGACCAGCGCGGCGTTGTGGTTGGCCAGGCGGAACAGGTAGTCGGTGCGCAGGCCCGCCTGCACGTTCTCGAAGGTCACGTCATAGACCGGCTCGCCACGCCCGAACGGGTGGTCCAGATCCTTCAGCATCTGGGTCGCGGCCGGACGGATGTCGAGTTCGGCGGCGGTGACGCCGATCGCCCGCATCAGCGCCCAGGCATTGTTCTTCGTATGATCCGAGGTGGCGAAACCCGGTAGGGTGTAGGCCAGGATATCGGTCCGCGGCAGGCCCAGCTGATCGACCGCCTTGGCCGCCACCAGCAGCGCCTGGGTCGAGTCGAGGCCGCCCGAGATACCGATCACCAGCTTCTTTAGACCCGACGCTTCAAGGCGCCGGGCCAGGCCCTGAACCTGGATGTTGTAGGCCTCGTAGCAGTTCTCGCGCAGCTTGGCGGGGTCCGAGGGCGTGAACGGGAAGCGCTCGATCGGACGGACCAGGGCGAGATCGCCGGCGGGCGCTTCGAAGCTGAACGGCACGGCGCGGAACGGGACCTTGGCCGGGTTCAGCGCCATGGCGTCGCCGAAGCTGCCGACCCGCATGCGCTCCTGGCGGATCCGCTCGACGTCGATGTCGGCATAGGTCCAGGCCAGGCCGGTCGAGAAGCGCGGGCTCTCGGCCAGCAGCGCGCCCATCTCGTGGATGTCGACATGGCCGTCCCAGGCGAGATCCGTCGAACTCTCGCCCGCCCCGGCCGCCGAATAGACATAGGCCGCGATCATCCGCGACGACTGGCTGGCGCACAGCAGGCGGCGGGTCTCGGACTTGCCGATGGTGATGTTGCTGGCCGACAGGTTCAGCAGGATCTCTGCGCCGGCCATCGCCTGGGCGGTGCTGGGCGGGGTCGGCGTCCAGACGTCCTCGCAGATCTCGATGCCGACGGTGAACGGCGTCGGCGCATCGGCGCGCAGCAGCACGTCGGTCCCGAACGGCACGCTCTGGCCGGCCAGAGTCAGGGTCTTGCCAGTGACGCCCGCGCCAGGCGTGAACCAGCGGCGCTCATAGAATTCGCGGTAGTTGGGCAGGAAGCTCTTGGGCACGACGCCCAGCACCTGGCCGCCCTGGATCGCCACGGCGGTGTTGTAGAGCCGGCCGCCGTCGCGCAGCGGCGCTCCGACCACGATCAGCGGCGCCAGCTTGCGGGTCTCCTGCGCCAGGGTCGCGATCGCCGCCTCGACGGCGTCCATCAAGACCTCCTGCTGCAGCAGGTCGTCGATCGTGTAGCCGGTCAGGCCCAGCTCCGGGAACACGATCACCGCCACGCCAGCGTCATGCGCCTCGCGGGCCAGGGCCAGGACGCTCGCGGCGTTCACGGCCGGATCGGCCAGCTTCACCTTAGGAACGGCGGTGGCCACACGGACGAAGCCGTGGCGGTAGGGCGAGAAGAACGACGGACTACCCAAGGAACCGGCCTTTCAGGGTTATGCTTAAACTGAGCATAAGTCTGCATCCAGCTATAACGTCACCGGACGATGTTGCATAGCGTCCTCAGCATGTCGCCAGAAGTCCGCCGCTTGGGTTGACCCCCGGGGCCTCCCATGCGAGTGCGCCCCTCGCGCAGCCCCGCAAAACATAGAAAAGACGGAAGCCCACATGCCCGTTTCGCCCATCAAGATGGCCGACGCGATCCGCGTCCTTTCCATGGACGCCGTGCACAAGGCCAAGTCCGGCCACCAAGGCATGCCCATGGGCATGGCCGATGTGGCGACCGTCCTGTGGGGCAAGTTCCTGAAGTTCGACGCGTCGCAGCCCAACTGGCACGACCGCGACCGCTTCGTGCTGTCGGCGGGCCACGGCTCGATGCTGCTCTATTCCCTGCTCCACCTGACCGGCTTCAAGGCCGTGACGATGAAGGAGATCGAGAACTTCCGTCAGTGGGGCTCGCTGACCCCCGGCCACCCGGAAGTCCACCACACCCCCGGCGTCGAGACCACCACGGGTCCGCTGGGCCAGGGCCTGGCCACGGCCGTCGGCATGGCGATGGCGGAAGCCCATCTGGCCGGCCGCTTCGGCTCTGACCTGGTCGACCACCGCACCTGGGTGATCGCTGGCGACGGCTGCCTGATGGAAGGCGTCAGCCATGAGGCGATCAGCATCGCCGGCCGCCTGAAGCTCGCCAAGCTGACGGTGCTGTTTGACGACAACAACACCACCATCGACGGCGAGGCCACGATCTCGGAAACCGGCGACCAGGTCGCCCGCTTCAAGGCCGCCGGCTGGGCCGTGAAGGTCGTCGACGGCCACGACCACGGCAAGATCGCCGCAGCCCTGCGCTGGGCCACCAAGCAGGACCGCCCGACCATGATCGCGTGCAAGACGCTGATTTCGAAGGGCGCGGGTCCGAAAGAAGGCGACCCCCACAGCCACGGCTACACCCTGTTCGACGACCAGATCCGCGACGCCCGCGTCGCCATGGGCTGGGACGCCGAGCCGTTCACCGTGCCGGGCGACATCGCCACGGCCTGGAAGAGCGTCGGCCGTCGCGGCGCCAAGGTCCGCAAGGCCTGGGAAACCAAGCTGGCCGCTTCGATCAACGCCAGCGAGTTCAAGCGCGCCATGGCGGGTGAACTGCCGGCCAGCGCCTTCGAAGCCCTGGACGCCCACATCGCCAAGGCGGTCGAGACCAAGCCGGTCAACGCCACCCGCGTCCACTCGGGCTCGGCCCTGGACCAGCTGATCCCGGCCATCCCGGAAATGATCGGCGGCTCGGCCGACCTGACCGGCTCGAACAACACCCTGGTCAAGGGCATGGGCGCGTTCGACGCGCCGGAGTACACCGGCCGCTACGTCCACTACGGCGTGCGCGAGTTCGGCATGGCCGCGGCCATGAACGGCATGTCGCTGCACGGCGGCGTGATCCCGTATTCGGGCACCTTCCTGGCCTTCGCCGACTACAGCCGCGCGGCGATCCGCCTGGGCGCGCTGATGGAAGCCCGCGTCATCCACGTGATGACCCACGACTCCATCGGCCTGGGCGAAGACGGCCCGACCCACCAGCCGGTGGAACAGGTCGCCAGCTTGCGCGCCATCCCCAACCTGCTGGTGTTTCGTCCGGCCGATGCGGTGGAAGCCGCCGAGTGCTGGAAGGTCGCCCTGCAAAGCGCCCGCACCCCGTCGGTCATGACCCTGTCGCGCCAGAAGACCCCGCACGTGCGCACCGCCGGCGGCGATCTGTCGGCCAAGGGCGCCTACGAGCTGCTGGCGGCCGAGGGTGGTGAAGCGGCCGTGACGATCTTCGCCTCGGGCACCGAGGTCGGCGTCGCCGTCGCCGCCCGCGACATCCTGCAGGCCAAGGGCAAGCCGACCCGCGTCGTCTCGACCCCTTGCTGGGAACTGTTCGACAAGCAGGACGCCGCCTATCAGGCTTCGGTCATCGGCAATGCGCCGGTGCGCGTGGCCGTCGAAGCCGGCATCAAGATGGGCTGGGAGCGCTTCATTGGCGAGAACGGCAAGTTCGTCGGCATGAAGAGCTTCGGCGCCTCGGCCCCGTTCGAGCGCCTCTACAAGGAATTCGGCATCACCGCCGAAGCCGTGGCGGAAGCCGCCTCGGCCTAAGATCCGGAGCGGGTGGAGTTCCTTAGAACTCCACCCCCACCCGCAGGATCGCCACCAGGGCGTGACCGACGCCGCCGTCGGCGCCCGGGTCCTTCACATATTGCAGGTCGGGCTGGATCGTCACCGGGCCTATCTTGTCCGAATAGGTCACCTCGATCGCGCTCTCGGCGTGCTGGAGGCGCTGACCCGCGTCGAAGGCGTTGTCGCGGAACTTGCTCGACAGATAGGCCTGGTTGACGCCCACCGAGAAGGCGCTGTCGGGGCGGCTCTCGAACACATGCTCGACCAGCACGCCGGCCTGCCAGCCGCCCTTGAAGGCGGTGGTGTCGCCGTCCGAGACGCCCAGGCGCGCGAAGGCGGTGGTCTTGCGGACCGCGTCGTCGCCTTCGCCGGTCAATTGGCGTTCCAGCAGCACATAGGCGCCCTGGGCGGTGCGATGGACCGGATCGCCGGCGGGCGTGACGCTGCGGATGTCGTCCTGCTTGTCGCTATAGCGCCAGGTCCCGACGGCCACCTTGCCGCGGCCCTGCCAGCCGGCCTCGCCGATCACCAGGACGCCATTGTCGAACGAGGTGTGGACGCCGCCCGGATCGCCCAGCACGCCGGCATTGGCGTTCAGAACGGCCGCTTGGGCGTAGACATGCTCGTTGGGCGTCCAGCGGGCACGGACGGCTAGAGCGGTAGACGGGAAGATCGACGGCCCGTTGGGACCCGTGGCCGCCAGCTCCGAGCCGATGCCGAAGGCTGGCGCGATCAGCAGGCCGGCGCTGTCGTTGGAATAGAACTCGCTGTTGAGGTCATACAGGCCGACACGGATCGAACCCTTGTCGCCGAAGCCCTGCTCGACCCAGGCCTCGAACAGGCGGGCGCGCTGGCGGCTGACCTCGATATTGTCGACGCCCTGCAGCGTGCCGGCGTCCTCATTGGGCATGGCGCCGCTGTTGTTCAGCAGCAGGGCGTGGGCGGTCGCGCCCTTCCAGCCAAAGGCCTTGTCCAGGTCGAGATCGGCGGAGATCTGGAAGTCGTCCAGCACCCGGCCGCGCTTGGCCAGGCCGCCGCTGACCGTGCCGGTCACATCGGCCGTATAGCCGCCACCCAGGGTCAGGGCAGAGCCTTCTTCGGCGAAAGCCGCATCGGCCGCCAGCAGCGCCGCGGCGATGACGAAGGATCCGGCCGCCAGGCGATAGGCGATCCGGCTGGATTTAGCCCCGGTGATCTTGGATTGGCGCATTCTAGCCCCCGCTGGCCCGACATTCGATCGGACGAGGGGGCAACCTCACGCAGGGCGAGGCGCCATCCGGTAAACCTGGGCTGTGGCGAGTCGTCGCAGACCCCACGCCGAGATGGGGATTTCAGTCCCCTGCGGCGAGATGACGCTGACGCACGCGGAAAGGGCATGAACGTGCAAGGCCAAGCTCGCGCCCGGCGAAGCGTTCATTTGCACATGTCGGGAAGGTCCTTGGTGGAGCCGAGGGGAATCGAACCCCTGACCTCCTCATTGCGAACGAGGCGCTCTACCATCTGAGCTACGGCCCCAAGGAGCGGCGGAGATACGGCCCTTGGACGCGCTCGTCAAGCGGGGTTCTCACCGCGCCTTGCCAGCAACCTCCAGGCGCGGCAAGAAGCTCAAGCGTCCGGACGGAAACCCATGGCTCCCATCATCAATCTCGTCTTCTTCATCCTCAATGCGCTGCTGGACCTGCTGTGGTGGGCCATCATCATCTCGGCGGTGCTGAGCTGGCTGTTCGCGTTCGACGTGATCAACCGCCGCAACCAGTTCGTCTACAATGTCGCCAGCTTCCTGGATCGCGTCACGGACCCGATTCTAGCGCCTTTCCGCCGGATCATCCCGTCGATCGGCGGCGTCGACGTCAGCCCGATCGTCGTGCTGCTGCTGCTGCGCGGCCTGCAGATCTTCATCCTGCCGGCGCTTCAGAACACCCTGCTGAACGTTCTTGGCTGAGGTTCTGGCCGTTCGCCTCACGCCCCGTGGCGGCCGCGATGCGGTCGACGGCTGGGCCAGCGACGCGGACGGCCGGCCCTATCTGAAGGTCCGCGTGGCCAGCCCGCCGGTCGACGGCGCAGCCAACGCGGCCCTGCTGGCCTTCCTGGCCAAGACCCTGAAGATCCCGCGCTCGGCGGTGCGGATCGCCGCCGGCGACACGGCCCGGCTCAAGCGCCTGGAGCTGGACGGCGTCACCCCTGACGACCTGGCCAAGGCGTTCGGCGCGCGGCCCTAAGCTGCGCCACAAAGGGCAAATCCTTGCCGATACGGCGCCACGCAGGCCCGATCGCGCACGATCTTGCCCAAACTGAATTTTGGTCCAAGCCATTGACTAGGCGGCGTTCTTTCAATTCCATCTAGCCCATCGCGGCTAGCCTGGTCGTGATGGGGACCGGGGGGTCTCAGGGGGCAAGGGCGTCCATGATCGGGACTGGGGTGCAGAAGGATGTGGCTCGCGCCGCCTCAGGGCGCGCGAACACCTATCTGCGTATGGGCGCCACCCTGGCCATCGCCCTGTTGCTGCAGGTCTATCTGCATCCGGCCTGGGGTTGGCTGTGGGCCCTGACCTACACGGTCTGCTACGGCTTCGAGACCTGGGTGCGGCGTCCGTCGGAGACCGCGCCGACGTGGCGACGCGTAGCCGCCGTCGTCGCGCCGTTCATCACCTCGGCGGCGTTCGGCGCCGTGTCGATGGCGCTGTTCGCCTCGCACATCCGTTTCGCCCCCACCCTGGGCGGCATGCTGCTGGCCGGCGCCCTGCTGAACGTCGTGGTCGTCAATGCCGGCAACCGCCTGGCCACCCTGATGGCCGCCGCCCCGCACGCCCTTTACCTGCTGGTCGCGCCGTTCGTGGCCAAGGCCGCCAATCCCGGCGCCAACCTGGCCGACGTCCTGTGGTTCGGCGCCCTGCTGATGATCATCTCGGTCACCGTCGCCAGCCGCACCCTCAACACCGCCCTGAAGGCCGAGGCCGACGCCAAGGCCGAGGCCGAGCGTCGCCGCCACGAAGCCGAGGAAGCCGTGGCCGCCAAGTCGGCCTTCGTGGC
Organism: Caulobacter sp. GW821-FHT11E11; assembly: GCF_058808315.1. Classification (NCBI taxonomy): domain Bacteria; kingdom Pseudomonadati; phylum Pseudomonadota; class Alphaproteobacteria; order Caulobacterales; family Caulobacteraceae; genus Caulobacter; species Caulobacter sp. GW821-FHT11E11. The sequence goes on from NZ_JBXARO010000001.1 coordinate 131,479, forward strand.
CATGATCAGCCACGAGCTGCGCACCCCGATCAGCGCCATCCTGGCCGGCGCGGCCCGCCTGCACAGCGAGGTCCCCGAGGCCAGCTCCAAGATCCACGCCCAGCTGATCGCCGACGCCGGCGGCCTGATGCGCACCCTGCTGAACGACCTGCTGGACCTCTCGCGCCTGGACGCCGGCCGGATGACGGTCGAGCAGTCGGCCTTCAACCTGCGCCAGGCCCTGTCGGACACCCTGCGCCTGTGGCGGCCCGAGATCGCCCGCAAGGGACTGAAGCTGCGCATCAAGGGCGCGGCCAGCTTGCCTCGCTGGGTGGCCGGCGACGCCATGCGGCTGAAGCAGGTGCTGAACAACCTGCTCAGCAACGCCATCAAGTTCACCGATCGGGGCGAGATCACCGTCGTTCTGCACGCCCAGGCCTCGCCCGATCAAGTCTTGCTCTCGATCGAGGTGATCGACACCGGCCCCGGCATCCCCGAGGCCGCCCTGCCGCGCCTGTTCACGCCGTTCGACCAGCTGAACGCCGCCGTCGTGCGCCAGCATGGCGGTTCGGGCCTGGGCCTGGCGATCAGCCGCGAGCTGGCCCGCCTGATGGGCGGCGACCTGACCGCCGCCAGCGCGCCCGGTCATGGGGCTCACTTCACCCTGACCGCCACCTTCGAGACCGCCGAAGCGCCGCGCGCCGAGGAGGAAGGCCGCTCGATCACGGGCCTGCGGGTGCTGGTGGTCGACGACCATGTGGTCAACCGCCGGGCCATCGAGCTGGTGCTCCAGCCGTTCGGCGTCGACGCCACCCTGGCCGAGTCCGGCGAGGAAGCGCTGGAGCTGCTGAATGCCGAGGTCTTCGACGCGGTGCTGATGGACGTCTACATGCCTGGCATGGACGGCCGCGAAGCCACTCGCATCCTGCGCGCTGGCGCCGGTCCCAATCGCGATACGCCGGTGATCGCCGTCACCGCCTCGGCCACGCCCAAGGACTGGGACGCCTGCATGGCCGCCGGCATGAACGGCCACGTGGCCAAGCCGATCGATCCGGTCGAGCTGTTCAGCGCCCTGGCTCAGGTGCTGGCGGTCGACGTGTCCGCATCCGACGAAGCCGCCGCCTGATCCAGCACGGCCTTGAGGCGCGCCGTCAGGGCCGCCTCGTCTTTCAGGTCGCACTCCCAGATGACTTCCACGCGCCAGCCGGCCGCCTCCAGCGCCGCCACTGAGCGTTCGTCGCGAGCGACGTTGCGGGCCACCTTGGCCAGCCAGTAGTCGCGGTTGTTCTTCGGGACCCGCGAGCCGCGCGCGCAGTCGTGACCGTGCCAGAAGCAGCCGTGGACGAAGAAGGCCAGCTTGCGGCCCGGCATGACCAGGTCCGGATTGCCCGGCAGGTCCTTGCGATGCAGGCGGTAGCGCGCGCCCAGGCCCGTCAGGATCCGGCGCAGGGCCTTTTCGGGCGTGGTGTCCTTGCTCTTCACGGCGGCCATGACGGCCGAACGCTTGGCCTTGTCATAGACGTCGGTGGTCAAGGCCGCGTCTCCGGTGGGAAGCGGCCCAGGCGCAACGTCCCGGTCAGCAGCAGCACGCCCAGCTGCTTGAGGCCTGGCCAGCGCGACATCGGGGTGAAGAACCAGTCCCTCATGCAAGGCCAGAACGCGCCGTGGGCCTGGAAGAGCGGTGTCAGGGCCTTGGAGACCAACTGATAGATGCCGGTGTGCCGCCGCCGCTGATCCTGCCAGGCGCGGACGGCGACGGCGGTCGGGCGATGATCACGATCGAGGCGGCCGGCCAGCTCGACGGCGTCGACCAGAGCCAGGTTCGCGCCCTGCCCCAGCTGCGGGCTCGTGCCGTGGGCCGCATCGCCGATCAGCACGCAGGCCTCGCGGTTCCAGCGCCCCACAGAGACGTCGCGATAGAGGGCGCGCGAGAAGCCTTCCCAGGCCTCGCGCCCGTCCAGCAGGGCGGCGACCTCGGGCCACAGCGATCCGAGCCGATCGCGCCGCCACGTCTCGAAGTCGCTGGCCAGGAACGCGTCCAGGTCCTTGACCGGCGTCGACCAGAAGATGGCGACCTGGTCGGTCTCGCCCTCCCCGCCCCGGCCAACCGGCAACACGCCGGTCATCACCTCGGCGCGGTGGTAGACCTGCCGCAAGGCTCCGGCGAAACGGCCCTCGGGATCGCTCGCATTGGTCCAGACTGCGCCCCACGGATAGACCGGAGCTCTGGCGCCAGGCCGGATCGCCGTGCGCAGGGTCGAGGCCGAGCCGTCGCCGATGATCGCCAGGTCAAACGGCCCGAAGCTGCGACCCTGCTGGTCGTGCAGGATGGGCTTGGCCGGGTTCTCGATCCTGACGACACGCGCGTCGGTGACGATCTCGACGCCCGCCGGCGCCAGCTGGTCATGCAGGGTGTCGAACAGCACGGCACGGTGGATGCCGACGCCATGGGCGCCCGGCCGCCAGTCGCCGTAGTCCAGGTCCATGACCCGGCGGCCGCGCGTGTCCTTGCCTTCCAGCTTGTCGACGCGCGCGCCGGCCTCACGGATCGTTTCATCCAGGCCCAGGGCTTTCAGCGCCGCCAGGCCCGTGGGCTGCAGCAGCAGGCCCGAGCCCAGCGGCCGCGGAGCGGCGAAGGCCTCCAGCAGGGTGACCCGGTGTCCGCGACGCGCCAGGGCGAGCGCGGCGGCCATGCCGCCGACGCCGCACCCGACGACGCCTACGCGAAGGGGGCTCAGAGGCCCTCGAACAGGGCCGTGGACAGGTAGCGCTCGGCGAAGCTGGGGATGATCGCCACGATCAGCTTGCCGGCATATTCGTCACGCAAGGCCAGGTCGAAGGCGGCGGTCAGGGCCGCGCCCGAGCTGATGCCGACCGGCAGGCCTTCGGTGGCCGCCGCGCGACGGGCCATGGCGAAGCTGTCGTCATTGCTGACCTGGACGATGTCGTCGATCACCGAGCGGTCGAGGATGCCCGGCACGAAGCCGGCCCCGATGCCCTGGATCTTGTGCGGGCCGGGCGCGCCGCCCGACAGCACCGGCGAGGCCTCCGGCTCGACCGCGACCATCTTTAGGCTGGGCTTGCGGGCCTTCAGCACCTGGCCGACGCCGCTGATCGTGCCGCCGGTGCCGACACCCGAGACCACGGCGTCCACGGCGCCGGCCGTGTCGTTCCAGATCTCCTCGGCGGTCGAGACGCGGTGGATCAGCGGGTTGGCGCCGTTCTCGAACTGCTGCGGCATCACCGAACCCGGCGTCGCGTCGATCAGTTCCTGGGCGCGCGAGACGGCCCCGCGCATGCCCTTCTCGGCCGGTGTCAGCTCCAGCTTGGCGCCGAGCAGCAGCAGCATCTTGCGGCGCTCGATCGACATGCTTTCCGGCATGACCAGGATCAGCTTGTAGCCCTTGGCGGCGGCCACGAAGGCCAGGGCGATGCCGGTATTGCCCGAGGTCGGCTCGATGATCGTCGCGCCGGGCTTCAACAGGCCCTTGGCCTCCAGCGCCTCGATCATGGCCACGCCGATGCGGTCCTTGACCGAACCGATCGGGTTGAAGAATTCGAGCTTGGCGACGACCTCGCCCTTGGGCTTCAGCTCGGCGGTCAGGCGCGGCAGGCGGACGATCGGGGTGTCGCCGATCGTGTCGATGATCGAGTCGTAGATCTTGCCGCGACCGGCGCGCTTGAAGCGCGAAGCGTCATAGAGGGAGGAAGCGTCGTCCATCGGAGGCACCCTGGAGCCATGGGTTGCGGGAAGCGGGCGCACACTAGCCCTCCAAAACCCAGCTGTCAGGGGGTCATTCGGCGGCGAGGCTTGCAGTTTTGCTAATCAGCAGCGGCTCCAGCAGGGTTTGCGCCAGCCAGCGCACGGCCGGGACCGCCACGCCATCGCCGATCACCTGCAGGCCCGCCGTCTGCGAGCGCGGCAGCCGGTAGCTGTCGGGCAGGCCCATCAGGCGCGCCCCCTCGCGAGGCGTGACCAGGCGCGAGCGGACCTGACCGTCCTCGATGACCAGCAAGGTCTGGCGCGAGGAGCCGCCGCGCGGGGTGCGGAGGCACCCGGCGACGCCGTCAAAGCGCACCTCGGCCCGCTGGTCGCCGCCGCGCATCCGGCGGAAGACGGCGCCGACCGCGCGTTCGCCCGACTTGATGCGGCGCTCGACCGCCTCGCGGTGGCTGTCGGCCATCAGGGCCAGCAGGGCGTCGGTGCGGTCCTGCGGGTTCCAGGCCACGGCGTCGTCGGGCTCGAGCACGACGGCCAGGTCGGTGTTGCGGGCCGGCGGCGCGGGCGCGCCCCACCAGATCCAGCGCTCCTTCAGGTCGTCGGGGAGGCGGGCGGCGGCCTCGCGCACGGCGCGGCTATGGAAGCCGCTGGTCCCTTCCAGGCCCTCGGTCGGCAGGCGGGTGGCGACCACGAACACGCGGGGTCGCGACTGCGGGACGAAGGCGCTGGCGTCGATCTCCAGCGCCCCGAAGCGGTAGCCTTCTTCCGACAGCGCGCCGCACAGGGCGGTGAAGTCGTCGCCGTGGTGCGAGGTCAGCAGGCCGACGACGTTCTCGATGACGATCACCGGCGGGGCGCGGCCCTCGGCCGACATCGCCTTGATCAAGGTCCAAAAACCAAAGAAGGCCGATGACTTGCCGCCCGCCAGGCCCGCTCGGGCGCCGGCCAGGCTGAAGTCCTGGCAGGGGCTGGACGCCCAGGCCAGATCGGCGGTTGGGATCGCGTCCGCCTTCAGGGCGAAGACGTCACCGGCGTGGAAGTGCGTCTCGGCGTCGGCAAAGTTGGCGCGATAGGTGTCCGCCTTCACCGCGTCGAAGTCGTTGGCGAACGCGCAGGTCCAGGCCTCGCCCAGGCCGATGCGGGCCATGCCGCCGCCGGCGAAGAACTCAAGGAAGGAGGGAGAAGCGTTCCGATTCATCGCCGCAGAGTCTAGCCTCACCGGACCTGGAGGGGATAGTCAAAGACATGCGTACCGTCGTCCTGATCGCCGCCGCCCTGTTGATAACGGCCTGTGGCCAGTCGCCCATGGGCTCGGCCGAGGAGGCGCCGCCGCCGGCCGATGCGCCGATCACCGTCGGCCCGGACTATTCCGGCGACTTCGACGCGGTCGGGACCGAGCCGTTCTGGAACGTGAAGGTGCGCAGCGAGGGCATGACCCTGGCCCGTCCCGACCATCCGGACGTGGTCACCGGCAATTCCGGCGTGCGCATCGACGGCGAGCAGGGCGTGTTCGACGCCACGGCCGGCGAGCAGCGGCTCGTCCTGCGCCTGACGCCCGGCGAGTGCTCGGACGGCATGTCGGACCGCCGTTACGGCTACCTGGCCGAGGTCTGGATCGACGGCGAGACCCTGCGGGGCTGCGCCTCGAAGACCCAAGACCTGGCTACCCAACCCAAACCCTAGTCGCCCTTGGGGCCCAGATAGTCCTTCCCGTACACGGCGTCGCGGAAGTCGTGGTGCAGCGTGCCGTCGAACGGGTAGGTCTGGACGAAGAACACCGCCGTCAGGTGATTGACCGGGTCGACCCAGAACAGGGTGGTCTCGCGGCCGTCCCAGAAGAATTCGCCGATCGCGCCGCGGTTCTCGGCCGCCGTCTGGGGCTGGCTCTTACGGACCGTGAAGTCGAAGCCGAAGCCGACCGTGCCCTTGCTGGGCAGCCAGAGGCGCTGGGTGACGCGGGGGTCGAGATGGTCGGTGGCCATCAGGCGCACGGTCGAGGGTTTCAGGATCCGCACCCCGTCCAGCTCGCCCTCGTTCAACAGCATGCGCGAGAAGCGGGCGTAGTCGTCGATCGGGGCCACGATGCCGGCCCCGCCCATGGTCAGGCGACGGGCGGGATCGAAGTTCAGGCGGCGGGTCTCGGCGTCGGCCTGGCGCGCCAGCTTGCCGTCGGGGCCCTTGTTATAGGTGGCGGCCAGCCGGGCGAAGGCGGCCTCGGGCTGGGTCCAGGCCGCTTCCTTCATGCCCAGCGGCTCGAGGATGTGAGCCTTCACATAGGCTTCGAACGGCTGGCCGGTCAGCTTCTCGACCAGTAGGGCCTGGACGTCGACGGCGGCGCTGTAGCTCCACTGCTCGCCCGGATCGAACAGCAGCGGCGCCTTGGCGATGCGGCGGCCGAACTCGGTCAGGTCGTTGGCCTGGTTCATCGGGTCCAGCGCCGTGAAGGCCGCGTCGGCCGGGGTGGCGGTCCCGCCGTACGAGAAGCCGGCCGTGTGGCGCAGGATGTCGCGGATCAGGATCGGCCGGGCCGCCGGACGCGTCTGGCCCTGGGCGTCCATCACCTTCATGTCGGCGAAGTCGGGCAGGTAGCGCGACAGCGGGTCGTCCAGGCCAAACTTGCCCTGCTCCCACAGCTGCATGAGGGCAACGCCGGTGACCGGCTTGGTCATTGAGAAGATCTGCACCAGCGTGTCGCGGCGCATCGGCTTGCCGCCTTCGCGGTCGGCCATGCCGGCGGTCCCGAAATAGCGCTCCTGGCCGTCCTTCCAGACCACCGCCGAGACCCCGACGGCGCGACCGCTGTCGACCATGGCCTTCAGGGCCGCGTCGATGCGTTTCTTGTCGATCTTGACGGGGGCGGGAGCTTCAGCGGCCGAGGCCGGACGCGCCAGGGCGGGAGCGGCCGGCACAGCCAGCAGCGTCGCCGCGACGGCGGCGAGGATGATCTTCTTGGACACGGGAGCCTCCCCAACGCTTTTCTTGGACTGTCGCTTACGGCGCGTCCGTTTGCCAGGGCGTCGAGGTCGTAGACGGCTACTTCAGGCCCAGGCGCTGACCGTCGTAGCGTTCGCGCAGCGGCGCCCACCAGGCCTCGTTGTCGAGGTACCACTGGATGGTCTTGCGCAGGCCGGTGTCGAAGGTCTCCTGCGCCCGCCAGCCCAGCTCGGTCTCCAGCTTGGTGGCGTCGATGGCGTAGCGGGCGTCGTGGCCCGGACGGTCGGTGACGAAGGTGATCAGCTCGCGACGGCTCTGGCCGGCGATCGGGCGCAGTTCGTCGAGGATGTCGCAGATCGTCTCGACCACCTGCAGGTTGGTGCGCTCGTTGCGGCCGCCGACATTGTAGCTCTCGCCCGGCACGCCTCGGCTGGCGATCAGGTGCAGGGCGCGGGCGTGGTCCTCGACATGCAGCCAGTCGCGGACATTGTCGCCCTTGCCGTAGACCGGCAGCGGCTTGCCCTCCAGGGCATTGAGCGTGACCAGCGGGATCAGCTTCTCGGGGAAGTGATACGGGCCGTAGTTGTTCGAGCAGTTCGAGACCACCACCGGCAGGCCGTAGGTGTGATGCCAGGCGCGGGCCAGGTGGTCGGACGAGGCCTTGGACGCCGAATAGGGCGAACGCGGATCGTAGGGCGTGGTCTCGGAGAACAGGCCCTCGGCCCCCAGGCTGCCGAACACTTCGTCGGTCGAGATGTGATGGAAGCGGAAGGCCTCCTTCTCGGCGCCCTCCAGCGTGCGCCAGTGCTCCAGCGCCGCCTGCAGCATCACGTATGTGCCGACGATGTTGGTCTGCACGAAGTCGCCGGGGCCGGTGATCGAGCGGTCGACGTGGCTCTCGGCGGCCAGGTGCATGACCACGTTGGGGCGGAAGGCCTCGATCGTGGCCGAGACGGCGGCCGCGTCGGCGACGTCGCCCTGCACGAACTGGTAGTCGGCCTTGCCCGCCAGCATGGCCAAGCTGGCCGGCGAGGCGGCATAGGTCAGCTTGTCGAAGTTGAGGATCGCGACATCGTTCTGGCCGGCCAGATGGCGACACACGGCCGAGCCGATGAAGCCCGACCCGCCGGTCACCATCACGCGGAGATTCTGCTGCGACATGCGCTGGTTAGCCTCGGGCTGAGCGAGCGCGTTAGGCGAAAGTGTGAGCGGTTTCGCCGCCGAACGCGCGTCAAAAAGATGAGCCGGGTCCGTATCCAGTTTTTAGTGTACGCGCAACTTAGTCGGTGAAAACCACCGTCTTGCGGCCGTTCAGCAGCACGCGGTCTTCCAGGCGATACCGCAGGGCGCGGGCCAGGACGCGGCGCTCGATGTCGCGGCCCTTGCGGACCAGGTCGTCCGGCGTGTCGCGGTGGCTGATGCGCTCGACGTCCTGCTCGATGATCGGACCTTCATCCAGGTCGCCGGTCACGTAGTGAGCCGAGGCGCCGATCAGCTTCACACCGCGCGCATGGGCCTGGTGATAGGGCTTGGCGCCCTTGAAACCCGGCAGGAACGAGTGGTGGATGTTGATGCAGCGGCCCTGCAGCTTGGCCGACAGGCCGTCCGACAGCACCTGCATGTAGCGGGCGAGGACGACGATGTCGGTCTTGGTCTCCTGGATCAGCTTCCAGAGATCGGCTTCCTGTTCGAACTTGGTCTCCTTGGTCACCGGCATGTGGTGGAAAGGCAGGCCCGACAGGTCGATGTGTTCGTAGGTCTCGGCCGGGTGGTTGGAGACCACGCCGGCGATGTCCATCGGCAGCTCGCCGATGCGCCAGCGGTAGACCAGGTCGGCCAGGCAGTGGTCGAACTTGCTGGCCAGCAGCAGCACGCGATAGCGCTCGGCGCGGTCGCGCAGCGTCCACTTCATCTTCAGGGCGTCGCCCAGGGTCCCGAACTCGCCGCGCAAGGCGACGCGGTCCGCGCCATCGGCGTCGAACACCACCCGCATGAAGAACTGACCGGTCTCCTGGTCGTCGAACTGCTGGGCGTCGAGGATGTTGCAGCCGCGCTCGAAGAGGAAGGCGGACACCTTGGCGACGATGCCGCGCTGGTCGGGGCAGGAGAGGGTCAGGATCATGGTCCGCTCCCTCTAGAGAACTGTATCGCCGAAGAAAAGCGGCAGACCGCGTCGGGCGAGGCCGATTTTCCTCTGGCGTACGGAGTTTTCCTAAACCTTGGGCACGTCCATGCCTCGCTGGACGGCCGGGCGATCGCCCACCGCCTGCACCCAGGCCTCGACGGCGGGAACGCCCGGCTCGCGGTCGGGCTCGGCCTTTGCCAGGGCCGCCAGGATGGCCTTCGTCCAGGCGTAGCTGGCGATGTCGGCGATCGAGAAGTGCTCGCCGGCCAGCCAGGGATGGTCGTTCAGCCGCCGATCCATCACGCCCAGCAGGCGCGTGACCTCCTCGCCGAAGCGGTTGATGGCGAGCGGCGACTTCTCCTCGGCGCGCAGGGCGAAATAGTTGTACTGGCCGGCCATCGGGCCCAAGCCCCCGACCTGCCAGAAGGTCCATTCCAGGGCGGCCCAGCGCTCGGGACCGCTCGGGGCCAGCAGCTTGCCGGTCTTCTCGGCCAGATAGACCAGGATCGCGCCGCTCTCGAACACCTTCTGCGGACCGCCCCCATGGACGCCTTGCGCGTCGTGGTCGACGATGGCGGGGATCTTGTTGTTGGGCGAGATGGCCAGGAAATGTGGGTCGAACTGCTCGTCCTTGCCGATGTTCACCGGATTGACCCGATAGGGCAGGCCGACCTCCTCCAGCATGATCGAGGCCTTGCGGCCGTTGGGCGTGGTCCAGGTGTAGAGATCGATCACGGTCCGGCTCCTGCTCACTTTGGGATCAACAACGCATGGGACCACGATCTTGCTGCGGTTGGGTAGGCGGCGCAGTGAGAACGGGTCTAGGCTTGGATCATGGTTTCTTCCTCCGAAGTCTTGTCTGATCGTGCGATCGACATCCTGGCCAAGCTGGTGGCGTTCGACACCACCTCGCGCCGGTCGAACCTGGAGTTGATCCAGTGGGTCGAGCAGTACCTGGCTCATCTGGATGTCCCGACCCGCCGCGTGCCGAACGCCGACGGGACCAAGTCCAACCTGATGGCCACCATCGGCCCGGCGGTCGAGGGCGGGATCGTGCTCTCCGGCCATACCGACGTGGTGCCGGTCGACGGCCAGCCGTGGTCCAGCGATCCGTGGGTGCTGACCGAGCGGGAGGGGCGGCTCTACGGCCGCGGGACCTGCGACATGAAGGGCTTCCTGGCCCTGGCGCTGGCCGCCGCGCCGGACCTGGCCCAGGCCACCCTGTCCAAGCCGGTGCACCTGGCCTTCTCCTATGACGAGGAAGTCGGCTGCCTGGGCGCGCCCGACATGATCGCGGTCATCGCCACCGAGGTCCCCCGCCCAGCCCTCGTGGTGGTTGGCGAACCCACCGACATGGTCGCCGTGCGCGGCCACAAGGGCATCGCGACCTTCACGGTGACTGTCACCGGCCGCGAGGCCCATTCCAGCCTCACGCACCTGGGCGTCTCGGCCAATACGGCCGCGATCAAGCTGATGGCCATGCTGGTCGAGCTGTCGGAAAAGCTGGAGCGCGAGGCCGATCCGGCCTCGCCGTTCATGCCCAAGGGCGCGACCCTGACCGTCGGCATGGTCCATGGCGGCACGGCCGGGAACATCCTGGCCCGCGAGTGCAAGTTCCTGTTCGACCTGCGTACGCCGGGCAAGATGGATCCGATGGCGCTGTTGGCCGACTTCTTCGCGGCGGCCGAGGCGATGGACGCCGAGATCAAGGCCAAGGCCCCGGAAGGCGGCGTCAAGGTCGAGCGCCGCTCGCTGACCCCGGCCTTCGCGCCCGAGGAGGACGGGGTCGCCGAGGCCTTCGCCCGCAAGCTGGCCGGCGACAACGGTCCGGCGCGGGTGGTGCCCTATGCCGCCGAGGCCGGGCAGTTCCAGGGCGCGGGCTTCTCGACCGTCATCTGTGGTCCCGGCTCGATCGACCAGGCCCACCAGCCCGACGAATATGTCGAGATCAGCCAGATGCAGCGCGGCGCGGCCTTCATGCGCCGGCTGATCGAGGACCTTTCCAGCGCCGGATGACGAACCGCCGGCCGATAAAGGCTGCCGGATCGATCGACATCACCCGCAGGATCGCGCCGGGCGAGACCTTGCGCTTGGCCTGGATCGCGCGGCGGTCGGCCATGACCTGGTCCAGCTCCTCGCGTTTCAGCGCCGCCTTGATGCCCCGGATCGCCGGAGCCACGTCGCCGCGCCGCCAGTGCAGCAGCAGCAGGCCCGCCGTCACCGCCACGTGCAGCGGCAGGGTGACCGGCAGCAGCCAGCCGGGCGTGTTCTTCAAGAAGGTCCAGACCCGGTTGCGCGAGCCGTGGAAGATCGAGAAGTCAGACCGCACGCCGGTGCTCGCCGAGCCGACGTGGGCGACCTTGGCCTTGGGCAAGAGCAGGGTCGGATAGTCGTAGAGCCGCAGCCGATAGCCCAGGTCGACGTCCTCGCAGTAGCAGAAATAGCGCTCGTCGAAGCCGCCGACATCGAGGAACAGCGCCCGGTCGATCAGCATCGCCGCGCCGCAGGCCGAGAACACCTCGCCCTCGGGCAGGACCGCCGGTTCCTTGCGGCCATACCCGCCTCTGAACGGTATGCCCGCGCTGGTGACATTGTCGCCGGCCCCGTCCAGCAGGCCGGGCCGATCGGCCGACAGCTGCAGGGAGGCGAAGCTCTTCACGGTCGGGTGGCGCTCGACCCCGGCCATCAGTTCAGCCAGCCATTCGGGCTCGGCATAGGCGTCGGGGTTGAGCAGGACCAGCCAACGCCCCTTGGCCCGGCGGGCCGCGAAGTTGTTGCCGGCCGCGAAGCCCAGGTTCGCGCCCGCCTCGACGAAATCGACCCGCGGATGGGCCTTGGCCGCCGCCTGCGGGGCGCCGTCGGTCGAGGCGTTGTCGATCAGGATGGTCTCGAAGTCGCGGAAGGTCTGGGCCGCCAGCCGTTCCAGGCACGGCTCAAGCGTCGGACCGCTCTGGTAAGAGACGATGATCACCGTCACCGCCGGCGCGGGGTTGTTTTCGGTCGCTTCAGCCGGCATCGGTGGCGGGTTCGTTTCTCAAGGTACGCGTCATGAAGATCACGCCGCTGGCGATCCCCGAAGTGCTGCTTATCACGCCCGCGCGGCATGGCGATGAGCGTGGCTGGTTTTCCGAGACCTTCCGCCAGGCGGCGCTGGAGGAGGCTGGATTTAAGGCCGCTTTCGTCCAGGACAACCATGTGCGGTCCACGACGCAAGGTATCCAGCGCGGCCTGCACTACCAGAAGCCGCCCCACGCCCAGGACAAGCTGTTGCGCTGCGTGGTCGGATCGATCTTCGACGTCGCGGTCGATATCCGCAAAGGCTCGCCGACCTATGGCCAATGGGTCGGGGCCGAGCTGTCGGCCGAGAACCGCCAGCAGCTGCTGGTCCCCAAGGGCTTCGCCCACGGCTACGTCACCCTGACCGACGCCTGCGAGGTGCTCTACAAGGTCACCGACTACTACGCGCCGGCCGCCGAGGGCGCGGTGCGCTGGAGCGACCCGGCGGTCGGCATCGACTGGCCGATCCCGGTCGCCGAGATCACCGCCAACGACCGCGACAACGCCGCCCCGCTGCTGAGCGAGATCGACTCGCCCTTCACCTACGAGGCCTGATCATGAGCTTCACCGACTTCTTCTGGACCTCGCACGAAGGCCTGCCGCTGCACGCGCGGGATTATGCCCCTGTGGGCGAGGCCCGGAAGCTGCCGGTGATCTGCATCCACGGCCTGACCCGCAACGCCCGCGACTTCGAGGACCTGGCGCCGCGCATCGCCGCTACGGGCCGCAGGGTGCTGGCTGTCGACGTGCGTGGCCGGGGCCTGTCGGCGCGCGATCCGAACCCGATGAACTACCATCCAGGGACCTACGCCGCCGACGTCGTCTCGCTGCTCCAGGCGGCCGGGATCGAGAAGGCGGTGTTCGTCGGCACCAGCATGGGCGGGCTGATCACCATGGTGCTGACCTCGATCGTGCCCCAGGCGATCGCGGCGGCCGTGCTGAACGATGTCGGCCCCGAGCTGTCGCCCGTCGGCCTGGCTCGCATCGCCGGCTACACCGGTATGGCCAGCCGGTTCGAGACCTGGGACGCCGCCGTCGCCTACGCCAAGGCCATCAACGAAGCGGCCTTCCCGAGCTACGGCCCCGAGGACTGGGACGTCTTCGCCCGCCGGCTGTTCGACGAGAAGGACGGGGGTTTCGTCCTGGCCTACGACCCCGACATCTCGGCCCCGATCAAGGCGGCGGCGGAAGCGGCGTCCAAATCCCAGGCCGAAGGCGGCGCGGCCCTCGCCCCGCCGGACATGTATCCGCTGTTCCGCGCCCTGGCGAAGGACCGTCCGCTACTGCTGGTGCGCGGCGGCATCTCCGACCTGATCGACCCCGCCATCGCCGAGCGCATGCGGGCCGCCGCGCCCGACATGGCCTATGCCGAGGTCCCCGGCGTCGGCCACGCGCCGATGCTGACCGAGCCGCAGGCCTGGGCCGCCATAGAAAACCTGCTGGAGACCGCGCCCTAAAGGGGTGTGCCCGGATGGTCGCGCCGTGCTAGAGGCCCGGCCACGGCTCGTTTCTCGCCGCGACAGAGTGCTGACCCGATGACCCTCGACCTCGCCGCCATCCAAGCCGCCGCCGGCCGCCTGAAGGGTCAGATCGAGCGCACGCCCTGCCGCCACTCCAAGACGCTGTCGAAGATCACCGGCGCCGAGGTGTGGGTGAAGTTCGAGAACCTGCAGTTCACCGCCGCCTACAAGGAGCGCGGCGCGCTGAACAAGCTGATGCTGCTCTCGGAAGCCGAGAAGAAGCAGGGCGTCATCGCCGCCAGCGCCGGCAACCACGCCCAGGGCCTGGCCTATCACGGCGCCCGCCTGGGCGTGCCCGTCACCATCGTCATGCCCCGCACCACGCCGTTCGTGAAGGTGCAGCACACCCGCGATTTCGGCGCGACCGTGATCATCGAGGGCGAGACCTATGACGACGCCAACACCCACGCCCGCAAGCTGCGCGACGAGCAGGGCCTGACCTTCGTCCACCCGTTCGACGACTACGACATCATGGCCGGCCAGGGCACGATCGCCCTGGAGATGCTGGAAGACGCGCCGGACCTGGAGATCCTGCCGGTGCCGATCGGCGGCGGCGGCCTGATCAGCGGCGTAGCCACGGCGGCCAAGGCGCTGAAGCCCGACATCCGCATCATCGGCTGCGAGCCGGCCATGTACCCGTCCTTCACCGCCAAGATGCGCGGCGTCGCCGCTCACTGCGGCGGCCAGACCATTGCTGAAGGTGTCGCGGTCAAGCAGGTCGGCGAGCTGACCTATGGCGTCGTCCGCCCGCTGATCGACGACGTGCTGCTGCTGGAAGAGCCGCACCTGGAACAGGCCGTCTCGCTGTACTGCAATGTCGAGAAGACCATCGCCGAGGGCGCCGGCGCGGCCTCGCTGGCGGCGCTGCTGGCCTATCCGGAACGCTTCCGGGGCAAGAAGTGCGGCTTGATCCTGTGCGGCGGCAATATCGACACCCGCCTGCTGGCCTCGGTGCTGACCCGCGAACTGGTCCGCGCCCAGCGCCTGGCCTCCCTTCGGATCATCGGCGACGACCGTCCGGGCCTGCTGTCGACCGTGGCCAGCGTGATCGGGGCCATGGGCGCCAACATCATCGAGGTCAACCACAACCGCCTGGCCCTGGACGTCCCGGCCAAGGGCGCGGAGTTCGACATCACCATCGAAACCCGCGACGCTCAGCACACCCAGGACGTCATGCAGGCCCTGCGCGAGAGCGGTTACCCGCCCCGCGTGGTCTAAACCCTACTGCTTGGGCTTGCCCGGCCCGATCCGGTTCACGTCCAGCAGCTCGATGCGGAAGACCATCACGCTGTTGGCCGGGATCGGGCCCTTGTCCTGCGCGCCGTAGCCCAGGGCCGGCGGCACGTAGAGGATCCATTCGTCGCCCGCCTTCATGCGCTGCAGGGCGATAACCCAGGCCGGCACCAGGCCGTCCAGCGGGAACACCGCCGGCACGCCGCGCTCGTAGCTGCTATCGAAGACCGTACCGTCCAGCAGCTTGCCTTCGTAGTGGACCTTGACCTCATCGGCCTTGGTCGGGTGCATGCCGCCGTTCGCGCCCTCGCGCACCACCTTGTACTGCACGCCCTCGGGCAGGGTGACGACGCCGGGCTCCTTGGCGTTCTTGGCCATGAAGGCGTCGGCGATGCTCAGGTTTTCCTGGGCCTTCTTGCTGGGACCGCAGGCGGCCAGGGTCAGGCCGGCGGCGGCGAGGGTGACGAGCAGGGCGCGGCGATGCATGAAGAACCTCGAACAATCAGGCCGTTCAGCTAGCACGAAGAGCCCGGGAATCCATCTCCGGACGAACACGAACGGGCCGTAGAATACTTTTCACGGAACAGTGGTGGCTTTCGTCAGAAAGCTTTTCTAGAAACGACCACCCAATACTCAGACGAGACGCTCATGAAACCCGTTCGTAAAGCCGTCCTTCCCGTCGCCGGCCTCGGCACGCGCGTGCTGCCGGGCACCAAGACGACGCCGAAGGAGCTGTTGAACGTCGTCGACCGTCCGATCCTGTCGTACATCGTCGAGGAAGGCCGCAAGGCCGGCATCGAGCACTTCGTCTTCGTCACCGGCCGCGGCAAGGGCGCGATCGAGGACTATTTCGACCACCAGGTCGAGCTGGAAGCCCAGCTGGAAGCCAAGGGCAAGCTGGACATCCTCCAGCAGCTGCGCGACGAGCTGCCCCGTCCGGGCGAGATGAGCTTCGTGCGCCAGATGGCCCCGCTGGGCCTGGGTCACGCGGTGTGGTGCGCCCGCGACATCATCGGCGACGAGCCGTTCGCGGTCATGCTGCCCGACGTCATCGTCGACGCCGATCCTTCGGCGCTGGGCCAGCTGATCGAGGTCTATGACAAGGTCGGCGGCGGCAACGTCATCGGCGTCGAGGAAGTGCCCGCCAGCGAGACCCACAAGTACGGCATCGTCGCCCCGGGCGAAGTGAACGGCCGCCTGGCCACCATGACCGGCATGGTCGAGAAGCCGGCTCAGGGCACGGCGCCCTCGAACTGGTCGATCGCCGGCCGCTACATCCTGCAGCCCGAGATCTTCGAACTGCTGGCCAGCCAGGAAAAGGGCGCGGGCAACGAGATCCAGCTGACGGACTCGATGGCCAAGCTGATGACCCAGCAGCAGTTCCACGCCTATGTCTACGAAGGCAATACCCACGACTGCGGCGACAAGATCGGCCTGCTGAAGGCCAATGTCGCCCTGGCCCTGAAGCGTCCGGACCTGGGCGCCGCCGCCCGCACGGCCGTGGAAGCGGCGCTGAAGGCCTAGGCCCACTCCGCCAGAACTTCGGGATCGTCCTCGGCGCGCTTCAGCGCCGAGGCGTTTCCGAGCAGTCGCCGCGCGGCCCACACCGCCGCGCCGCGCACCACCGGCGCGGGGTCAGCCAGCAGCGGCTCGACAACCGCCATCAGGCTCGCATCGCCGCTGTTGCCGATCGCGTAGAGGACGTTCCTCACGAAGCGGTCGCGGCCGATGCGCTTGATCGGGTTCTTAGAGAACAGCGCCCGGAACTCGGTGTCGTCCAGCACCGCCAGCTCGGCCAGGGACGGCTGCTTCAGCGCCTCGCGGGCCTGCAGCTTGGCCTCGCTGGAGAGGCTCGCGAACTTGTTCCACGGACAGATCGCCAGGCAGTCGTCGCAGCCATAGATCCGGTTGCCCATCGCGGTGCGGAACTCCGCTGGGATCGGCCCCGCCAGCTCGATAGTCAGGTACGAGATGCACCGCCGCGCATCCAGCTGGCGCGGGGCCGGAAAAGCCTGGGTCGGGCAGATGTCCAGGCAGGCGCTGCACCGGCCGCAGTGGTCGACCTCGGCTTCATCGGGCGGCAGGTCCAGGGTCGTCAACACGCTGCCCAGGAATAGCCACGAGCCGAACTGGCGTGAGACCAGGTTGGTGTGCTTGCCCTGCCAGCCCAGGCCCGCGCGTTGGGCCAACGGCTTTTCCATCAGCGGCGCGGTGTCGACGAAGACCTTCACGTCCTCGCCGAACCGGCGATGCATCCAGCCGGCCAACACCTTCAGGCGCTTCTTGATGACGTCGTGATAATCGTCGCCCTGGGCATAGACCGAGATCGCCGCGTCGCTGGTCGATTTCAGCTGCTCCAGCGGATCGATGTCGGGGCCGTAGTTGACCCCCAGCACCACCGCCGACCTGGCCTCGGTCCACATGGCGGTGGGATGCGAGCGCCGCTCCAGCGTCTCTTCCATCCAGCCCATGTCGCCGTGACGCTCGGCTTCGACGAAGGCCTTCAGCCACTCGCCGTTGGGCCATGCGGCCGCGGCGTCGGCGAAGCCGCAGGTCGAGAACCCCAGGGCCAGGGCCTCGGCGCGGATCTCGTCCTTGATGGCGTCAGGCGAAAGGTCAGAAATCGAGGTCGTCATAATGCGCGGCCGGCGCGAGGCCGGGCCAGCGGTCGGCCAGGATCGGACGGAAGGCCGGCCTCGACTTCAGCTTCATGTACCAGGTCTTGGCCGCCTGGAAGTCCTTCCAGGGCACGTCGCCGAAATAGTCGATGACCGACAGGTGGGCGGCGGCGGCGAAGTCGGCCAGGCTCATGCGGCGACCGGCCAGCCAGTCGCGGGTCTGCAGCAGGCCGTCGATGTAGCCCAGGTGCGCCTTCAGCGCCTCGCGGCCCTGGCGCAGCGCGGCGAGGTCCGGCGCGCCCATCCGCAACAGGCGTTTCTCCATCTTCTCGTGCAGGAGGAAGCCGTTGACCTCGTTGTCGAATTTGCGATCGAACCACTGCATCAGGCGGCGAGCCTCGGCCCGTTCGCCGGCGTCGCGACCCAGCAGCGCCGGCTCGCTCTCGGTCTCTTCGATATGCTCGAGAATGGCTCGCGTCTCGCAGACCACCAGGTTGCGCTGGTTGCGGGTCTCGACCAGCACCGGCGGCAGACCCGACGGGTTGAGCGACGTGAACTCGGGCGGCATTTCCCAGTAGCGGACCTGCACGTCGGTGAACGGCAGCCGCTTCTCGCCCAGCGCCAGACGCACCTGTCGCGACGCGGGGTCCAGGGGGAAATGGTGGAGGGTGCGTTCGACGCTCATGCCCAGGTGCGCTCAGGCTGCATCGAAAGAGCGATGCGCCGCTTTGCTTAACAAGAGGTTGCTGAACGCCGTTAAGCCAAGGAAAGCAGGCTTTTACGCGGCCTTTTGACTCACTTAGCTGTTCATTCTCGCAATCAGGTTCGTCGTGCTCTGGCCCTGCTTGAGTTCGGCAAGAACGACCTTCCCGCCATAGCCCAGCACCACATCGGACCCGACCACGGTCTCGACCGTGTAGTCGGCGCCCTTGACCAGCACGTCCGGGTGGAAGGCCTTGATCAGCTCCAGGGGCGTCTCCTCGCCAAACAGCACCACCAGATCGACCGACGACAGCGAGGCCAGCACCGTGGCGCGGCCCGTCTCCTTCTGCACCGGCCGGGTCGGGCCCTTCAGCTTGGAGACCGAGGCGTCGGTGTTGAGGCCGACGATCAGCCGGTCGCAGGCGGCCTTGGCCTGGCTGAGCAGCGAGACGTGGCCGGGGTGCAGCAAATCAAAGCAGCCATTGGTGAAGCCGACCTTCAGGCCGCGCGCCCGCCAGCCCTCGACGATCGCCTTGGCATGGTCGCGATCGGCGATCTTGATCTCGCCCGGTTCGCCTTGGGCCGAGACCGCGACGGCGGTCAGTTCGGCGGCGGTGACGACATCGGTGCCCAGCTTGGCGACCACCAGACCGCCGGCCAGGTTGGCCAGGTGCGCGGCGTCAGCGAGGCTTGCCCCCGCCGCCACGGCCAGCGCCAGGGTCGCCGCCACGGTGTCGCCGGCGCCCGAGACGTCGAACACCTCGATCGCGGTGGCCGGCAGGTGCACTGGCGCCTCGCCACGAACGGAGAGTGTCATACCCGCCCCGCCACGGGTGATCAGGGCCGCTTCCAGCCCCGGCGCCATGGCCAGGATCGCCGCGCCGGCCTCTTCCGAGGCTTCGTCGGAATTGTCGGTGATGCCCGTGGCCTCGGCGGCTTCCTTGCGGTTGGGCTTGATCAGGGTGGCGCCATCATATCGGGCGAAGTCGCGGCTCTTGGGGTCGACGATCACCGGCTTGCCGGCGGCACTGGCCGCATCGATCGCCCCGCGCACGACCTCGGCGGTCAGCACGCCCTTGGCGTAGTCGGACAGCACCACCACGTCGGCGGCGGCCAGGCGCGCCTTGAAGGCGGCCAGCAAGGTCGCGGCGTCGCCGGGGCCGCGATCCTCGCGGTCGACCCGCAGCATCTGGTGCGAGCCGGAGATGTAGCGGACCTTCTCGGTCGTGCGGCGCTTGGGATCGGCCACCAGCTCGGCCTCGAGGCCCGGCTCGGCGTCGATCATGCCGCGCAGGGCCGCGCCGGCGTCGTCCTGGCCGACCAGGCCGATCAGCACCGCCTTGGCCCCGAGGGCGGCGACGTTGCGGGCGACGTTACCGGCCCCGCCCAGCATGGCGGTTTCCTTCTCGACCGCGATCACCGGCACCGGCGCCTCGGGCGAGATGCGGTCGACCGCGCCATAGATGAAGCGGTCCAGCATCACGTCGCCGAGGACCAGCACGGTCTTGCCGGCAAAGGCGCGGGGGAGATGGGAGAGAGCGTCGTCCATACGGCTTCCGTACTCTCACACGCTCGGAGAACTCAACCCTCGACGGGTTGAGCGAACAGTCCGCCGTGCGGCTCGGCCTTACCGCGCGGGTCGGGGTGGATCAGGATATCGGCCGCCGGGAAGGCCTCCAGCAGGCGGTTCTCGGCCTCGACCATGATGGTGTGGGCCTCAGCCAGGGAGATGTCGGCGGCCAGATCGGCATGCATCTGCATGTGGACGTAAGGCCCCGAGGCGCGGGTGCGCAGCTGGTGGATGCCCAAGATACGCGGGTCGGCGGTAGCCAAAGCCAGGATCTTGGCGCGGTCCTCCTCGGGCAGTTCGGTGTCCATCAGCTGACCCGAGGCTTCGCGGAAAACGCCGATCGCGCCCCAGATCAGCCACAGCGCCACGACCAGGCCCGCCGCAGCGTCGACCCAGGACAAGCCCAGCCACGATGCCGCGCCGACGCCCACCAAAGCCACGGCGTTCGAGCCTAGGTCGGCGGCGTAGTGGGCGCGGTCGCCGGCGATGGCGATCGAGCCGCTGGCCTTCAGCACCCGGGTCTGGGCGGTGATCAGGCCCAGGGTCAGGACGATCGAGATGATCATCACGATCACCCCCGCCAGCCCGTGCTCGACCGGACGCGGATTGAGGAAGGCGTGGAAGGCCTCGCGCCCAATCAGCGCGCCGGAGGCGAAGACCAGGCCGCCCTGCACCAGGCTGGAGAAGGCTTCCGCCTTGCCGTGGCCGAAGCGGTGCTCGGCGTCCGGCGGGGCGGCGGCGTAGCGCACGGCAAACAGGGTGACCAGCGAGGCCACCAGGTCCAGGGCCGAGTCCGACAGCGAGGCCAGGATCGCCACGCTGTCGCTGGCCTGCCAGGCGATCGCCTTGACGACGATCAGGACGGTCGCCGTCGCCACGGACAGCAGGGCGACGTTGCGAGTGGCCTTGGGATCGGCGGCGGCGGACAGGGACATGAGCCCTATCTACCGCACACCGCGCCAAAGGCTAAGCCGCCGCTCTGACTTCCGGTCCGACATAGACCGACTGCGGCCGGATCAGCCGTCCACCGGCCAGCTGCTCGCGAGCGTGGGCCAGCCAGCCCGACACGCGGCCCATGGCGAAGACGCAGGTGAAGCTGGCCGGGGGCAGGCCCAGCGCCTCCAGCAGCAACGCCGTGTAGAATTCGACATTGGTGTCCAGCGGCCGGTCGGGCTTGTGCTCGCGCAGGATATCCAGCGCCGCCTGCTCGACGGCTTCGGCGAAGGCGACCCGGCCAGGCAGGCTGGGCGAGGCGTCGGCCAGCTTGCGCACGGCCGCCTTCAGGGCGTCGGCGCGCGGGTCGCGCACGCGGTAGATGCGGTGGCCGAAACCCATCAGCCGATCACCGCGCGCCAGAGCCTTTTCCAGCCAAGGGCGGGCGTTTTCCGGCGTGCCGATCTCGTCCAGCATCTCGATCACCGGCCCCGGCGCGCCGCCGTGCAGCGGGCCTTTCAGGGCCGATAGCCCGGCCAGCACCGCCGAGGTCAGGCCCGCGCGGGTCGAGGCCACCACGCGGGCGGCGAAAGTCGAGGCGTTCAGGCCGTGGTCGCAGACCGTGACGAGATAGGCGTCCAGCGCGGCGGCCTCGGCGTCGGTGGCAGGCACGCCGCGCGTCATGCGCAGGATGTCGGCGGCGTGCGAAAGGACCGGATCGGGCGCGACTGGGCTTTCACCCTTGGCGACCCGCAGCACGGCCGGGGTGAAGACGGCCGGGGCGGCGATCAGCAGCAGGGCCGTCTTCAGGTCGTCGCCATCGGGCAGGCGGGCCAGCAGGGCGCGCATGGCCTCGACCGGGTCGCGGCGGGCCAGGCCCTCGTCCAGGGCGGCGACCTCGGCGAAGGCGCGTACGCGGGCTTCGCCCAGGGCCGGGGCCAGGTCGGACGGCGCGTCCTCGAAGAAGCCGTCGAACAGCAGGTGCGCGGCCTCCTCGTAGCGGGTGCGGCCCGACAGATCCTCGACGGCATAGCCCCGGATCACCAGGCGGCCCTTGGCCCCATCGACATCGGACAGAACGGTGCGGGCGGCGATGACGCCCTCAAGACCATCAGACATGTGCGGTCTCCTTTCGTGTTGATGAAAAGCGCCCGCAAGCCTTGATCGTCAATCTTGATCAATATAATCAATCTATATGGCGGATTGGCTGGACGCGGATCAGGTTCTGGAACGACTGGGGATCCGGCCGCAGACCCTCTACGCCTATGTCAGCCGAGGTCGGATCGAGGCCGCCGCCCATCCGCATGACCCGCGCCGCAGCCTCTATCGCGCCTCGGACGTCGCGGCTTTGGCGCAGAAGAAGGCGCGCGGTCGCCGCGCCGCCGACGTCGCCGCCGAGGCCATTGCCTGGGGTGAGCCAGTGCTCCCCTCGGCGATCACCACCGTCGCGGGCGGGCGTCTCTGGTATCGCGGCCGCGACGCCGTCGAACTCGCCGAACAAGGCCTGACGCTGGAAAACGTCGGTCGCCTCCTGCGCGGCGGCCATGGCGCGGCGCTGAAATCGTCCCGCCGCCCGGAGCCGCCGGTCGCCGACAGCGCGCGGGGCCGGCTGTTCCTGACCCTGGCCGCCCGCGCCGGGCGCGAGCCCCCCGCCCGAGGTCGCGCGCCGCTCGCACTCGCCATGGAGGCCGCCGACCTGTTGGAGGCCGTGGTCGACGCCGCCACCGGCCAGGCCGGCGAAGGCCCGGCCCACGCTCGCTTCGCCGCCGCCTGGGGGCTGGACGCGGCCGGCGCGGATCTCGCCCGCCGGACCCTGGTGCTGCTGGCCGATCACGAGCTGAACGCCTCGACCTTCGCCGCGCGGGTGGCGGCCTCGACCGGGGCGTCGCTGTCGGCGGCCTGCCTTGCGGGTCTGTCGGCGCTATCGGGACCGCTGCACGGCGGCATGGCCGCGCGGGTCGAAGCCTTCGTCGAGGAGGCCGAGCGGCGTGACGCCAACCATGCGGTGACGGCGCGGCTGGCCCGAGGCGCGTCGATGCCGGGCTTCGACCATCCGCTCTATCCCGACGGCGATCCGCGCGCGGCGGCGCTGCTGGCGGCGTTCGAGGCCCCGCCTCTGCTGGCCGACCTGCGCACGGTGACGGAAGCGGCCACGGGCCTCGCGCCCAATATCGACTTCGCCCTGGTGACCCTGGCCCGCACCCTGAAACTGCCGCCGGACGCGCCATTCATCCTGTTCGCCACGGCCAGGAGCGCCGGCTGGGCCGCGCATGCGATCGAGCAGCTGCAGACGGGGCGGCTGATCCGCCCCAGGGCGCGCTATGTCGGCGTCGCGCCGGAAGGCTACTCGCCCTCCTCCTCGTCGTAGCCCACTAGCCGCAACGCGCGAGCCGGCAGGCCTTCCAGCTCGCACCATCGCTCCAGCGCCTCTTCGCGGCCATGGGTAATCCACACCTCGCCGGGCCGAAGCTCGCTCAGGGTCGCCGTCAGTTCATCCCAGTCGGCATGGTCGGACAGGATCAGCGGCAGCTCCACACCCCGCTGTCTCGCCCGAGCCCGCACCCGCATCCAGCCCGAGGCGAAGCAGTCCACGGGATCCGGGAACCGCCGCGACCAGCTGTTGGCTATCGCGCTGGGCGGAGCGATCACGATCTGGCCGGCGAAGGCGCTCTTTGGTCCCGAGGTCGTGGCCGGAGCCAGCGGACCCAGCTCAACGCCATAAGCCTCGTAGAGCCCGTTCAGCCTCTCCAGCGCCCCGTGGACGAAGATCGGTTTGTCCCAGCCGCCCTCGCGCAGCAGCTTGATCACCCGCTGGGCCTTGCCCAGGGCATAGGCTCCGACGATGTGGCAACGCTCGGGAAACTGCTCGACCGAGGCCAGCAGGCTGCGGATCTCGCCCGCGTCGTCGGGATGGCGGAAGACCGGCAGGCCAAAGGTCGCCTCGGTGATAAAGACGTCGCAGGGCACGGGTTCGAACCGGGCGCAGGTCGGGTCGCGACGGCGCTTGTAGTCGCCCGAAACCACCATGGTCAGGCCCTTCCAGCGCACCACCGCCTGGGCCGAGCCCAGTACGTGGCCAGCCGGGACCAGCGTCACCTCGACGCCGTTGTGGGTGATGGTCTCGCCATAGGGAACGGCCTGGCGCCGCTCAGTGAAGTCCTCGCCATAGCGCGTCGCCATGATCGCCAGGGTCTCGGGCGTGGCGGCCACCGTTCCGTGGCCGGCGCGGGCGTGGTCGGCATGGCCATGGGTGATCACGGCCCGGTCCACGGGGCGGACGGGGTCGATATAGAAGTCTCCCGGCGGGCAGTAGAGGCCGCCTGGTCGGGGACAGAGAAGGTCTTCAGGCTTGATCACGGCTGGATATGACAACGCGGAAGACGCTAAGCCTATCCTCATGAGCGATAACGAACAGAGCCGCATGATCGCCACGGCGATGAACGAGGGCAGCCCCCAGGCCAAGGCGCTGGGCTTCTCGACCCTGGAGATCGGCGACGCGGTCGCCATCCTGAAGGTCCCTTACCGCCCCGAGATCATCGGCGATCCCGAGACCGGGGTCATCGCCGGCGGGGTGGTCACCACCCTGCTGGACCACGCCAGCGGCCAGGCCGTGCACGCGGCCATGGAGACCTGGACCTCGATCGCCACGCTTGATCTGCGCATCGACTACATGCGCGCGGCCGAGCCGGGGCTGGACGTGCTGGCCCGCGCCCATTGCTACAAGATGACCCGTTCAATCGCCTTCGTCCGCGCCGTCGCCTACGACCGCGATCCCGAAGATCCCGTGGCCACCGCCCAGGCGACCTTCATGCTGGACTCGAGCGCGGGCAAGAAACCCGGCGCCAACTTCAAGCCGCCGCGCGAGACGCGGGCCAAGACCGGAGGCGCCGGCCAATGAGCGATATCGACACCCGCCTGGTCTCCATGCTGGACGCCATCCCCTATGCCCGCTTCCTAGGGATCAAGGCCGAGCTGGCCGGGGACGAGATGACCGCCATCCTGCCCTTCGCCCAGCACATCGTCGGCAATCCGATGCTGCCCGCCATCCACGGCGGCGTGCTGGGCGCCTTCATGGAGATGACGGCCCTGGCCCAGCTGTCGGTGGCCGCGCCGATGAAGCGCCAGCCGCGCACCATCGACGTCTCGATCGAGTATCTGCGCTCGGGCCGGCCGCTCACCACCTATGCCCGCGCCAGCATCAAGAAGCTGGGTCGCCGCATCGCCAACGTCCATGTCGAGGCCTGGCAGGAGACACGGTCCGCTCCCATCGCGACCATGCGTGGACTCTTTCTCGTCGCGCCCAGTGAGGATTAACAGTCCGAGCCCGGAATAACCGTCTCAAAGGATAAAGTTTCCCAGGAAACTAAATTCAGCGACGACATTAATCCTCTGTAATGCCGATTAGGTGCGACAAAGTTTCTTAAATCGGCGTCATGAAGCATGAGTAACGTGCATTAACCGGAGTCGACGCCTATATCCCTGATCACCGGACGCCAACGGGCGCCGGACAACAAAAACAGGGATCAAGACCATGACCATGAAGACCAACGCCGTTGCCGGCTTCGCCTCGCTCGTTCTCGCGGTTCTGCCGCTCGTCGTCATCGCCGGTTCGCTCGCTTCGAGCCTGTAAGCGTGATCGCCGCGTAACCTCCGTCGGGCCGCCCGCAAGGGCCGCCTCGACGGAGATGGCGACCAGGACTACCGAGAATACAAAGACTTGGCCGTCCGATGCAGGATGGCGTGGCGGGCCGCCAGACGATCGATATCCGCGTCGTAGCCGCCACCGATGACCCCGACCACGGGGATCTCAAGAGCAAGACAAGCGCCCAGGACATAGGCCTCTCGTCGCGCCAGACCGTCATCGGTCAGCGACAGACGCCCCAGCTTGTCGTCCGCGTGCGGATCCACCCCCGCATTGAAGAAGACGATATCCGGCCGGACGCTGCTAAACAGCGCCGGCAGGATCGCTTCCAGCTTTTCCAGATACGCGTCATCGCCCGTCCCGTCGGCCAGCTCGACGTCAAGATCGCTGACCGCCTTGCGGTGCGGGAAGTTCTTCTCGGCGTGCATCGAGACCGTAAAGACGCTCGGATCGTCCTCGAAGATCCGCGCCGTGCCGTCGCCCTGGTGGACGTCCAGATCCACGACCAGGGCCTTGCCGATCAGCCCCTCCGCCAGCAACCGACGCGCCGCCACCGCCACGTCGTTGAACACGCAGAAGCCCGCGCCGCTCTCGGCCGAGGCGTGGTGGCTGCCGCCAGCGGTGTTGCAGGCGACGCCGTGCTCCAGGGCCAGACGCGCCGCCAACAAGGTGCCGCCGGTCGCCGCGCGGGCGCGGGTGGCGACGCTGTCGGTATTGGGCATGCCGATCCGCCGGACCACGTCGGCTGGCAGGGACAGCTCGATCACGCCCCGGACATAGTCTTCCGTATGCGCCAGCCGCAGGGTCTCGACATCGATGAACTCGGGGCGGTGAAAGCCGTCCGGACCCGGAATTTCCTCAGCTTCCAGCACGCCGGCGAGGCGCGAGAACTTGTCCATCGGAAAGCGATGCCCCGCCGGCATTTCGGCGCGGAAGGCGGGGTGATGGATCACGGGCGGAGAAGAAGACATCGCCCCACGATGGGGAGCGCGGCGGCATGACGCAAGGTGACGGCTTGCGGCGGCGCCGAAGCGGGCTTATCGCACTGCGCCATGCAGACGACCGAGACCCTCGCCGACATCCTCGACCTCGAACCGATCGAGGTGAACCTGTTCCGAGGCGTCAGCCCGAACGACGGCTTCCCGCGCATCTTCGGCGGGCTGGTGATCGCCCAGGCCCTGTTGGCGGCCTACAAGACCGTGCCGGACCGGGTCTGCCACTCGCTGCACGCCTATTTCATCCGCCCCGGCGACGTGAACGCGCCCGTACTCTACGAGGTCGAGCGGGCCCGCGACGGCGGCACCTTCACGACCCGCCGAGTGGCCGCCATCCAGCACGGTGAGCAGATCTTCAACCTGGCCGCCTCGTTCCAGACGCCGGAAGCCGGCTTCGAGCACCAGTCGGAGATGCCCGACGCGCCCGATCCCGAGAGCTTGCCGACCGAGGCCGAGTTCCTCAAAAGCCTGGGCGACCAGATCCATCCCAAGATCATCGCCCTGTCCGAGCGTCCGCGCCCGGTCGACACCCGCTGGGTCGACATGCAGAACCCGATGGCCCCGGTGAAGAAGTCCGGCACCAAGAATGTCTGGCTGCGCGCCAAGGCCCCGCTGGGCGACGACATCCGCATGCAGCAGGCGGCCTTGGCCTACGCCTCGGACATGGCGTTCATGGAAAGCGCCCTGCGCCCGCATGGTCTGATCTGGACGACGCCGGGCCTGCAGGCCGCCAGCCTGGACCACGCCATGTGGTTCCACCATCCGTTCGACTTCAACGACTGGACCCTGTTCGCCCAGGACAGCCCCAGCGCTTCGCAGGGGCGCGGCCTGGTGCGCGGCCAGATGTTCAGCAAGGACGGCAAGCTCCTGGCCTCGGTGGCCCAGGAGTGCCTGATGCGAGTTCGGACGTAATCTAGAGCTTCTGATCGCCGGCCAAGGCCGCCGCCGGATCGGTGATGGCGTCGGCGCGCTCCTTCTCCGACTTCGGGGTCGAGACCAGCGGCTTGGCCACGGCCAGGGCCCGGCGATAGGCCTCGGTCAGGGCGGCGTCGGTCTCGACGTCGGGCTTCACGCCCACGCCGTCCCAGCCCCTGCCGGTCAGCGGATGCTCGGTCCAGCCGTTGGACACGAAGGCCACGAGCCCAAAGCCCAGCCCCGGCGTGGGCCGGTTGGCCGGATTGCCGCCGCCGCGCGTCTTGGCCCCCACCAGCACGCCGCGCTTGTTGGCCTGGATGTCGTAGGCGAAGGCCTCGGCCGCCGAGAAGGTGCGGTTGGCCGTCAGCACGAAGACCGGCTTGTCGGCATAGAGCGGGCCCGAGGCCGGGACGGTCGGCTGGCGTTGCTCGATGGTTTCGCGACCATCCGGCTGCCGCCAATGGATCCGGGTCATGACCAGCGGCGTCTTCGACAGGTGGCCCAGCAAGCGAGCGTCCGACGCCCCGCCGCCGCCGGTGTTCTCGCGCAGGTCGATGATCAGGGCGTCGGTATGCTGCAGCAGGCCCATGGCCGCATCGATCAGGTCGGCGCCCGCCTGCGTCTGCTCGAAATAGCGCAGTTTCAGATAGCCGATATTGGCCGGCAGCCGCCGCGCCGCCATCAGCCCATAAGCCAGGCGTTGATCGATCAAGGCCTGGTCGGCGTCGCTGACACTGGCCACCCCGGCGCTGGCGGTGGTCACCGAGACCTTCAGGTGCTGGTCGCCGGAGGTCCTCAGGGCGATGGCGCTGAGGGCTTCGGCCAGGGCCTGGCGGTCGTGGATCTTGCTCAGCTGGCCGCGCTGGGCCTGCAGCGCCGCACGCACAGCTTGAGCCTTGGCCGGGTCGAAATAGTCGCCCATCTGGCCGACCAGCGTATCGACCACCTGGCCCGCCTGCCTGGCAGTAAGCTCTTCGGCGGCGAAGGCCGGCGAGGTCAGGCACAGGGCCAGGGCGGTGGCGGTCAACAGGCGGCGCATGCGGGTCCCCTTTCGAAGTCGGCGGGGAGGTCGCATCGGCGCAGCGCGAACGCCAGTTAAGCTTGCGTCATGACCTGGTTGTCATCTGGACGACGCCAGCCTTGGCCAGGCCGCGCAGCAGCGAGGCGGCCTGCATGCCGACCGTCATCTCGCCGTCCAGCGCCATGCGCAGAGCCTGCGCGGCCGAGACCCAGAACGGTTCGATCCGCTCGTGGGGATCGTCCTTGGGCTCGGCGACCTTCACGACGTTGCGGGCCAGGACGATGTGGACGCGGTTGGAGTGGGTGCCGGCGTTGGGCCGGGTCTCGCCGATCAGTTCCAGCGTCCCGGCGCAGCCCGCCTCTTCCAAAAGTTCCCGGCGCGCGGCCTCGACCGGATCGGTCTCGCCCTCGTCCATGCCGCCGGCTGGCAGTTCCTTCGAGAGGTCCCCCAGGCCGTGGCGGTATTGGCGGACCAGCAAGACGTTATTGTCGGCGTCCAGCGCCACCAGTTCGACCCAGTCACGGTATTCGAGAACGTAGTACGGCGCGACCACCGCGCCCTCGTCGGTCACGCATTCGTCGGCGCGCAGATGGATCCAGGGGTCCTTGTGAACGATGCGCGAGGCGGTAACCCGCCATTTTCCGTCCGACATCGTGCAGGCTCCTTCGCGGAAGATCAGTCCCGGTCGCCCAGCTCTTCGTCTTCGTCCGGGCCCTGGTCCTCAGGGCCTTCGTGTTCGCCCACCAGGGCGGGCGGGTCGGCCAGGATCAGACCTTCGCCGATCTTGACCTCGGGCACAGCCGCCCGCGTGAACGGCAGGTACCAGGTCGGGCCACCCAGGTCGGGGGTGATCTCAAGGATGTCGCCGGCGCCGAAATTCTGGACGCTCTTCACGCGGCCCAGCAGGACGTCGGTGGCGATGTGGCGGACGGAGAGGCCCACCAGGTCGGTCAGGTAGAACTCGTCCTCGTCCGGCTCGGGCAGGGCCGAGCGGGGGACGTACAGGCGCAGGCCCCGCAGGGCGTCGGCCGCTTCCTTGGTGTCGACGCCAGGACAACGACAGACGACGCCGTCCTTGGCCTTGCGCGCCGAGGCGATGGTCAGGGCGACCGAGCCGTCCTGGCGCTTCAGCGTCTTGAAGGCCGCGATGCTCATCGGCTCTTCGGTATAGGTCGTGATCCGCACCTCGCCGCGCACGCCGAAGCTGCCGGCCACGCGGCCGACCATGATCATCGGGTCATCGGGAGAGTTGGCCATATCGTAGACAGAGTCGCGCCGCCGCCTCGCAAGAGACGACGGCGCTGGAACCCTTAGCCTTCCGAGGCTTCTTCAGCCGGAGCTTCAGCGGCCGGAGCCTCTTCAGCAGCGGCTTCAGCGGCCG
Organism: Caulobacter sp. GW821-FHT11E11; assembly: GCF_058808315.1. NCBI lineage: Bacteria > Pseudomonadati > Pseudomonadota > Alphaproteobacteria > Caulobacterales > Caulobacteraceae > Caulobacter > Caulobacter sp. GW821-FHT11E11. The sequence goes on from NZ_JBXARO010000001.1 coordinate 160,825, forward strand.
GGGCTTCTTCAGCCGGAGCTTCTTCGACGGCCGGAGCAGCGGCGGCGGCGGCAGCGGCTTCAGCGGCGGCGACCTTGGCGGCTTCGGCGGCTTCAGCAGCAGCGACCTTGGCGTCGGCTTCGGCCTGGACGCGCTCTTCTTCGCGCTGGGCGCGCTCGGCGGTGCGTTCCTTGGCCTTCTTGCCCGGCTCGCCCTTTTGCGGGTTGTTGCCGTGGGCCCAGGTGGTCAGGCCTTGGGCGGCCAGGAAGCGCGCGACGCGGTCGGTCGGCTGAGCGCCCTTCTTGAGCCACTCCTGGATCGACTCGACCTTCAGGGTGACGCGGTTGGCGTCGTCCTTCTTGAGGAGCGGGTTGTAGGTGCCGACCTTCTCGATGAAGCGGCCATCGCGCGGCGAGTGGCTGTCGGCGATGACGATCGAGTAGTACGGACGCTTCTTGGCGCCGCCACGGGCGAGACGGATCTTCAGCATATCGGTAGTCCTTGGTCTAAAGTTCTATTTCTTGAACGGGTTGAAGCCGGGCAGGCCCAGGCCGGAGAGAGGGTTGGGCTTGGCGTCGCCGCCAGTCCCGAGGCCCGGCAGACCGGGCAGCCCCGGGACGCCGCCAAGGCCTCCCGCTGCGTTGGGATCGGGCTGGGGCATCTTTCCCCCGCCCATGTTCTTCATGCGCGCCATGTCGCCGCCGCCCATCATGGACGCCATGCGGGCCAGGCCCTTGCCGCCGTCCTTGGACATGGCCTTGAACATGTCAGCCATCTGGCGGTGCTGCTTGAGCAGGCGGTTGATCTCGGCGACGTCGACGCCCGAACCGGCGGCGATGCGGCGCTTGCGCGAGGCGGCCAGAATGTCGGGCTTCTTGCGCTCTTCCTTGGTCATCGAGCTGATGATCGCCTGCTGGCGACGGAAGATGCTGTCGTCGATCCCGCTCTCGGAAATCTGCTTCTTGACCTTCTGGACACCGGGCAGCAGGCCCATGATGCCTTCCATGCCGCCCATCTTCTGCATCTGACGCAGTTGGGCGGCGAGGTCGTCGAGGTCGAACTTGCCCTTGGCCAGCTTCTTGGCCATGCGCTCGGCTTCGGCATGGTCGAGATCGGCCGCGGCCTTCTCGACCAGCGCGACGACGTCGCCCTGGCCCAGGATGCGGCCGGCGACGCGGCGGGCGTCGAACACGTCCAGTTGGTCGATCTTTTCGCCGGCGCCGAGGAACTTGATCGGCAGGCCGGTGACGTGGCGCATCGACAGCGCCGCGCCGCCGCGACCATCGCCGTCGGCGCGGGTCAGGATCAGGCCGGTCAGCGGCAGGCGCTCGTGGAACGCCTTGGCGGTGCGCACGGCGTCCTGACCGGTCAGGCTGTCGGCGACCAGGATGGTCTCGGACGGCGTGGCGATGCGGGCGATTTCCGCCGCTTCGCTCATCATCGCCTCGTCCAGCGTGGTGCGGCCGGCGGTGTCGAGGATCAGGACGTCGTAGCCGCCCAGCTTGGCCGCCGTCATGGCGCGCTTGGCGATGTCCGTGGCGCTCTGGCCCGGGACGATCGGCAGGCTCTCGACCTCGACCTGCTTGGCCAGGGTCGCCAGCTGCTCCATGGCGGCCGGACGACGGGTGTCGAGCGAGGCGACCAGCACCTTCTTGCGCTCGGTCTTGGACAGGCGCAGGGCCAGCTTGCCGGTGGTGGTGGTCTTGCCCGAGCCCTGGAGGCCGGCCATCAGGATCACCGACGGCGGGTTCAAGGCCAGGTTCAGGCCGGTGGGGACTTCCCCGCCCAGCATGTCGACCAGGCCGTCATAGACGATCTTGACCACCTGGTCGGCCGGCTTGACCGAACGGATGACCGCTTCACCGCCGGCCAGTTCCTTGGCCTTGCTGATGAAGTCCTTGACGACCGGCAGGGCGACGTCGGCCTCGAGCAGGGCGACGCGAACCTCGCGCAGCGCCTCGTCGATGTCCTTTTCGGACAGCACGCCGCGACCGCCGAGGCGATCGAAGACGCCTGAAAGTCGCTCTGTAAGGCCGTCGAACATGTCGAACCCTAGTTAAATCAACGCTCCAAACGCGATCAGCCCCCGTGGACGATCACGTCGACGGGGGTCCTCGCCGTCCTCGTCCGGATGGATCCTGCGCTAACAGGCCGGGGTCGTGACGGTGGAGGCGCTGCTGATAAAGCGCCGGAAGCCGGGGCTTATGCACAGAAAAGGCGGAAGAGTCAAAGGCGGGCCGCATGGACCCGCCTTGGCTTGGATCAGGCCGTGCCCAGGAAGTCGCGCTTGCCGACCTCGACGCCGTTGTGGCGCAGGATCGCGTAGGCGGTGGTGATGTGGAAGAAGAAGTTCGGCATCGCCTGGCCCTGCAGATAGTCCAGGCCCTTGAAGGTCTTGGTCTCGCCGCGGCGGACCAGCTGGACGTCACGGTCGTGGCCGCCGTCGAACGCGGCGACGTCCAGGCCTTCCACGAAGGCGATGGCGCGGTCGATGCGGGCGATCAGGTCCTCGAACGAGGTCTCGACGTCATCCCAGGCCGGAATCTCGACGGCGGCCAGGCGCGCGGCGCCGCCCTTGGCGAAGTCGGTGGCGATCTGCACCTGGCGGATCAGCGGGAACATGTCGGGATACAGGCGCGCCTTCAGCAGGGCGTCGGGATCCCACTTCTTGGCCTCGACCAGGGCGGCGGCCTTGGCCAGCACGCCCTTCAGACCCTTCAGGCCCTGGATGAACACGGGCACGCTGGCCTGATGGATCGAGATCGACATGAAAAGCTCCGGGAAGACGATGCGCCTAGATAGGGACAGCGGCGGGGCTTGGCGAGCGCCCATGACGGCTTAGATATCAGCGATATTCCAACAGGAGTTCGCCATGCGCTCGTTTCTCGCGGTCCTCGCTCTCGCGGCCGCCACGCCCGCCCTCGCCTCGACGCCGGAAGCACTGATCCAGGCCTCGGAGAAGGCGCGCTACGCCGCCGATTTCGAGACGGCGACGGCGCCGTTGAAGGCGGCCTTGGCGCAAAAGCCGTCGGACCAGACACGTCTGCTGCTGCTCCTGCAACAGATGCGGGTCCACCAGAGCCAGCGCCTGGTCGGGCGGGTCAGCCTGGACGAAGCCGCCGTCGCCAGCCAAGTCGCGGCGCTGAAGCCCGCCGCCGATGCGAACCTCAAGGCCCTGGCCGGACTGCGGGAGACGACCTCGGCCTATTTCGTCCGTCTGACGACCGGCGACCTCAAGGACTCCAAGACCTTCGTCCCGGCCTTCGCCTCGGCGGCCGAGGGCATCGCCGATCCGTGCGACAAGGCCGACGCCCTGTTCTTCGCCGCCCTGATGCCGCAGGTGGCGGGCGACGCCGCCGCCTCGGCCGCGCCCCTGAAGACGGCCCGCGCGATCGCCGAGGCCGGCCGCTGCGACCTGGAGCTCTCCTATGTCGCCCGCCACGAAGCGGCCGTGGCCGAGGACGCCGGCGACCTGAAGACCGCCCGCGACCTCTACGCCCAGTCCCTGGACCTGCGCCGCAAGGTCGGATTCGAGGTCTTCATGCCGTATTCGATGCTGTCCCTGGCCGACGTCCACGCCCGCCTCGGCGAGAAGGACGCGGCCCGGAAGCTGCGCGAGGAAGCCGTGGCGCTCAGCGACCGGCTGGACCTGCCGAACGCGGCCAAGGCCGCACGGGAGGCGCTGGCCGGCGCCTGAGGCTGGGAACGCCGCAAGCTGCGCGGTGTTCTCTCGTGGTCCCATTTCCTCCCGAAAGGAGAACACCATGAAAGTCAGCGACGCCATGACCAGCCAGGTCTCGGTCGCCCGTCCCACCGACACCATCCGCCAGGTCGCCCAGACCATGGCCAAGGTCGAGAGCGGAGTCGTCCCCGTCGTCGACGACGGTAAGGTGGTGGGCGTGGTCACCGACCGCGACATCGTCCTGCGCGTGGTCGCCGAGGGCCGCAGCTTCGATGCGCCCATCTCGGAAGCCATGTCCGACGGCGAAGTGCTGAGCGTAAAGGAAGACGACGTCCTGGCCGACGCCACGGCCAAGATGGCCAACAACCAGGTCCGCCGCCTGATCGTGCTGAACGACTCTGGCAACCTGACGGGCATCCTGTCCCTGGGCGACGTCGCCAAGGATTATGGCGCCAAGCAGGTCGGCAAGACCCTCGAGGAAATCTCGCAAGAAGGCGAAGCCGCGCACTAAGGGCGTCGCGACCGGACAAGAAAAGGGCGGCCCCGCGAGGAGCCGCCCTTCGTCGTTCTTAGGATCGAAAGTCGCTTAGACCAGCGAGCTGTCGATGGCCTTGCAGGCTTCCATCAGGCCCTGGACCGACGCGACCGAGGCGGCGAACATCGCCTTTTCGGCTTCGTTGGTTTCGAACTCGACGATCTTCTCGGCGCCGCCGGCGCCGATGACGACCGGCACGCCGACATACAGGCCGTCCAGGCCGTATTGGCCGGTCAGGAAGGTGGCGCACGGCAGGACGCGCTTCTTGTCCTTCAGGTACGACGTCGCCATGGCGATCGCCGATTCCGCCGGGGCGTAGAAGGCCGAGCCGGTCTTCAGCAGGGCGACGATCTCGCCACCGCCCTTGCGGGTGCGCTCGACGATGGCGTCCAGCTTCTCTTGCGTCAGCCAGCCTTGCTTGACCAGTTCCGGCAGCGGCAGGCCGCCGACCGTCGAGTGACGGACCATCGGGACCATGTCGTCGCCGTGACCGCCCAGGGTCCAGGCGTGGATGTCTTCGACCGACACGCCGGTGGCTTCGGCCAGGAAGTAGGCGAAGCGGGCCGAGTCGAGGACGCCGGCCATGCCGATGACCTTTTCCTTGGGCAGGCCCGAGAACTGCTGCAGGGCCCAGACCATCGCGTCGAGCGGGTTGGTGATGCAGATGACGAAAGCGTTCGGGGCGTGGGCCTTGATGCCTTCGCCGACAGCCTTCATGACCTTCAGGTTGATGCCCAGCAGGTCGTCGCGGCTCATGCCCGGCTTGCGCGGCACGCCGGCGGTGACGATGCAGACGTCGGCGCCGGCGATGTCGGCGTAGTCATTGGCGCCCTTCAGGGCCACGTCCTTGCCGAACACGGCCGAGGCTTCGGCGATGTCGAGCGCCTTACCCTGCGGGGTGCCTTCGGCGATGTCGAACAGGATCACGTCGCCCAGCTCTTCGCGAGCGGCGATGTGAGCCAGGGTGCCACCGATCATACCGGCGCCGATGAGGGCGATCTTCGCGCGAGCCATGGGGTCTCCATCAAGGCTGTGGACAGTGGAATGTCGCGGCGCGGTCTAGACCTGTCGCGGCTCGGCCTCAAGCCCTCTTTCCCGTTTCGCTGCACTGCGGCAAAGATGGGTGAACAACGATAAGAGGAACCGGAGATGAGCAAGACCGATCCGGGCCATTTCTTCGAGGACTTCAAGCTGGGCCAGCGACTGGTCCACGCCACGCCCCGGACGGTCACGAGCGGCGATGTCGCGCTGTATACGGCGTTGTACGGACCGCGTTTTTCGCTGTTCTCATCCGATGAATTCGCCCGCAGCTGTGGCCTTGGCGCCGCGCCGGTCGATCCGCTGATCGCCTTCCACGTGGTGTTCGGCAAGACCGTGCCGGACATCAGCCTGAACGCCGTCGCCAATCTGGGTTACGCCGAGGGCCGCTTCCTGGCCCCGGTGTTTCCGGGCGACACCCTGAGCGCCGTCTCGGACGTGATCGGGCTGAAGGAGAATTCCAACAAGAAGACCGGCGTCGTCTATGTGCGGACGACGGGCACGAACCAGCGTGGCGAGGCGGTGCTGAGCTATGTGCGCTGGGTGATGGTGCGCAAACGCGATCCCGAAGCCGAGATCGTCGAGCAGGCGGTTCCGACCCTGTCGGCGGCGGTGGCCCCGGCCGATCTCACGGTCCCCGAGGGCCTGGATGTTTCCGCCTATGACTGGGCGCTGGCCGGCGCGCCGCACGCCTTCGAGGATTATGCGGTCGGCGAGAAGATCGACCATGTCGACGGCATGGCGGTGGAAGAGGCCGAGCACCAGATGGCCACGCGGCTGTGGCAGAACACGGCCAAGGTCCATTTCAACCAGTTCGAGCGCGCCAAGGACCCATCCGGCAAGCGGCTGATCTACGGCGGCGTGGTGATCTCGACGGCCAAGGCGCTGTCGTTCAACGGCCTGCAGAACGCCGGCCTGATCCTGGCGATCAATGGCGGACGACACGTGGCGCCGTTCTTCGCCGGCGGCACGGTGTTCGCCTGGAGCGAGGTGCTCGACAAGGCAGACCTGGGACCGGTCGGGGCCCTGCGGCTGCGGCTGGTCGCGACCAAGGATCGGCCCTGCACGGACTTCCCGGACAAGGATGGCGAAGGGGTCTACGATCCGGCCGTCATTCTCGACTTCGACTATTGGGCGGCGGTTCCTAAGCGTGGCTGATTTTGCTCTCGATCCGGCCTTCGTCGCGACGTCGCACAAGGTCGCCGACCTGCCGCTGTGCGAGGTGCGTCTGCAGGACGACAGCCGCTATCCGTGGCTCGTCCTGATCCCGCGCCACGCCGACCTGCGCGAGATCGAGGAGCTCGACACCGCCCATCGGATCCAGCTGATGGAAGAGATCGTCCTGGCCGGGGCCGCGGTCCGCGCGGTCGGCGCGGCGCTGGGTCTCGCCGTCGACAAGCTGAACGTCGGCGCGTTGGGCAATGTCACCGCCCAGCTGCACGTCCACGTCGTCGGGCGGCGCAAGGACGATCCGGCCTGGCCCGGTCCCGTCTGGGGCCACAGTCCAGCCACCGTGTATTCAACTGAGGCCCTGGCCGCGCCGATCGCGGCGGCGCGCAAGGCCTTGAAGGCCTAGCGCCGCTTCTTGCTTGAGCTCTTCTTCGCCGTCGCCTTGCCGCGCTTGGCGGCGGTCGCCTTGGAGGTCTTGCCACCCCTGCCCTTCTTGGCGGCCGAACCCTTGCCGCTCTTCTTGGCCGCCGCCGCGCATTTTGCCTTGGCGGCCTTCAGCGCCTTACCCTTCTTGCCCTTGGTCGAGCAGGCCGGGGCGGCGGGGGTCGGACGGCTGACGGCGGCGCGCTGGGCGACCGGCCAGACATAGGGCCCGCGCCGATCGGTCTCGTAGCCGGGCGGGGCCTGCGGAAGAATGTGTTCGGCTGTCACCGCCACGGTCGCGCCGTTCTCGGCCAGCTCGCCCGCCCAGCGCTCGTAACCGGCCGGCCGCAAGGTCAGGATCGAGGACTGGCCGCCCCTGGGGCTGAAACGGATGAGGATGTCGCCGCCGTCGCGGCGCAGGTCCTCGACCAGGCCCGTCGAGCCGACGCTGCCCGGTCGCCGCATGTCGCGCCACGCGCCTTCCAGCTCGCCATAGCCGCCGGCCTTGTCGACGATCTGCAGAGCATAGATCTGGCCGCCATCGGCGCCGGTGATCCGCCAGCCGCCGTCCAGCGGTCCCTGCAGGCTTTGCGCGGCCGCGACCGAGCCCTGGACCCGCATCTCGTAGACCTGGGCCCGGGTCGGACTGCCGTCTGGCGCGGTCGAGGTTTCCGGCGGCGGGATCGGCAGGATCGTCCCGCGATGCTTGGGCGCGGGCTTGTTGGCCGTCTCGGCCTCCTCCTCGTCGGTGGTCTGGGTGCTCTGCGAGATCAGGTCGGCCAGCGGGTCGATGGCCTGCGGCACCTCGGGACTGGGCTGGGCGGGCGGCGCGGTGCTGACCGGCGCGTCGGTCGCGGGAGCAGAGACCTGCGGAATAGGCGCGGGTGTCGCCGGCAGCTGCGCCAGCGCCGGGCTGGCGACCATGACGACGGAGAGAACGATAGCCCGCATTCTAGACCTTCAACTGCCCCCTAGGCGCCGGCGGACCGGGTCTCGATGGCTTCGGCCACCGCGACCAGGCGCTCGGCCTGCGCCAGATGCAGACGTTCGGCCATCTTGCCGTCCACCCGCAAGGCGCCTTTGCCAGAATTTTCGGGCGCGTTGAAGGCCGCGATCACCGCGCGGCTCCAGGCCAGGTCCTCGGGCGAGGGCGAAAACACCCGGTTGCAGATCTCCAGGTGCTTGGGATGGATCAGGGTCTTGCCGTCGAAACCGAAGTCGACGCCCTGGACGCAGACGGCTTCCAGCGCCGCCAGGTCCTCGATGTCGTTGTGCACCCCGTCCAGGATCGTAAGGCCATGAGCGCGGGCGGCGGCGACCGACAGGGTCAGCAGCGGCAGGAACGGCGCGCGGTCCGGCGTCTGGCGAGCGCGCATCTCCTTGGCGAAATCGTTGACGCCCATGACCCAGGCCGACAGCCGCGTGCCGTGGACCGCGCCGGCAATCTCCCACAGGTGGAAAGCGGCCTTGGCGGTCTCGATCATGGTCCAGAGACGCGTATGCGGCGGGGCGCTGTTCAGATGCTGATCGTACAGGCGCACGTCGTCCGCATCGTCGACCTTGGGGACCAGCACCGCGTCCGGACCGGCCTCGGCAGCGGCCCGCAGATCGTCGGCGCCCCAGGGCGTGTCGATGCCGTTGACCCGGATCACCACCTCGCGCGCGCCGAACCCGCCGGCCTTGACCGCCGCCACGGCCGCTTCCCGGGCTGTCGGCTTCATCTCCGGCGCGACGGCGTCCTCCAGGTCCAGGATGATCACGTCGGCGTCCAGGGTGCGGGCCTTCTCGACCGCCTTGGCGTTGGAGGCCGGCATGTAGAGGGCGCTGCGGCGCGGGCGGATGATCGTGTCGGACATGCGAGAACTCCTTGTCCCCTGGACCCTAGCATCGCTGCGATACGGCAAAAGCCTTCCCAGTACGGGAAGCGGCTTGGCGCCGGACCCTGCGGGCGTAGGATCGCGCCATGAGCACCCGCTACGACAAGAACGCCAAGAACGTCATGGGCGGCGAACTCGCCGCCTGTTCGATGGACCCGGTCACCGGCTTCTACCGAAACGGCTGCTGCGAGACCGGTCCGCACGACCTGGGCCTGCACACCGTCTGCGCGGTGATGACCGACGACTTCCTGGCCTTCTCCAAGGCCCAGGGCAACGATCTGTCGACGCCCCGGCCCGAGCTGGCCTTCCAGGGCCTGAAGGCTGGCGACCGCTGGTGCCTGTGCGCCGGCCGCTGGAAGGAAGCCCTCGACGCTGGCATGGCGCCCCAGGTGGTGCTGGAAGCCACCCACGAGGAGATGCTGGCCATCGTCACCCTGGGGGTGCTGAAGGATCACGCGGTGGCGTAGGGTCGGCGCTGGCCCCTCCGCCGGCTTCGCCGGTCCCCCTCCCCCAAGCGGGGGAGGAGAGTGACTGCCCCGCTTGGGGGCGGACAGACCTGCATAAGCAGGTCAGGTGGGGGCCTGTGCTGAGTCATGCGCTCTCGGCTCCACGCGGCGACCCGCTGAAGGTGTTGGGGAGGCGACGGAGCGGCCGGGCGAACCCGGAGACCGTAAGGTTTGTTGTGTTTCGGCTCGCAGACCGCTCCGCCAGGCTGTTCTTGCCCGTGAGGATGGGAGGCGTGAGCGTCTTTCAGCTCGGGTCCCCACTAGCCCCCGGACGGGCGCGGACCAAGTCGATCGGCTACATCCGTCTCGACCCCGACGATCCACGATAGGCGGCTTGTACGATCACCGCCCTGTCGATCCACTTGCGGCCTTGGTCCCAGAGACTGCCCGTTCGCCAACCGATCCGCCTAAAGAGTACGGATGGAGCGACTTTCGAGCCTCCGGGAACCGCCAGCGGCCCCGCTCAACCTAGCCCCGCCGCCGTTTTGGGCCGGATCCAAACGCCCTCCCCCGCGACGGGGATGGCTATGATTGTGCGGCGGTTTTGAACGCGGATCATTCAGCGGCGCCTAAAATCGACAAGCAGTTGATTTCGTTGCGTTCGATCTCGCGAACGCCGAGGATAGAGGCCTCTCGATGCCCGTCTTCTTGCCGCCACCTCCAAACTGTAAGATAAATCGATAACACCGTTAGGTTGTCGCCACGGAGGTCGAGTGATGAACAAGCGTCTCGTCGTCTTGAGCCTGCTGTTGTCGCTAGCGGCTGGCGCCGCGATCGCCGCCGACGCTCAGCACTTCGCCACGGCCTCGACCCAGAAGGACGCCAAGCGTCTGGCCACCGCCCAGGCGAAGGCCGCGGCCAGGGATCTGGCCCAGTGCTACCACCCCGCGCGTCAGGTCGATGACTGCCAGGCGGTCGATGGTGGTTTCCGCTGTCGGGCCGAGACCTCGGCCCGGTACAGCAGCTGCAAGCGCGCCGGCTGGGTGAACGAGTATACGGCCTCGACCTCGCCGCCCATGACGTATGTCGGCTGGCGCGGCGCCATCGCCAATCCCTGGCCGCTCGACACTTCCTGGGGTCCGGTCGCGCCCCGCGCCTACGGCGAGTACCTGCCGCGCGATGTGACCCCAACGCCCTTCCCGAACTGATCGCCTAGCCGGCCAGCGGATATTCCTGCTCCAGCCGGTAGGCCGAGCCCTCGCTGGTCTGCCAGCTGGAATATAGGCCGAAGCGATCGACGCGGAAGCTGGGCGAGTGCAGCAGGTTGTTGGCCTGGATCCAGGCCCCGACCTCGGGAACGGCGGCGCGCTTCAGATAGGCCAGGGTGACGTGGGGCGTGTAGAGCCGGCTCTCGGGCTTGAGCTCGGCCGCGCGGGCGGCGCTTTCATTGGCCTTCTGCAGACGGCGCAGCGGCGCACTGTCCTCGACCCCAGCCCAGACGGCGTGGATGTCGACGCCCTCGCCGAAATGGCCGACGCGTGCCAGGCTCAGGTCGAAGGCCGGAGCGGTGATCTGGGCTAGCGCCTCGTCCAGGTCGGCCGCCACCGGCTCCTGCACGTCGCCGATGAAGCGCAGGGTGATGTGAAACGCCTCCAGCGGCCGCCATCGGGCGCCCTCGATCCCGTGCTGGCGCGAGAGCAGCCCGTGGCCGATGTCGGGCGGGATGGCGATGGCGGTGAACAGGCGGATCATGGGGCGGATTTAGGCGCGCCACCCCGGCGGGAGCAAGCCGCGTTCGGGCGAACTCAAGGTTGTTCCCGCGCCTTCCGGTTGCTACCGATGGGGCCGGGGGATCTTCAGCCATGCGCCTTGCGGCACGCCATCTCGTCATCCTGGCCATCGCGACGTCCATCGGCGCGCCGGCCCTGGCCGCGCCGAAGCCGCGTGCGGTGATCACCCGGCCCGACTGGCGCCAGAAGCCGACCGGCGACCAGATGTCCGACTTCTATCCCAAGAAGGCGGAGGAAGAGCGCGTTTCCGGAAAGGCCTGGATCACCTGCGGCGTGACCGCCCAGGGCGTGTTGCGCGACTGCGTCGTCGACCTGGAATCGCCCAAGGACTACGGCTTCGGCGACGCAGCCCTGGCCCTGGCGGCCTTCTTCCTGATGAGCCCGAAGACGATCGACGGACAGCCGGTCGAAGGCGGCGAGGTCACCGTGCCGATCAATTTCGAATATCCTGAGGAGCGACTGGGCGATGGCGCCATGGTCATGACCCGGGTCGGCGCCACGGGGTCTCAGAACGCCTCCGGAGAGCTCTATCCCTGCCCCGACGGTTATGGCGAGTGTTACGGCCACACCGTGACGTGGCGGGTCCAGCCGGACGTCAAGCAGACCCGGCGAATGATGTCCAAGGGCGCGCCCAAGACCGGCGCGACCTTCGCGGCCTGCACCACCAGCGTCGACGGCGCGCTGCTGGATTGCATCTTCGCCGGCGACAATTCCGAGGCGGCGATGGCGGTGGTCAAGCCGACCCTGGCCGGCCTGCGCGCGCCCGAGAAGGCCGATGACGGCCTGCCCACCGCGACGACGACGATCGTGATCCCCTTCATCTGGGAATGGATCGACGAAGAGCTCGCGGCCGCCGCCAACAAGCGCCGCTAGGGGGCGCCGTCAGGGGCAGGGATTGGGGTGCTGGGCGTGGATGGCGTTGACCGCCGTCTCCAGGTCGTCGGTCCAGGCCAGGTCGAAGGCGTCGATATTGGTCTTCAGCTGCTCCATCGACGTGGCGCCGATGATCGTGGCGGTCACGAACGGGCGCGTGTCGCAGAACTTCAGCGCCAGCTGGGCCGGGTCCAGGCCGTGGGCCTTGGCCACGTCGACATAGGCGCGGAAGGCTTCCTGCGAGCCGGGGCCCTCATAACGCTGCATGCGGTTGTAGAGCGCCTTGCGCGAGCCGGCCGGTAGCGCGCCGTCCAGGTACTTGCCGGTCAGCTGACCCTGGGCCAGCGGCGAATAGGCCAGCAGGCCCACCTGTTCGCGCATGGCGATCTCGGCCAGGCCGTATTCGTAGGTGCGGTTGGCCAGGTGGTAGGCGTTCTGGATCGAGGCGATGCGGGGCAGGCCCTTGCTCTCGCTTTCGGCCAGGAACTTCATCACGCCCCACGGGAACTCGTTGGAGACGCCGACGTGGCGGATCGAACCCTTCTTCACGTGGGCGTCGAGGGCCTCGAGAATGTCGCCGAACGCCTCGAAGTCCTGGTCGTAATCCTTGAAGGCCTGGCCGCCGAACACCCGCACCTTCCGGTCAGGCCAATGCAGCTGGTAGAGGTCCAGATAGTCGGTCTTCAGCCGGCGCAGCGAGCCCTCGACGGCCTCGTCGATCTGGGCCTTGGTCTGGCGGGTGACCGCGCCGTCCTTGCGCATCCAGGACAGGCCGCCGAAGGCCGCGCCCTGGCCGGCCACCTTGGAGGCCAGCACGATCTCGTGGCGCTTGCCGGTCTTCTCCAGCCACGAGCCGATATAGGCTTCGGTCCGCCCCTGCGTCTCGGCGTTGGGCGGGCTGGCGTACATCTCGGCCGTGTCCCAGAAATTGACCCCGCGCCCCAGCGCGTAGTCCATCTGCTCATGGGCCTCGGCCTCGGTATTCTGCGAGCCCCAGGTCATGGTGCCCAGGCAGCAGCGCGAGACGGACACGTCCGTGCGACCAAGCTTTGCGTAGTCCATCGGCGGCGGCCTCTCTTTTGCCTTGTCTGACAAGCTTTCTAAGGGCGTCTGCCGTTGTCCCGCAAGGCGCGGCCGCCGATCAACCGCTTCGCGAACGCATACCATGAACGCATCGCGGAGAGGGATTGCGCGACGGGCCAGGACACCCGATATTCAAGGGGCGTCCACCGTGGACGCTCTAGCTCAAGGGCTTAATTCGATGAACGACTTCAACCGCGACTACGCGCGCTCGATCCCGGCGGATCGCGCCGACATGTCGGTTGACGCCGGCCTGCGTAGTTTCATGCTCGGCGTCTACAACAAGGTGGCGCTGGGTCTCCTGCTGTCGGCGGGCCTGGCCTTCCTGACCAGCGCCTATCAGCCGGTCGCCAGCCAACTTTACCTGCTGACCCCGGACGGCCGCCTGGCCGGCTTCACCATGCTGGGCACCATCGTTCGCTTCGCGCCGCTGGCCATGCTGCTGGTGTCGATGTTCGCCATGCGTAACCCGACGGCGCGTTCGTCGGGCATCCTGTACTGGGCGCTGGTCGCTTCGATCGGCGCGGGCGCGGGCGTGTGGCTGCTGGCCTATACCGGCGCCTCGGTGGCCTCGACCTTCCTGATCACCGCCATCGCCTTCGGCGGTCTGAGCCTGTTCGGCTACACGACCAAGAAGGACCTGTCGGGCTTCGGCAGCTTCCTGATCATGGGCCTGATCGGCCTGGTGCTGGCTTCGCTGGTGCAGATGTTCCTGAACCTGCCGGGTCTCAGCTTCATCATCAGCATCCTGGGCGTTTTCATCTTCGCGGGCCTGATCGCCTACGACACCCAGAACCTGAAGACCCAGTACTACCAGATGGGCGGCGACCGTCAGTCGATGGCCGTGGCCACCAACTATGGCGCGCTGAACCTGTATCTGAACTTCTACAACCTGTTCAGCTTCCTGCTCAGCCTCCTGGGCGCCCGTCGCTAAGACCAAGCCCAGGGTCGAAAGACCGAGCCCCGGCGGTTTCCCGCCGGGGCTTTTTCTTTGGCCGGTTCGCCCCCACATTGACGGAGATGGAGACGACGATGATCCGAGCCTTCGCCCTGACTGCCGCCCTGTTGCTGGCCACTGGCGCCCAGGCCGAGACGGTCCTGCCGGCCGCCAAGCCGCTGGCCCTCTCCACGCCCCTGAACCTGAAGCCGGTCGGTCCGGTGGAATTGCGCTACGCCCAGGCCCCGGCCCCGCTGCCGCGGGGCGTCGCCCGGACGGCGATCGAACGTCGCGAAGGCGCGGTCTCGGGCGGCGTGGGCGTGCTGTGCGGCATCCAGCCCAGCGCCGACACCAGCGGCGTCGGCACGGCGCGCGGCTACGACAATGACGGCCGCTTCGTCGGCGCCAAGCTGGGCTTTTCGTTCTAGGTCAGTCGACGACCGAGAACTTGCCCTTCTCGAACACCTTCAGCACCTGCCCCAGCTCGTGGCCGCGCTTGAGGATCTGGCCGCCTTGGCCGAACACCGCCCAGGCGCCCTGCTTGCGGGCCAGGGCCGGATGCTTCTCCACACGATAGAGCGGCGCTTCGGCGGCGTGGCGGAAGATCGAGAACACCGCCCGATCCGAAAGCCCCGCGATCCCGTAGTCGCGCCATTCGCCCGCCGCGACCATCCGGCCATACAGGCGCATCAGCTGGTCCAGCTCGCGTCGCTCGAAGAAGACGATGCTGCCATTGGTGCCGCCGACCGGCGCGGTGGGATGGGAATCCAGGGCCATCCCGTGAATCTAAGCCCAAATCAGAAGATTGGAACAGCCAGCCGGCTCGGAAACGATCCGTGTCGCGACGGTCACGCCGGGAAAAAATGACACAGCATGGTCACGGTGCGCCGCGATATGACCTTATTTCGGTCCATCGCCCGCCTGTTTGCGGGGCGATAACAACATCGTCGGCTGATCGGACATCCCACGGTCTCGGATCCTGAACAGCCCCCCCAGCCCCCCAGATCGCGGGCCGGTCAGCCGACAAACTCTATATCCCCTCCCCCAATGAGCCCGCGCGGATCCCCCTACCGCGCGGGCTTTTTGCTGTCTGTCGTTTCAGGGCAGCCCGCCGCATACCGGCCACGCTCCGCCCAGAAACGACCTTGGTTTGGTCGATCCGTCGCCCGATGCGGCCGCGATAAGGGATGTGTCGACGAAGAGCGGACCGGGTTCCTGTCCAGCCCCCCAGCCCGCCCGGTCACGAGACGCTTCTCGTCGGCATGCAAAAGGAACCCGCGTGGCCCGTCCCCTCCGGCCACGCGGGTTTTTCTTTGCCTGAAAGGCGCTAGCGCTCGGTCTTGGTGGTTTCCAGCACGCCCAGGATGCGGCCGCCCTTGGCGCCCTGCACCAGGATCACCGTCTCCAGGTCTGGGTCGGCGCCGATGGCGGTCGGCAGGCGGTAGAGCTTGGGCTTGCCGGCCCAAGGGCCCAGCTTGACCAGGTCGCGCACCACGTTGCGGTGGACCAGGGTCTGGCCCTTGTTGTCGCCGCGCTTGACGGCGATGTCCTGCTCGCGCGGATCGTAGCGGACCAGCCAGACCTCGCCGCCGCCGCGCGGTGCGGGGCCCGAGCCGACGGCCACGCGGGTCTTGCCGATGAACTGCATGTCCGGCGCGTTGACCGGCGTGCGCTTGGCGGTCTTGACCAAGTCGTGCACGGCCTCGGCCTTGGCGCCCGAGGCCTGGACGCGGCCGCTGACCACCACCTGGGGCGTGGGCACGTCGCGCAGGGCGAACTTCTTGGCGTAGGCCCGCTGGCGGTCGGCGAAGACCGGCTTGGCGAAGGTGTCCTTCCAGCCAAGATAGTCCCAGTAGTCGACCGAATAGGTTAGGGTCAGGACGCCGTCGTCCTTGGCCAGGTCGGCGGCGACCTGGTTGGCCTTGCCACAGGACGAGCAGCCCTGGGCCGTGAATAGCTCGACCACCACCGGCGGCTTGCCCCCGGCTGGCAGGGCCCACGCGGCGGGAACAAGAACGCCGGACAGGGCCAGGGCGAGCAGAGGGAGGACGGCCTTACGCATTGCGGGTCACTTAAGCCAAGAACGTCCCGGATAGCCGTTCACGAGGCCGTGAATAGCGTCGGTCCATGGGGAGAAAACGTTGTCAGGGCCTTCCCCAACGAAAAACGGCCGGCCCCCGAGGGAGCCGGCCGCCTTTTTCAGGTCTGAACCCGCAGCTTAGCTGGCCGACTTGGCCAGGTTGCGCAGCACGTAGTTCAGGACGCCGCCGTTCTTGAAGTACTCGAGCTCGGTCGGCGTATCGATGCGGCAACGGACCGGGAAGCGGGCGATGCGGCCATCGGTCGGGCGATAGAGCTCGACGATCAGCTGCTTGCGCGGGGCCAGGTCGGTGAGGCCACGGATCGAGACGATCTCCTCGCCGGTCAGCTCCAGCTTCTGCCAGCCGTCCTGGACGAACTGCAGCGGCAGCACGCCCATGCCGACCAGGTTCGAGCGGTGGATGCGCTCGAAGCTTTCGCAGATCACCGCGCGGACGCCCAGGAGCTTGGTGCCCTTGGCGGCCCAGTCACGCGACGAGCCGGTGCCGTATTCCTTGCCGCCGAACACGACCGCCGGACGGCCTTCGGCCTGGTACTTCATGGCCGCGTCGTAGATCGACATCACTTCGCCGGTCGGGAAGTGCTTGGTCACGCCGCCTTCGATGTCCGGCGTGATCTTGTTGCGGATGCGGATGTTGGCGAACGTGCCACGCATCATAACCTGGTGGTTGCCGCGACGCGCGCCGTAGCCGTTGAAGTCCACCGGCTCGACGCCTTGCTCGACCAGGTACTGACCAGCCGGGCTGGAGGTCTTGATCGAACCGGCCGGGCTGATGTGGTCGGTGGTGATCGAGTCGCCGAACACGGCCAGGACGCGGGCTTCCACGATGTCGGTGACCGGAGCGGGGGTCATCGAGATGTTGGGGAAGTACGGCGGGTTCTGGACGTAGGTCGAGTCACCTTCCCAGGCGTAGGTCTGGCCGCCGGTCACCTTGATGCCCTGCCAGTTCTTGTCGCCCTTGAAGACGTCGCCGTAACGGGTGGCGAACATCTTCTCGTTGATGGCCTTGCGCTGCAGGGCGGCGATGTCTTCGTTCGAAGGCCAGATGTCCTTCAGGAAGACGTCGTTGCCCTTCTTGTCCTGGCCGAGCGGCTGGGTGGCCAGGTCGATCTTCAGCGAGCCGGCCAGGGCGTAGGCCACCACCAGCGGCGGCGAGGCCAGGTAGTTGGCGCGCACGTCCGGGTTCACGCGGCCTTCGAAGTTGCGGTTGCCCGACAGGACCGAGCACGCGACGAGGTCGGCGTCGTTGATGGTCTTGCTGATGGCTTCCGGCAGCGGGCCCGAGTTGCCGATGCAGGTGGTGCAGCCGTAGCCGACCAGGTTGAAGCCCAGGGCGTCCAGGTGCTTGGTCAGGCCGGCCTTGGCCAGGTAGTCGGTGACCACCTGCGAGCCGGGGGCCAGCGAGGTCTTCACCCACGGCTTGGTCTTCAGGCCCTTGGCGACCGCGTTCTTGGCCAGCAGGCCGGCGGCGATCAGAACCGAGGGGTTGGACGTGTTGGTGCACGAGGTGATGGCGGCGATGACCACGTCGCCGTGGCCGACGTCGAAGTTCTCGCCTTCCACCGGCGCGCGCAGGTTCGGGTCTTCCGACTTGCCGAACTCGCCCGTCAGCGATTCCATGAACTTGTGCGAGGCGTCCGACAGCAGGACGCGGTCTTGCGGGCGCTTGGGGCCAGCCAGCGACGGCAGCACCGACGACAGGTCCAGCTCCAGGTTATCGGTGAAGGTCGGCTCGGGCGTGCCCGGCTCCCACCACAGGCCCTGCTCCTTGGCGTAGGCTTCCACCAGGGCGACGCGTTCCGGCGTACGGCCGGTGCCCTTCAGATAGGCCACGGTCGAGGCCGAGATCGGGAAGAAGCCGCAGGTGGCGCCGTATTCCGGAGCCATGTTGGCGATCGTCGCCTGGTCTTCCAGGGTCAGGTTGGCCAGGGCGTCGCCGTAGAATTCGACGAACTTGCCGACCACGCCCTTCTTGCGCAGCATCTGGGTGACAGTCAGCACGAGGTCGGTGGCCGTCGCGCCTTCCGGCATGGCGCCGGTCAGCTTGAAGCCGATGACTTCCGGGATCAGCATCGGGATCGGCTGGCCCAGCATGGCCGCTTCAGCCTCGATGCCGCCCACGCCCCAGCCCAGGACGGCCAGGCCGTTGACCATGGTGGTGTGGCTGTCGGTGCCGACGACGGTGTCGGGATAGGCGACTTCGGCGCCGTCGACTTCGTTGGTCCAGACGGTTTGGGCCAGGTATTCCAGGTTCACCTGGTGGCAGATGCCGGTGCCGGGCGGGACAACGCGGAAGTTGTTGAACGCCGACGAACCCCAACGCAGGAAGCGGTAGCGCTCGATGTTGCGCTCGTACTCGCGCTTGACGTTGTCGTCATAGGCCTTCGGGTTACCGAAGTTGTCGACCATGACCGAGTGGTCGATGACCAGGTCGACCGGGTTCAGCGGGTTGATCTTGGCCGGGTTGGCGCCCAGGGCGACCATGGCGTCGCGCATCGCGGCCAGGTCGACGACGGCGGGAACGCCCGTGAAGTCCTGCATCAGCACGCGCGCCGGGCGGAAGCTGATCTCGTGCTCGACCGAGCCCTTGTTTTCCAGCCACGCGGCCACGGCCTTCAGGTCGGCCTCGTTGACCGAGACGCCGTCTTCGTTGCGCAGCAGGTTTTCCAGCAGCACCTTCATCGACACCGGCAGCGACGACGTTCCGGCAAGACCGGCTTCCTCGGCGGCGCGAAGGCTGTAATAGACGTAAGACTTGTTGCCGACCTTGATTTCCCGGCGGGCTTTCAGGCTGTCTACAGACGCCATTCTAAGGATCCTTCTCTGTCCACGGCCGCCCGAAAACCTCTCCCGGGATCACGCGCTAATCGGAAGGGACGCACAGGTTCCGCCTCCGCGCCGCGTACCACCCTGAACGACTGGAGGGGGGCGACCGGCCGCTTCTTAGCGCCACCTCCGCCCAACGTCCATGTCGCGCGCGGGGTCTTGGCATGTTGAGAGTTGTTCTCATTAAGGATCTGGCGATTTCGCGCGGCGAGCGAAGGCTGTTTTCCGACCTGAATCTGACGCTTAGCGCCGGCGAAGCGGCGGTGCTGGTGGGGCGAAACGGCGCCGGCAAAACCAGCCTTCTGCGCGCTGTCGCCGGCCTGTTGCGGCCGGCCGAGGGCTCCATCGGTTTCGAGAGCAACACGGGACCGATCGAGGCCGACACGGCGCGGTCCGAACACCTGCATCTGCTGGGCCACCAGGATGGGCTGAAGTCCAGCCGAACGGCCTGGGAGGAGCTTCGCTTCCAGACGCTGTGGACCGGCGGGACCGAGGACAGCGCCCGCGCGGCGGCCAAGCGTTTCGACCTTAACCGCCTGCTGGACCTGGAGGTCCGCCGCCTGTCGGCCGGTCAGCGTCGGCGCGTGGCCCTGGCGCGGCTGGCGGCCAGTCCCCGCTCGCTGTGGCTGCTGGACGAGCCGATGGCCCCGCTGGACGCGGCCCAGCGCGCGGCGTTCGGTACGGTGATGGCCGAACACCTGGCCGGCGGCGGCATGATCCTGGCCTCGGTGCATGATCCGCTGCCGATCCCGGCGCGTCAGGTGGAGGTCGGCGCATGAAGGCGTTCGGCGTCCTTCTGCGGCGGGAACTGGCCCTGGCCTGGGGCCGGGGCGGCGGACCGCTGCTGGCCCTGACCTTCTACGCCTGCGTCGTGGTGCTGCTGCCCATGGCCTCGGGCCGCGCGCCAGAGCGCCTGGCCGCCATCGCGCCGGGCATCGCCTGGCTGGCCTTAGCCGTGGCGGCGCTGCTCTCCCTCGAGCGCCTATTCGAGCGTGACTACGAGGACGGGACCCTCGACCTGCTGGCGCTCGGTCCCGCGCCGCTGGAAGCCGTCGCCGTCGCCAAGTGCCTGGCCCAGTGGCTGGCCACCGGCGCGCCCCTGGCCCTGGCCGCCCCGGTCGCGGCCCTGATGCTGGGCGCGGATGTGAAAGTCATGCCGCTCTTGGTGCTGTGCGCCCTGGCCGGTGGCCTGGCCTTCGCCTTCCTGGGCGGCCTGGGCGCCGCGCTGGCGCTGGGATCCAAGCGGGGCGGCCTGCTGGTGGCCGTGATCGTCCTGCCGCTGTTCGCGCCGCCGGTGATCTTCGGAGCCGGAGCGCTGGACGGCTATTCGGCCGGACTGCCGTGGACGAGCGGGCTGCTGCTGCTGCTGGCCTATTGCGCTGGCGCCGTGGCGCTGTCGCCGCTGGCCATGGGCGCGGCGTGCCGAAACGCGCTGGACTAAGCGCTCGGCGCGACCGTCGCCTGCACGTCGCCCAGCGCCGCCTTCTTCTCTCCCAGCACCACCAGCAGGCTGCCGCCGATGATCAGCGCGCCGCCGGCGAACAAGGCCGCGGTCAGGTGATCGCCGAACAGCAGCACGCCGCAGGCCGCGCCGATCAGCGGCTCGATATTGATGAACACCCCGGCGCTGGCCGCCCCGACGCGGGCGGCGCCGTACTGCCAGGCGGCGGTGGCCAGCAAGGTCGCCAGCACGCCCTGGGCCAGGATCGCGGCCCAGACGGGGGCGGTCAGATCCAGCTTCGGCGGGCCGTGCATGAAGAAGGCGATGGGCAGCACCGTCGCGGCGGCGATGATGATCGACACCGCCGGAATGGCCATGGCGTTCGGGGCCTTCGGCGCGCGGCGCAAGGTCAGCAGCCAGGCCAGGAACAGGAACAGCGCCCCGATCGACAGAGCCACGCCCCACGGCGAGCTGGCCCCGTCGGGCTTGCCGGCGATCAGGGCCGCGCCCAGGGTCGCTCCGGCCACGCCCGCCCACGACATGCGTGAGACCTTCTCGCCCAGCAGCTTGGCGCTGACCGCGATCAGGGCCGGCATGGCGCCGACCAGCAGCGCCGCCACCGTCACCGACACATGCGCCAGGCCCTCGAACTGGACCATGAAGGCCACGCCATAGAGGACGCCGGCCAGCAGCACGACGGGCGACTTGAACAGGGCGCGGACCTCGGCCGAGCGCAAGGCGAACGGCGCGGCGGCCAGGGCCGCCACCATGAACCGCAGCAGCACCATGTGCGCCGCATCCATTTGAGTCAGGATCAGCTTGCCCGTCGGAAAGCCCAGGCCCCACGAGATCCCGGCGACGGCCAGGGCGACAAAGGCGAGGGACTTCATGGACGCTCCGCAGCAGGCAGGGACGCGACGCAAGGGCGGCCCTGCGCGCTGTCTAGAGGATGACGTGTCCCGGATGTGGCAGCTGACATAGCGTCCATCAGCTTGAGCGCAAGAAGAGCTTCGTCTCCGCCGCCCGCCAATCCTGTAACATTGTTCATGAATCTCGACATTTTCGCGCCATATCCCGATGGCCAAGCTCTCCGCCATCAACACGACAGGGAGCTCACAACCATGCGTAATTCGTTTGTTCGCCTGGCGCTCGCGGGCGTCGCCGTCTCCGTGCTCGCCGCCGGCGCGGCCTCGGCCCAGATCCCCGCGCCGCCGCCTCCGCCCGCCCCGCCGGCGCCCCCCGCTCCGCCTGCCCCGCCGCTGGACATGCTGATGGCCATGGGTCCGGACATGGCCATGATGAGTGATCATCACTTCCGCGCCCCCGATCCGGAAAAGCGCGCCCAGCGCCTGCGCGACGTCCTGCAGCTGCGTCCCGACCAGGACCGCGCGCTGAAGGCCTATGTCGAGGCCACTTCGCCCAAGATCACGATGATCAAGAAAGACGCGGCCAGCGCCGACCTAAAGGACGCCCCGCCGACCACGCTGGAGCGCCTGGACCGCATGACCAAGGCCGCCGACGCCATGAAGGCCCGCGCCGAAGCCACGCGCGCCTTCTACCTAGCCCTGACCCCCAGCCAGCAGAAGACCTTCGACGTGCTGGGCATGGACGGCCGGGATGAAGGCGGCTTCCACGTCCACCGCTTCGACACCCGTGGTCCGGCGGTGTTCAAGAGCGGCGACCGCAAGGTCATTATCCAACGCAAGGTCGGCTGACCCCGATCGAGCGTGAAGGCGCGGCGTGCCTGCACACGTCGCGTCTTCTCCTGCTTCCGTAGACATACGGCCATTGCCCGCGTCGACGCGCCGCTCTAGAGCGTGATCATGGACGCCCGCCACACGTTCGATTTCCTGACCAATCCCGAGCGGTTCATGGCCTTCTCGCGATGGGCCGCGCCGCTATTGGGCGGGCTGTCGGCGGTCGCCGCCGTCGCAGGCCTCGCTTTGACCTTCCTGGTCCCCGAAGACTATCAGCAGGGCGACACGGTGCGGATGATGTTCATCCATATCCCGGCCGCGTCGCTGTCGATCTTCATCTATGTCTGCCTGGGGATCGCTAGCTTCCTGGCGCTGGTCTTCCGCCAAGCCCTGGCCGACCTCGCCGCCCAGGCCTGCGCCCCGATCGGCGCGGTCTATACGGCGCTGGCCCTGATCACCGGCTCGCTATGGGGCAAGCCGATGTGGGGAACCTGGTGGGTGTGGGACGCGCGCCTGACCTCGGTGCTGGTGCTGCTGCTGTTCTATCTCGGCTACATGGCTCTGCGCGGGTCGCTGGAGGACGAGCAGAAGGCCGCGCGCGCCGCCGCGATCCTCGCCCTGGTCGGCCTGATCAACCTGCCGATCGTCAAGTTCTCGGTCGACTGGTGGAACACCCTGCATCAGGGCTCCTCGACCTTCATGGCCAAGCGCGGCGACGGCCTGCCGGCGGTCTACGCCTGGCCGGCCCTGCTGATGGGCCTGGCCTATCTGGGCGGGTTCGGGGCGCTGTGGCTGGTGCGCATCCGCGCCCTGGTCTGGCGGCGCAAGGCCCGCAGCCTGTCGATGAAGCTGGCCGAGGGCGCGCGATGAGCTTCGACTTCGACGCCGGCAAGTACGCCGCCTATCTGTGGCCGGCCTTCGCCATCTCGGCCGTCGCCTTCGCCTGGCTGATCGCCGACAGCGTGGCCGGCGCGCGCCGCTGGAAGCAGCAAGCCGAACGCCTGCAGGCCGAGCTGGACGAGACCAGGCCGTGAAGCGCTGGCTGGCCTTCACGCCGCTGCTGGTGCTGGTCGCCCTGGCGGCCCTGTTCGCGGGCTATGCCCTCAAGCGCGATCCGCACGTCCAGCCGCACGCCCTGGTCGGCAAGGCCATGCCCGCCCCGTTGCTGCCCGAGCTGACCAGCGGCCGCGCGGCCCCGATCCGCCAGCCGACCGACGGCCCGATCCTGGTGAACTTCTTCGCCTCGTGGTGCGCGCCCTGCGAAATCGAGCACCCGCAGCTGATGGCGCTGAAGGCCCAGGGCGTGAAGGTGGTCGGCATCGCCTACAAGGACGCTCCGGCCAACACCCAGGCCTTCCTGGGCCGGCTGGGCGACCCCTTCGCCAAGCGCCTGGTCGACCGCGACGGCCGCGCGGGGCTGGAGTTCGGCGTCACCGGCGTGCCGGAGACCTATCTGGTCGGCTCGGACGGCGTGATCATCGCCAAGCACACCGGTCCCCTGACGCCCGACGCGGCCGAGGACCTGCTGAAGAAAGCCCGCTAGCCCTTCACCGGGACGCAGGTCTTGGGCCCCGCCGTCTCGCGCGTCATGCCGGCCAGCATCGCCAGCGCATCGGCCTTCGAGATCGCTTGGAGGGCGCCCTTCCCTTCTGCGACCTGGTAGTCGCAGTCGAGCAGCTTGAAGGGCGGCTTCTCGTCGGTCGTGTGGCGCTCGACCAGCATCCGATCGACGGACGTCCAGACCGAGGTCACGTCCGTCACCAGCACCTGGTGTTCCGGCGATCGCACCCAGGTCTCGCCCTTGCTGCCCACCGTGATCTGGTAGCCGTTCGGCAGGGCCTGCTTGTTGGGCATCATCGAGCCGACCATCGAGGCGATGAACAGCCCGACCGCGGCCAGGACGATCAGGAAGATTATCTTCTGCCGGTTCACGAGGCCTCCAGGCGGCGCTTATCGCACGGGGGTGCGCTCACAGGTCGCGGAGCTATCGCGTTAACGCGGCGTTGACCATACTCGCCGAACTTCCGTTAACCATGTTACAGTCCGCGTCATGAGCACCGTACGTCCCGCCGGTTGGCCGACCGCCCCGTCGAAACCCGCTTCCGCCCCCGCTACGGGTCCGGCGGCGCAGACGCGTGCGGCGTTCTTCCAGCAGGCTCTTGGCGATGCCGCCCCGACCCGTCCGGCCGCCGCGCCCTCGACGGTTCAGATGCAGACCATGGCCCAGCCCCAGCAGCGCCCCGCGCCGGCCAAGCCGTTCGTGCAGCCGGAAACCCAGCCGCAGCGCACGCTGCGTCCGGGCTCGCTGCTGAATATCGTGGTCTAGAAAAGCCCGTTAGGCCGCCTTCTTCGCGGCCTTGTCCTTCTTGGGCTTCTTTTCCTTTTTCGGCTTCTCGGCCTTCGGCGCCTTCAGCTTCTTGGCCTTGGGCTCCGACTCGGCCGGGTGCAGCTCAGCGCCGGCCATGTCCGACAGCAGGTCGAGGAAACCCTCGCGTTTGCCGGGCTTCAGCAGGGCCAGGATACGGGCGTCGGCCATGCCGACCATCGGGCGGATGCTCTCCAGCGCTTCGCGGCCGGCCTCGGTCAGGCGGACGCTGTTGGCGCGGGCGTCCTCGCTGGAGCGTTGGCGCTCCAGGTGTCCCTTGGTGATCATGCGGGCGACCATGTCGGCCAGGGTCGAGCGGTCGATGCCGGTGGCGCGGACCAGGGCCGTCTGGGTGACGCCCTCGTTCTCGGCCACGGCGGCCAGCACGGCGAACTGGCGCTGGGTGACCCCGGCCTCGCCGCACTCCTCGGCATAGATGTCGAGCGCCAGTTGCAGGACCCGGTGAAGCAGGTGGCTGGGCGAGCGCTCCAGGAGACCCCCGACCGTCTTGTCGCCCTTGCTCTTGGCCATGCTCGCGTCCCCGTTGCGCACGGCCTCTTTCGGCCGACGGACGAACGCTAGCATCCTAACACGTCGATTTGACGACAACGGTCCGTGGACGGCGGAAACCTAGAAGCCGGCGGCTCTAGAAACCGGCGTCAGGCGGCTCAACGGCCGTCGGCTCGTCGCCCTTGGCCATGTGCTTCATCATGAAGGGCACCTGGGTCGCGACGAACACCAGGGCCAGCGGCAGCAGGCCGATGCGGAACTTCACCCAGGTGTCGGTGTCCTGGGTATTGCGGACGATCTCGTTCAGCAGGGCCACGACGCCGAAATAGCCGCCATAGCGCAGGGTCAGGGTCCGCCAGGCCGCGTCGGGCAGGTGCAGGGCCTCGCCCATGATCAGCTTCAGTGGCTGGCGCTTGGCGATCACCCCACCGAACAGGAAGGCGGCCAAGGCCAGGTTGATCACCGTCACCTTGATCTTCACGAAGACGTCGGAGTGGAAGATCAGCCCCAGGGTCCCGAAAATCAGGGCCATGCCGCCGAAGAACAGCGGCAGCAGCGCCAGGCGGCGCTCGACCGCGAAGCCGATGGCCAGGGCCGCGGCCGAGGCGGCCACCAGCACCCAGGTCGCCTTCTGGAAGTCCTTGGTGATGAAATAGGCCGCGCCGAACGCCAGGGCCGCGCCGTAGTCGACGACAGTCCGAACCCAGCCGTTCTTGTTCTTCGCAGGAGTCGCCGGCGCTTCGCTCACGGATCAGTCCTTCAGGCCGACGAGGGAGCGCGAGAACGCGCGAGCGTCGAATGGTTGCAGGTCCTCGACCCCTTCGCCCACGCCGATCAGCTTAATCGGGCTGTCGGAGGCGCGGGCCACCGGCACCAGCACCCCGCCGCGCGCGGTGCCGTCCAGCTTGGTCATGACAATCCCGGACACGCCGACCTGGTTGCCGAAGATCTTCTCCTGGGCCAGGGCGTTGCGGCCGACCGTGGCGTCCAGCACCAGCAGGGTCTCGTGCGGATAGTCCGGATCGACCTTCTTCACGACACGGATGACCTTGAGCAGCTCGTCCATCAGGCCTTGCTTGTTCTGCAGGCGGCCGGCGGTGTCGATCAGCACCACGTCATAGTGCTCGGCCTTGGCGCGCTCGACGGCCTCATAGGCCAGGGCGGCGGCGTCCGAACCGGTGGGCTTGGACATGAAGTCGGCCCCGGCCCGGTCGGCCCAGACCTTCAGCTGCTCGACGGCGGCGGCGCGGAAGGTGTCGCCGGCGGCGATCAGGACGCGGGCGCCCTTCTCGGTCAGGTCGGCGGCGATCTTGCCCAGGGTGGTGGTCTTGCCAGAACCGTTGACGCCGATGAACAGCACGACATAGGGGCGCGGGCCCGACAGCGGGTCGAAGTCGCCCTGGCGATCGGACAATTCCGCGGCGATCAGCTCGGCCAGGGCTTCCTTGACCTCGTCGTCGGTCGACGACTTGCCGAAACGCGCCTTGCCGAAGGCTTCGGTGATGCGGGCGGCGATCTGCGGGCCGAGGTCGGCCTCGATCAGCATCTCTTCCAGCGCGTCCAGCTGTTCCTGGTCCAGGGGCTTCTTGGTGAAGACCCCCGTGACCTGCTCGGTCATCTGCTGGGAAGACCGGGTCAGGCCTGACGTCAGGCGCTGGAACCAGCCTTTTTTCTGCTCGGGCTTATCGCTCATCAGCGCCCCTTTAGTCGAACGGGCGAAAGTGTAAATCGGATATTACCGCCACATGGTTCACGGACCCGGCATGGCCGTGGCATGAGGGGGCATGGACGTGCACCTAGACCCCCTCGGGACCGCGCTTTTCTGGCTCGACTACGCCGCCGCGGCCGTTTTCGGGGCAACCGGCGCCCTCGCGGCGGCTCGGCGCAAACACGACATCATCACCTTCGGATTCTTCGCCGCGATCACCGGCGTGGGCGGCGGCACCCTGCGCGACCTGCTGATCGGCGCGCCAGTCTTCTGGGTGCAGCGGCCTGGCTACATCCTCGCCTGCCTAGCCGCCGCCACGGTGGTCTGGCTGCTGGGCAAGCGCGGCTGGCGGTTCCGGGCCCTGCTGTGGCTGGATGCGCTGGGCATGGCCGCCTACGCCGTCGTCGGCACCGCCAAGGCGCTGAGCCTGGGCGTCCACCCGTTCAGCGCCGTGGTCATGGGCGTGCTCACCACCGCCTTCGGCGGCGTGATCCGCGACGTGCTGGCCGAGGAGCCGAACCTGCTGCTGCGGCGGGAGATCTACATCACCGCCGCGCTGCTGGGGGCGGGGGTGTTCGCGGTGCTGCAGCTGCTGGGCGCGCCGTTCTGGCCGGCGGGGATCGCGGGGTTCGTGGCGGCGTTCGGGCTGCGGGCGTGTGCGATCAAGTTCGGGTGGTCATTGCCGGGGTTCGCCGGTGGCGACGAGAGCGATCACTCGCCCCCTCCGCGCTGACGCGCTCCTCCCCCGGAGGGGAAGAAGGTCAGCGCCAACCTTCCGCCCGCCTTTGGGGGCGGACGATCGCGAAGCGATCAGGTGGGGGGCGTGTCGTGATCCGGGTGCTGCCTCGACACTACCGCCACGATCGACCCACCCATCGGCGGCCGCACCGGCATGTCGGCCAGGTGCTCCATCCACACCGGACGGTTCTCGATCGCCAGCTGGACCACCGGCTCCACCGCCGACGGGTCATCAAACGCGAACACCGCCAGGTCGATCTTCTCGTCGCTGTATTCGTAGGTCAGCGGCGTGCCGCACGCCGCGCAGAACCCGCGCTTTACCGCGTCCGAGCTCTGGAACACCGACCGCTCGCCCCGCGTCCAGGTCAGGTCCGCGACGTCCACCGTCACCAGCGCCCCGAACGGGCCGCCGAACGCTTTCTGGCACATGCGGCACCAGCAGATCGAGGCACGGCCGACCTCGCCGTCCGCCCGGAACCGCACCGCGCCGCACTGGCAGCCGCCGCTCAACGCCATGATCACTGCTCCTTCGGGGTGAGCTTGAAGGTCACCTTGTAGCCGTCGTGGTCCGACAGCACGGGTTCGCCAGCGCCGTCGAAGGTGGCCTCGACCGCGATCGGGGTGACCTCGACGGCGTCGCCATTGAGGAAGCCGATCAGGTCCTGGGTGTCCAGCCACGGGGCGTCGCCGTCGTACGAGATCTGGGTCTCGCAGGCGCCCGGCCGTTCGTGGCACCAGCGGCTGACCACCTCGAACGGATAGTCGCTCATCACGTGGTCGAAACGCTCGGGCGAGTGCATGACGTTGAAGTCGCCGCCGACGATCAGCGGCGCGCCGGGCGTGCGGTCGGCCTGCATGAAGCGCTTCAGCTCATCGGCCTGCAGGTGGTGCGCCGCCGTCGCCCGCTTGCGCGGCACGCCCGAGGCGCCCTTGGAATTGAGGTGCGTATCAGCGATCTCGACGGGCGTCGGCAGGCCCGGCACGCTGATCGCGGTCAGCATCACACCCTTGTTGGCCAGGCAGTCCAGGCCCGCGCAGTAGCGATAGGCGTGCGACTTCACCCACTCGATCGGATGGTTGCTCAGCACCCACAGGCCGGATGAGCCCCACTTGCCCAGGCCCTCGCCCTTGCGACGGTATTTCACGCGCCGGAAGTCGGGGCGTTCGCCCTTCTGGAAGTAGTTGGGGTCGCGCTGGCCCTTGCGCGGACCCCGCGCCACGTAGGGGTAGCCGCTCTCGTCGATCAGGTCCCAGACCTCGTCGCGGAAGCCTTCCTGGATCAGGACGACGTCGGGCTCCTCGCCCTTGGCCCGCATGGCGGCCAGTTCGTGACCGATCGCCTTCAGGGCCGAGCCGCGCTTGCTGCGGACCGGCCAGGGCAGGCCCTCGACATTGTAGGTCATGACGCTAAGCGTCACCGGCTTCGAGGCGTCCCCCCGCGCTGGCGTCGCCGCCAGCAAGGCCAGAGCCAGAAGAGCCCAGGCCGCCCGGATCAGGCGGCCCGCTCCGCGATCACATGCGAGCCGTCGTGACCCGTCACCGTGAAAGCGACGATCTCGCCCAGCGGGGCCTCGCCCTCGAAGCGGATTTCGGTGAAGTCGTCGGCGCGGGCGACGCCGTCGCGTTCGACCAGGCCCGGCAAGGTGCGGCCGACCTGGCGCTCAAGGTGACGCTCCAGGCCACGCTGGCCGGCCTCGCGCAGGCGGCGGGCGCGGTCCTTGATCACCGGACCCTTCACCGGCGGCATCCGAGCGGCAGGGGTGCCGGGGCGAGCGCTGTAGGGGAAGACGTGCAGGAAGGCCAAACCCGCCTCCTCGACCAAGGCCAGCGTGTTGGCGAAGGCCTCTTCGGTCTCGGTCGGGAAGCCGGCGATCAGGTCGGCGCCGAAGGCGGTGTCGGGACGCACGCGGCGCACCTCGGAGACCAGCTTCAAGGCGTCCTCGCGGCTGTGGCGACGCTTCATGCGCTTGAGGATCATGTTGTCGCCGGCCTGCAGGGACAGGTGCAGGTACGGCATCAGGCGCGGCTCGGTCTCGAGCAGCTTGAAGAGGTCCGGATCGATCTCGGCCGCGTCGATGGAAGACAGGCGCAGGCGCGGCAAGTCGGGAACCAGGCGCAGGATCCGGCCAACCAACTGGCCCAGGGTTGGAGTCCCCGGCAGGTCGGCGCCCCACGAGGTGACGTCGACGCCGGTCAGCACGACCTCGCGATAGCCCTCGGCGGCCAGCTTGCGGACCTGCTCGACGACCTCGCCGGCCGGGGCCGAGCGCGAGTTCCCGCGGCCATAGGGAATGATGCAGAAGGTGCAGCGGTGGTCGCAGCCGTTCTGGACCTCGACATAGGCCCGGGCGCGGTCCTTCAGGCCATCGATCAGGTGACCGGCGGTCTCCTTGATCGACATGATGTCGTTGACCCGCACGCGGGTGGAGGTGTCCATCAGCGCGCCGGGGGCGGCCTTCTCGGCATTGCCCAGCACCAGGTCGACCTCGGGCATGGCGGCGAAGGCGGCGGGATCGATCTGGGCGGCGCAGCCGGTGACGATCACCCGCGCGCCCGGACGCTCGCGGCGGGCCTTGCGGATCGCCTGGCGGGCCTGGCGCACGGCCTCGTTGGTCACGGCGCAGGTGTTGAACACCACCGCGTCCGACAGGCCGTCGGCGGCGGCGCGGGCGCGGATGGCCTCGCTCTCATAGGCGTTCAGGCGGCAGCCGAAGGTGACGACGTCGACGCCGTCCGGACCCGACATCGTGGTCGCTGGCCCGCCCTCCTCGCCCACTTCCGGCTTGGGCTTCGGGGCCGCCTTGATGACGGTGTAGCTGGTCACTTGCCGACAAACGCCGCGAAGGCGTCCTTCCAGTCCTTGTGCCAGCGCGACAGGGCCGGGCGGTTCTCGATGATGTCGCCCAGGGCCCAGGCCATGCGCTTTTCATCCAGCGAACGCGGCACGTCGTTGTCGGGGCACAGGATGTAGAAGTCGCCGGCCTCGATGCGGGCCAGCATGAAGTGCACGACCTGCTCACCGGTCCACGCGGCGGCGGGCTTGTCGCCCGGGCCACGCTTGGTCATGCCGGTGAAGGTGTAGCCGGGGATCAGCAGGTGGGCGCTGACCTGGCAGTCTTCGGTCTCGCGCAGGGTGTGGGCCAGGCCTTCGGTCAGCGACTTCACCGCCGACTTGGAGACGTTGTAGGCCGTGTCGCCCGGCGGCTGGGTGATGCCCTGCTTGGAGCCGGTGTTGATGATCAGGCCCGGACGGCCCGAGGTGGCCATGTCCTCGCCGAACACCTGGACGCCGTTGATCACGCCCCACAGGTTGACGTCGAGGATGCGCTTCCAGGCGTCATCGCCGGCGAAGGCGTCGCCGCCGCCGCCGACGCCGGCGTTGTTCATCAGCACGTCGACTGAGCCGTAGGCCTCGAGCGCGGCGGCCTTCAGGGCTTCCACGGCGGCGCGGTCGGCGACGTCGGTCGGGACGGCCAGGGCGCCGATGGCCTCGGCTTCCTGCTTCAGCTTGCGGCCAGTGATGTCGGCCATGACGACGTTGAGGCCGAGCTCACGGAACGTCTTGGCGGCGGCCAGGCCGATGCCGTCGGCGGCGCCGGTGATGACGGCCGTGTTGCCGGCGGCCAGGGCGGGGTGGAGACTCATGCGGCCACCGGAAGCTTGCCGGCGAAGTCCATGCTGACCGGGCCGGTCATGATCACGTGACCGTCGCTTTCACGCCATTCGATGAGCAGCGAGCCGCTCTCGAACTCGACGCGCGCCTTGCGGTCGGTCAGGCCACGACGCACAGCCGCCACTTGGGCCGCGCAAGCGCCGGTGCCGCAGGCGGCGGTCAGGCCGGCGCCACGTTCCCAGACCTTCAGCTGGATGTGATCGCGGCTGGCGATGTGCGCGAAGCCGACATTGACACCCTCCGGGAACAGCGGGTGGTGCTCGACCAGCGAGCCCGTGCCCGTCGCGAAGGCGTCGCTGACCGGGGCGTCGACGAAGAACACGACGTGCGGATTGCCCATCGAGACGCAGACCGGCGTGTGGACCAGCGGCGCGTCGATCGGACCGACCTGCAGCTCGACCCGCTCGGTGTTCATCTCTTCCGACAGCGGGATCTGGGTCCAGTCCAGGCCCGGCTGGCCCATGTCGACGGTGACCAGCTTGTCGCCGGCGGCGACGCCGGACAGACGGCCGCCGTTCGTGTCGAACGCCACGCTGTCCTTGCCGGCCGACTGCATCAGCAACCAGGCGACGCAGCGGGTGCCGTTGCCGCAGGCGCCGATCTCGTCGCCGTCGGAATTCCAGAAGCGCACATAGGCCGACGCACCCTCCGCCTTGGGAGGATCGATGGCGATGACCTGGTCGCAGCCGATCCCGCCGTCTCCACGTTTGGCGATCGCGCGGATCTCCTCGGGAGTCGGTTCAAAGGACTGGTCCAGGGTCTGAATGACGACGAAGTCGTTGCCCAGCCCGTTCATCTTCAGGAAGGTGCGGCTCATGACGCGGCTATATAGTGGAAAGCAGTGCGAAATGCACCGCAGCGGGACGACGCAGTAGAGATGACGGCCACGGACATTCGCGCGCAGCTGACCAGCGCCCTGCAGGAGCGCCGGCTGATGCGCTTCCACCGCCGGTTCGAGGACGGTTGGGTGCGCGGCTATGTGGTCGGGATCGGGCCTGACTTCCTGATGCTGTGCGAGGTCAGCGACCACCTGCGCTTCAACGGTTTCGGCTGCTACAGCCTGGCCGAGATCAAGAACCTGCAGTCCGCGCCCTATCCCGAGTTCGTGGAGGCGGCGCTGGAAAAGCTGGGTCAGACCCAGCCCGACACGCCGGCCGTGGCCCTGAACAGCATCGACGACATCGTGACCACCGCCGGCAACCTGTTCCCCGTCATCACGGCCTACAGCGAGGCGCAGGTCCATATCGGCGCGGTGGTCAGCCTGGACGGCGGGGTGGTCTGGATGCGCGACATCGGACCCGACGCGGCCTGGGATCCTCAGCCCGTCGCCAGGCGGCTGGACGACCTGACCCGCATCGACTTCGGCGGCGCCTACGAGACGGCCCTGGCCCTGGTCGGGGGCCCGCCGCCCGCGCCAGTCGAGGGCCCGCCGCTGCGGCTGGTGTCCGACAATGGCTGAGGATCTTCGTATCCGGGCGCGCCTGCGGGCCCTCTATCACGGCGCCTCGCCCGTCGCGGTGCGGTTCCGCTATGCGATCATCCTGATCGACTTGGCCTTGATCGCCTTCTTCATCGCCGCGCCGCTGATGCATCGGCACGGGGTGACCTTCTACCTGCTGGACTACGGGATCGCCGCGTTCCTGGCCGCCGACCTGGGCGCGCGGGCCGTGGCGCATGGCGACATCAAGTCCTGGCTGAAGAAACCGATCGTCTGGCTGGACCTGTTCGTGCTGGCCACCCTGCTGTTCCCGGCCTGGCTGTTCAACTTCGGCTTCCTGCGGGTGCTGCGCCTGTGGACACTGATCCACAGCGAGTTCTTCTGGCGTACGGTCGGGCGACGTTATGACGACACCCGGGTCGAGGACATCACCCGGGCGGCCAGTTCGCTGGCGACCTTCGTCTTCGTGGTCACGGGCTTCGTCTATACGAGCTTCGCGGGCCGTCACGACGGTATCGCCGGCTATGTCGACGCGCTGTATTTCACTGTCACCAGCCTGACGACGACGGGCTATGGCGACGTCACCCTGCCGGGCGTGTGGGGCAAGCTGCTCTCGATGGCGGTGATGCTGGGCGGGGTTTCGCTGTTCATCGGCCTGATCCAGTCGATCCTGCGGCCGCACAAGGTGATCCACCCCTGCCCCTGCTGCGGCCTGCGCCGGCACGATCCGGACGCGGTGCACTGCAAGGCCTGCGGGCTTGTGCTGAACATTCCCGACGACGGGGTCTGACCGTCCCGGACAAGCTCTGGCGCGGGTAGGAAATTGCGTTACCGTCGCCGGCTTCGCCGCGCCTTTCGCGGCCGACGACGGATGACTAGATGCGTAAGCTCCTCCTTGCCCTCCTCGCCTCCACGAGTCTGATGACCCTAGATCCCGCGACCGCAGCCGATACCAAGCCGGCCGAAGCCCGCACGCCGCTGACCGAACTGGGCAAGGACGATCCCTACCTCTGGATGGAGGAGATCGAAGGGACCCGCGCCATGGACTGGGCCAAGGCCCAGAACGCCAGGACGCTGCCGGTCCTGCAGGGCGACAAGCGCTACGCCGAGCTGGAAGCCCAGGCCCTGGCCATATTGAACGCCAAGGATCGCGTGCCGGGCGTGTCGTTCGCCCGCGACGGATCCTTGCGCAACTTCTGGCAGGACAAGGAGCACGTGCGCGGCCTGTGGCGGAAGACGACGCTGGACAGCTACCGCACCGCCGAGCCGGCCTGGGAGACGATCCTGGACGTCGACGCGCTGTCCAAGGCCGAAGACGCCAACTGGGTGTTCAAGGGCGCGAGCTGCCTGGCTCCCGACGACACCCGCTGCCTGGTCACCCTGTCGAACGGCGGCAAGGACGCCGTGACGGTCCGCGAGTTCGACACCACCACCAAGAGCTTCGTGGCCGGCGGCTTCACCCTGCCTGAGGGCAAGCAGAACTACGCCTGGCTGGACAAGGACACCCTGCTGGTCGGCCGCGAGTGGAAGCCCGGCGAGCTGACCAAGTCCGGCTATGCCTATGTGCTCAAGACCCTGAAGCGTGGCCAGGCCTTGGACCAGGCAGTCGAGGTCTATCGCGGCGTCGACACCGACGTCTCGGTCAGCCCGTTCATCCTGCGCGACGCCGACGGCAAGGTCGTGGCCGTGCTGGCCCACCGGGGCGTGACCTTCTTCGAGAGCGAGACCTACCTGCTCGAGGGCGCCCAGCCCGTGAAGCTCGATCTGCCGCTGAAGAGTTCGATCCAGGGCTATGTCGCCGGCCAGATGGTCGTGCTGATGGAGCAGGACTGGAAGGGCTTCAAGACCGGCGACCTGATCAGCTTCGACCTGGCCAAGCTGAAGGCCGCGCCGGACAAGGCCGTGGCGACCTTAGTTCTACGTCCCACCGCCCGCCAGTCGGTCGAACAGGTCACCACCACCCGCACCAAGCTGGTCGTCGGCCTGCTGGACAGCGTCAAGGGCGCGGCCAAGGTGCTGACCCACGGCGACAAGGGCTGGAGCGTCCAGAGCCTGGACCTGCCGGCCAACAGCGCCATCGGCCTGGGCTCCTCGGCCGAGACCGACGAGCGCTTGTTCGTCTCCGTCACCGGATACCTGGCGCCCAGCACCTACTGGCTGGCCGACGCCGGCACGTTGAAGCTGGAGCAGGTCAAGGCCTCGCCGGCCCGCTTCGACGCCTCGACCCACGTGGTCGAGCAGTTCGAGGCAACCTCGACCGACGGGACCAATGTCCCCTACTTCGTCGTGCGGCCCAAGAATGTGAAGTACGACGGGACGGCCCCCACCCTGCTCTACGCCTACGGTGGCTTCCAGGTGTCGATGACCCCGAACTATTCGGGCGTGATGGGCAAGCTGTGGCTGGAGCGCGGCGGCACGTACGTCGTGGCCAACATCCGCGGCGGCGGCGAGTTCGGTCCGGCCTGGCACGAGGCGGCGCTGAAGGCCAACCGCCAGAAGGCCTACGACGACTTCTTCGCCGTCTCGCAGGACCTGATCACCCGCAAGATCACCTCGCCGCGTCGCCTCGGCATCATGGGCGGTTCGAACGGCGGCCTGCTGATGGGCGTGGCCCTGACCCAGCGTCCCGAGCTCTACAACGCCATCGTCGTGCAGGTGCCGCTGTTCGACATGATCCGCTACAGCCAGATCGGGGCCGGCGCCTCGTGGGTGGGCGAGTATGGCGACCCGGCCATACCGTCGGAACGGGCGGTCATCGCCAAGTACGACCCCTATTCCAACCTCAAGGCCGGCCAGAAATATCCCGAGGTGTTCATCGAGACCTCGACCAAGGACGACCGAGTCCACCCGGCCCATGCCCGCAAGGCGGCGGCGCGTCTCGAGGAGCTCGGTTATCCGGTGCTCTATTACGAGAACATCGACGGCGGCCACGCCGCCAGCGCCAACCTGGCCGAAACGGCCCGGCGCCAGGCGCTGGAATATATCTACCTGACCCGCCGGCTGATGGACTGACCGCCTGGAACTTGGTTTTCAAAGAACGGCGTCTCGTCAACCCTAAGGAAAGTTATCGGCGTCAGGATGCGCCGCGACTCATCTCCCGTCGGGACGCCGTTCCTTGTCTATCGAAGTCGTCAAAGCCCTGGACCTCACGCCCGCCGACATCGCGCGGTGGGTTGAGCTGCAGCGTGGCCAGACGCGATTGGACTCGCCGTTCCTGTCTCCCCAGTGGGTGCTGGCCGTGGCCAAGGCTCAGGGCGACAAAGGCCAGGAAGTGAAGGTCGCCATCGCGCGCGGCGCGGACGGTCAGGCTCTGGCCTTCCTGCCGGCCCGCGTGCGCCAGGACGTGGCCATGCCCGTAGGCGCGCCGATGTGCGATTATCAGGCCCTGGTCTCGGCGCCGGGCGCGGCCATGGATCCCCGCGAACTGCTGACCGCCCTGGGCGCGGTGCGCATCGACTTCTGCCACATGATGGCCGACGACGAGACGCTGGGCCGCCACGCGCGCGGCCGAGCCGACAGCTGGGTCGTCGAGATGCCCGACGGCTACGAGGCCTATGCCGCCGAGCGCAAGGCCGCCAACATCGGCGTGCTCAAGGACATCGACAAGAAACGCCGCAAGGCCGAGCGCGAGGTCGGCCCCTGCCGCTTCACCGCCATGTCCGACAGCCGCGCGGCCTTCGACCAGCTGATCGCCTGGAAGCGGGTGCAGCTGCTGCTGACCCACCAGACCGACCTCTTCAAGGCCCCGTGGGTCAACAAGCTGCTCGACGATCTGTTCGCCATGCGCGACGAGGCGTTCGGCGGCGGGCTCTACACCCTGCATCTGGGCGAGCGCCTGGCCGCCGTGCACCTGCACCTGCGCGGCGAGCACACGATCCACGGCTGGCTGATCGCCCACAATCCGGATCTCGAACGCTATTCGCCGGGCCTAATGCTGTTCCAGGACATCCTGAAGAGCATGGACGGCACGGGCTATACGCGCCTGGATCTCGGCACCGGCGACTACCGCTTCAAGCGCGAGCTTTCCAACGCCCGCCAGACCGTGGTGTTCGGCTTCCTGGGCGCGCCCTCGGCGCCCACCCTGGTGCGCCACTTCGCCTACGGCTTGCGCAGCGTGGCCGAGGCCCTGCCGTTGGGCCGGATCTCCGAGATCCCCGGCAAGGCCATGCGCCGCATCGACCTGCTGCGCGGCCTGCACTAGCTCTTTTTAGTGAACCGCGTTGATCCGCATCGCGCGCGGATCCACGGCGCCGGCGGCCCAGGCGCGGGTCCAGCCGTATTGCAGCTCGCCCTCGCGGAAGGCGAAGCGGTCCAGGTGCTTGGCCACCACGTCTTCCATGCGGGCCAGGCCCTCCAGGTCGGCGGCCTCGACGGTGATGTCCAGGCCGTCCGGGTGGGCGACCATGCGGCAGGTTCCCAGCGGGAGCGGGAACAAGGCCGAGGTCTCGTCGTAGGTGACCTCGAACTTGTGGCTCCAGTGCTTGGCCAGCTGGATCATGTAGCGGGCCGCCTTTTCGGTGGCGACGCGGGCGTGGCTTTCCATGGCCTGGCCTCCTTCTAGATGGCTTCGATCGCCTGGGCGGCGTCGTCGAGGACCTTGGCGACCGCCGCGATCTGCTCGGCCGTCAGCTGGCCGTGGAGTTTCAGCCGCAGGGCCGTCTTGACGTTCTCGCGGGCCCGCAGGATCTGCGGCGAGAAGGCGGCGCTGGCCTGGGCGGCCTCGGCCATGCGCTCGAACAGCGAGCGGACCGGGGCTTCGTTGCTGGCCAGGAAGGCCTCGCCCTCGGGGGTGATGGTGTGCAGCTTCTTGCCGCCGCCGGCGTCGCTGGCGACGATGTAGCCCAGCTCTTCCAGCAGGGTCAGGGTCGGATAGACCACGCCAGGGCTGGGCGTATAGGCGCCGCCGGCCGCCGTTTCGATGGCCTTGATCAACTCGTAGCCATGGCTGGGCTTCTCGGCGATCAGCTTGAGGACCACGAAGCGCAGGTCGCCGTGATCGAAGAACCGGCCCATGCGGCCGCCGCGACCCCGGGGACCGTGATGGCCGCCGTGGAAGCCGAACGGATGCCGGCCGTGATGCTCGTCGCCCTGGCCCCAGCGGCCGCGATGATGGTGATGGTGTCGTCCAAACATGTGTGTTTTAGATCCTATTCCGTTATATCGAAATGATAGATATATCGGATTGGCGAGCCGTCAAGAGCTATTTTCGATATATCTGATTGTGTCGCATGGCTGCTGACGCGTTTCGACGTCACTAGCGTGCAAGACAGAAGCGCCTTAAGGCCGCCACCCCCTTGTTCTGGGGTGGTCATGAAGCGCGGCTTCCGTGCAACACGACAGAAGCGTGACTGGAAATAGTCGGTTTCAATCTTGATACGGAGGGCGGCGTGAATACATGCCGCGTGTGAGAGCAGGAGCATGAGTTTGCGCGAACTGGACCAAAGCCCGCGTCCGACCGCCCAGGAACGGCGTTTCATCGCCGCCGGGGCGATCGCGGCCGCCGGTCTGCTGGCGCTCGCGCCGGCCGCCCGCGCCGAGGACCAGATCCCCACCGTGCCCGCTTCGGCAGCCAGTGCGGACTCGACCACCGCCGCCGCCGTCTACGATCCGATCGAGGGCTTCAACCGCGGTTCGTTCAAGGTCGGCATGGGCCTGGACAAGGCCATCTTCTCGCCGATCGCCCATGGCTACATCGCCGTCACGCCCAAGGTCGTGCGCACCGGCGTCAGCAACGCGGTCTATAATCTGGGCGAGCCCAACACGATCATGAACCACGTGCTGCAGGGCAAGCCCAAGCGCGCCATGCGGTCGACCACCCGCTTCATCGTCAACTCGACGGTCGGCGTGCTGGGCCTGTTCGACGTGGCCGCCAAGATGCACCTGCCGCCGCGCGGCGCCGACTTCGGCCAGACGTTCGGCGTCTGGGGCGCGGGTCCCGGCGCCTATCTCTACGTGCCCGGCATGGGCCCGCTGAACGTCCGCGACGGCGTCGGCCGCGCGCTGGACTTCGTCACCGACCCGGTCTCGCTTTATGTCGGCGGCCTCAGCACCGACTTCGGCAAGGCCCGCACGGGCGTCACCATCGTCGACCTGCGCGCCGACACCGATCCGGCCTTCCACGCGTTGGAAGATGCGGCCGATCCCTATGTCACCACCCGCTCGGCCTACAGCCAGTATCGCGACGCCATCGTCCGCGAGGCGACTGGCGAAGCCGAGGACCTGCCCGATTTCGATGCGCCGCCCCCCTCCCCCACTCCGGTGGCGACGCCCAAACCATGACCCTTCCCGGTAGTCCCATGAAAAACACTCTCACCACCCGGCGCGGCGCCAACGCCGCGCTTTTGGCTTTCTTCGGGGCCGCGAGCTTCGCTGTCGCCAGCCCGGCCCTGGCTCAGGCCCGTGACCCCGGCGCCGAAGCCTTCGTGCAGACCAAGGCCCAGCGCGTGATCACCGTGCTGGCCAACAAGGGCATGCCCGACTCGCAGAAGAAGCAGGTCTTCCACCAGGCGGTGGACGAACTGGCCGACGTGCCGAAGATCACCAACTTCGTGCTGGGCAAGTACGCCCGCACCATCACGCCGGACCAGCGCGCCCGCTTCACGCCGGTGTTCCGCACCTATGCCGAGAACGTCTATCAAAGCCGCATCGACGACTATCGCGGCGAGCAGCTGAAGGTGACCGGTTCGGTCGTCCGCAAGCCGGGCGACGTGATCGTCAACACCACCATCTCGGGCGGCCAGATCAGCTCGCCCCTGCCGGTGTCGTGGCGCGTGCTGGGCTCGGGCCAGAACTGGAAGGTCGTGGACGTGCAGTTCAAGGGCATCTGGCTGGCCATCACCCAGCAGCAGGACTTCGTCTCGACGATCGACAATGCCGGCGGCAACATCGACGTGCTGATCAATCAGCTGCAAAAGAGCGGCTCGGGCTCGGCTGGTCGCCGCTAAGAGCGGCCACGGGCTCAAGATAAAGGGGATTTGGCTTTGCGCGAACAATGGGCCGAAACGGCCATGGGCGTCGTCGTCCTCGCCCTGGCGGCGGGGTTTCTGACCTATTCGCTGAGCGTGGGCGGCGCCCGCATGAAGCGTGGCGACTACGTGATCAGCGCCAAGTTCGGCGAAGCCGGCTCTCTGACGCCCGGCGCCGCGGTCAGCGTCGCCGGCGTCAAGGTCGGCACGGTCTCCGAGATCACGCTGGAGCCGAAGACCTATCTGGCCGTCGCCAAGCTGAGCATCGACCCGACCGTCAAGCTGCCGGCCGACTCCACGGCCAAGATCACCAGCGACGGCATCCTGGGCGGCGCGCACATCTCGATCGCCCCCGGCGCCTCGCTGGAGGACATCAAGGCCGGCGGCGAGATCGAGAACACCCAGGGCGCGGTCGACCTGTTCGGTCTGATCGGCTCGGTGATCCGTCCGCAAGGCGGCGGTGACGCCGCGGCGGCTCCGGCTCCGGCCAATCCGGCCACTCAGCCGGCAGCGAGCTACTAGCGTGACCGCGGCCGAGGCGGCCCGGCAGGTCGCCAGACATCCCATCCAGACGCTGGGGCGCTCGACCCTGGCCGCCGTGCGCATGGTCGGCGGCGTCGGCGTCTTCGCCGTGCGCGGGACCGCCGCCGCCCTGAGCCCGCCCTGGTTCGTCAGCCAGCTGTGGCGCCAGATCGTGGCCATCGGCTTCTTCTCGCTGCCGGTCGTGGGCCTGACCGCCATCTTCACCGGCGCGGCCCTGGCCCTGAACATCTTCACCGGCGGCGGGCGCTTCAACGCCGAGCAGGTGATGCCGCAGATCGTCGCCCTGGGGATCACCCGGGAGCTGGGGCCCGTGCTGGCGGCCCTGATGCTGGCCGGCCGGGTCTCGGCCGCCATCGCCGCCGAGATCGGGGCCATGCGCGCGACCGAGCAGATCGACGCCATGCGCACCCTGTCGACCGACCCCTTCCGCTACCTGGTCGGCCCGCGCCTGCTGGCCGGGGTGCTGATGCTGCCCCTGCTGACCGCCGTGGCCGACACCATCGGCGTCGCCGGCGGCTGGCTGGTGGCGACGCGGGTGCTGGACTTCAACCCGACCGTCTACATCCGCAACACCCTCGACTTCCTGCAGGGTTGGGACATCCTGTCCGGCCTGATCAAGGCGGCGGTGTTCGGCTTTATCGTGGCGCTGATGGGCTGCTATCACGGCTACAACGCCAAGGGCGGCGCGCGCGGCGTCGGCCGGGCCACCACCCACGCGGTGGTCTCCTCGGCCATCCTGATCTTCGCCTCGGACTATCTCCTCACCACCTTCTTCACCCACGCGGCCAAATGACCGAAGCGATCCCCAAACTCGCTTGGAAGGGCGTGACCAAGCGCTTCGAGGACCGCACGGTCCTGGACGGCCTGGACCTGTCGGTCGCACCCGGCAAATCGCTGGTGATCATCGGCGGCTCGGGCCAGGGCAAGTCGGTGACCATCAAGACGGCGCTCGGCCTGATGCGTCCGGACGCCGGCAAGATCGAGCTGGACGGCAAGAACGTCGTCGGCCTGTCGGAAAGCGCCCGCCGCAAGCTGTTCTCGCGCGTTGGCGTGCTGTTCCAGGGCGCGGCCCTGTTCGACAGCCTGACCATCTGGGAGAACATCGCCTTCCGCCTGATCAACGCCGACGGCGTGCCCCGCAAGGAGGCCAAGGAGCGGGCGATCGACGCCCTGGACCAGGTGCGCCTGGCCCCGGCCGTCGCCGACCGCTTCCCGTCCGAGCTGTCGGGCGGCATGCAGAAGCGCGCAGGCCTGGCCCGCGCCGTCGTCGCCCAGCCCGAGATCCTGTTCTTCGACGAGCCGACCACGGGCCTGGACCCGATCACCGCGGCGGCGATCAACGAGCTGATCTCCGACCAAGTGCGTCGCCTGGGCTCGACCGCCGTGTCGATCACCCACGACCTGGCCTCGGCCCAGACGATCGGCGACGAGATCGCCATGCTGCACGACGGCAGGATCATCTGGCGCGGTCCGGCCGCCGAGCTGCGCACCACGGACAATCCTTACGTCCGCCAGTTCGTCGAAGGGCGCGCCGAGGGTCCGATCTCGCATGCGGTCTAGGGCGACCGGCGCTCTTTTCCTCATGACGGGCCTGCTGTTTTCAGCGGGCGCACAGGCTCAATCGTTCGTGCGTGGCGACTGCCAGGGCCATCTGGCCCAGGTCGCGCCGCGCTACGACACGGCCAATCACGAGCTCTGGTACAAGCGGTTCTGGACCGGCGGCTGCGACGCGAAGATCCCGCGCTGCATTCTGGGCCAGCCCAACTGGAACAACATGGTCACCACCCTGCTGAACCGCAGCCCGGCGGCCCAGCGTCCGGCGGTGCTGGCCAAGGCCTGCCGCGTCGGCGAGCTGATCGGCGTGGAGTGGTCGCGCAGCAAGACCATCCGCAAGATCGACCTGGACGACCTGCGCCGCTTCAACCGGGAGCTTGAGAGCTCCAGCGACACGCTGCAGGGGCTGGACCGGCTGGAGCAGGCCGCCCGCGCCAAGCTGGCCGGGCGCTAGGCCGCCACCCGCAGGGTTTCCGCCAGCAGCTTGCCTTCCACGCCCCGGCTGGAGCCGGCGCGCCAGGCCACGACGATCTCGCGGCTGGGATGTTCGGTGGCCAGGGGCCGGATGGTCAGGGCCGTCTTGTCGGTCAGGCCCGCCTGCACCGCCATGGCCGGCAGGAACGACACGCCCAGGCCCGAGCCGATCATCTGCACCAGGGTCGGCAGCGAGGTTGCCGCGAAGGTTTCCTCGTCGCCCACACCCCAATCCCCCGTTTTCTTGGGGGGCTCAAGGCCACAGGCGGCCAGCGCGTGGTCGCGCAGGCAGTGGCCGTCCTCCAGCAGGATCAGGTCGTCGCCCCGCAGGCTGTCGGGATCAACCCGCGTCTGGGCCGCCATCGGATGGTTGGCGGGCGCGGCGGCCAGCAGTTCGTCATCCTCGACATGGGCCCAGTCCAGGCCGCTCATGTCATAGGGCAGGGCGATCAGGGCCGCGTCCAGGGCCCCGGTCTTCAGGGCCGCGATCAGGCGCTGGGTCAGGTCCTCGCGCAGGAACAACTTCAGCTTGGGAAAGCGGTCACGCAGCACGGGCAGGGCGCGGGGCAGCAGGTACGGGGCCACGGTTGGGATCACCCCCAGCCGGAAGCGGCCCGCCAGCGGCTGGCCCGCGCCGCGCGCGGCCTGCACCAGGTCCTCGGCCCTGGCCAGGATGTCCTCGGCCCGGCGGACGGCCTCCTGGCCGGCGGCGGTCAGGATCACGCCCGAGCGGGCCCGATCCACGACGGGCGCCCCCAGGATCTTCTCCAGCTCCTGGATGCCGGCCGACAGGGTGGGCTGGGTGACGAAGGCGCTCTCGGCGGCGCGACTGAACGAGCCGTGCTCCGACAGGAGCTTCAGATATTGCAGCTGGCGAAGGGTGGGGAGAAGCATGACTGCTATATAGGCCGCTTCTATCGGACTTCCAAAAACTATCGATTGGATAACTTCAGAGCCAAGGCGTATCCCCTGTCTCACGGTGATGTTCCGGCGTTTCTCCCCCCGACGCCCAGACATCCCGCCGATCCCGGTCCGCGCCCCTCTCCCCCAGCCCAGGCGCGGGCCGGGACTAACCTTCCGCACGATGCTAAGGCCTCAAGTCCCTTCCGGACGGAGCGTTCTCATGTCGATCGAGGCCCTGCGCGACCAGCTGCCCGCCTACGCCCACGCCATGGCCCGCAACCTGGAGGTCCTGGCCGACGAGACCGTGTTGGACGCGACAGTCAAGTGGAGCTGCTTCGTCGCCAGCGCCTGCGCGGTCGGCGAGCCCGAGACCTTGAAGGCCGTCACCACTGCGGCGCGCGAGGCAGGCCTGACGCCGGAAGCCTTCGAGGAGGCGAGGACGGCGGCGGCGACCATGGCCATGACCAATGTCTATTTCCGCGCCGTCCACCTGATGACCGCGCCGGACTATGAGCACCTGCCGTCGCGGCTGCGCTTCAGCCGTGATCATTCGACGGCCTACGAGTTCTGCTGCATGGCGGTGTCGGCCATCAACGGCTGCGGCGCATGCCTCGACAGCCACGAAGCGGAGCTGCGCCGGCGGGGCGCAGAGCCCGTCCAGATCCAGGCCGCCCTGCGCATCGGCGCCGTGGTGAATGCCGTCGCCCGGGTCCTGGCCGCCGAACTTGTGGATCATCCCCCATTTTCGGGCGTTTGAAGGGGGTCCGCGACGCCCGGTCGCGGTGTGCGCCCCTCGACATTCAGCTTGTCTGTAAACTAAGTTGTTAACCTCTGGGTAAGAGATTCGCGGTTTCCGCAAGAGCGTCGTTCAGGACGCGGCGGGCTCGCACGGGGCGAAGGTGGGCTAGATGAGACTGCTGTCGAAGAATTCGCGCGAGAACAAGAACGGCAAGCCGACCGTTCTGGGTGAGGACACCCGGACCGAGACCGTGCAACACCAGATCGAATCCACCCAGGCCATCGGCCAACGCTACGAGACCATCCATGGTGGCCTCGACAGCATCGGCCGGGTCATGGAGCACCTGAAGGCCATCGAG
Organism: Caulobacter sp. GW821-FHT11E11; assembly: GCF_058808315.1. Classification (NCBI taxonomy): domain Bacteria; kingdom Pseudomonadati; phylum Pseudomonadota; class Alphaproteobacteria; order Caulobacterales; family Caulobacteraceae; genus Caulobacter; species Caulobacter sp. GW821-FHT11E11. Next base: position 204,688 of record NZ_JBXARO010000001.1, read on the forward strand.
CCGCTGATCGCCGAGATCCGTGGTCCGGTCGCCCAGGAGTTCGACGCCCGCCGCGCCGAGCACGCCGAGCTGATCGCCCTGCGCGCCAACTACGACCAGGCCCAGCGCGTCGTCGCCCAGATCCAGGCCGAGGAGCGCGACGTCAGCGCCCGCCTGTCGGCCGCCGAAACCGCTCTTGGCGAGTCGGAAGCCCGCCGCCAGACCCAGGACGCGGCCCTTGAAGACAACGCCCTCGAGATCGACCGCCTGCGCAACGCCCTGCTGCAGTCGGACCTGAAGGTCTCCAGCCTCGACGCCTCGCTGCGCGACGCCACCGCCCGCATCGAGCACCTGGTGCAGGACGTCGACGGCCTGCGCACCCAGGCCCAGGACATCGACACCCGTCGTGGCGACGCCGAGGCCGCCCTGGCCCGCGCCAACCAGGATAACGCCCTGCTGGGCGAAGAATCCGCGACCCTGAAGAAGCGTGTCGACCAGGCCGGCCTGGACGTCGCCCGCCTGTCGCGCATCGAGACCGACCTCGAAGCCCAGATCGCCGCCGAGCGCGCCCGCGTCCAGGCGATCGAGAACGCCCTGCACGCTCACCAGACCGACAGCGGCCGCACCATCCGCGGCCTCGAAAGCCAGGTCGAAGCCAGCCGCGCCGAGATCTCGGCCCTGCAGACCCGCCTGGAGACCGCCACGGGCCGCGCCGACAAGCTGGAAGAGATGAACGGCCAGATCTCAGCCCGTCTGGCCGAGTCCTCGGCGCACCAAAAGGCGGTTGAGCGCCGCGCCGGCGACCTCAACGTCGCCCTGGAACGCGCCCTGGACCGCATCCGCACCCTGGAAGAAGAGTCGGACGGCCTGCGTCAGCGCCACGCCGGCGTCGACACCGCCCGCGCCACCGCGATCGAGCGCGCCGACCAGCTGGCCAAGGGCGCCGTCGCCCAGGACAAGGCCATGAAGCGCGCCGAGGAGCGAGCCCAGCAACTGCGCTCGCGTCTCGACGCCATGCAGGAAGCCCAGGATCAGATCCGTCGCGAACACGAGGAAAAGGTCGCCGAGCTGCAGGCCACGATCGAGCGCCTCACCTCGGAATCGGCCCTGGCCGAAGGCGCCCTGGAAGCGGCTCGCCGCGACCGCTCGCGCCTGCAGATGGCGCTGCTGGGCGCCTCGGACGAGGGCGTGGCCGAAAGCGCTTAAGCTCCTCTGCGATCAGAAACGCAAGCGCCCGCGATCCGAGAGGTTCGCGGGCGTTTTGCATTCGGGCGGCCTCAGCGCGCGACGTCCTGCTCGACGATGAAGGTCACGACCGCGTCGATGAACTTGGGATCGGCGAGGGCGGTCAGGTGGGTCCGCCCCGGAAGCACGACCAGCCGGTAGTTCGCCACGTCGCGCCGGAGCAGCTTGCTCATGGTGTTGGGATAGTCGAACTGGCCCAGCACCTGCAGCACGGGGATGCCCAGCGCCTGGAATGGCGGCCGGTCTGAATAGATCGAGGGCTTTGACACGCCTTCGCTGAAGGCCTTGTAGACGGGGGTTTCGACTTCTCGATCCCACAAGGCGTCGGCCAAGGCGGGCAGGGCGGTGTCCTCGCCCTTGAGATCTTCCGAACCCAGGGCGCGCCAGCCGCCATCGAAGACGCCGTCGCCGCCCAGCGTCACCGACACGACCCGCTTCGGCGCGGCGGAGGCCAGGCGGCGGATCGTCCAGCCGCCGATCGAATAGCCGACGAAGTGGGCGCGTCCGATCTTTCGATCGTCGAGCACGGCCAGGACGTCCTCGACCAGCCGATCCGGGTGGTAGGCGTCTGGCGTGAACGGCTTGTCGCTGTTGCCGTGTCCCCGGAAATCGATGGCGATGACCCGGTGAGACCGGGCCAGGGCCGCGAGCGTTCCGGTCTGGCCGTAGTTGGATGCGGATGACCCCGTCATGCCGTGCAGCAGGACCACGGGCGAGCCCTTGCCCTGGTCGACATAGTGGATCCGGACGCCATCCGGGGTCTGGACGAAGCCCTCGGCCGCCTGGGCGGCGGACAGCGACAGGCCGGCGTAGAGCAGGGCGACAGCGAGCAGCTTCATCCACACAGGATAGGTCGGTATTACGCCCGTAGTACAGGGGGCTTCTATTTCGCCTCCGCCGCCGCCTTCAGCCCCTGGACCTGCTGGCCCAGCACGCCGTCCACGGGCGCGGCGATCTTGTCCAGGCCGCCCCGGAAGTAGCCGCCGACGTCGTAGGTGACGATCACGGTCGTGCGGCCGTCCTTCTCCGCCAGTAGGAAGGTCAGGGCGCCGGTCGCGCCCGAGCTCTGCAACGGTCCAAGACCGCCCGACAGCACCAGCTTCTGCCCTGGGACCGCGTTGACCGTGGTCATGTGCAGCACCGAGCCGCCATTGGGCAGGCGTTCGCAGAAGCAGCCGCCCGAGGCCGCGCCCAGCGACAGGTTGGCGGCCGAGCCCGACCAGGTGTGGGCCGAGGCCCACCATTTCGAGGGCTGCACCAGCACGGCCCAGACGGCAGGCGCCGGGGCGGCGATCTCGACCACGTGCTTGACCTCGAAGCCGTTGGGCTGGGCGTCGGTGACCTCGGCCCGCGCCGCGCCGGCCGTCAGCGCAAGCGCGGCGGCGGCGATCATCGTTGTCTTCATGGGTGTTCCTCCCCGAACCTTCGCCGCGAGGGTGGGGGCAGGGGAGGCTGGCCGTCAACTCGACCCGTCTTGGGGCCTATTCGACCGGCGAGCTGATCGTCGCGCCGTCGGCCTTCAGCCGGTCCAGCACGCCATTGCCGGGCAGCAGGAAGCCCAGGTCGACCACCGCAACGGTGACGCCGGGGCGCTTGAGGGCCTCGGTCATGGCTCCGGTGGTCTGGGCGACGCCCTTCTCCAGCAAGGCCGCGCCGCCGGGGGCGCGCAGCAGGCAGCGCTGGGCGGCGCTTTCGCGGTAGCGGGCGCGGACCGAGCCGAGGTCGCCCTCGGCCCAGTCACGGCCGATGGTGGTGGAATGGGCGCCGTCATAGGCGATCTCGTCCAGGGCCACCTTCAGGCAGTACAGCTGGTCGTCGGCCGAGAGCTTGGAGGCGATGGTGGTCACCGCGCTCATCCGGTACTGGCCGACCGCCTTGACCTTGAGCTTGCGGGCCTTGGCCATGCGCTCGATCGTGCTGATCGGCTTGGCTTCGGACAGCCCGGCCGCCTGGCGGAAATCCGACAGCAGCAGGAACCCCGCCACGGCCGGCTTCCAGTTCTTGTAGTCGCCGGCGCCCTTGCGGGCCTGATTGCGGGACTCGACGAAGCGGGCCTTCAGGTCCGCCGGCAGCTGGTCTTCGAGGTTCTTGCCCATCGGCTGGCGCAGGCCATTGCCGAATTTCAGGATGAAGCCGGCGATCTGGGTCACGCCCACCGACGCCTCGGGCGGGACCAGAACGAGGTCGGACTTGGCCAGGGCCTTCTCCAGGCGCGGGCTGGACCATTTCAAGGCATGGGGCAGGGGCGGGGCCGAGCCCAGGATGTAGAGCTTGGCGCCGTCCTTCTCGACCAGCCAGATGGCGGGCCCTTGTGGCTTGGCGGTCACCGTCAGCTCGGCGACCACCGCGCTTTCGTCACCTGCCGGGGCGGCGCCCAGATCGACGGTGGGCGGGGGCGGGGCGGTTTGACCGGCGAGCAACAGGGACAGGGCCAAAGCGGCGGACGCAACCATCGAAACTCCTTCAGCCCCCGTCCCCAGATAGCCCTTCTCCCATGGCGGGAGAAGGGCTTGGTGGGGTGGCTTACGCCCCCGGCGGAACCGGGAAGCCGCGCTTGCGCATCAGGGCGCCGATCTTGACGTCGCGGCCGCGGAAGGCGCGGAACTGGTCGACGGGATCGACGGTGTTGCCCTTGGACATGATGTCGTCGTGCAGGCGCTTGGCGACGGCCTTGTCGTAGAAGCCGCCGGGCGCTTCGGCGAAAGCCTCGGCCGCGTCGGCGGTCAGGGTGTCGGACCACAGGTAGCTGTAATAGCCGGCCGAATAGCCGTCGCCCGAGAACACGTGACCGAACTGCGGCGTGCGGTGCCGCATGACGATCTCCTTGGGCATGTTCAGCTTGGCCAACTCCTCGCGCTCGAACTTGTCCGGATCGATGTCGACGTCACCGGCCAGGTGCAGCTTCATGTCGATCAGCGCCGAGGCGAGATACTCGGTGGTGCCGAAGCCCTCACCGAACTTGCCGGCGGCCTCGATCTTGTCGACCAGGGCCTGCGGGATCGGCTTGCCGGTCTGATAGTGCAGGGCGAACTGGTTCAGCACCTGCTTGGTCGGCAGCCAGTGCTCGTTCAGCTGGCTGGGGAACTCGACATAGTCGCGGGCCACGTTGGTGCCCGACACCGACGGATAGGTCGCATTGGCGTTCAGGCCGTGGATGGCGTGGCCAAACTCATGGAACAGGGTGGTGGCGTCGTCCCACGAGATCAGCAGGGGCTCGCCGGGCTTGCCCTTGATGAAGTTGGAGTTGTTCGAGACGATCGTGGTGACCTCACCCTTGAACCGCTCTTGCGTGCGGTAGGCGTTCATCCAGGCGCCCGAGCGCTTGCCCGGACGGGCATAGGGGTCGAAGTACCACAGGCCCACATGCTTGCCGGCGCGGGTCACCTCATAGACGGTGATGTCCTCGTGATAGACGGGCAGGCCGTCGATCTTCTTGAATTCGAAGCCGTACAGCTGGCCCGAGGCCCAGAACATGCCCTCGCGCAGCTTGTCCAGCTGCAGGTAGGGCTTCACCTCGTTCATATCGAGGGCGTACTTCGCCAGGCGGACCTTCTCGGCATAGAAGCGGTAGTCCCAGGGCTCCAGCTTGAAGCCGCCGTTCTCCTTGTCGATGATCGCCTGCATGTCAGCCACGTCGATGGCGACCTGGGCGATGGCCGGCTGCCAGACGGCTTCCATCAGCGCCATGGCGTTTTCGGGCGTCTTGGCCATGGCGTTCTCGAGGCGCCAGTGGGCGTGGGTCTTGTAGCCCAGCAGCTTGGCGCGCTCGACGCGCAGCTTCAGGATCTTGGAGATGATCAGGTTGTTGTCGGTCGCGCCGCCGTTGTCGCCGCGGTTGACGAAGGCCCGCCAGACCTTTTCGCGAGCCGCCCGCACGGGGCTCTCGGTCAGGAACGGGTCGACGCTGGAGCGGGTGTTGACGATCACGAACTTGCCCGGGAGCTTGCGCGCCGCGGCGTTCGAGGCGGCGGCGGCCTTCAGGCCTTCCGGCAGGCCGGCCAGGTCGGCGTCGGAAAGCTCGATCCAGGTGTTCTCGTCGGCCAGCAGGTTCTGGCTGAACTTGGTGTAGAGGCTGGCCAGCTCGGTGTTGATCGCCCCGACCCGGGTCTTGGCGGCGGGCGAGAGCTTGGCGCCGGCGCGCACGAAGTTGGTGTAGTAGATCCACAGCACGCGCTGCTGCTCGGGCGTCAGCTTGGCCTTGGCCGGCGAATTGTAGACCGCCTCGATGCGGGCGAAGAGCGCGGCGTTCTGGTTGATCTTGTCGCTGTGGGCCGACAGGGCCGGATCCATCACCTCTTCGACGGCCTGGAACTCCGGCGTGCTCATGTTCGAGCCCCAGATGCCGTAGAAGGTCCCGATGTCGTTCAGCGACCTGCCGGAATCTTCCAGGGCGGCGATGGTGTTGTCGAAGGTCGGCGCGGCCTTGTTGGCCGTGATCGCGTCGATCTCGGCCAGGTTCTTGGCCATGGCTGCCTCGAGGGCCGGCTTGAAGTCGGCGACCTTGACCTTGTCGAAGGCCGGCACGCCGCCATAGGGGCCCGTCCATTTCTGGAGAAGCGGGTTGGTAGCCTGGGCCATGGCGAAGCTCGGATTGAGGGCGACGGCCGCGCCGGTGGCGGCGGCTGAAGCAAGGAACGTACGACGTTGCACGGAGTGTCTCCGGTGAAGGTTTGACGCGACCCTAGGGCAACCCTCCGATCACGTCACATGACGGGACCGTAACCTTTCGCGCTCCGTGGACGACACCCTTTTTGCCGGCTACAGCTTTGCCCATGATCGGCGTCTTCGACTCCGGCGTGGGCGGCCTCTCGGTCCACCGCGCCCTCGTGCAGCGTCTGCCGCAGGCGGACTTCACCTATCTGGCCGACCAGGCCAACGCCCCCTATGGCGTGCGGACCGGCGAGGACATCGTCGAGCTGACCAAGGCCGGCTGCATCCGCCTGTTCGACCGCGGCGCCAGCCTGGTCGTCCTGGCCTGCAACACCGCCTCGGCCATCGCCCTGCGCCGGCTGCAGCAGACCTGGCTGCCGGGCTACCGCAAGGAACTGGGCCGGCCGGTCAACATCCTGGGCATCATCGTGCCGACCATCGAGAAGGCTACCGGCCTGCCGTGGGAGCACGAGGCCGAGCGGCGCGGCGAGAAGGTCCAGCAGCTGGACATCCTGGGCGTCTTCGCCACCCCGGCCACCGCCCGGTCGCGCGTCTATGAGATCGAGATCGACAAGCGCAAGCAGGACCTGGCGGTGTTCTCCGAACCCTGCCCAGAACTGGTGCCACTGATCGAGCACGACGCCAGCGCCGTCGACCTGGCCAAGGCCGTCGAAGGCCACGTCCAGGCCCTGAAGACCCGCATCGGCCGTTTCCCCGACCGCGTGGTGCTGGGCTGCACCCACTACGAGATCATCGCCGACATCTTCCGCGCCGCCCTGCCGGCCGGCACCCCGCTGATCCAGCAGCCCGAGGCCACGGCCGACGCGCTGGAGCTCTATCTGGGACGCCATCCGGAATATGAAACGGGAACAGGCGGCGGCCGCGTCTTCCTGACGACAGGTACACCGGGTCCGCAGAACGGCCTGGTGCAAGGCTTCTGGGGCGGTCCGGTCGCGTTCGACGCCGCCTGATGTTCAATCTTCGATCGCCGCGTTTCCTGGTCGCCTTCCTGGCGGTCACGCTCTTCTACATGCCGATATCGGTCTATGTGGCGCCGACGGCATTCGTGACCTCAAGCTGGTGGTTCGTGGTCGGCATCGGCCTGTTCTGGGCGATCGTCCTGGCCTGGCCCTGGGTCGCCAAGGCGTTGGCCGCGCGTCGCCGCCCCTGATCCGCGACATTCTGAATCATTTCCTGACGAACGCCGTAAACGCCTCTTAACGCTCTTCGGGCACAACATCTCGGTTCGCTCCGTTTCGACGGGGCCCGAGATACGAAGTTGAGTTCGGAGACTTTCATGGCGCGAGCCGCGCGGCGATCCACGACGGAGCTCCTTTGGGATGCGTTCCGTTACGGCTGGGTCCAGCCCTGGACGGCCCGGTTCCGGGGCGGGGTCGTCACCGTGATCGGGGCCATCCTGCTGCTGGCCATCGCCACCTACAACGCCACCGATCCCAGCTTCAACGCCGCCACGGGCGAGCCGGCCCGCAACGCGCTGGGCGGTCTGGGCGCGGCCATCGCCGACCTCTTGATGCAGTCTCTCGGCCTGTCAGCCTGGGGCATCGCCCTGCTGATGCTGATCTTCGGCGTCACCCGCGTGGCCCAGGCCGACCCGGACGCCGAGCGCAAGGACCTGCGCCAGCGCGCCGTCGTCGGATCGCTGGGCCTGCTGGCCCTGTCGGCCGTGCTGGCCGCGCCGCCGCCGCCGGCCATCTGGCAGCTGGAGAAGGGCCTGGGCGGTTTCTGGGGCGACGCGCTCCTGCACGGCGTGGCCGGCATCCTGGGCTTCGCCCACATCCCCGGCGCGACCGTCATCTCGGCCATCCTGTTCGCCATCGCCGCCGTCGTCGCCCTGGGCTTCGCCATCGGCGTGCGTGAGGTCGATCCGGACGCCATCCACACCGCCGTCAGCAACGCCCTGCAGCCCCGCGTCCGCGCCGAGCCGGAACCCGCGCCGGCTCCGGTCGCCAAGCCGGTCCGCGCCAAGCGGGAAAAGGCCGAGGCCGCGCCTAAGCGCCCGGGCCGCCTGCCGCCGATCGATGACAACGACGACGCGATCGTCGCCGCGCCGACCGCCATCAGCTCGCCTGAGCGCGCCTACACCCCGCCGCCCCCGCAAGACGACGAGGACGACTTCGAAGACTCGCTCGACGCCCGTCCAATGGCCATCGCCAAGCCAAAGACCATGCCCAAGGAGTCTGGCCGCGAGGCGCGCGAGCAGCAGAAGACCTTTGCCTTCGAGGAGGACGCCGGCTTCCAGCTGCCCGAACTGGCCATGCTGGCCAAGGCCAAGCCGCGCTCGTCGGAAGTCGACGCCGGCGCCCTGCGCCAGAACGCCCGCCTGCTGGAAAGCGTGCTGGCCGAGTTCGGCGTCAAGGGTCAGATCGACCAGATCCGCCCCGGTCCCGTGGTCACCATGTACGAGCTGGTGCCGGCCCCGGGCGTCAAGACCGCCCGCGTCGTGGCGCTGGCTGACGACATCGCCCGCTCGATGAGCGTGATCTCGTGCCGCGTGGCCGTGGCCCAGGGCCGCAACGCCATCGGCATCGAAATGCCGAACTCCAAGCGCGAGACGGTCTATCTGCGCGACCTGCTGAGCAGCGCCGACTACGAAAAGGCCAGCCAGATCCTGCCCATGGCGCTGGGCGAGACCATCGGCGGCGAGCCCTATATCGCCGACCTGGCCAAGATGCCCCACCTGCTGATCGCCGGTACGACCGGCTCGGGTAAGTCGGTCGGCGTCAACGCCATGATCCTGTCGATCCTGTACAAGCTGCCGCCCGAGAAGTGCCGCTTCATCATGATCGACCCCAAGATGCTGGAACTGTCGGTCTATGACGGCATCCCGCACCTCTTGGCCCCCGTCGTGACCGATCCCAAGAAGGCCGTCGTGGCCCTGAAGTGGACCGTGCGCGAGATGGAGGACCGCTATCGCCGGATGTCCAAGATCGGCGTGCGCAACATCGCCGGCTACAACGAGAAGGCCAACGAGGCGCTGGACAAGGGCGAGCACTTCGAGCGCACCGTCCAGACCGGCTTCGACGACGCCGGCCGTCCGATCTACGAGACCGAACAGATCCGTCCCGAGGCCATGCCCTATCTGGTCGTGGTCATCGACGAGGTCGCCGACCTGATGATGGTGGCCGGCAAGGACATCGAAGGCGCCGTGCAGCGCCTGGCCCAGATGGCCCGCGCCGCCGGCATCCACCTGATCATGGCCACCCAGCGCCCGTCGGTCGACGTCATCACCGGCACCATCAAGGCCAACTTCCCGACCCGGATCAGCTTCCAGGTCACCTCGAAGATCGACGCCCGCACCATTCTGGGCGAGCAGGGCGCCGAACAGCTGCTGGGCCAGGGCGACATGCTCTACATGGCCGGCGGCGGCCGCATCACCCGCCTGCACGGTCCCTTTGTCTCCGACGGCGAAGTCGAGCAGGTCGCCAAGTTCCTGCGCGACCAGGGCATCCCGCAGTACCTGGAAGAAGTCACCGCCGGCGGCGACGAGGAACAGGAAGAGGCGATCGAGGGCGCATTCTCGGGCGAGGGCGGAGCCAACGATCTCTACGACCACGCCGTGGCCGTGGTCACCCGCGACCGCAAGGCCTCGACCAGCTACATCCAGCGCCGCTTGCAGATCGGCTACAACCGCGCCGCCTCGCTGATGGAGCGGATGGAAAAGGAAGGCGTCGTCGGCGCCGCCAACCACGCCGGCAAGCGCGAGATCCTGGCCCCGCCACCGCCGCCGATGTAGGAAACTCCGGCTCAGCTTGGGCGTTCTCCACGCTCCCAACCTGAACGGCGCTTCATCGGGGCGCCGGAAAATGGCCTTGCGGCGGCCTTCGCGCAGGCCAAGGTTGCGGCTAAGGAGTTCGCATGACCAATCGCCGTTTCCTTCTTGCGGCCGGCCTGGCCGCCGCCCTCGCTTCTCCGGCTATGGCCCAGCAAGCCAAGCCCGCCCCGGCCAAGCTGACCGCCGAGCAGCAGGTCCTGCTGGACAAGGCCACCACCTATATCCAGGGCCTGTCCTCGGCCAAGGGCCGCTTCGTGCAGACCGATGCGCGCGGCACCCAGACGCAGGGCACGCTCTATCTGCAGCGCCCGGGCAAGGCGCGGTTCGCCTATGATCCGCCGGCCGGCCTGCTGGTCGTCAGCAACGGCAACAACGTCAACATCTTCGACAGCCGGCTGAAGACCTTCGAGAGCTATCCGCTCAGCAAGACGCCGCTGAACCTGCTGCTGGCCCGCGAGGTCCGCCTGGATCGCGGCGTGATCATCACCGATGTCCGCCCGCTGGCTGATGGCTTCACCGTCGTGGCCCAGGATGCCAAGCGCCAGGCGCTGGGCCGGATCACCATCGACTTCTCCAACAGCCCCGTGGGCCTGATGGGCTGGACGATCACCGACATCAAGGGCGGCGTGATCCGCGTGCGCCTCAGCGATTTCGCCGAGACCGCCGACCTGGATCCCAAGCTGTTCGTGCTGACCGACCCGCGCCGCAAGGTCGGCAAGCCGTAGATCGCGCCGAATGTGACATTACCACAACAGGCAAGAATCAACCCGCTACGGGGTTGACTAAATGTTTTGACGTGGCATATTTAACACGCATGGCGATGAGCGACCGACCCGCTCTTCGCGAACCGTGCCGGATCCTATCCCCTCCCGGCGGCGGCATGAGAGACTAGACTTTCAGCCCAGGCGCATCGAATGCGCCTGGGCTTTTTTCTTTGGGCAGCCGGCCGCTGGCCGGGGGCTCGCCCTGACAGGCTGGCGTTTCCCTTCCCAGGGTCTGGCAAAGGCTTTAGAGCGAGGCCATGCGCCTCCGTATCGCCACCTGGAACGTCAACTCCGTCCGCCTCCGCGCCGAACAGGCCGCGCGTTTCGTCGACGAGCAGGGTCCCGATGTCCTGTGCATGCAGGAGATCAAGTGCCAGGAGGGCGAGTTCCCGCGCGAGGCCTTCGAGGCCATGGGCCTGCCGCACCTGAAGATCGCTGGCCAGAAGGGCTGGCACGGGGTGGCGATCGCCTCGCGCCTGCCGTTCGAGGACGTGCCGACCCTGATGAACTGCCGCGAGGGCCATGCCCGCTGCGTGGCGGTCAAGGTGGCTGGCGTCGATATCCAGAACTTCTACATCCCGGCCGGCGGCGATACGCCCGACCGCATCGGCAATCCGAAGTTCGACCACAAGCTGGACTTCTACGAGACCCTGACCGCCGCCCTGAAGAAGCGCGACCCCAAGGCGCCGCTGATCGTCACCGGCGACCTGAACATCGCGCCCGGCGAGAACGACGTCTGGAGCCACCGCCAGATGCTGAAGGTGGTCAGCCACACCCCGGCCGAGCTCGAGGCCTTCGACGCGATGATGAAGTCGATGGACCTGCTGGACCTGCCGCGCCTGGCGACGCCCGAGCCTGAGAAGCTGTTCTCCTGGTGGAGCTATCGCGCCGCCGACTTCCGCAAGTCCAACCGCGGCCTGCGCCTGGACCACATCCTGGCCAGCCCCGGCCTGCGCGACGCGGCGATCGTGGACGGCAAGGTGTCCTCGCGCGTCCACGATACGGTCCGGGAATGGGAACGCCCCAGCGACCACGCGCCGGTGACGGCGGACTTGAAGGTCTAGAAGTAGCCGGCGCTCTCGATATCGTCGAGCAGCCCCGTCTCCGTCGGCGTCCAGCCCAGCGTCTCACGCGTCCAGACGCTGGACGTCGCCGCGTCCATGCCGGCGAACATCGCGAACCAACCGAAGTGCTCGGCGGCACGGCTCTCGACCGGCAGGCCCAGGCCCCGGCCGATCGCGGCGGCGATCTGCTTGAACGGCACCCCCTCTTCAGCCACCGCGTGATAGCGCTCGCCGCCGACGCCGCGCTCGATGGCCAGGCGGTAGACCTTGGCCGCGTCCAGGCGGTGCACGCCCGACCAGCGGTTCTCGCCCTCACCGAGATAGGCCGAGACGCCGGTGCGGCGGGCTATGTCGATCAACATCGGCACGAAGCCGTGGTCGCCGGGGCCGTGGGTCGACGGCGCCAGGCGCACGGTCGAGGCCTCGACGCCCTTGGCGACCAGGCTGGCGGCGGCGGATTCCGACAGGCGCGGATAGCCGTCGACGCCCTCGGCCGGAATGTCGGTCTCCAAGGCCAGCCGGCCCGGCGCCAGGCGGGCGGTGCCTGAAGTGACCAGCAGCGGCTTGCCGACCGCGCCTTCGCCCAGGGCCTCGATAGCCCGGCGGTCCAGCTGGCAGTTCTCGGCGAATTTCGAGAAGTCATGATTGAAGGCGGTGTGGATGACGCCGTCGGCGTCGGCCGCCGCGCGGGTAAGGACGTCGGTGTCTTCCAGCACGCCGCGCACGACCTGCGCGCCGGCGGCTTCGAGCGCCGCAGCGCCTGCGTCGGAGCGGGCCAGGCCAACAACCTGGTGACCGTGGGCGAGAAGCTCGGGGACAACAGCCGAGCCGACGAAGCCGGTGGCGCCAGTGACGAAAATACGCATGGGGAAGGCCTTTCGGGATTTCACGTGGAACACCCTGGGCGCTATGATCATCCTGTTAAAGTAGTGACCTTATACGGGTATAGGATCTAACAGGATGAACGCGCCGCTCCTCACCGAGAACCCGCTGGGCGCCTATCTGCGCGACCGCCGCGCCAAGCTGGACGCCGCTGCCCTGGGCTTTTCCGGCCCGCGCCGGCGCACGCCCGGCCTGCGCCGCGAGGAGGTCGCCCAGCGCGCCCACATCAGCGCCACCTGGTACACCTGGCTGGAGCAGGGTCGCGGCGGCGCGCCGTCGGCCGACGTGCTGGACCGCATCGCCCGCGCCTTGATGCTGACCGAGGTCGAGCGCGAGCACCTGTTCCTGCTGGGTCTAGGCCGCGCGCCGGACGTCCGTTATCGCGAGACCGAGGGCGTGACGCCGCGTCTGCAGCGGGTGCTGGACGCCTTGTCGCCCAGCCCGGCCCTGATCAAGACCCCGACCTGGGACGTCATCGCCTGGAACCGCGCCGCCACCCTGGTGCTGAGCGACTACGCCGCCATGGCGCCGGGCGAGCGCAACATCCTACGGCGGATGTTCTGCGACCCGGCGGTCCAGGCCGCCCAGTTCGATTGGGAGAGCGTGGCCCGCTTCGTGGTCGCCGCCTTCCGCGCCGACGTCGCAAGGGTCGGGGCGGGGAACGAGGCCGGTGTCCAGGCGCTGGTCGCCGAGCTCAGCGCCCGCAGCCCGGCGTTCGCGACGATGTGGGCCGACAACGACGTCCGCCACTATGGCGACGGCATCAAGCGTCTACGCCATCCGGTGCTGGGCGCGGTGGCGTTCGAATATTCGGCGTTCAGCGTCGATGGCCGGCCGGATCTGGCGATGATCGTCTACAATCCGGCCGCGCCCGAGGACCTGGCGGCCGTGCGCTCGCTGCTGGACTAGCCTTCGACCGCCACGACGCCCTGGGTGATCCACAGGGCCTTGTCCTTGAGGTTCTTGCGGATCCAGGCGGCGTGGACTTCACGCTCGGCGTCGGTCGAGCGCAGGGGCAGGGGACGAGGGCGAGCGCCGTACGAGCCCTGGACCGCGGCCGAGACCGACAGGGCCTCGACATGGGTCAGTTCCAGGGCGCGTTCCTTGCCGCCCTGCAATTCCAGATAGACCTCGGCCAACAGGTGCGAGTCGATCAGCGCCCCGTGCTTGTCGCGGCTGTCGAGGCTGATCTTGAACCGCTTACACAGCGCGTCGAGCGAGTTGTACATGCCCGGAAAGCGCTTCTTGGCCATGGCCAGGGTGTCGATCCAGCGCTCCTCGGCGATCGGCGCGCGGCCGCACTTCTCCAGCTCGAAATTGATGAACGAGCGGTCGAAGGCGGCGTTGTGGGCGACGACGACGCTGTCGCCGACGAACTCCAGGAACTTGTCGGCGACCTCGTGGAACTTGGGCTTGCCGGTCAGGAAGGCCGACGACAGGCCGTGGACCTTCTCGGCCTCGGCCGGCATGTCGCGCAGCGGGTCGCAATATTCGTGGAACGAGCGGCCGGTCGGCATGAACTCGACCACCTCGATGCAGCCGATTTCGACCAGGCGGTCGCCCGTCTTCGGATCGAAGCCGGTGGTTTCGGTGTCGAGGATGATTTCCCGGGCCATGGCCCTTCAATGGAGCCGTTCGACTCCGGCATCAAGCGTCGCCGGGAGTTCTCAACAGAGTCAGAAGGTCGCGGACCTGGGCGCGAGCATGGTCCAGGCCCTGGCCGGTATCGATGACGAAATCGGCGCGGGCGCGCTTTTCGGCGTCGGGTGTCTGGCGGGCCAGGATCGCCTCGAACTTCTCCGGCGTCATCTCCGGGCGGGCCAGGACGCGGGCGCGCTGGACATCGGCCGGAGCGGAGACGACCACGACCTTGTCGACCTTCTTCTCGCCGCCGGTCTCGAAGAGCAGCGGGATGTCGAGGACGACAATCTGGTGGCCCTCGGCCTGGGCCTTTTCAAAGAAACCGATGCGGTGGGCGCCGACCAGCGGGTGGACGATCGCTTCCAGCTTCGCCAGGGCTTCGGAATTGCCGACGACCTGGGCGCTGAGCTTGGCCCGATTGATCGCGCCGTTCACCACCACGCCGGGGAAGGCTTCTTCCACCGGTCCGACGGCCGCGCCGCCGGTGGCATACAGGGCGTGGACCGCCGCGTCGGAGTCGTAGACAGGAACACCTTCGGCCTGGAACATGGTCGACGTCGTCGACTTGCCCATGCCGATCGATCCGGTCAGGCCCAGGATCAGCATGGTCTTAGGCCTCGCCGAGGATACGCAGCAGCATGCCGCGTGTGTCGACATCCGGCGAAGGCGTGACACCGTAGAAGGCCTCGAAGCTCGGGATGGCTTGGCGGAGCAGCATCTCCAACCCGTCGACCGTGCGCCGACCGGCGGCCTCGGCGCGACGCAGGAACTCGGTGCGCAGCGGCTTGTAGACCATGTCCATCACCACGGCGGTTTCCGGGGTCAGGGTGAAGTCCGCCGCGGGACCGTCACCGCCACCCAGGCCCAGCGAGGTAGCGTTGATGATCAGGCCGGCTTCGGTGAGCAGGCCGGGCAGGGCGGTTTCGTCGGCGGCGAAGACCTTGGTCCCGAACGCGTCGACAAGCTCCTGGGCGCGCGCCAGGGTGCGGTTGACGATCGTGACCTTGGGCGCGCCGGCCAGCAGCAGGGCCGCCACCGCGCCACGGGCCGCGCCACCAGCGCCGAGGATCACGACCGGCGCGGCCGTGACGTCAAAGCCTTGCGCCTGGGTCTCGATCGCGCCCAACAGGCCGGGACCGTCAGTGTTGTCGGCATGGATCGAGCCATCTTCCGCAAAGATCAGCAGGTTCGCCGCGCCAGCCATCTTCGCCAGGTCGCTGGCGGTATCGGCGCAGGCCAGGGCCCGCTCCTTGAAGGGGATGGTGACGTTCAGGCCCTTGATCGCCCCGCCGCGCAGGCCGTGCACGAAGGCTTCGAAGCTGTCCGTCGTCGGGGCGAACGGCACATAGACCGCGTCGAGACCGGCCGCCTGGATCCAGGCGTTGTGAATCAGCGGGCTCATCGAATGCTTGATCGGCGCGCCGCAGACGCCGCCGACGATGGCGGCTCCAGAGATCGTCATGCAGCCAGGGCTCCGTGCAGGCGCAGGAAATCGAGCAGGCCGATCAGCGGCAGGCCCAGGATGGTGAAGTAGTCGCCGTCGACCGCATCGAACAGCTGCACGCCCTCGCTCTCCAGCTCGTAGCAGCCGACCGACCACAGCAGGGCCTCGCCGCGACGCTCTATATAGGCGTCGAGCCAGGCCTCGCTGAACGGGCGCACCGACAGCTTGGCGCTCTCGACGATCCGCCAGATCGGCTGGCCGTCGCGGGCGACGACCACGGCCGAGTGCAGCTTGTGGGTCGTGCCGCGCAGCTCGAGCAGATGCTCGCGCGCTTGCGCCAGGGTTTCGGCCTTGTCGAACAGCTTGCCCTTGAGGTCGAGCGTCTGGTCGGCGCCGATCACCAGGCCGGGGCGCTTCTTCGAAACCTTGACCGCCTTCATCTCGGCGAGGGCGTCGGCGATGTCGCGCGGCGTGACCTCTTCGGCCAGTAGGCCGGCCTTGGCGGCGTCCTCGTCGACGCCGGGGCTGACCGCCTCGAAGGCGACGCCGGCGTTCTTGAGGATCATCTGTCGCGCTGAGCTTTTCGACGCGAGGGTAACAGGCGTCATCCGAGAACCTCGACCTTGCCCCGACCGCCGGACAAGAGATTGATGATCGCCGCCGCGGTCTCCTCGACCGAGCGGCGGGTGATGTCGATGGTCGGCCAGTTCATCCGCTCGAACAGGCGGCGAGCGGCGATGATCTCCTGGCGCACCGCGTCGCCGTCGACATAGTCGCTCTCCCTGTTCTCTTTCAAAGAGAGCAGGCGGTTGCGACGAATCTGGATCAGTCGGTCGGGCGAGGTGATCAGGCCGACGATCAGGGTGTTCTTCAGCTCGAACAGCTCGGGCGGCGGCGGCCGGCCCGGCACCAGTGGCACATTGGCGGCGCGCACGCCCCGGTGCGCCAGATAGATGCAGGTCGGAGTTTTCGAGGTTCGCGACACGCCCACCAGGATGACGTCGGCCTGGGTCAGGTCCTGGCCGCCTTGGCCGTCGTCATGGGCGATGGCGTAGTCCAGGGCCTCGATGCGATCAAAATAGTCGTTGGTCAGGGCGTGCTGAGCGCCGACCCGCGTCGAGATCCGCGCGCCCAGATACCGCGACATGGCGCTGATCACCGGATCCAGGGCGGCGATGCACGGCATCTCCAGCTTGCGGCAGCCTTCTTCAAGCGCCGCGCGCAGGTTGGGATCGACGATGGTGTGCATCACCACGCCCGGCGCGCCGCCGATCTCTTCCAACGCCCGGTCAAGTTGCCGCGTGGAACGAACAAGCGCGTAGATGTGTTCGATAGGCAGGATATCGGTGAAACGGGCGCACACCGCGCGCGCCATGGCATTCAAGGTCTCGCCCGTGGAGTCCGACACCAGGTGGATGTGGAAGTAGGTGGCGAAGCGCGGCGGCAGCCGTTCCCCGTCTCCCTGACCCAGAGTCTCCTGTGGATCATCCGTTAACGGTTGCTTAACCACTTGCCTCGCCCCTGGGGACGCCTGGGCGCCAAAGGCCCCTGAAGACGTCGTGACATGGCGCCGCTGTGATCAACGGTCGCATTGCTCGCGTACCATCCCCAGGCTCGCCCCGCATCCCCCGATGAGTGAATCCCGGCTGTCCAAGGGTAGGGACAGAGTCTCGCGAAGGGTCTTTGTCCCGCCGCCGCGAGTTAAGAATTCATTAAGGCCTTCAAAGCGCTGCCGGACCATCCACATGATTAACAGACCCTTAACCACATGTGGGAAGGCCTGGGGGCAAAGGCGGATGGGCTGTGCGAGTCACTCGCCTGACAGGCGTTTTCCCCACTATGCAGTTGCCCTTCAACACCCTCTTTAAAATCTTAAATTCTTATTAAGATATGAAGGGAGGGACTTAAGGGTCTTACGGGCTTGAGCCCAAGCGAGGACCGGGCTTTAACCCGAGCCATGACGTCTCCCACGCAAATCCCTAAATTTCTCTCAACGCTCGCCGGCGAGACGCATGCGAACCCGCCGATCTGGTTCATGCGCCAGGCGGGCCGGTATCTGCCCGAGTATCGCGCGGTGCGCGCCACGGCGCCGGACTTCATCAGCTTCTGCTTCGATCCGGAGAAAGCAGCGGAAGTCACCCTGCAGCCGATGCGCCGGTTTCCGTATGACGCCTCGATCGTCTTCGCCGACATCCTGCTGATCCCCGGCGCGCTGGGCCAGAAGGTCTGGTTCGAGGCCGGTGAAGGCCCGAAGCTGGGTGAGATGCCGTCGATCGAGTCCATGGCCGACAAGGCCGGGAATGCGGGCGAGGCCCTCAAGCTCGTCGGGGAGACGCTGACGAGGGTTCGCTCACAGCTCGATCCGTCGAAGGCCCTGATCGGCTTCGCCGGTGCGCCGTGGACCGTGGCGACCTACATGATCGAGGGCGGCTCCAGCGATCGCAGCGGCGCGCGGACCTATGCCTACCAGAACGCCGAGAAACTGGACGCCCTGATCCAGGTTCTGGTCGACTCCACGGTCGACTACCTGGCCATGCAGGTCGACGCCGGGGCCCAGGCTCTGAAGCTGTTCGAGAGCTGGGCCGAGGGTCTGTCGGAGCCGCTGTTCGACCGCCTGGTCACCCAGCCGCACATCAAGATCATCGAAGGCCTGCGGGCGCGGGGCGTGACCGTGCCGATCATCGGCTTCCCGCGTGGGGCCGGCACGCTGGTCGAGGACTATGCGGCCAAGGTCCCGGTGCAGGGCGTGGCGCTGGACACCTCGGCGTCGGCCAAGCTGGGTCAATCGATCCAGAAGACCAAGACCATCCAGGGCGCGCTGGATCCGCTGCTGCTGCGGGCTGGCGGCGATGAGCTGCTGCGTCGTGTCGACCAACTGCTGGAACAGTGGAACCAGGGTCCGTACATCTTCAACCTGGGCCACGGCATCCTGCCCGACACGCCGATCGCCAATGTGGAGTTGGTGCTGGAGCGGGTCACCGGCCAGAAGGTCGGCGGCTAGTGGCAAAGAAGCTCGCCGTTGTCCTGTTCAATCTCGGTGGGCCGGATGGTCCGTCGGCGGTGCGGCCGTTCCTGTTCAACCTGTTCCGCGATCCGGCGATCATCGGCCTGCCGGCGCTGTTTCGGTATCCGCTGGCGGCGCTGATCTCGACCACCCGCGAGAAGACCGCCAAGGCCAACTACGCGATCATGGGCGGCGGCTCGCCGCTGCTGCCGGAGACGGAGAAGCAGGCGAGGGCGCTGGAGGCCGAACTGGCCAAGGCGCTGCCGGGCGTCGAGGCTAAGTGCTTCATCGCCATGCGTTACTGGAATCCGCTGACCGGCGAGACGGCCAAGCAGGTCAGTGCATTCGCACCCGACGAGATCGTGCTTCTGCCGCTCTATCCGCAATATTCGGCGACCACGACGGCCTCGTCGCTGCAGGCCTGGAGCGAGACCTACCAAGGGCCTGGCCGCCAGACGACCGTGTGCTGCTATCCGGATGAGGCTCGCCTGGTCGAGGCCCACGCCCGGCTGATCCGCGAGACTTGGGAGAAGGCCGGTTCGCCGACGAACGTGCGCCTGCTGTTCTCGGCTCATGGCCTGCCGGAGAAGGTAATCCTGTCCGGCGATCCCTATCAGAAGCAGGTGGAGGCCACGGCCGCCGCGGTCGCCGCCAAGCTGCCGGCCGGGCTGGACTGGACCGTCTGCTACCAGAGCCGGGTCGGGCCGATGAAATGGATCGGGCCTTCGACCGACGACGAGATCCGTCGGGCGGGCGCGGAAGGGAAGGGCGTGATCGTCACCCCGATCGCCTTCGTTTCCGAACACGTCGAGACCCTGGTCGAGCTGGACCACGAATATGCCGAGCTGGCGCAGGAGGTCGGGGTCGCCCCCTATATCCGCGTGCCGGCCCCGGGCACGGCGCCCGAGTTCATCACCGGCCTGGCCGGGATGGTCGGCCGGGCGCTGGCGGCCGGCGGCGTCATCCCGGGTAGCGACTGGCGCTGCGGCGACTTCAACTGCCCATGCAAAGAGGGGGCCTTGGCATGACCGATTTCCTGGTGGCCCACTTCAACGTCGTGCGGGGCCTGCACATCCTGTCGGTCATCGCCTTCATGGCCGGGATGCTCTATCTGCCGCGCCTGTTCGTCTATCACACCAAGGCCACGCCCGGTTCTGAGATGGACGAGACCTTCAAGGTCATGGAGCGGCGGCTGCTGCGCGGGATCATCAACCCGGCCTCGATCGCCACGGCGGTGTTCGGCCTCGGCCTGATCCTGGCCGACAGCGCCATCCGAGGCTGGAGCTTCCTGGCCCAGCCCTGGATGATCACCAAGCTGGTCGCCTTAGTCGGCCTCTATGGCTGGCACGGCTTCCTGTCGGCCTCGCGCAAGAAGTTCGAGCGCGGCGAGAACGTCCGCTCGGAAAAGTTCTGGCGGATCACCAACGAGATCCCGTTCGTGCTGGCGATCGTCATCGTCATCTCGGTGACGACGAAGTTCCTGAACCACTAGCGCAAGCGGCCGGCGCTTGACCGGCCGTCTTCAGCGTGGTTTGCATCCAGAGAGGGTTCACCAGCGGTGAACCGTCCTCTTCTTTCGGACTGGCGCCCGTCCTGGCGCGCCCCGCGAGCGATCCGCTCCAAGGTCCGTCCCCCGAACGATCCGCGTCATCGTCAACCGACGCGCTCGCCTGGTCCGTCCCGATGGGCAGACCAAGTGTGACTTTCAAAGTTCTACCGGCCGGACTCCGTCTTGGGGTCCGCGCCCCTCCTTGAGTCTTGTCATGACCGAAGAAACTGAAAACGAAATCCCGGCCGCTGAAGAAGCAGCCACCGAAGAGACCACTGTCGATATCGACACCACGGTCGAGGCCGCTTCCGCCGATGCGGAAGTCGAGGCCGAAGGCGAAGACGACGGTTCCGGCATCGCCGACGCCGTCGCCGCCCTGGGCCTGAAGTCCATGTCCCTGCAGGAGCTGAAGGAGAAATCCCCGGCCGACCTGCTGGCGTTCGCCGAGACCTTCGAGGTCGAGAACGCCAACTCCATGCGCAAGCAGGACATGATGTTCGCGATCCTGAAGACCCTCGCCGAGGAAGGCGTGGAGATCTCGGGCTCGGGCACCATGGAAGTCGTGCAGGACGGCTTCGGCTTCCTGCGCTCGCCGGAAGCCAACTACCTGCCGGGTCCGGACGACATCTACGTCTCGCCCTCGCAGATCCGGAAGTATGGCCTGCGTACCGGCGACAGCGTCGACGGCGCCATTCGCTCGCCGCGCGAAGGCGAGCGCTACTTCGCTTTGACCAGCGTGGCCAAGATCAATTTCGAAGCGCCTGACAACGTCAAGCACAAGATCCACTTCGACAACCTGACGCCGCTCTATCCCGATGAGCGCCTGAACATGGAGCTGCCCGATCCGACCATCAAGGATCGCTCGGGCCGCGTCATCGACATCGTCGCGCCGCTCGGCAAGGGCCAGCGCTGCCTGATCGTCGCCCCGCCGCGCGTGGGTAAGACGGTCATGCTGCAGAACATCGCCAAGTCGATCGAGACCAACCACCCCGAGTGCTACCTGATCGTCCTGTTGATCGACGAGCGGCCGGAAGAAGTCACCGACATGCAGCGCACGGTGAAGGGCGAGGTCATCGCCTCGACCTTCGACGAGCCCGCGACCCGCCACGTGCAGGTGGCCGAGATGGTCATCGAGAAGGCCAAGCGCCTGGTCGAGCACAAGCGCGACGTCGTCATCCTTCTGGACTCGGTCACCCGTCTGGGTCGCGCCTACAACACCACCGTCCCGTCGTCGGGCAAGGTGCTGACCGGCGGTGTCGACGCCAACGCCCTGCAGCGCCCGAAGCGCTTCTTCGGCGCGGCGCGCAACGTGGAAGAGGGCGGCTCGCTCTCGATCATCGCCACGGCCCTGATCGACACCGGCAGCCGCATGGACGAAGTCATCTTTGAAGAGTTCAAGGGCACCGGTAACTCGGAAATCGTCCTGGACCGCAAGGTGGCGGACAAGCGCATCTTCCCGGCCATCGACGTGCTCAAGTCGGGCACCCGCAAGGAAGAGCTCATCACGCCGCGCGACCAGCTGCAGAAGACCTACGTCCTGCGCCGGATCCTCAACCCGATGGGCGCGTCGGACGCGATCGAGTTCCTGCTCGACAAGCTGCGTCAGTCGAAGACCAACGGCGACTTCTTCCAGTCGATGAACACCTGAGTCCGACCAGACTCACCGCAGATACGAGAAAGGCCCCGGTTCTACCCGGGGCCTTTTTTGTTGGTCGTACCGTGTTCGGCCCTACGGAATGAGCAGGGTGGCCCCGGTGGTCTGACGGCCTTCCAGAGCTTCGTGGGCGGCGCGGGCTTGCGCGAGCGGGAAGGTTTGGCCGATGTCGATCTTCACCGCGCCCGAAGCGAGGACGGCGAACAGAGCCTCGGCGCTCTCGTCCAGTTCTTCGGTCGTGACGATGTAGTCGAACAGGCGCGGGCGGGTGACGAAGGCTGACTTGGCCCCCAGCTCCAGCGGCGCGAACGGCGGGACCGGACCCGAGGCGTTGCCGAAGGTGACAAGCACGCCGCGACGGGCCAGGCTCTTCAGGCTGGCGTCCCAGGTGTCCTTGCCGACCCCGTCATAGACGACGGCCACGCCCTTGCCGCCGGTGATCTCGCCGACCTTGGCCGCAACGTCCTCGTGGCTGTAGTCGATCAAGTGATCGGCGCCGAGCGCGCGAGCGGTGTCCAGCTTGGCGGTCGAGCCGGCGGTGGCGATCACCGTCGCGCCCAGGGCCTTGCACCACTGGACCAGGATCTGGCCGACGCCGCCGGCGGCCGCGTGGATCAGAACCAGGTTTCCAGGTTTCACGTGGAAACACCGGCGAACCAGGAACTCGGCGGTCATGCCCTTGAGCAGGACGGCGGCCGCGGTCTCGAGGCTGACGCCGTCGGGGACCTTCACCGCGCGTTCGGCAGGGACGACCGCCGCCTCGGCATAGGCGCCCATGGTTCCGTTGTAGGCGACACGGTCGCCGACTTGGAACCGGGTGACGCCATCACCGATCGCCTCGACGACGCCGGCGGCTTCCAGCCCGATCACCGCCGGCATCTTCAGCGGGTAGAGACCCGAGCGGTGATAGGTGTCGATATAGTTCAGACCCACGGCCTGGTGGCGGACCAGGATCTGGCCGGCGGCGGGCGAGGGGACTTCCAGCTCGACGGCCTCGAGCACCTCGGGGCCGCCGGTGCGAACGGCTTGGATCGCCAGCATTACGCCAGGGCCTTCTGGAAGAAGGTCAGGCTGCGGCCGTTGGCCTTGGCGGCGTCGGCGGCGTCGTAGTGCGCGCCGCCCTCGCGCGCGAAGGCGTGGTCGCGGTCGGCGTAGGTGTGCAGCTCGATCTGCGGGTGGTCCTTCAGGGCGGAGAGGATCAGCTGCTGGGCTTCTGGCGGCACGAACTGGTCCTTCTCGGCGATGTGCATCAGCAGCGGGTGGGTCAGCTTCTCGGCCTCGTTCACGTGCTTCTCGATGCCGACGCCGTAGTACGAGACGCTGGCGTCGACGTCGGTGCGGGTCGCGGTCAGGAAGGCCAGCAGGCCGCCCAGGCAGTAGCCGACCGCCCCGACCTTGCCGTTGACGCCGGACAGCTCGCGGGCGGCGGTGATCGTGGCGGCGATGTCGGCCACGCCCGAGTCCACGTCGAACGCGTTGAACAGTTCGAAGGCCCGCTTCCACTCGGCCTCGGACTGGTCGGTGATGTCGATGCCGGGCTCGATGCGCCAGAAGAGGTCGGGCACGATGGCGACATAGCCCTGGGCGGCCAGGCCGTCGGCGATGTCGCGCATCACCTTGTTGACGCCGAAGATCTCCTGGATCACGACGATGGCCGGAGCGCTCTCGGCTTGCGGCCGCGCCACATAGGCCGAGAAGTCGCCGTCGGGCGTTGTGATCGTGAGGGTCTCGCTCATCGCAGCTCTCCGTCCTTACTGTGTCTCCAGTCAGACTGATGTGACTTTCGACCAAAGCGCTCTAACCTGCGCCGACGGGCTTGCCCCATAACAATATCGTGCCCTGACCGAAGGGAACCACCCGATGAAAATGACCATCGAAATCGACTGCTCGCCCGTCGAGGCGCGGGCCTTTCTAGGCCTTCCTGATGTCAGTGGCTTGAACGAGCATCTGGTCAAGGAGATGCAGAACCGCATGGACGCCAACATGGCCATGCTGGCGCCCGAGGAGCTGATGAAGAACTGGATGGCGTTCGGTACGGGCGCCCAGGAACAGTTCCGCAAGCTGATGACGGCGGCGGCCGGCGCGGCGGTCGGCAAGCGCGACTGACCCGATGACGGATACGATCTTCGCCCTGGCCACCGCGGCCGGGCGAGCGGCGGTGGCCGTGGTGCGCGTCTCGGGTCCGGCGACCCTGCCGGTCGTCGAGGCTCTCACGGGAAAACCGCCCAAGCCGCGCCTGGCGGCTCTGCGCAAACTGCGTCACCAGAGCGTCGAGCTGGACGAGGCTCTGGTCCTGCGGTTCGAGGGACCGGCCAGCTACACCGGCGAGGACAGCGCCGAGTTTCACGTGCACGGCGGCCGCGCGGTCGTCGAGGCGCTGCTGTCGGCCTTGGTCGACCTGGGTCTGCGCCTGGCTGAGCCGGGCGAGTTCACGCGTCGCGCTTTCGAGAACGGCAAGCTCGACCTGGCCCAGGCCGAGGGCGTCGCCGATCTGATCGACGCCGAGACCGAGGCCCAGCGCAAACAGGCGCTCGGCCAGGTCGGTGGGGCGCTCTCCCAGCGCTACGACCGCTGGCGGGATCTGCTGGTCCAGTCGCTGGCCATGCTGGAAGCTGCGGTCGATTTCCCGGACGAGGATCTTCCAGAAGAGGTGGCCGAGCGGGCCCGCCCGGGACTGCGGACTCTGAGCGCCGAACTCGACGCTGCGTTGGCCGATGTTTCCCGTGGACGCCGGGTCAGAGACGGTTTCCGCATCGCTTTGGTCGGCGCGCCGAACGCCGGCAAGAGCACCTTGCTCAACGGCTTGGTCGAGCGCGATGCGGCTATCGTCACGGATACGCCCGGCACTACCCGGGATGTCATCGAGGTCCCGTTGGTGCTCGGCGGCTATAAGGTGCTCGTCGCCGATACGGCCGGCATCCGCGAAACGGCCGATGCGATCGAAGCCGAGGGCGTCCGCCGGGCGCGGGTCTGGGCTGAAGATGCTGACCTAAGGCTTTGGGTCGTCGATGGGTTTCACGTGAAACATACAGTGAAGCTTGAGGAGGCGATCCGGCCGGGCGACTGGCTGGTGCTGAACAAAGCGGACATCGCTGACGCCTCTGCGTTGGATGAAGCCGAACGGAAGTGGTCAGGGGAGGGCCTGAAGGTCCTTTGTCTTTCGGCCCAGTCGGGCGAGGCAGTTGACCAGGTTCGCGCCGCCTTGGCCGAGCATGTGGCCGACGCCCTATCCGGCGCGGAGTTCCCAGCGGCCACGCGACTGCGCCACGCCGAGCGCCTCCGGGAGGCTCAGGACTATCTGGCCCGCGCGCTGTCTGAGGTGGGCCTGGAAGTCGAGCTGGCCGCCGAGGATGTTCGCCTGGCCGCTCGGGCGCTGGAGAAGATCACCGGCCGCGTGGATCCCGAGGACGTGCTCGGTCGCGTGTTTTCGACCTTCTGCATCGGCAAGTGATGTTCCACGTGGAACATCCCCTATATTATCCACAGCGTGCTCACAGCTGTAGCAGGGCCGTTTCACGTGAAACGCCAGGGAGTCGCATCGACCGGCTCGCCTGATTGGCGTATAGGTCGAGTCCAACGCCCCCGCTCGTTCGGGGGCGTTCGCATTGAGGCGAGTCTTTTGTCCGATACCTGGGATGTCATTGTCATCGGCGGCGGTCACGCCGGCTGCGAGGCGGCCGCTGCGTCCGCGCGCGCCGGCGTCCGCACCCTGCTGCTGACCCACAAGCTCGAAACCATTGGCGAGATGTCGTGCAACCCGGCCATCGGTGGCCTGGGCAAGGGCCACTTGGTCCGCGAGATCGACGCCCTGGACGGCGTCATGGGCCGCATGGCCGACAAGGCCGGCATCCAGTTCCGGATGCTGAACCGCTCCAAGGGCCCGGCCGTTCGCGGTCCGCGCGCCCAGATCGACCGCAAGCTCTATCGCGAGGCGATGCAGGCCGAGCTGGCCGCGACGCCGAACCTCGACATCATCGCTGCCGCCGCCGAGGACCTGATCGTCGAGGACGGTAAGGTCGCCGGCGCGATCGATGGGGAAGGGCGGGCCTACCGCGCTTCACGTGTAATCCTGACGACCGGCACCTTCCTGAAGGGCGTCATCCATCTGGGCGAGACCCGGACCCCCGCCGGCCGCGTGGGCGACCAGCCGTCGATCGGCCTGTCGGACCGCCTCTACGGCCTGGACTTCCAGATGGGTCGGCTGAAGACCGGCACGCCCGCGCGCCTGGATGGCAAGACCATCGCCTGGGACCAGCTGGACAGCCAGGCGGCCGACGAACAGCCGGTCCCATTCTCGTATCTGAACGACAAGATCGACGTCCCGCAGATCGCCTGCGGCGTCACGTTCACCACCGAAGCGACGCACAAGATCATTGCAGAGCGCCTGAGCGAGTCCCTGGTCTATGGCGGTCGCGCCACGGGGATCGGTCCGCGCTATTGCCCGTCGATCGAGGACAAGGTCGTCCGCTTCGCCGACAAGACCAGCCACCAGATCTTCCTGGAACCGGAAGGCCTGGACGACGACACGGTCTATCCGAACGGCATTTCCACTTCGGTATCCGAAGAAACGCAACTGCTGTTCCTGCGCACGATCCCCGGCCTCGAGAAGGTCGAGGTGATCCGCTACGGCTATGCGATCGAATACGACTATGTCGATCCGCGCGAGTTGTACGCCACGCTGGAGACCAAGCGCCTGCCGGGCCTGTACCTGGCCGGCCAGATCAACGGCACCACGGGCTATGAAGAGGCGGGAGCCCAGGGCCTGGTCGCCGGCCTGAACGCGGCCTTGGCCGTGCAGGGCAGGGAGCCGGCCGTCTTCGCCCGCGACGAGGCCTATATCGGCGTGATGATCGACGACCTGGTCACCCGGGGCGTCACCGAGCCGTATCGCATGTTCACCAGCCGGGCCGAGTTCCGCCTGACCCTGCGCGCCGACAATGCCGACCAGCGCCTGACCGATCGTGGGATCGAACTGGGCGTCGTGGGTGAGCGCCGCGCTGCGGCCTGGACCGAGAAGAAAGCGCGGTTGGAAACGGCTCGCGCCTTTGCCCGCTCGGTCAGCCTGACCCCGAACGAGGCCGTGAAGGCCGGCTTCAAGGTCAATAGCGACGGCGTCCGCCGCGACGTCTTCGCTATGCTGGCCTATCCAGATGTCACCCTCGACGACCTGGGCCGCCTCTGGCCCGAGGTTTTCACGTGGAACACCGACGTCCGCGAGCAGATCGAGATCGAGGCGGCCTATGCCGGCTACCTGGATCGTCAGCGCGCCGACGCCGAGTCGCTGCGCAAGGACGAAGACCTGCGCCTGCCGGCCGACCTGGACTATGCCGACATCGGCAGTCTTTCCAATGAAGTGCGCGAGAAGCTCCAGCGCGTGCGTCCCCTGACCCTAGGCCAAGCGGCCCGCATCGAGGGCGTGACCCCCGGCGCGCTGACGGCGCTGCTGGCCCATGTGAGGCGCAGCCGTGCAGCTTGATAACGTTGTGACTGAAGCGCCCGTGCTGGACGCGGTTGGTTACCAAGCCCTTACCGGTGCGTCCGACGCCGAGATGGCTGACCTGACGCGCTTCCAGGCGCTGCTGGCCGAGTGGAACGCGGTGATGAACCTGGTCGGTCCGCTGACCATCGACACCTACTGGACCCGCCACGCCCTGGACAGCTCGCAGCTGATGGCGCTGGCGCCCGAGGCCCTGACCTGGGCCGATCTGGGCGCCGGGGCCGGCTTGCCCGGCGTCGTGCTGGCCATACTGCTGAAGGGTAGGGCCGAGGCGAAGGTTCACCTGGTCGAATCCATGACCAAGCGCTGCCGCTTCCTGGAAGTGGTGGCCAAGGACCTGCACCTGCCTGTCGAGATCCACAACGTCCGGGCCGAAGAGCTGAAGCTGAAGGTCGACGTCGTCACCGCGCGGGCCTGCGCCCCGATGACCAAGTTGCTGGGCTTCGCCGAACCCTATCTGCACCGTGGCGCGCTGGGCCTGTTCCTCAAGGGGCAGGATGTCGCGGCCGAGCTTTCCGAAGCCTCCAGCGCTTGGAAATTCGCCAGCGAGCTACGACCTAGTCAAAGCGACCCCCGCGGTCGGATCGTTCAAGTGAAGAGGCTTTCCCGTGCCCGCTAATCCTCTCCGCGTCCTCGCCATCGCCAATCAGAAGGGTGGGGTGGGCAAGACCACGACCGCCATCAACCTGGGCACCGCGCTTGCTGCCTGTGGCGAGCGGGTGCTGCTGATCGATTCCGATCCGCAGGGAAACTGTTCCACGGGGCTTGGCATCGGCCGCACCCAGCGTCGCACCACGCTGTATGACGTGCTGATGGGCGAGTCGCCGATCGTCGACGCCGCCGTGAAGAGCGAGCTGCCCGGCCTGGACGTGATCCCGGCCGACGCCGACCTGTCGGGCATCGAGATCGAGCTGGGCCAGACCGCTCGCCGGTCGTACCGCCTGCGCGATGCCCTGGAGGCGATCCGCGCCAACGGTCCCTACACCTATGTGCTGATCGACTGCCCGCCATCGCTGAACGTGCTGACCGTCAACGCCATGACCGCCGCCGACGCGGTGTTCGTGCCGCTGCAGTGCGAGTTCTTCGCCCTGGAAGGCCTGACCCAGCTGATGCGCACCATCGAGCGCGTGCGCGGCAGCCTGAACCCGCGCCTGGAGATCCAGGGCGTGGTGCTGACCATGTACGACCGCCGCAACAGCCTGTCCGAGCAGGTGGCCAAGGATGTCCGCGAGCACTTCGGCGACAAGGTCTATGACGCGGTCATCCCGCGGAATGTCCGCGTCTCGGAGGCTCCGTCGTTCGGTAAGCCCGTACTGCTGTATGACCTGAAGTGCGCCGGCAGCCAGGCCTACCTGAAGCTGGCCCGCGAGGTGATCAGCCGCGAACGCGACCGCCAGGCGCAAGCTGCCTGATCCTAGTTCCGATTATCGATCCGAGTTTTGAGAAGAAGAATGGAGTCTGTGGTGGCTGAGGCGGGTGGTTCCGAAGGGCGTCGTGGTCTGGGTCGTGGTCTGTCCGCGCTGCTGGGCGAGGTCGACGCCGCGCCGGCTCAGGCGCTGGGCGACAGCGCCGCCGGCTCACGTGAAGCGCCGATCGAGATCCTGAAGCGCAATCCCGACCAGCCGCGCCGCACCTTCCGCGAGGAAGACCTGGAGGATCTGTCCAACTCGATCCGCGAGAAGGGCGTCCTGCAGCCGATCCTGGTGCGTCCCGCGCCCGGCTCTCCGGGGGAGTACCAGATCGTCGCCGGCGAACGCCGCTGGCGCGCCGCCCAGCGCGCCGGTCTGCGCACCGTGCCGATCATGGTGCGCGAGCTGGACGACCTGGCGGTGCTGGAAATCGGCATCATCGAGAACGTCCAGCGCGCCGACCTGAACATCCTGGAAGAAGCGCTCTCCTACAAAGTGCTGATGGAGAAGTTCGAGCGCACCCAGGAGAACATCGCCCAGACCATCGGCAAGAGCCGCAGCCACGTGGCCAACACGATGCGCCTGCTGGCCCTACCCGACGAGGTGCAGTCGTACCTGGTCAGCGGTGAGCTGTCAGCCGGTCATGCCCGCGCCATCGCCGCCGCGGCCGACCCGGTCGCCCTGGCCAAGCAGATCATCGACGGCGGTCTGTCGGTCCGGGAGACCGAGGCGCTTGCTCGCAAGGCGCCGACCGCGACCCCGAACAAGAACAAGGGTGGTCGTCCGCCGCGCGTGAAGGACACCGACACCCAGGCGCTGGAAGCCGACCTGTCGTCGGTCCTGGGTCTGGACGTCTCGATCGACCATCGCGGTTCGACCGGCACGCTGACCATCACCTATGCGACGCTCGAGCAGCTCGACGACCTCTGCAACCGGCTGAGCCGGGGGGTCTGATCAGACGCACATAAGAGTGTGCAGATGCTCGGATTTTGGGTCTGAAAACGCCCTCCGAAAATCGCCTCTGTCGCGCACCAAGCGGCGCCTTTCCGTACTGCGGGAGGCGCCGTTTTCGTGAGAGGAGGGCGGTTTGAGTCCGATTAGACTCCAAACCCTTGTGCCGTAAGGCTTTCTCTGAAGTCGTCCACAGGCGCGCAAAGGCGCTATTTTGGGTGATTTTGGCCCTAAAGCCCCAGTCGCCGCGCACGACCCGCGATCATCAGCGCCAGGCGCTCCGAGATCAGCTGGTCGGGCGAGCCGGAGGTCTTGCAGGCCCGATCGGCGGTGAGGACTTCGCCCTGGATCTCGAGGATCGCTTCCAGGTTCCAGGCGCGAGCCTGGCGCAGGAACTCGCGTTCCTGTTTCCAGAACACACCGGAGGCCTTGGCGGCCGCCTGCAGGTCGATGCCGTTCTTGTGCAGGGTCAGCACCCGGCGCAGGCGGTTCAGATAGTAGCTGATGGCCCGGACGGCGGCCGGACCGCCTTCGCCCTCGGCGGCGGCGCGGCGCAGGGCCTGCTGGGCCAGACCGGCCTTGCCGCCGAACGCATCGGCGGCGGCGTCGCTGAGCGAGGCCTCGGGCTCAACGCCGAGGAAGTCGGTCAGGTCGGCGGCGGTGGCGGTGATGCCGCTGCCCGGGCCGAGATAGAGGGCCAAGCGCTCGATCTCGGCCCGGGCCACGCCACGCTCCTTGGGCAAGCGCGAGACGAAGAGATCCAGGGCCTCGCTGTTGAGACTCAGCTTGTCGTTGGCCAGGCTGTCGCGGGCCATGCGGGCCAGGTCGCCGGCTTCGTCTTCATAGCAGGGGATGACGGCGCAGCCATTGGCCTTCTCGCCGACCTTGCGCAGCAGGGAGTTGCGATCCAGGGCTCCGGCCTCGACCAGGAAGAAGGCGTCGGGGTTCAGTTGGCCCTCGACGTGGCGGGTCAGGGCCTCGGAGGCCTGCTTGTCGGGACCGGCCTTCTCGCCGCCCAGGCGCAGGCGCACCAGGCGCCGGCCGCCCATCAGCGACATGGCCGACAGCTCGTCTTCCAGCTTGGCCGGATCGGCGTCCAGGTCGCCGTCGGTCAGCATGGCGGTGTCGAAGGGATCGTCCGGGCGCTCGACCACGCGCTTGGCCAGGGCGTTGGCGCGATCGCGCACCACGCCCCGGTCCTTGCCGTAGATGACCACGGCCCGGATGTCCGGGGTCGGCTCCCGCAGGAAGCGTTCGACGTCCGGACGCTTGGAGAGGATCATGCGCTCTAGGCCGGCTTCCGGCCCGCCATCCAGGTGGCGATGTCCAGCTGGATCTTGCGGGCCACCTCGGCGGCGGCGCGTTCCTGGCCGTCGTTCTGGGCCGCGATGGCCGCATAGGGCTGGTCGGCCGAATCGTAGGTCACCGAGACCTCGGTCAGGCCCTTGTGGACCTCGGCCGTGGTCTTGGCGTCCAGCAGGCGCCAGTTGACACTCATCTTCAGCTCGTAGCGGTTGGCCGTGTTGTCCAGGCGTACGCCGCGGGCGAAGCGCTGCTCGTTGACCGACAGCAGCAACTTGTAGGCGGCCGGGTCGCCGGCGCGGTGGGCCAGGGCGTCGTCCAGCTGCTCGCGCAGCAGGTAGCCGCCACGGCCCTCGGACGCGACCGTCTCGATGCTGGAGAGCCCGCCTTCGACGCCGGGACGGCCATACAGCGGCGTGAAGCCGGCGCAGGCCGACAGGGCCAGGGTCGAGAGCGCGATCGCGCCAACTGCCAGGGTGCGTTTCATCTGTCTCAGTTGGCCACGATGTTGATGATCCGGTCCTTCACCACGATCACCTTGCGGACCGTGAGGCCCTCAAGGTGGGCCATGACGTTGGGATCCGCCAGAGCGATTTTCTGGACTTCGTCCTCGGCGGCGCCGGTTTTCACCTTCACCTCGCCGCGACGCTTGCCGTTGATCTGGATCGGCAGGACGCGCTCGTCGTCCGCGGCCAGGGCCGGGTCGGCCTTGGGCCAGGGCGCGTTCACGACCATGCCTTCGCCGCCAATGCTGGCCCAGGCTTCTTCGGCCAGGTGGGGCGTGAAGGGCGAGACCAGGCGGGCCAGGATGTTCAGGGCTTCCTTGCGGGCCGCCAGCACGCCCTGAGAAGCGCCTTCAGCCGGAGCGGCCTTCAGGGCGTTCAGGAACTCGTACAGGCGCGCCACGCCGCTGTTGAAGCGGAAGCCCTCGATGCTGTCGGTGACGAAGCCGATCAGCTTGTGGGCCGACTTGCGCAGGGCCAGGGCGGCTTCGTCGCTGTCGTCATGGGCGAAATCGCCGGCCGGCTGGCCGTCGAACTCGTTCCACAGGCGGTGCGTGAAGCGCCAGCTGCCTTCGACGCCGGAGTTGGTCCACTGGACGTCACGCTCGGGCGGGCTGTCGCTCATCACGAACAGGCGGGCGCTGTCGACGCCGTAGGCCTCGAAGATGTCCTCGGGCGCGACGACGTTCTTCTTGGACTTCGACATCTTCTCGACGTCGCCGATCGTGATCGGCGCGCCGGTCGTGGCGTGGACCGCCGAGCGGTTGTTACCCTCGACCGTGATGCGGATGTCCGACGGCTCGACCCACTCGCCGGCCTCGTTCTTGTAGGCCTCGTGGGTGACCATGCCCTGGGTGAACAGGCCCGCGAACGGTTCTTCGACCGACAGCAGGTTCTCGTCCTTCAGGGCGCGGGTGATGAAGCGTGCGTACAGCAGGTGCAGGATCGCGTGCTCGACGCCGCCGATATACTGGTCGACGGCCATCCAGTAGTCGGCCGCGTCCTTGCCGACGGGCTCCTCGGCCGTCGGGTCGGCGAAGCGGGCGAAGTACCAGCTCGAGTCGATGAAGGTATCCAGCGTGTCGGTTTCACGCTCGGCCTTGCCGCCGCAGGACGGGCAGGTGGTGTGACGCCAAGTGGGGTGGCGCAGCAGCGGATTGCCCGGCTTGTCGAAGGTGACGTCCTCGGGCAGGGCGACCGGCAGCTGGTCTTCCGGCACGGGAACGACGCCGCAGGCCTGGCAGTGGACCACCGGGATCGGGCAACCCCAGTAGCGCTGGCGCGAGACGCCCCAGTCGCGCAGGCGATAGACGGTCGCGCCTTCGCCCTGGCCAGCGGCCTCGATACGGGCCACGGCCTCGGCCTTGGCGGCCTCGATGTCCAGGCCGTCCAGGAATTCGGAGTTGAAGATCTTGCCGGGGCCGACATAGGCCTCCTTGCCGACCGTGAAGGTCGCCGGATCCTCGCCATTGGGCAACACCACCGGCAGCACCGGCAGGTCGTACTTGCGGGCGAAGTCCAGGTCGCGCTGGTCGTGGGCCGGGCAGGCGAAGATCGCGCCGGTGCCGTAGTCCATCAGGATGAAGTTGGCGATCCAGACGGGCAGGGTGATCGACGGATCCAGCGGGTGCCGCACCCGCAGGCCGGTGTCGTAGCCCAGCTTCTCGGCGCTCTCGATCTCGGCTTCCGAGGTGCCGCCCTTGCGGCAGTCGGCGATGAACTGCTGGACCTCGGGGTTTTCGATGCCCAGGCGCTCGGCCAGCGGATGCTCGGGCGCGATGCCGACGAAGCTGGCGCCGAACAGGGTGTCGGGACGGGTGGTGTAGACCTCCAGCCCGTCGGCCATGCCGTCGGGGGCCTCGCCGTCGAACTGGAACTTGAAGCGCAGGCCCTTGGAGCGGCCGATCCAGTTCTCCTGCATCAGGCGAACCTTGTCGGGCCAGCGGTCCAGGGTCTTCAGGCCCTCGATCAGGTCGTCGGCATACTGGGTGATGCGCAGGAACCACTGGGTCAGCTTGCGCTTCTCCACGGTCGCGCCCGAGCGCCAGCCCTTGCCGTCGATGACCTGCTCGTTGGCCAGGACGGTCATGTCGACCGGGTCCCAGTTGACCGAGGCTTCCTTGCGATAGACCAGGCCGCGCTTCAGCAGGCGCAGGAACCAGGCCTGCTGCTTGCCGTAATATTCCGGGTCGCAGGTGGCGAACTCGCGCGACCAGTCGATCGAGATGCCCAGCGCCTTTAGCTGCTCGCGCATCGCGGCGATGTTGTCGTAGGTCCAGCCCTTGGGGTGGACGCCGCGCTCCATGGCGGCGTTCTCGGCCGGCATGCCGAAGGCGTCCCAGCCCATCGGGTGCAGGACGTTGAAGCCCTGGGCGCGCTTGTAGCGGGCTACGACGTCGCCCATGGCGTAGTTGCGGACGTGGCCCATGTGGATGCGGCCCGACGGATACGGGAACATCTCGAGCACGTAGTATTTCGGACGGCCGTCGTTGATCTCGCCGGTCTTGAAGACGTCGGCCTTCGCCCAGGCTTCACGCCACTTGGGTTCGGTGTCTTTGGGATTGTAGCGGGCCATCGGAAACCAGGGTCTTGAATGCGAAGCAGCGCCCCGAAGGCGCGTCCGCGACAAGGTATGCGGTTTCGCGGCCGGAGCGCGCAGAAATATAGGCAGTCAGGGCCTTCGCCGCAGCGACGAAGGCCCCGCAGGCCCTATTGGGTCTTGATGTTCGAAAGTCGAAGCTGACGCGCGCGGGTCAGGATCGCGTTCTCGATGTCGGTGGCGGTCTGGTCGGCGACGGGCGCGTCGATCCAGTTACCGTTGATGTCCTTGGACTGCTTGAACACCGTGACGTTCAGGCCGTCGGCGCGCAGGCGGGTGTCCAGGATGTAGACCGTCGCCTTGAAGCGCTCGGCCGGGGTTTCCGGGTTCACATACCAGTCGGTGACGATCACGCCGCCGTACGGGTCGGCCGAGGCCAGCGGCATGAACGCCAGCGTGTCCAGGCTCGCGCGCCACAGATAACCGTTGACGCCGATCCCGGCTTCCGTCGCCGGAGCCTTGTTGCCGCCACCGCCGAAGCGCTTGAACGGGTTGAGGCCCGGCTCGTCGCTTTGCGTGGAAAACGTCTTGGGGGGCTTGTTGCTCGCGCATGCGGTCATGCCCAGCATCGACAGAGCCAGGACGCCCGCGGCGACGCCGCGCATCACAGACCCACGCTCAAACGCCATAGTACCTCGCTCCAATGTCTCGCCGATGCGACTTCGCGCTATCCTGGCGCGCCCCCGCGGCCGGGAGCCGGTCTATAGCATGGCTACGCCGCCTCAAAACAGGAATCGCGTGACCTCATCGACACAGGAGTCGATTGAATCGTTCAATTCGGCCCTAAGTGCGACCAAACCCCCGTTGACCGCGTTCCAGCCAAGCCTTTAATCGAAAACTCAGGGGCTCGATCCTATATGGAACGAGTGGGGACATTGTTTAGGCGGCGAGTAGCGATGGTCGCGAAGCGTTTCTTTTTGGCGGGTGCAGCCGCGCTGATCCTCACTGGATCGGCGGCGACGGCGTTCGCCCAGGCCAAACCGCATGCCGTCGCGCCCGATTTCTCGGTCAAGAACGACTTCACCAGCGCCGCCGCCGGCATCCAATATCCGCAGGACGACAAGCGTTCGCTGCGTTGGGACGCCAAGAAGGGTCGCTGGGGCCTGAAGCTGGACCTCGACCAGCCGTCCAGCCGCGAAATGGAAATGCAGGACGTCCAGGCCGGCGCCTATTTCAAGGTGACCCCGTCGATCCGCGTCGGCGGCGCCGTCAGCCTGGGTGAATCCAACCCGGCCCTGGCCGCCCGCAAGGCTCAACAGCCGGAAGCCGCGCCGCGCGTCCGCCTGGAAACCGCCTTCAAGTTCTAATTCGGTCAGCCTGCTAGGGCTTCGACCGCCGCGATCCCGGCGATTCCGCTGCCGATCAGCTGCGTGACCGTGCGCGCCCGCACGCCGCCCAGGGCGTAGACGGGCAGATCCGTCGCCGCGACCAAACCCTTCAAGCCCTCGATCCCCAACGGTTCGCCCGCAGAGGGGCTGTTGCTGGCGAAGACCGGCGAGACGACGATCGCGTCGGCGCCGGCGCGTTGGCCCGCCTGGACGGCGACCACGTCATGGGCCGCCACGGTGATCAGCCAGCGCGCGTGTTCGGCCCGCAGGCGCGGCAGTTCGGCGACGCGGGCCTCGGGCATGTGCACGCCGTCGGCCCCGATACCCTCGGCCAGGCTGGGATGGGCGCCGGCCAGCAGCAGCAGGCCGCGCGCGTCGGCGATGGCCCGCAGGCGGCGGCCCTGGTCCACCGCGTCCTCGGCCCCGAAGGCGCGGAAGACGATCCCGGATCCGGCCGGCAGGCGCTCGGCCACGGCTTCGGGGTTCGCAATCCGGCTGGGATCGGTGAAGAACAGCAGGCCGGGCAGGGCCTTGCCGCGCGCGGTCCTTGGCGGAAAGGCCGCCGCCGCACTAGACAGGACTTCCAGTTCGCTCACGTTTCCGTCCAAGGCCACACCCCCCGATGTCGCACGCGCTCGCCACCATCCAGGACCGCATCGCCGCCGCCGAAGTCCGCGCCGGACGGCCGGCGGGATCTGTGACTTTGGTGGCGGTCTCCAAGACCCAGCCGTGGGAGCATATCGCGCCCGTGCTGGATGCGGGACAGAAAGTGTTTGGCGAAAACCGGGTGCAAGAGGCCATGGAGCGCTGGGGTCCGCGTCGCGAGGGCCTGGAGCTGCGCCTGATCGGCCCGCTGCAGACCAACAAGACCCGCGAGGCGGTCGCCTTCTTCGACGTTATCGAGACGCTCGACCGCGAAAAGCTGGCCCGCGTGCTGGCCGAGGAGATCCAGCGGGCCGGCAAGGCCCCGCGCCTCTACGTCCAGGTCAATATCGGCGAGGAAGACCAGAAGGCGGGGATCGCGCCCGCCGACGCCGACGCCTTCATCTCCGCCTGCCGGGGGACCTATGGCCTGACCGTGGAGGGGCTGATGTGCATTCCGCCCGTCGACCAGGACCCCGCGCCGCACTTCGCCGCCTTGCGGGCCATCGCCGAGCGCAATGGCGTCGAAAAGCTCTCGATGGGCATGAGCGACGACTTCGAGACCGCGATCGCCGAGGGGGCGACCTCGGTGCGGGTCGGATCGGCGATCTTCGGCAGCCGCGGCTAGGCGACGATCTCGACCGCATCGCCGGGCTTGGCCGCCGCCAGCACCGCCTCGATGTCCGGCCGCTCCAGCGCCACGCAGCCTTCGGTGCCGGGATACCCCTCCCGCGCCAGGTGCATGAAGATCGCCGAGCCCATCCCTGGGACCGGCGGGTCGTCGTTGTGGCCCAGGATCACCACCAGGTCGTAGACAGGGTCGTCGCGCCACATCCGCTCGGCGCTGGCCGGATAGGGCAGGATGATAGGGCGATTGTAGTTGGGGTCGCCTGGCGCATCGCACCAGCCATCCTCAGGCCGCGTCGCGCGGACGGGCAGGGCGGTCGTCGGGCCGTCCGGATAGACGTCCGGCCGGTACCACACCTCGCGCATCGTCCAAGTCCCCAGCGGGCTCCTGTTGTCGCCCTCGCGCTTGTCCGCGCCGGCGATCACGCCAGCCTTGCCGATCGCGCAGCGCAGGATCCGCCCGTCCAGCTCGAAACGGCCATCGGCATGGGCGCGAAACGGCATTGAGGGCCTACTCCTCAGACTAATGAACCTTCACGGGGTTGTCCCGAGGGGCCGCAGCGGTGCATGTTTCGCCTTATGGCGCAACGCAAGACCCTTCTGCTGATCGACGACGACGACGACCTGCGCGGCGCCTTGGCCGAGCAACTGGCCCTGCACGAGGAGTTCGCGGTCGCCGAGGCCTCGACCGCCGGCGAGGGCGTGCGGGTGTCTCGCGAGATCAAGCCCGACCTGATCCTGCTGGACGTCGACCTGCCCGACATGGACGGCCGCGAGGCCTGCCGCCTGATGCGCAAGAACGGGGTCACGGCTCCGGTCATCATGCTCACGGCGGCCGCCAGCGACAGCGACACGATCCTGGGCCTGGAGTCCGGGGCCAACGACTATGTCACCAAGCCCTTCCGCTTCGGCGTGCTGTTGGCCCGGATCCGCGCCCAGCTGCGCAGCTACGAAGCCTCGGAAGACGCCCTGTTCCGCATTGGCCCGTACGAATTCCGCCCGTCCGCCAAGCTGCTGGTCGACGAGAAGCAGAAGAAGGTGCGGTTGACCGAGAAGGAAACCAACATCCTCAAGTACCTCTACCGCGCCGGCTCCAAGCCGGTGTCGCGCGAGGAACTGCTGACCGAGGTGTGGGGCTACAACGCCGGCGTCACCACCCACACGCTGGAAACCCACGTCTATCGCCTGCGTCAGAAGATCGAGCCAGATCCGGCCGTGGCGCGGATCCTGATCACAGAGATGGGCGGCTATCGCCTGCAGCCGTAACGAAAAAGGCCCGGTCAGCGATGACCGGGCCTTCTTGTATTCAGCGGTAGCGCCTGAAGCTTAGGCGTTGCCGATCGGCTGGCCTTCGGCCTGGGCCTTGCGCGCGGCGTAGACGCCGGCGAAGTCGATCGGGTCGATCAGGAAGGGCGGGAAACCGCCTTCGGCCGTGACGTCCGAGATCAGGCGACGCGCGTACGGGAACAGGAAGCGCGGGCACTCGATCAGCAGCACCGGCTCGAGGTCGGCTTCGGCGACGCCCTCGATATGGAACAGACCGCCGTACACGACTTCGACGTGGAACACGGCTTGCTCGTCGCGCAGGGCGCGGGCCGAGAGCTTCAGGTCGACTTCGAACAGGCCGTCGGGACGGCCGCGGGCGTTCATTTCGACGCCCATGTCGATCGCGGGCTGAGCGGCGCCGGCGCGCAGGCTGTCCGGAGCCAGCGGATTCTCGAACGAGAAGTCACGGACGAACTGGGCCAGGATGCGGATGCCCGATTGCCCAGCGGCCTCTTCCGGGGTCCCCACGGGGGCGGTGGTGTCGGTCATTAGGATAAAATCCGTAATCGGCGGCTAGAACGCCTGTAAGAAAGGTGGGCGCTGCTACCATGAGGGCCGGTCTGGCGCAACGCCAGGCGCCTGACGGGAGAACGCGTCTCGCCTATATAGACACCATTCGCTGGGCCGAAAGCCCGTCAACGGACCTTGAAGTGCTCCAGATCCTGTTCCTCGCCGCGGTCGCCGCGGTCGTCCTGTACCAGCTCTACGCCACCCTGGGGCGCCGGGTCGGCCGTCAGCCCGAGGACAACCCGCAGGCAGCGGTCCAGGCCGGCCCGCCTGCCGCGGCGCTCGACACCTATAACGGCCAGCGCACCGAAGGCCTGGCGACGCTGAAGGCCAAGCAGCCCGACTTCGACCCGGCCAAGTTCCTGACCGGCGCGCGCGGGGCCTACGAGCAGATCGTCAAGGCCTATGCCGAAGGCGACCGCGAGACGCTCAAGCCCCTGCTGGCCACCGAGGTCATGGACAATTTCGAGCAGGCCATGGCCACGCGCGAAGCCTCGGGCCGCACCGAGAAGGTCGAGTTCCTGACCCCGCCGCGCCTGGACCTGGAAAAGGTCGACGTCGTGGGCGATCTTGCCAAGGCGGTGGTGCGGATCCTCGCCGAGGTGCGCACTCGCACCAAGGACGAACGCGGCGAGGGCGTCGACGACCGTCGCACGGCCGAGCTCTGGACCTTCGAGCGCGAGGTCAAGAGCGGCAATCCGAACTGGCTCCTGACCTACGTCGCCGCCGCCGAGGCGTAATGACCCGCGTTTCGACCTCCTTCGCGCCGCTGATCCTGGCGGGTCTGCTGCTGAGCGCCTGCGCCAGCGCGGTAGCGCCGACCGCGCCGGTCACGACCGGCCCGACGCCTCCGCCGAGCACGACGGCGCCGCCGCCGCCCGCCACGGCCCTGCCGCCGACGGCGATGTCGTTCTCCAGCCTGGCCGGCTGGGGCGAGGAAGATCACCTGGCGGCCCTGAACGCCTTCCGGGCCGGATGCGGCGTGTCCAAGGACCCGGCCCTGACCCGCGTCTGCGGCTTGGCCAAGGCCACGGTGATCCAGGACGGGCAGGGCGCGCGGGCGTTCCTCGAGGCCAACTTCCGGCCTGAGCCGGTCGGTGACGAAGGCCTGCTGACCGCCTATTTCGCCCCGCAGTACGAGGCGCGGATGTCGCGCAACGCCGAGTTCACGGTTCCCGTGCGCGGCCTGCCGTCCGACCTCGTGGTGCTGGACCTGGGCGCCTTCGAGCCGTCGTTCGTCGGCAAGAAGATCACCGGCCATGTCGAAGGTCCGACCTTCGTGCCCTATCCGGCACGCGCCGAGATCGAGGCGGTTCCGACCGACAAGCCCCTGGCCTGGATGCGGCCCGAGGAGCTGTTCTTCCTGCAGATCCAGGGCTCGGGGATCCTGGTCCTGCCCGACGGCCGCCGCGTGCGCGCCGCCTTCGCCGGCACCAACGGCAAGCCGTTCGTCGGCATCGCCACGGCCATGCGCGACCGGGGCCTGCTGCCCGACAACAACACCTCCGGCGACGCCATCCGCACCTGGCTGGCCGACCATCGCGGGCCCGAGGCCGACGCGATCATGCAGCTGAACCCGCGCTACGTGTTCTTCAAGATGGCCGCCGACGACGGCAAGGAAGCGGTCGGCGCGGCCGGTATTCCGCTGCCGGCCGGCCGAGCCATCGCCGTCGATCCCAGCAAGCACGCCTTCGGCAGCCTGTACTGGCTGGACGCCGCCGCGCCGAAGCTGGCGGGGGCCTTCCCGGCCTATCGCCGCCTCGCCGTGGCGCTGGACACCGGCGGGGCCATCAAAGGCGAGGTCCGGGCCGACCTCTATGTCGGCAGCGGGACCGCCGCCGGGGCCGAGGCCGGCCGCGTGCGCCACGCCCTGCGCCTCTACCGGCTGGTCCCGCGCTGAGGTGGCCAAGAAACCGCCGCCCGCCCCGGAAGACGACAAGCGCCTCTGGAAGCTCGTCGCCTCGACCGTGACGCCCCGCGCGGCGGTCGCGCCCGAGAAGATGCGGTCCAAGGCCCGGATCCGGCCGTCGCTGAAGGCGTCCACGGCCATGCCCGCCGACCCGCCGACCCGGCTGGCTTCGATCGCACCCCTGCGCGTGGCGCCCGAAGAGCTGAAGCCCGTTCCGGCCAGGACCCTGAAATACGCGCCCGACCGCATCGAA
Organism: Caulobacter sp. GW821-FHT11E11; assembly: GCF_058808315.1. Taxonomy (NCBI): domain Bacteria; kingdom Pseudomonadati; phylum Pseudomonadota; class Alphaproteobacteria; order Caulobacterales; family Caulobacteraceae; genus Caulobacter; species Caulobacter sp. GW821-FHT11E11. The sequence goes on from NZ_JBXARO010000001.1 coordinate 245,210, forward strand.
CCCAACCGCAAGCGCCGCATCGTCAAGTCGCACGACCCGATCGGCGCGCGCCTGGACATGCACGGGCTCGATCAGGACCAGGCCCGGGCGACGTTGGAAGGCTTCATCCGGCGGGCTTATGACGACGGCCACCGAGCGGTGCTGGTGATCACCGGCAAGGGCAAGGTCGGTCACGGCGTGCTCAAGCAACGCACGCCGGAATGGCTGGCGGGGCCAGCGGTGCGCGAGATGATCGCGGGGGTGTCCACCGCTGACCAACGGCACGGCGGCGACGGGGCGCTCTATGTGGCGCTGAAAAGAAAAGCCTGAGCCACAACCCAACACCGCTGATCCCCGCGAAAGCGGGGACCCAAGCTGAGTTGGAAATCTATCTGAACCCGTGGAGTGACCGCTGAGTCCGCTTGGGTCCCCGCTTTCGCGGGGATCAGCGGGTTTATTGGGGGCGAGAAGCCTTCTCGGCGATGCCCGAGGTCCCTTCACGGGCTTCCAGCTTCTCGGCCACCGCGTCCAGCGACACGCCCGACGCCGCCATCAGCGCCAGCCAGTGGTAGAGCAGGTCCGCGCTCTCGGCCGCCAGGGCCTCCGGCCCCTGGGCCACCGCCGCGATCACGGTCTCGACCGCTTCCTCGCCCAGCTTCTTGGCCGCCAGGGCAGGGTCGTTCAGCAGCTTGGCCGTATAGGACACCGACGGGTCGCCGCCCTTGCGGGCTTCGATCGTGGCGGCCAGGCGGTCGAGGACCTCGCTCAGGCGGCTCATGCGGCGCTCCGGTCCAGGCGCACGGGGATGCCGGCGTCGGCCATGGCCTGCTTGGCCTCGCCGATGCTGATCTCGCCGAAGTGGAAGATCGAGGCGGCCAGCACGGCGGCGGCGTGGCCGTCGCGGGCGGCTTCGACCAGGTGCTCGGTCTTGCCGGCCCCGCCCGAGGCGATCACCGGCACGTTCACCGCGCCCGTCACGGCCTGCAGCAGCGGAATGTCGTAGCCGATCTTGGCCCCGTCGCGGTCCATCGAGGTCAGCAGGATCTCGCCCGCGCCGCGCTCGACCACCTTGGCGGCCCAGTCGACGACGTCGAGGCCGGTGTCCTTGCGGCCGCCATAGGTCCAGACGTTCCAGCCCGAGCCGTCCTCGCGCAGCTTGGCGTCGATGGCCACCACGACGCATTGGGCCCCGAACGCGTCGGCGCCGCCGGCGATGAGGTCGGGATTCTCGACGGCGGCGGTGTTGGTCGAGACCTTGTCGGCCCCGGCCAGCAGCAGCCGGCGCATGTCCGACACCTGCCGCACGCCCCCGCCCACCGAGACGGGCATGAAGCAGACCTCGGCCGTGCGCGAGATGACGTCCAGGATCAGGCCGCGGCCTTCGCTGGAGGCGGTGATGTCCAGGAACATCAGCTCGTCGGCGCCGGCCGCGTCATAGGCCCGCGCCTGCTCCACCGGATCGCCGGCGTCGCGCAGGGAGACGAAATTGACCCCCTTGACCACCCGCCCGTCCTTCACGTCGAGGCAGGGAATGATCCGGGTCTTCAGCATCAGACCGCCGCCGCGATCAGGGCTTCGGACGGCTTGATGGTGCCGGCATAGAGCGAGCGACCCAGGATGGCGCCGGCGATCTCGACGCCCTTGCGGGCCTTGAGGCGCTCGATGTCGGCCACGGCCGCGACGCCGCCCGAGGCGATGACCGGGATCGAGACGGCGTCGGCCAGCTCGCCCACGCCCTCGACATTGACGCCGGTCAGGGCGCCGTCGCGGCTGATGTCGGTGATGATCAGGGCCGCGACGCCGGCGTCCTCGAAGCGACGCGACAGGTCGATGGCCGACAGGTCAGACAGGCCGGTCCAGCCGTCGATGGCGACCTTGCCGTCACGGACGTCGACGGCCACGGCGATCTGCTCGGGCCACAGGCGGGCGGCCTTCTTGACCAGTTCGGGGTCGTGCACGGCCACGGTGCCGAGGATGACGCGGGATACGCCCGCCTCGATCCAGGCTTCGACGCCTTCCAGGGTGCGGATGCCGCCGCCCAGTTGCACGGGGATGGAGATCGACTCCAGGATCGACTCGACGGCGGCGGTGTTGACCGACTTGCCCTCGATGGCGCCGTTCAGGTCGACGACGTGCAGCCACGAGAAGCCGTCCTTGACGAAGCGCTGGGCCTGGTCGGCGGGCGAGGTGTTGAAGACCGTGGCCTTCTCCATGTCGCCGTGCAGCAGGCGCACGCACTGGCCGTCCTTCAGGTCGATGGCGGGATAGAGGATCATGGGCGCCATTCCAGGAAGTTGGCGAGCAGGGCGAGCCCGGCACTTTGTGATTTTTCGGGGTGGAACTGTAAGCCCGCGACATTGCCCTTGGCCACCGCCGCCGTGAACGGTCCACCATGGTCGGTGGTGGCGACGACGTCGGCCGGGTCGGCCGCATCCAGGGCGAACGAGTTGGCATAGTACATGTGGGCGCCGTCCTCGATGCCTTGGAACAGGGCATGAGCGCGGGCGAATTTGATGGCGTTCCAGCCCATGTGCGGGATGGTCAGCGCGGGATCGGTGGGCTCGAGCTTCTTCACTTGCCCGGCGATCCAGTCGAGGCCGGGGGTGACGCCGAACTCCAGGCCTTCGGTGGCCAGCAGCTGGTGGCCGACGCAGATGCCCATGAAGGGCACGCCGCGGCCGTGGACGGCCTGGTTCATCGCCTCGTAGACGCCGGTGGCGTCCAGGCCGGCGCGGCACGAGGCGAAGGCCCCGACGCCGGGCAGGAAGACGCGATCGGCCTTGGCGACAAGGTCGGGATCGGCGGTGACGACGATGTCGGCGTCGAGCGCGCGGCGACGGGCCGCCTCACGCAGGGCCTTCTCGGCCGAACGCAGGTTGCCCGACCCGTAGTCGATCAGGGCGACGGTCTGCATGGAGTATCCTTACAGCACGCCCTTGGTGGACGGCGCCAGGCCGCCGGTCTTCGGGTCGATCTCGACCGCCTGACGCAGCGCCCGGGCCAGGGCCTTGAAGCCGCTTTCGGCCACATGGTGGGTGTTGTCGCCGTACAGGGTCTCGAGATGGACGCACGCCCCGACGTTCATGGCGAACGCGTGGTGGAACTCCTTGAAGAGCTCGGTGTCCATGTCGCCGACCTTGGGTCGCTTGTAGTCGACCTTCCAGATCAGATACGGGCGGTTGGAGAGATCGATGGCGCAGCGCGTCAGGGTCTCGTCCATGGGGATATAGGCCGAGCCGAAGCGCCGGATGCCCTTGAAGCCATCCAGCGCCTGCTTGATCGCCAGGCCGAGAACGATGCCGGTGTCCTCGACCGTGTGGTGCATGTCGATATGCAGGTCGCCCTTGGTCTCGACCTTGAGGTCGAAGCCGCCGTGGCGCGCGAAGCTCTCGAGCATATGGTCGTAGAAACCGATGCCGGTGGAGATCGTCGAGGCGCCGGTCCCGTCGAGATCGATCCAGACCCGGATCTGGGTCTCCTTCGTCTCGCGGACCACTTCAGCGGTGCGGGCCATCTGAATCCTTACAGTCCGTTCTTCTGGGCCAGCTCACGCAGGGAAACCTGCGGACGCGGACCGTAGTGGTCGATCACCTCGGCGGCGGCGAGAGAGCCCAGCTGGCCGCAGACCGGCAGCGGACGTCCCTGCGACAGGCCGTAGAGGAAACCGGCCGCGTATTGGTCCCCCGCGCCGGTCGTGTCCACGACTTTTTCCACCGGGTAGGCCGAGATTTCGTGAAGCTGCCCATTGGAGGCAATCACCGAACCCTTTTCGCCCCGGGTGACGGCGGCGATCTCGCTGCGCTCGGCCAAGGCCTTCACGGCGGCGTCGAAGTCGGTGGTCTCGAACAGCGAGCAGACCTCGGCCTCGTTGGCGAAGACGATGTCGCACTGGGTCTCGATGAAGCCCAGCAGGGCGCCGCGATGGCGGTCGACCATGAAGCTGTCCGAGAGGGTCATGGAGATCTTGCGGCCCGCGCCGTGGCTCAGCGCGGCGGCCTTGGCGAAGGCGCGGCGGGCTTCGGGCGGATCGAACAGATAGCCTTCCAGGTAGGAATACTGCGCCGCCTCGATGATCGCCGGATCGACGTCGGCCGGGGTCAGTTCCACGCAGGCGCCCAGATAGGTCGACATGGTGCGCTGGGCGTCGGGGGTGACGTTGATCAGGCTCTGGGCCGTGGCCGGGCCTTCGGCCAGCGACGGCGTCGTGAACAGGCAGCCGATGGCCTTCATGTCGTGACGGAAGACCGCGCCCAGCTGGTCGTCGGCGACCTTGCCGATGAAGGCGCCCTTGCCGCCGAAGCTGGCGACGCCGGCGACGGTGTTGGCGGCGCTGCCGCCCGAGGCTTCGATGGCCGCGGCCATGACGTCGTACAGGCTGGCCGCGCGCGCCGGGTCAATCAGGGCCATCGAGCCCTTCACCAGGCCCTCACGCTCGAGGAAGGCGTCGTCGCACTGGGCGATGACGTCGACGATGGCGTTGCCGATGGCGGCGACGTCGTACAGCGCGGTCATGGGGCGGAACAAACCTTTGAAAGAACGAGCCGAAAGGCCACAAGCACTTGGCGATTAAAGGATGTAGTCGCCCAAGGCAACGCGAGGGTTGCTCCGGGGCGTGCGACATCCTAGCTGCGAAGCTCTAGCAAGCATGAGTAAACCGATGGTCGACGTCCTGATCCTGGTCCCCGCCCGCGACGAGCCCCGCTTCGCCGACAGCTGGAGCCCGCTGTTCGAGCGCCTGGCCGCGCCGCTGCGGGCCAAGGGGCTGAGCGTGGCGTCTCAACCGTGGACCGATCGGGTCGAAAAGGACCAGGCGCGGCTGGCCATGCCGTCGCTGGCCTGGGGCTATCACGGCCGTCAGGACGAATGGTTCGGCTTCCTCGATGGGCTGGAGCGTGACGGAGTCCGCGTGGCCAATCCGGCCGCGACCATGCGCTGGAACTCGACCAAGACCTACCTGGTCGAGCTGGCCGGGAAGGGCGCGCCGGTCGTGCCGACCCATGCGCATGATCTGCTGACCCGGGAACATATCCGCGCCGCCTTCGACGCCTTCGGGGTCGACGAACTGGTGGTCAAGCCGCAGGTCTCGGCCGGCTCGCACGAGACCATCCGGGTCAAGCGCCACGGCGGCTCGCTGGCCGGCGGTCCCAGCGGCCCGGCGCTGATCCAGCCTTTCCTGCCGGCGGTCGGCGAGGAGGGCGAGCTGTCGCTGTTCTTCTTCGACGGCCAGTTCAGCCACGCGGTGACCAAGGTCGCGGTCGAGGGGGATTTCCGCGTCCAACCGCAGTTCGGCGGCCAGGTCAGCGAGATCGCGCCAGAGCCGGAGGCTCTGCGGGCGGCGGAGATGGTGTTGCAGGCGGCGGGGGAGGTTCTGACCTATGCGCGGGTCGACCTGATCCGGGGCCTGGACCACACGCCGCAGCTGATGGAGCTGGAGGTGATCGAACCGGACCTGTTCCTGGAGCACGCGCACGACCGGGGCGAGGCGTTTGCAAGCGCGGTGGTTCGGGCGATCGGCTAGGCCCCCAGGAACAGCTCCCGCGATGGGCACAGGTCGCTGATCTTGCAAATCTCGCACTTGGGCTTGCGCGCCACGCAGACATAGCGGCCGTGCAGGATCAGCCAGTGGTGCGCCCGGGTCTGGTAGGGCGGCGGCACGATCCGCATCAGGTCCTGTTCGACCGCGTCGGGGACCTTGCCGGCCGACAGCTTCAGCCGGTGCGAGACCCGGAACACGTGGGTGTCGACGGCGATGGCCGGTTCGATGTCGAGCTCATTCAGCACCACGCTGGCGGTCTTGCGACCCACGCCCGGCAAACTCTCCAGGTCGACGCGGTTCAGCGGCACCTGGCCGCCGTGCCTGTCCATCAGGATGTGCGCGGCGGCGATGACGTTCTTGGCCTTGGTGCGGAACAGGCCGATCGAGGCGATGTATTTGATCAGCCCCTCTTCGCCGAGCTCCAGCATCTTTTCGGCGCTGTCGGCGACCTGGAACAACGGGCCGGTGGCCTTGTTGACCTGGACGTCGGTGGCCTGGGCCGACAACGCCACGGCGGTGACCAGCTCATAGGCGTTCGAGTAGTTCAGCTCGGTCTTGGGATGCAGGTCCAGGCTCTCGAAACGCTCGAACAGGATCTCGACCCGCTCGCGCTCGGCGGGGCTGATCCGCTTCTGAGCGGGTTTCTTTTTCTTGGGAGCGGGAGCCTTGGCCATGCGCCGGACCATGCCGTGATGCGCACGGCTCGCCAAGCGCGGGGCCGCCCCCTAAATTCAGAGCCGACCGCAAGAACCGGGCGGACGCCGTTATCCGAGGGCCGTAGCCTATGACCATGGCATACGACGCATCCCCCTTTTCCGACGCGATCCCGGAGACGGCGAGCCAGGAGCTGGTTCGCCTGGCCGAGCGCTCGGTCGACTATCACCGCATGGCCAAGGCGCTCGACTGGCTGGCCGAGCGGTGGTCGGACCACCCGTCGCTGGACGAGGCGGCCCAGGCCGTAGGCCTGTCGCCGTTCCACTTCCAGCGCATCTTCACGCGCTGGGCCGGGGTCAGCCCGAAGAGCTTCGTCTCGGCCATCGCCCATGCCGAGGCCCGGCGCTCGCTGGAGGCCGGCGGCACGGTGCTGGACGCGGCCTTCGACGCGGGACTGTCAGGGCCGTCGCGGCTGCACGACCTGTTCATCGCCCAGGAGGCGGTGACGCCCGGCGAGGTGCGCCGGCGCGGGGCGGGCATGCGGCTGCGCTGGGGTTGGGCCCCGACGCCGTTCGGGCGGGGGCTGTTCGTGATGGCCGACCGGGGTCTGGCGGGCCTGGCCTTCTCGGACGGCGACGACGAGGCGACGTTCGCCGACATGCACCGCCGCTTCCCGGCCGCCGACTGGACCCGCGACGATGCGGCCGCCCAGGCCACGGCCCTGCACGCCTTCACGGGCGGGGAGGGGCCGCTGCCGGTGGTGCTGATCGGCTCGCCCTATCACGTGCAGGTCTGGAAGGCGCTGCTGCAGATCCCGACCGGCGAGACGGCCACCTACGGCCAGGTCGCCTGCTGGGCCGGCAAGCCCAAGGCCTTCCAGGCCACCGGCGGCGCGATCGGGGCCAATCCGATCTCGTTGCTGATCCCCTGTCATCGGGCTATCGGCAAGAGCGGCAAGCTGACCGGTTACCACTGGGGCCTGGCCCGCAAGGCGGCGATCCTGGGCATGGAGGCGGTTCGCGCCGCCTCCTAGCCGTCAGAGGATGAAGCGGCTGAGGTCGGCGTTGGCCGCCAGGGCCCCGATGCGGTCCTGCACATAGGCCGCGTCGATCGCCACGGTCTCGCCGCTGCGATCGGCCGCCGAGAAGCTGATCTCCTCGACCACCTTCTCCAGGATCGTCTGCAGGCGGCGGGCGCCGATGTTCTCGACCGAGTTGTTCACGGCCACGGCCGCATCGGCCACGGCGTCGATCGCCTCGTCGGTGAAGGTCAGGGTCACGCCTTCGGTCAGCATCAGGGCCTGGTGCTGGCGGATCAGATTGGCTTCCGGCTCGGTCAGGATGCGGCGCATGTCGTCGCGCGACAGGCCCTTCAGTTCCACGCGGATCGGCAGGCGGCCCTGCAGCTCGGGCAGCAGGTCCGACGGCTTGGCCACGTGGAACGCGCCCGAGGCGATGAACAGGATGTGGTCGGTCTTCACCGGCCCATACTTGGTCGAGACCGTCGTGCCCTCGATCAGCGGCAGCAGGTCGCGCTGCACGCCCTCGCGGGAGACGTCCGCGCCAGAACGCTTCGACGAGCTGGCGACCTTGTCGATCTCATCGAGGAAGACGATGCCGTGGTTCTCGGCCAGCTCCAGGGCTTCCTGGGTCAGGGCCTCCTGGTCCAGCAGCTTGTCGCTTTCCTCGGCGATCAGCGGGGTCCAGGCGGCGGCGACGGTGGTCTTGTGGGTCTTGGTGCGACCACCGCCCAGCGACTTCATCATCTCCGACAGGTTCAACACCTGGGCGCCGGGCTGGCCGGGGATCTCGAAACTGCCGCCGCCGGTGTCGGCCAGGGTTAGTTCGATCTCCTTGTCGTCCAGTTCGCCGGCCCGCAGCTTCTTGCGGAAGCTGTCGCGGGCGGCGGTCGAGCCGGGGCCGGTCATGGCGTCCAGGATCCGCTCCTCGGCGGCGGCTTCGGCCTTGGCCTTCACGGCGGCGCGGCGCTTGTCGCGGACCATGGCCAGGGCGCTTTCCACGAGATCGCGGACGATCTGGTCGACGTCGCGGCCGACATAGCCGACCTCGGTGAACTTGGTGGCCTCGACCTTGAGGAACGGGGCCTGGGCCAGCTTGGCCAGGCGGCGGGCGATCTCGGTCTTGCCGACGCCCGTCGGGCCGATCAGCAGGATGTTCTTGGGGGTAACCTCGTCACGCAGGTCGGCCGGCACGCGACGGCGGCGCCAGCGGTTGCGCAGGGCCACGGCGACGGCTTTCTTGGCCTCGGCGTGGCCGACGATGTAGCGGTCCAGCTCGGAAACGATCTCGCGGGGGGAAAACTCGGTCATCGGTCGTTGATCAGGGTCTCGAAGATCAGGCGCCACCCATCGGGTCGCCTCTGCCAGACATGCATATAGTGAGCTTGGGCGGATTTTTGACCCGTCTCGCGCCAGATGGCCTCGCCGTGAGTCCAGACGAAGTCCCCGGCCTTGGACGCGCCGCCGCCGCGCAGGGTCAGAGTCATGGTCGCCGGACGCAGCGCTAGGCGTTGGTCGGCGGCGGTCGGCGCCAGGTCACGGGTCCCGCGCGGACCCAGCAGATGTGCGTCGGTCGCTAGAAAAGCCTTATAGGCCAAGGCCGTATCTTGCTGAGCTTTCTGGCTCAGCGTTTCTTCGGCTGCCCGAACGGCGTCGAAAGCCTTGGCGGGGCTGGTTTCGCCGGTCTTGACCACCGGGCCGTGCGCGGCCGGCGTTTCCGGGCCCTGGACCGAGACAGAGTCGGCCTGGGCGCCGCCGTCATAGATCCAGCGCCAAGTCCCATCGGCGTCCTTGCGCCAGATGCTGGCGTACCAGCCGGCGCGCTTGCCGTTGATCGCCGAGGGGCCGATCGACAGGCCCAGGTCCCCGGACCGGGCCGCCATGACCCAGACCGGCCACCACTCCAGCTTCGGCTCGCCTTCGCCGGAGCGCCCGCCATACAGCGCCTTGGCGCTGACCGGGGCCGGATCGAAGACGATGGCGTCGTCCGCCATGTGCTTCAGGAAGGAGCCCCTGATCCCCAGCGTCAGGCCGTCAGCGGCGAAGGCGCGCTCGGCGGCCTCGATCTGGGCGGCGGGTGTCGTGGCGACCGACAGGGCAAAGAGTGCGACAGCAAGCATTGCGAAGGATCCTCCCGACCGCGATCAAGCGCCACCGGGAGCGGATCAGCATCCGTCTTGCGACGAAAGCCTACAGGGCTTCGACGGTGAGATTTCCGTTGGTGTAGACGCAGATCTCGGCCGCGATCGCCATCGCCTTGCGGGCGATCTCCTCGGCGGAAAGATCCTGGTCGATCAAGGCCTTGCCGGCCGCCAGGGCGTAGTTGCCGCCCGAGCCGATCGCCGCCACGGCGTTGCCGTCGGCGCTCTCGCCCGGCTCCAACACGTCGCCGACGCCGGTGACGGTGTAGATGGCGGTCTTGTCGGCCACCAGCAGCATGGCTTCCAGCTTGCGCAGGTAGCGGTCGGTGCGCCAGTCCTTGGCGAGGTCGACGCAGGCGCGGGCCAGCTGGTCAGGATACTGCTCCAGCTTGGCTTCCAGACGCTCAATGAGCGTGAAAGCGTCGGCCGTGGCGCCGGCGAAACCCGCCACCACCTTGCCGCCCGCGAGGCGTCGCACCTTACGGGCGTTGCCCTTGACGACGGTTGGCCCCATGGAGACCTGTCCGTCGCCGGCGATCACGGTCTGTCCGTTCTTGCGCACCGCCAGAATGGTCGTGCCGTGCCAGTCGGGGAAGGATGTCGAGCTTTGCATGGCTTCGCATGTGGCGAGGCCGGGCCGGAGGGTCAAGCGCCATGAGTTTTTCCCCGATGGCCTTTTCAGAGGCTGAGGTCGAGCGCTACGCCCGCCACCTGGTCCTGCGCGAGATCGGCGGCCCGGGGCAGCAGAAGCTGAAGGCCGCGCGGGTTCTGGTGGTCGGAGCCGGCGGCCTGGGCGCGCCGGCGTCGCTGTACCTTGCTGCCGCCGGGATTGGGACGATCGGCCTGGTCGATCCGGACACCGTGTCGCTGTCGAACCTGCAACGCCAGGTGCTCTATGCCGCCGCCGATGTCGGCCGGCCCAAGGTCGAGGCGGCGGTCGAGCGCCTGGAGGCCTTGAACCCCCACACGAGCGTCGAAACCCATTCGGTATGGCTGGACGCGAGCAATGCCGGCGACATCGTCGCCCGGTACGACCTCGTCCTGGACGGTACGGACGACTTCGCCACCCGCTTCGCCGTCAGCGACGCGTGCCTGGCCCATGGCAAGCCGCTGGTCAGCGGGGCCCTAGGGCGCTGGACCGGTCAGGTCGGGGTGTTCCATGGCAAGCCCTGCTATCGCTGCCTGGTGCCGGAGATCCCGCCGGACGCCGAGACCTGCTCGCTTGTGGGCGTGGTCGGGGCCTTGGCCGGCGTGATCGGCTCGATGATGGCGCTGGAAGCGGTCAAGCTGGTCGCCGGAGCCGGCGAGCCCTTGTCCGGTAAGCTCTTGATCTATGATGCTCTGGCGGCCGAGACTCGCACGGTGCGGATCGGGGCTGATCCCCATTGTACGTCCTGCGGCGCTTGACGGCTTTCGGATAACGGCGTTCGGTTAGTTTTGATGGATCTCTCGGGGGAGGGCGGGGATGAAGATGCTGGTGCGCGGTCTCGCGACCGCCCTGCTGCTGATCGTGGTGCTGGCGACGGTGGGCTGGCTGCTGCTGCAGCGGCCGGACATCCCTTACGCCACGCTGGAGGCCAAGTATGGCTATCCGGACTCGCAGTACATGGACCTGCCGGGCGGCGTGCGGGCGCACTACCGCGACGTCGGCCCGCGCGACGCGCCGGTCATCGTGCTGGTGCACGGCTTCGCCGCCTCGACCCATGCCTGGGATGGTTGGGCGAAGGCGCTGTCGAGCGACTACCGCGTGGTGGTCCTGGACCTGCCCGGCCATGGCCTGACCCGCACCGGCGAGACCTATGTCGTGCAGCCCGACAGCTTCGAGGGCGTGGTCGACGGCGTGACCCGGGGTCTGGGTCTGACCGGCTTCACCTTGGGCGGCAATTCGATGGGCGGCGAGGTCGCCTGGACCTACGCCCTGGACCATCCTGACCGCGTGCAGCGCCTGATCCTGGTCGACGCCGCCGGCTGGCCCACGAAAGGGCGCGGCGGGGCGACGATCTTCAAGTTCCTGGGCAATCCGATCGGCCGGCGGGTGCTGAAGGAGATCGAGATCCGGCCCTTGATGACCCAGGCGCTGCGGGCGGCCTATATCGACCCGAAGATGGTCACCCCGGCCCTGATCGATCGCTATGTCGACCTGGCGCGGGCGCCGGGCCACCGCACGGTCCTGCTGGGCCAGCGGCCGCGCCGCGTGGCCACCGCGCCGGACCTGTCGACCATCCACGTCCCGACCCTGATCATGTTCGGCCAGGACGACCGGCTGATCCCGCCCGCCGACGCCGAGAAGTTCCACAAGGCCATACCGGGCGCGACCCTGATCCTCTATCCGGGCGTCGGCCACGTGCCGATGGAACAGATCCCCGACCGCTCCGCCGCCGACCTCAAGGCCTGGCTGGCGACGCATCCGGCCAAGGGCTAGGCGCCGAAGGCTTTCGCGATGTGATCCGCGGTCTCGGTCACGATTCTGGTGGTCGTGAAGCGGTCCCAGCCCCGGTGGCCGACCCAGTCCATCTGGACATATTTTGCGGGATTGCCGGCGGACTTCAGAGCCCTGGCCATGGTCTTGGACTGCTCGACCGGCACGATCGCATCGACCGTTCCGTGGATCAGCAGCACCGGGGCGCGAATCTCGCGAGCGCGCAAGGCCGGCGAGCCGGCGGCCAGCAGGGCCTTGTCGGCGACCGGATCGCCGATCGTCTTCAGCCAGTATTGATAGCTGGGCGCGTCTGCGCCGTCGTCGCTGCGGACGCTGGCCAGGAAGTCGTCCAGATGGGTGACGCCGGCGATAGCGACCACGGCGCGATAGGCGTCGGGCGTCTTCACCGCGCCCATCAGGGCCGCATAGCCGCCATAGCTGGCCCCGCAGATCGCCACGCGCCCACGATCGATCTTGCCGGTGGCCAATGCAGCGGCGAGGGCGTCTTCGATATCGTTCTGCATCTCGACGCCCCAATGCTTGCGACCTGCATCGGCGAAGGCGCGGCCGTAGCCGCCCGATCCTCGGAAATTGACCTGCAGGACCGCCCAGCCGCGCGCGGCGAAGGCCTGGGCAAACAGGTCGAAGCTGTAGCTGTCCCGCATTTCGGGCCCGCCGTGGGGATAGACGATCAGCGGGCAGGGACCGGCTGCGTTCTGCGGCAAGGTCAGGTAGGCGGTCAGGTCCAGGCCGTCGCGGGCCTTGAGTTTCAGGGTGCGCATGGCCGCCAGTCGGCCGTTGAGCCAGGGGCGTGTCTGGCCCAGCAGGCTCAGGCGACCAGCCGCGTCGTAGAACCAGTACGAGCCCGGATCGGTCGGGCTGGAGGTGTGTAGAACGAAGTGCTGATGATCCAGGCTGACGTCGACAAAGGTCAGGTTGACGTCGTGCTTGAACACCGCCGACAGCTGCTCGAAGCTGGCCTTCATCGCGGGTTCGAAGAAGACGTAGTCGCGCCGGTCTTCAGTGAAGGACGCGGCGATCAGCCGGCTGCGGTCGTCCATGAAAACGTCGGTAATGTCCCGACCCGGTCGGGCGGCGATGGCTTCGCCCAGCTCGAGCTTGGCCAGGTCGAAGTGGCGAAGCACGTGGCCGTCGTCGCCGTCGCGCTGGCTCGAGACCAGCAGCACCCCGGCCTCCGGCGTCGCGCCGACGATCTCGAGGTCGGAAAACCGGCGCATCTCGTCGCGGCGCAGCTTGCGGTAGAGAGTCCAGTCCTTGGCGCCGGGCGCGCGCGTGAACAGGGAGACGACCGTGCCGCGACGGTTGGCGTCGAACCGCACGACCGGTACGCCGTTCTGGGTGAACCAGCCATAGGTCGACGGCTCACCGCGCTCGAACAGGGTCACCGCGCCCGTGCGGACATCGACCTTGTAGAGCGTGTAGCGAAGTTTCTGGCTCTCCCAGGCCTGCATCAGGATCAGGTTCGGATCCTCGGGCAGGATGTCGACGACCGTGGCCAGGTCGAACTCCCGCAGCAGCAACTCTTCCTGGCCAAACAGCAGGGCCGATTCCGACCCATCCAGGTTCATCGACAGGATGCGGTTCTTGGGGGCGTCGAAATAGAGGTTGCCATAGCGGGCGCGGGTGGGTTTGCCGTCCAGCTCCTTGTGGATGTCCACCCAGATCAGCAGCCGCTCGTCATTGGCCCACTGGATCTTCTGGACGTCGTAGTCGCCGATAAGCACCGGGATCGGCAGCGCCTTGGGTTTGCTGACGTCCTGAAGCAGGACATAGGCCTTGAGCGCCTCGCCGACGTGCTCGACATGAAGGATGGCCAGCTGGGCGCCATTGGGCGACAGCGCCGCGCCCAGCACGGTCGGCGGCGCGGTAAGCTCGGAGACCGACGGGGCGGTGGTGGTCGCGGCGCGCGCCGTCGACAGCATGCCGGGCGCGACAGCGCCCGCGGCCAGGAGTCCACGCCTGGAAATCATATGCAGAGCCCCGCCGCAACCTCTGGGAGAGGTGCTTGGTTCGGGGCTGAAGGTCAAGCTTCGGCTTGAAAGCTTGTCAGAGCATCGACGGAATGACGCGGTCCGGCGGCCGGTGGCCGTCCATGAAGGTCTTCACGTTGACGATGACCTTCTCGCCCATGTCGATGCGGCCCTCGACCGTGGCCGAGCCCATGTGCGGCAGCAGCACGACATTGGGCAGCTTCAGGAGCTTGGGATTGATGGCCGGCTCGTGCTCGTAGACGTCCAGGCCCGCGCCGGCGATCTCGCCCTTGGCCAGCATGTTGGCCAGCGCGCCTTCGTCGATCACTTCGCCGCGGGCGGTGTTGACGATCACCGCGTGCGGCCGCAGCAGCTTCAACCGGCGAGCCGACAGCAGGTGGTAGGTGGCGGGCGTGTGCGGGCAGTTGACCGAGACGAAGTCCATCCGGGCCAGCATCTGGTCCAGGCTTTCCCAGTAGGTGCAGCCCAGCTCCTCGGCGATGCGCGGGCTGACGGGCTTGCGGTTGTGATAGTGCACCTGCATGCCGAAGGCCTTGGCGCGGCGGGCCACGGCCTGGCCGATGCGGCCCATGCCGATGATGCCGATCCGCTTGCCCCACAGGCGGCGGCCCAGCATCCAGGTCGGCGACCAGCCGTGGAAGCCGCCGGCCTTCACGACCTCGGCGCCTTCGACCACCCGGCGCGACGTGGCCATGATCAGGGTCATGGTCAGGTCGGCGGTGTCCTCGGTCAGGACGCCCGGCGTATTGGTGACGATGATGCCGCGGGCGTTGGCCGTGGCGACGTCGATATTGTCCACACCGGCGCCGAAATTCGCGATCAGCTTGAGCCGATCGCCGGATCGCGACAGAAGGCGGGAGTCGATACGATCGGTGATCGTCGGCACCAGCACGTCGGCGCGACCCATGGCGTCGACCAGTTCATCCGCCGTCAAGGGTTTGTCGGAGACGTTCAGTTCGGTGTCGAACAGTTCGCACATCCGCGTCTCCACCGGATCGGGGAGTTTGCGGGTGACGATGACTTTGAGCTTGCGAGCGGCCATGGGCGGTTTGAAAAGCTCTCACTGACGGGCGTTTGAAAGCTGTAGCAAAGGGGCCCGAGGGGGCCAAGCAACATGCCGTCGAAAACAGAACATCGTTCGCTTCTTGCCGTCTTTGCGGCGGTTATGGCCCTTTTGGCGGGTCCGGCCCTGGCCGATGGCCCTCGGATCACGCCCTCGGGCCTGGAAGTGCCGCGCTACGTCTCGCTGAAATATGCCGAGGTCAACGCTCGCAACGGTCCGGACGAGGCCCATCAGCTGCTGTGGATCTATCACGCCAAGGGCATGCCGGTGCAGATCGTGGCCGAAACCCGCGAGTGGCGGCGGATCTGCGATCCCGAAGGGGGCTTGGCCTGGGTCCATCGCCGGGTGATCGACGGCCGCCGCTCGGCGATGCGCGTGCAACCGACCAACCTGGCCCTGCTCAGCGCCCCCAAGGCGGGGGCCAAGGTCAGCGCCTATCTGAAGGGCCGTTCCACGGCCAGCCTGGACAAGTGCGAGGACGGCTGGTGTCGGCTGCGGGCCGATGGTTCGTCCGGCTGGGCGCGGGAAACCGACATCTGGGGCGCGGACCCCGCCGTCCAGTGCCGCAAGGGATAGGAACATACGGCGTCAGGGAAACGTTGAGACCTGACCCGCCGCCGTGCTAGGGCGTCCCTATGCAGAAGAACGCCTATACCTACGAAGAACTCCTCGCCTGCGGTCGCGGCGAGCTGTTCGGCCCCGGCAACGCTCAGCTGCCGGCCCCGCCGATGCTGATGTTCGACCGCATCGTTCGGATCGAATCCGACGGCGGCAAGTACGGCAAGGGCTATGTCGAAGCCGAATTCGACATCAATCCCGACCTCTGGTTCTTCGGTTGCCACTTCATCGGCGACCCCGTCATGCCCGGTTGCCTGGGCCTGGACGCCATGTGGCAGCTGGTCGGCTTTTTCCTGGGCTGGTCGGGCGCGCCCGGCCGTGGCCGCGCCCTGGGCGTCGGTGAAGTGAAATTCACCGGCCAGGTGACGCCGGACGTCAAGAAAGTCGTCTACAAGATCGACCTCAAGCGGGTGATCATGCGTAAGTTGGTCATGGGAATCGCCGAAGGCGTTCTGGAAGCCGACGGCAAGGTGATCTACGAAACCAAGGACCTGAAGGTCGGCACGTTCACCGCCGAACAGATGGCGTCCTGATCCGTTAGACGAGACCGGCCCTCGAGAGTCGGCCCCTAACAGGGTCCCCGGGGGGAGAAGAGGATTTAGATATGCGTCGCGTCGTCGTCACCGGACTGGGGATCGTCTCGTCCATCGGCAACAACGCCAATGAGGTGTTGGCGTCCCTGCGGGAAGCCAAGTCCGGCGTGGTCGCCGCGCCGGACTACGCCGAGCGTGGTTTCCGCTGCCAGGTCCATGCCGCGCCCCAGATCGAGTGGGAGTCGCTGGTCGACCGCCGCGCCGCGCGCTTCCTGTCGCCCGGCTTGGCCTATGCCCACGTCGCCATGGAGCAGGCGATCGCCGATTCCGGGCTGGAAGAGACCGACATCTCCAACGAGCGCACCGGCCTGATCGTCGGTTCGGGCGGTCCCTCGACCAGCATCATCGTCGAGGCCGCCGCCACGACGGTCGAGAAGGGCCCCAAGCGGATCGGCCCGTTCGCGGTGCCCAAGGCCATGAGCTCGGGTCCGTCGGCGGTGCTGTCGACCTGGTTCAAGATCCGCGGCATCAACTATTCGATCAGCTCGGCCTGCGCGACCAGCGCCCACTGCATCGGCGCGGGCGCCGAGCAGATCCAGCTGGGCAAGCAGGACATCATCTTCGCCGGCGGCTGCGAGGAGCTGGACTGGACGCTGTCGAACCTGTTCGACGCGATGGGCGCGATGAGCACCCACTTCAACGACAATCCGGCCGTGGCCAGCCGCGCCTACGACAAGAACCGCGACGGCTTCGTCATCGCCGGCGGCGCGGGCATCGTGGTGCTGGAAGAATACGAGCACGCCAAGGCGCGCGGGGCCAAGATCTACGGCGAGCTGGTCGGCTACGCCGCCAATTCGGACGGCTTCGATATGGTCGCCCCGTCGGGCGAGGGCGCGGCGCGCTGCATGAAGCTGGCCATGGCCGAAGCGGGCGGCCGCACCATCGACTATCTGAACCCGCACGGCACCTCGACGCCGGTCGGCGACAGCAAGGAGATGGGCGCGGTGCGCGAAGTCTTCGGCGACAAGGCTCCGCTGATCTCGTCGACCAAGTCCCTGACCGGCCACAGCCTGGGCGCCGCCGGCGCGCAGGAGGCCATCTACTCGATCCTGATGCTCAACAACGGCTTCGCGGCCAAGAGCGCCCACATCGAGGAGCTGGACCCCGAGTTCGCCGACCTGCCGATCCTGCTCGAGCGCTCGGACAAGCCGCTGGAAACGGTAATGTCCAACAGCTTCGGCTTTGGCGGCACCAACGGCACGCTGATCTTCAGCCGCGTCTAAGCCGGAGCGGGCGTCGATGAGCGCTCGTGAGGCTTTCGATCTCTACAAGGCCGGCCGGTTGGCCGAGGCCGCCGCCCTGTGCGAGCGGCTCGTCGTCGATGCGCCTAGCGTCGAGGCTTGGCATATTCTCGGCGTTTCGCTGTTGGGCCTGGACCAGGCGGAAGGGGCTCTGAACGCCCTGGATTCTGGCTTGACGCTCGACAGTAAGCGACCTGGCTTACTATCGGCAAAAGCCTTGGTTCTCAATAGTTTGGCGCGTGATGTTGAGGCGGTGGTCGCCGCGCGGGCGGCGCTCGCGGCCGATCCTGAGAACCCGCCGGTGCTCGGCGCCCTGGCCATGTCGCTGCAAAGACTGGGCGGTTTCGAAGAGGCGCTGGCGGTTCTGGATCGCGCCGTGCAGGTCTCGCCGGCCGACGCCAAAGTGCTGGCCAGCCGCGCGGCCTTGCGCCTGCTGCTGAACCGTCCGGCCGACGCGGCGCGCGACCTGGAAGCGGTGATGGAGATCGACCCGCTGCATCCCCGCCTCGCCGGCGACCTGATGTGGGCGCGGCGCCAGACCTGCGACTGGCGCGAAGACGCGGCGCTGGACATGCTGGTCAAGGCCGAGCTGAAGCTGGGGCGCGCCGCCATCGCCCCGTTCGCGGCCCTGGCCATCTTCGACGAGCCCGTCGTGCATCGCCGCTGCGCGGAGTTGTCCGCTCCGCCGCCGGTTCCGGCGCCCGTATGGCCGGAAAGGCCTGCCGGCGCGCGGATCCGGGTGGCCTATCTGTCGGCCGACCTGCACGAGCACGCCACGGCGCGTCTGCTGGCCGGGGTGCTGGAGGCGCACGACCGCGAGCGGTTCGAGATCTTCGCCGTCTCGTACGGCCCCGACCTGGCTGGGCCGATGCGCGATCGCCTGAAGGCAGCCTGCGAACATTGGATCGAGGCGCGAAGCCTCACCGACGCGGCCATCGCCGCCCAGTGTCGCGAGGCCGGGATCGACATCGCCGTCGACCTGAAGGGCTACACCCAGGACGGCCGCCCAGGGATCCTGGCCCATCGCGCCGCGCCGGTCCAAGTCAGCTGGCTGGGCTATCCGGGGACCTTGGGCAAGCACGCCGACATCGTTCTGGCCGACGCCGTGACGATCCCGCCGGGCGAAGAGGGTCACTGGTCCGAGGCGGTGGTCCACCTGCCGCTCTACCAGCCCAACGACGCCCTCGGCGCGGTGACTCTACCTCCCAGTAGGGCCGAGCTTGGTCTGCCCGATGATGCGGTCGTGCTGTGCTGCTTCAACAACCCGGCCAAGATCACGCCGGCGACCTTCGCGGCGTGGATGGCGATCTTGAAGGCCACGCCAGACGCCGTGCTGTGGCTCTATGGCGGCGCGCCAGGCGCGGCCGAGAACCTGCGCCGCGAGGCCCGGGTGGCCGGTGTGGCGCCCGAACGGCTGGTCTTCGCTGGGCCCGTTCCGCATGCGCAGCACCTGGCCCGCCACGTCCTGGCTGACCTCGTCCTCGACACCTGGCCCTATGGCGCCCACACCACGGCAAGCGACGCCCTGCGCATGGGAATTCCTATACTGAGCCTTCCAGGCAAGAGTTTCGCCAGCCGTGTCGGCGCCAGCCTGATGACCGCTCTGGGACTGCCCGAGCTGATCGCAACCGATTCAAAGGCTTACGTCGCCACGGCGACCCGCCTGGCGAACGATCACGCGGCCCTGGCGGCGCTCAAGGCGCGGGTGGCGGAGCGTATTCTGGCCACCTCGGTGTTCGATCCCGCCGCCTTCGCCCGAACGCTCGAGGCGGCCTTCGAGAAAATGATCACCCAAGGTTGATTGCGCTCAACGCTCGGCGGTAAGCTCGGCCATTCCCGTTCGAGCGAGCGTTTCCGCATGCGTCCCGTCGATCTGCCGCAAATCCCATGGATCGAGGGCGAGTCCGTGACGGCCTATCTCGACGCTTCGGGCGCTGACGCCGAGCAGCGCCGCTTCGTCACCGACCTGCATCGCGACGGCGTGGCGGTGTTCGACCTGGGGCGAGACGCTCTGGCGCTGATCGACCGCGCCACGGCCGACGCCGAGCGGTTCTTCCGCCCCGGCAAGCGTCGCGCCCAGGATGTCTGGCGACGTTCGCAGGCCGTACGCGACCTGGCCAGCCATACCAAGCTGACCACGATGTTGGAGCTGGCGTATGGCCGTGCGCCCTTCGCCTTCCAGACCCTGAATTTCCGCGAAGGCAGCGAGCAGCACGCCCATTCCGACATCGCCCACTTCCACAGCCAGCCGCCGCGCTTCATGTGCGGGGCCTGGATCGCGCTGGAAGACGTGGCCGCCGACGCCGGGCCGCTGTTCTACCACCCAGGCAGCCACCGCGAGCGGATCTTCGAGATGGCCGACGCGGGCGTGGCGGGTCGGCGGCCCAAGCGCGGCGACTATGCCGCCCACTATGTCGAGGCCTTCGCCCGCCAAGTGACCGGCGATCGCCGTCCGGCCTTGCTGCGCAAGGGCCAGGTGCTGGTCTGGGCCGCCAACACCACCCATGGCGGCCTGGCGATCCAGCGGCCGGGCGCCACGCGGCGCTCGCTGGTCACCCACTTCTTCTTCGAGGACTGCATCTACTACACACCGCTGTATTCGCGACCCGAGACGAACCAGCTTTATCTGCGGCTGCCGGCCAATGTCCGCACCGGCGGCGTGGTCTGGCCTCGGCGTGATGGCAAGCCCGTTCCGCTGGGTCCGCGGCCTCTCGCCCAGGCCCTGCGCGACAAGCTGGGACGGATCGTCCGCGTCGACTGAACGCGGGTCGGGGTTTCGAAGCGTCGCGCCGCCTGCTAACCACGGGCAACGACTTCTAGAAGGGGCCCGACACATGGCCGACGATTACGCGTTCCCCAAGGGCGAGCTGATGCGGGGCAAGAAGGGCCTCGTCATGGGCGTGGCCAACCACAACTCCATCGCCTGGGGCATCGCCAGCCAGCTGGCCGCCCAAGGCGCCGAGATGATCTTCACCTACCAGGGCGAAGCCCTGGAGCGCCGCGTCCGGCCGCTGGCCGAGAGCATCGGCGTCACCACCCTCGTCCCGGCCGACGTCACCGACGACGCCTCGATGGACGCGGCCTTTGCCGCCATCGAGGAGAAGTTCGGGACGATCGACTTCGTCGTCCACTCGGTGGCCTTCGCCAACAAGGACGAGCTGAAGGGCTCGTTCGTCGACAACACCACCCGTGAGGGCTTCCTGACGGCCCTGAACATCTCGGCCTTCAGCTTCGTGGACGTCGCCAAGCGCGCCTCGAAGATCATGCCGAACGGCGGTTCGCTGATCACAATGACCTATCTGGGGTCGGAGCGGACCATCCCGAACTACAACACCATGGGCGTGGCCAAGGCGGCCCTGGAAGCGGCGACCCGCTACATCGCCCGCGATCTGGGTCCCAAGGGCATCCGCTGCAACGCCATCTCGGCCGGCGCCATGCGCACCCTGGCCCTGGCCGGCATCGCCGGCGGTCGCGGCATGATCGCCCAAGGCCGGGCGTTCTCGGCAATGAAGGAAGACACCTCGATGGAAGGCGTCGCGGGCGCGGCCCTGTGGCTGGTCTCGGACCTTGGCCTGTCGACCACGGGCGAAGTCGTCCACGTCGACGCCGGCTTCCACATGATGGGCATGCCCGATCAGGAAGAAGCGTAAGACTTTCTACGGCGCGTAAGCCCGCATGAAACGAACGGCCGCCTCCCTCGCGAGGCGGCCGTATTCGTCTGGGGTCTTGTCGGACGGCAGGCGCAGCAGCGAGCGCAGCTGGCTGTGGCCCATGACCATGCCGGAGAAGAACTCCGCGGCCTGGTCGAAATTCTCGACCTTCATCCGGCCAAGCTCGGTCTCGGTCTTGAGGAATTCGGCCAGCTGCCTGCGGGCGCTCAAGGGACCGGCCTCGAAGACCTCCTTGGCCACGTCGGGCATCTCGCCCGAGCCCAGCATGATCACCCGCATCATCGAGTAGCTCTTGCTGGTGATCACCGTCTCCAGCACGGAGCGGGCATAGGCTTCCAGCGCCTCGGTCGGGTTCTCGATGGCGCCCGGCTCGCGCAGCGAGGCGGTAATGGCCTCGACCCGGCGGTTCATCAGAGCCCGCATCAGCTCGGCCTTGGAGCCGTAGTGGTTGTAGACCGTCTGCTTTGAGACCCCCGCGCGGCGGGCGATCTCCTCCATCGGGGCCGAGAGGCCGCGTTCGCCGATCACCTCGACGGCGGCGTCGAGGATGGCTTCGGTCTTGGCGACGTCGATCTGTCCGGGTACGCGGGGCATCAGTGAGCGTCCGATGGCGGCGGGGGAGCGTTCTTGACCGGCGCGGCCAGCAGCGACACGACGGCGGCGACGAAGCAGCCGATGGCCAGCAGGGTGAAGCTGTCGCCGAAGGCCATGACCGTCGCCTGTTGCTGCATCATGCCGCCGATGGCCTTGCGCGCGGCGCCGGCGGGGTCGGCGACCCCCAGCTGCATCATGCGCTCGGTCAGGCCGGCCATCATGTTGGCCGTCGGACCGCCCTGCATCACCTTCGAGGTCATGTCGTCGTAGTACAGCGCGGTCTGCTGGGTGATCGAGGTGGC
The DNA here is from genome assembly GCF_058808315.1 of Caulobacter sp. GW821-FHT11E11. Classification (NCBI taxonomy): domain Bacteria; kingdom Pseudomonadati; phylum Pseudomonadota; class Alphaproteobacteria; order Caulobacterales; family Caulobacteraceae; genus Caulobacter; species Caulobacter sp. GW821-FHT11E11. Next base: position 267,051 of record NZ_JBXARO010000001.1, read on the forward strand.
GAGCAGGGCCAGGCCCACAGCGCCGCCGGTGTTGCGCGACAGGTTCACCAGGCCGGAGGCGTTCTTGACCATGTGCGGGGGCAGGGTGCTCATCGTGATCTGCTGGGTCGCGATCATGGCGATCATGACCCCGACGCCGCGGCAAGCCTGAACGCCGGCGAACTCCCAGAAACCCCAGTCCTTGCTCACGCTATGGGCCATGTACATGCCCCAGCCGGCCAGCATGAAGCCGATGAACATCGGGATGCGCGGGTCGCCCTTGCGCACCAGGCGCCCGGCCAGCGGCCCGGTCAGGAACATCGACAGGCCCGAGACCACCATGGTGGTGCCGACCTCCGACGCCGAATAGTGGCGCACCCGGCCCAGGAACTGCGGCAAGAGGAAGGTGCCGCCAAACAGGCTGGCGCCCGAGACCGCGGTCATCACCACGCCGATGGTGAAGTTGCGATTGGCGAAGGCGCGCAGCTCGACGATCGGGTTGCGATAGGTCAGCTGCCGCCAGATGAAGGTCACCCCGCCCAGCACGGCCACGACGGTCAGCCACAGGATGCCGCTGTCGTCGAACCAGTCGTCCTTGGCGCCTTCCTCCAGCACGAACTGCATGCTCATCAGGAAGATCGCCATCACCGCCAGGCCGAACCAGTCGAAGCCCTTGGCCAGGCTGGGGTCGCCCTTGTCGAAGTCGGCCCAGCGATAGACACCGAACAGCACGATCAGGCCGGTGGGCACGTTGATGAAGAACAGCCAGCGCCAGGACAGCGCCTCGGTGAGGTGGCCGCCCAGGGTGGGGCCGACGGTCGGGGCCAGGGTGACGATCAGGCCCATGATCACGCTGGCCGTCACGCGCCGCTCGGGCGGGAAGGCGGTGAAGGCCACGGCGAACACCGTCGGGATCATCGCTCCACCGATGAAGCCCTGCAGGGCCCGGGTCAGGATCATCATGTCGATCGACGAGGACAGGCCCGTCAGCACGCTCATGATGATGAAGCCGGTGCACGAGATCAGATAGAGGCGCTGGGTGCCCCACAGGCGCGACAGATACCCAGAGAGCGGGATCATCACGACCTCGGGGATCAGGTAGGCGGTCTGGATCCAGCTGATCTGGTCGGTGCTGGCGCCCACGCCGGCCTGGATCTGCGGCAGCGAGGCCGCCACGATCTGGATGTCCAGGATGGCCATGAACTGGCCAATGACCATGGCCCCGAAGCCGAGGAACAGCTTGGTCCAGTTAACGTCCGGCTTGGGGGCGGCGGCTGCGACGGCGTCGGTCATGACCGTCCGCCCCTAGCGCGCCTCGCCCTGACGGGCGACCTGCGGCTCGGCCTGGCCGGCCTCGGCGAACGAGGGCCCCGAGCGGTCGCGGACGTCGACCTTGATCTCGACCGACAGGCCCGGACGCAGGGCCGCGCCCAGCTGGCTGCGGTCGACCACGATCTTGACCGGCAGGCGCTGGGTGATCTTGGTGAAGTTGCCGACGGCGTTCTCGACCGGGATCAGGGCGAACTCCTGGCCGGTGGCGGGCGCGAAGCTGTCGACCTTGCCGACGATCTTCTGCTTGCCGAAGGCGTCGGCCTTGATCTCGACCGGCTGGCCGACGCGGATGCGGGCGACCTGGGTTTCCTTGAAATTGGCGACGATGAAGGCCTGGCCCAGCGGCACGACCGACATCAAAGCCACGCCCGGCTGGACCAGCTGGCCCGGACGGACCGAGCGGGCGCCGACCACGCCGGCGACCGGCGCGCGGATGGTGGTGCGTTCCAGATCAAGCTTGGCCTGTTCCACGGCGGCGTGGGCGGCGGCGGCCTGGGCGACGGCCTGGGCCTTGGCCGAGCCCAGCGACTGGGCGGCGCGGCGTTCGGCTTCCAGGGCGGCCTGGGCGCTGGCGACGCCGGCGGTGGTCTGGGTGGCGGCGGCGCGCTCGGTCTGGACCTTCTGCTGCGAGACCCAGCCTTGCTTGGCCAGGGCGTCGTAGCGGTCGAGATCGGCCTTGGCGCGGCCGGCGTCGGCCTGGGCGCTGGTCACGCCGGCGGCCTTCTGGGCGATCATCGCCTGTTCCAGGCTGTTCTTGTCGTCGACGGCGCGGATGGCCGCGTCGGCGGCGCCGGCATTGGCGATCGCCTGGTCGACGCGGGCCTGGAAGGTCGACGGATCGATCTTGGCCAGCACCTGGCCGGCCTCGACCCGCTGGTTGTCGGCCACCAGCACCTCGGCCACATAGCCCGAGACCTGCGGGCTGACCTGCACGGTGTCGGCCTGGACGAAGGCATTGTCGGTCGCCTCGTAGCGTTGCTTGTCGATGAACCACAGGGTCCCGCCGACGGCCACGCCCAGCAGGACGACCCCGCCGACGATCATCGGAACCAGCTTCTTGTTACCCGGCGTCGCCATGACCCAGACCCCTGTCGAAAGGCTTCAAGCGCGCCGGATAGTCTCGTCCGGCGCGCTCAGCAAGGGATAAATGGACGCAGTCGTCCAATTTTCAATTAACGGCGACCGATGTTTTTGGTTCAGGCGGCGCGGCGGGCGCCGGGAGCCTCGGCCAGGCGGAAGCGCTGCACCAGACGGCCCAGCTCGCGGGCCTCGTTCGACAGGGCATGGCTGGCGGCCGTGCTTTCCTCGACCATGGCGGCGTTCTGCTGGGTGGCCTGATCCATCTGGTTCACGGCCGTATTGACTTGCTGCAGGCCGGTCGACTGCTCGACCGCCGAGGCGGCGATCTCGGCGACGATGTGGTTGATGTCCTGCACGCCCGCGATGATCCGTCGCAGGGCCTCGCCGGTCTGGCCGACCAGGCTGACACCCTCGTCGACCTGGGCGGTCGAGTTGGCGATCAGGGTCTTGATCTCCTTGGCCGCGTCGGCCGAGCGCTGGGCCAGGGCCCGCACTTCCTGGGCGACGACCGCGAAGCCTCGGCCGCTCTCGCCGGCCCGGGCGGCCTCGACGCCGGCGTTCAGGGCCAGCAGGTTGGTCTGGAAGGCGATCTCGTCGATGACGCCGACAATGGCCCCGATCTCGCGCGAGCTGTTTTCGATCTGGCCCATGGCGGCCACGGCGCGGTCGACGACCTCGCCGCCCTTCTCGGCGTCGGCGCGGGCGCAGGTGACGGTGCGCTGGGCGCTGCCGGCGCCGTCGGCGGTCTTGCGGACCGTGGCGGTGATCTCGTCCAGCGCCGCGGCGGTCTCTTCCAGGCTGGCGGCCTGTTGTTCGGTGCGGCGTGACAGGTTGTCGGCCGCCTGGCTGATCTCGCCCGAGCCGGCCTGGATGCCACCGACCGCGCCGTTGATCACGCCCATGGTCTGGGCCAGCTGATCCATGGCCGCGTTGAAGTCGGCCTGCAGCTTGCGATAGGCGGGCGGGAAGGTCTCGGTCAGGCGGAAGGTCAAATCACCGCCGGCCAGGGCTTCCAGGCCCTCGCCGACGCGGCTGACGACGACGGTCTGCTCGCGAGCGTTGGCCGCGCGTTCGGTCTCGCCGGCTTGGCGGGTGCGCTCGGCCTCGGCGCGCTGCTCGGCCGACATGCCTTCCAGGCGGATCTTCTCGATCGCGGCTTCCTTGAAGGTCAGCACGGCGGCGGCCATGCCGCCGATCTCGTCCTTGCGACCCACGGCGGGCACTTCGACGGTGTTGTCGCCGCCGGCCAGGCGGCGCATGGCGGCCGTCATGGCGGTGACCGGGGCGGCGATGGCGTTCGACAGCAGCCAGCCCATCAGGATGGCCACGCCCACGGCGACGGCGCCGCCGATGGCCAGGGTGAGGAGGCCGGCGCGGAAGGCGTTGGCCTGCTCGACGCGGCGCTCGGCCAGTTGCTGGTCCTCGACCTTGGTCATCGCCTCCAGCACCTTGCGGACATTGGTCAGGCGGCCGGACGAGGCGATTTCCGTGCGGGCTTGCTCGCGGGTGGCCAGGTTGTCGGCGTCGGCGATCTGCTTGCCGGTCTCGGTCTCGAAGGTCTCGACGGCGGCGACCAGCGCGTCGGCGCGGGCCTTCTCGTCGGCGTCCTCGACCCCGGCCACGATGCGCTTGAAGGCCGTCTCGTACTCTTCGTGATACTTGGCGCGCTTCTTCAGGAACGAGGCGTCCAGGCTGGCGACGTAGCCGCGCACCGCGTTCTGCTCCTCGACCAGGGCTCCGGTCGTGTCGGCGATCGCGTCGATATAGGCGTAGCTGTGCTCGTTCAGCGCGGTGATCTTCTGGGTCGAACCCAGGCTGGCGGCCACCAGGGCGCCGGCGATGACGACGCCGATCACCAGAGCGGCGAATGCAGCCAGAAGTTTGTGCGCAACTTTCAGATTAGACATGAGCAGTGTCCCCGGCCCGGTCGTTCGGTCAACAACTGCGCTTACAGGGTTAACAAACCCGTAGGGATGTGAAGAAGACCAGTGTTCACTGGAATCTCGCAGGTGGAAATCGGTTTCCAGCCCAGTAAATCTCAGGAATCCACTCGGATGGCGACCGTTTGTCGCACCCGGCTATACCTGATGAAGGTCTCGAAGCGATACTTTCCGTAGTCGGACGATTACCGCTCTACTGTGAGGCGTAAAATCGACTGCGACAGCCTGTCACAATTTTCACTTGCGTCGGAATCACGACACAGTAAAAGCCGCTCCCCAACGCAACCAACGTGGCGGGAGTGCGTATCTCCTCCGGCGCGAGTATCTCGCCGGCCCCGCTCAAGGTCGCAGGAGTTACCTCAGATGAAGACCCAGACCGGCCAGACGCCACTCGACATGATCCGCCCGGTGCTGTGGATGGCCGCGGCCGCTTTCGCGGCCGGTTTCGGCGGCTACCTGATGATCGGCCTCAAGGCCGTCCACGCGGCCCCCAGTTTCTAAGCCTTACTTCGAGCCCGTCGAGCCGAAGCCGCCGGCGCCGCGATCGGTGGCGTCCAGGTCTTCGACCTCGACCAGCGGCCATTGCGGGGCCGCCGCGATAATCCCCTGGGCGATGCGGTCGCCGCGGCGGATCGTGAACTCCTCTTCGCCCAGATTGATCAGCAGCACGCAGACCTGGCCGCGATAGTCGCTGTCGACGGTGCCCGGCGCGTTGACGACGGTCACGCCGTTCTTGAAGGCCAGGCCCGAGCGCGGGCGCACCTGCATCTCATAGCCGTCCGGAACCGCGACCGAAAACCCCGTGGGGGCCATGCAGCGCGCGCCGGGCTTCAGCACGATCGGCGCGTCTTCCGGCACGTGGGCTCGCAGGTCGAAACCCGCCGCGCCGGCCGTGGCGTAGGTCGGCACCGGCAGGTCGGCTTGACCTTCCCAGCGCTTGAAGCGGATGGCGAGACCGGCGGGGATGGCGGACATGGGAGGCGCTCCTGAAAGACCGCCCGGCTGTAGCTGATTTGCCGGGGCTCAGGCCAGAGCGTCGGCGATGCGTCGGGCGATCTGGGCCGCCACCTGGTCCTTGGCCGCACGGTCCCAGCGCTCGGTCCCGCCTTGGGTGATCAGCAGCACGGCGTTCTCGCCGCCGCCCATCACGCCCGGTTCGGTGACGTCGTTGGCGATGATCCAGTCGCAGCCCTTGCGGGCCAGCTTGGCGCGGGCGTGCTCCTCGACATGGTCGGTCTCGGCCGCGAAGCCGATCACCAGCTTTGGCCGCTGCGGGCCGCTGGCCGACAGGGTCGCCAGGATGTCGGGGTTCTCGACAAAGGTCAGGGCCGGCGGGCCGCCCTTTTCCTTCTTCAGCTTGGTGCCAAAGGCCTCGTCCACGCGCCAGTCGGCGACGGCGGCCACAAACACGCCGACATCGGCGGGCAGGGCGGCCTGGCTGGCGGCCAGCATCTGGCGAGCGGTCTCGACATCGACCCGCTTGACCCCGACCGGGGTGGGCTGGGCGACGGGGCCGGCGACCAGGGTGACTTCCGCGCCCAGCCTGGCCAGCGCCTCGGCGATCGCGAAGCCCTGCTTGCCGCTGGAGCGGTTGGTGATGCCGCGCACCGGGTCGATCGGCTCGAAGGTCGGGCCGGCGGTGACCAAAGCACGCTTGCCGGCCAGCGGCCGGGCGGCGGGGCCTTCCAGCTGCGCGACGATGGCGGCGAAGATCTCTTCCGGCTCGGCCAGGCGGCCATAGCCGAACTCGCCGCAGGCCATGGAGCCTTCCTCGGGCCCGACAAAGCTGACGCCGTCGGCCTTCAGGGTGGCGATGTTGCGCTGGGTGGCGGGATGCAGCCACATCCGAACGTTCATGGCCGGGGCCATCAGCACCGGCTTGTCGGTGGCCAGCAGGGTGGTGGAAGCCAGGTCCCCGGCCAGGCCGTGGGCCGCCTTGGCGATCAGGTCGGCCGTCGCCGGCGCGACCACGATCAGATCGGCCGAGCGCGACAGCTCGATATGGCCCATCTCGTGCTCGTCGGTCAGCGAGAACAGTTCCTGATAGACCTTGTCCTCGGCCAGGGCCGCCAGGGACAGCGGTGTGACGAACTCGGCGCCGGACTTGGTCAGGATCGGCCGCACGCCGATACCGGCCTTGCGCAGCAGGCGGGTCAAGAGCAGCGCCTTGTAGGCCGCCACCCCGCCGCCGACGATCAGAAGAACCCGCTTCTCGCTCAACGTCGCGCTCCGCACATCTGTATCGCCCTGCACATGCCTACGCCCGAGCCAAAGCGCCAGAGACAATGATGGCTGAAAGATAGGGACTCGACTCGTGTTCCGCTTTCGTTCAATAAACGTCAAAGTAGAACAATGGGGCGATGCCATCATGAAGATTGTGCGACGTTTCTCGGTGAGCGCGATAGCGCTCGTGCTTCTCGCGGGCCTCGCGGCCTGCGACAGCGGAGCCTCGGCGGTGAAGGCGCCCAAGGCCAGCGAGCGGACCAGCGCGGAGGCGACAGCGCCGTCCGTCGAAGGCCGGGAAAGCGGCGGTCGCACCGCCGATCCGCGCGACGCGCCGGTCAAGCTGGTCTCGGGCAAGCCCTACTGGGCCGCCAACCGCACCCGCACCGCCGAGGAGAACGCCCAGCGCTCGTTCGAACGCAACGGCGCGACCTTCGAGGCCAAGAGCGCCGACGACTATGTCGCTAAGGTCCATGCCTTCGTCAGCGATCCGCCCAAGGGCGCGGAGACGCTGAAACGCGCGAACGGCGACCTGCTGATCTACGATCCCAAGGGCAATGTCTTCGCGGTGGTGTCGCGCGAGGGCGCGCCGCGCACGATGTTCAAGCCCGACGAGGGCGCGGCCTATTGGGACGAGCAGAAGACCCGCGAGGCGCGGCGGGCCTCGGCGTCCAATCGGCGCGAGCGGGAGCCGGCGGAGAGCTAGACGGGCGGCCGCGCCAGCAGCAGGCCGGTGACGAAGGCCGCGCCGGCCGTCGCGGCCCCGACCAGGAACCACAGCAGCGGCCAAGCATGCTGGCGCTCGGCCACCACGGCGACGGGCGGCGGCGGAGCCTCGGCCAGGCGAGCCAGGGCCTTGATGGCGCGCAGGGCTTCCTCGGCGAAGTCGCGGGCCTTGGCGGCGGGCGACAGTTCGCGGCCAATCCAGCGGCGCACCACCGGGTCGGCGGCGGCCCACAGGTCGTGGGTCGGGTCGATGCGGCGGGCCACGCCCTCGACGGTGACCATGGTCTTCTGCAGCAGGACGAGCTCGGGCCGCAGGGCCATGTCGAACAGGGCGGTGATCTCGAAGAGCTGCGCCAAGAGGCGGCCCATCGAGACGTCGCGGGCGTTGCGGCCGAAGACCGGTTCGCCGACGGCGCGCAGGGCCTGGGCGAAGGCGTCGACGTCCTGGTGGGCGGGCACATAGCCGGCGTCGAAATGGACCTTGGCCACCCGTGCGTAGTCGCGGTTCAAGAAGCCGTACAGGATCTCGGCCAGGTAGCGTCGCTCGCCGGGACCCAGGCGCCCGACGATGCCGTAGTCGACGGCGACCACCTCGGCCGGGGCGGCCACGAACAGGTTGCCCTCGTGCAGGTCGGCGTGGAACAGGCCATGGTCCAGGGCTTGAGCGAGGAAGCCCCGCGTGACGTTCTCGGCCAGGGCCTTGCGGTCCAGGCCGGGCAGTTCGAGCGCGGCGGCTTCGGACAGCGGCACGCCCTCGGCCCAGGTCAGGGTCAGGACGCGTTTGCCCACGCCCTCCCAGCAGACGAGCGGCGCGCGCATGTAAGGGTCGACCGCCATGGCCTCGCCCAGCTCGGCGCAGCCGGCGGCCTCGAAACGCAGGTCCATCTCCAGGTCCAGCGAGCGGATCACCACCTCGACGAATTCGGTCGGGCGCAGGCGGCGCGAGGCGGGGGCGAGCTTTTCAGCCAGCCGCGCGGCCAGGCGCAGCACGGCGCTGTCCTGGGCCACCTGGCGCTCGACGCCGGGGCGCAGCACCTTCACGGCGACCTTGCGGCCGTCGACCAGCGTGGCCGGATGGGCCTGGGCCAGTGAGGCGGCGGCGACCGGCTCGCCGATCTCGACATAGATCTCGCCCAGCGGCTTGCCGAGATTGCGCTGAATCTCGGCTTCGGCCACCGCCAGGGGGAATGGCGCCAGCCGGTCCTTCAGGTGCGAGAGGTCCTCGGCGAAGGCTGTTCCGAAGATGTCGGCGCGGGTCGACAGGAACTGGCCCATCTTGATCGCGGCCGGACCCTGCTTTTCCAGCACCTGAGCCAGGCGCTCGCCCGGCCGGCCGCGCTTGGCCGCCCCGCCGGCGAACAGGCGCAGGACGCGCCCGGCCCACTTGGCGGGCGCCGGCAGCAGCGGCTCGACCTCGCGCGGGATCAGGGCGTCGGCCCGGACCAGGGCCCAGCCCGCGCCGGTCAGGCGCCAGAAGGCGGACAGGTTGGCCACGATCCTAGAGCGCCCAGCCCTGGTGCAGGGCCGCGACGCCGCCGGTGAAGTTGGTGACGCTGACCCGCTTGAAGCCGGCGTTCTCGATCATGCCGGCGAAGGTGCGCTGGTCGGGGAAGCGACGGATGCTCTCGACCAGGTACTGATAGGCGTCGCGGTCCTTGGCGACCCACTCGCCGACCTGCGGAATGACCTTGAAGCTGTAGGCGTCGTAGGCTTTCGCGAGCGCCTCGGTCACCGGCCGCGAGAACTCCAGGCACAGGAACCGGCCACCGGGCTTCAGCACCCGGCGCGCTTCGCGCAGGGCCGCGTCGATGTCGGTGACGTTGCGGATGCCGAAGCTGATCACATAGGCGTTGGCGTAGTTGTCGGGCAGCGGCAGGCGCTGGGCGTCGCCGACCGTCCAGGTGATCTCGGGTTCGCCGCCGCGCTCGATGCCGGCCATGATCATCTCGGCATTGTAGTCGACGATGTTGATGGTCGCATCCGGACCGCCACGGCGCTCCTGGGCGGCGCGGGTCATCTTTGCGAAGCGGCGGGCCATGTCGCCGGTGCCGCCGGCGCAGTCGACGATCACCTCGCCCGGCTGCGGGTTCAGGCGCGCGGCCACGGCGTCCTTCCAGAGGCGGTGCACGCCGCCGCTCATCAGGTCGTTCATGATGTCGTAGTTCTTGGCGACGCGGTCGAAGACCCCGCGCACCAGGCCCGCCTTCAGCGAGGCGTCGACATCCGTGAAACCGAAGCTGGCGGAGGTGTTGCTCATGACGTCTTTGGGCCGGGTTCTCTATATGACAGACCGCTCTTAGCCCGCACATTGCGTCGCGTCATCGTCTTAAGGGATCGCCCTTGCCCGAATTGCCCGAAGTGGAGACCGTCCGACGCGGTCTCGAACCCGTCCTGTCCGGCGCGCGCCTGGCCCGCGTCCGCGCCAACCGGCCCGACCTGCGCTTCCCATTGCCCGACGGCTTCGTCCAACGGCTGACGGGGGCCAAGATCCTGCGGCTGGACCGCCGCGCGAAATATATCCTGGCTCCGTTGGATCGCGGCGACACGCTCGTCATGCACCTCGGCATGACCGGCCGCTTCGAGATCGCCGCGCCGGCCGAGGGCCATGAGAGGACCGTCCGCCCCGGCGACTTCGCCCGCGAGGTCACGCCCGACGACAAGCATGCCCACGTGGTCTTCGAGACGGAGGAGGGCGCGACCGTCACCTATTACGACCCGCGCCGGTTCGGCTTCATGGACCTGATCCCGACCGAAGGCGTCAGCCGCCACCCCTGGTTCGCGACCATGGGGCCCGAGCCGCTGGGCGACGGCTTCGACGTCAAGACGCTGGAAAAAGCCTTCGCCAATCGCAAGCAGGGCCCCAAGACCCTGTTGCTGGACCAGAAGACCGTCGCGGGCCTGGGCAATATCTATGTGTGCGAGGCCCTGCACCGCGCGCACATCTCGCCGTTCAAGCCGTCAGGCGGGATCGCCAAGAAACGGCTCGGCCCCCTGACCACGGCGATCAAGGACGTGCTGGCCGAGGCCGTCGAGGTCGGCGGCTCGACCCTGAAGGACTTCGCCGCCGCTGACGGCGCCCTGGGCTACTTCCAGCACCGCTTCCGCGTCTACGACCGCGAGGACGAACCGTGCCCGACCCCCGGCTGCAAGGGCGTCATCGCCCGCGAGGTCCAGGCAGGGCGGTCGACGTTCTTCTGCCCGGTGTGTCAGGTGTGAGCACGAGCGAGGCCTGAGCTGGGTGGCTGTCGGGCCTTCGGACCGTTAGCCTCTCCAGCGTCATGAGGTGTCTGGAGGGGCATGTGAAAGCACTGATTGTCGCCGCCTTCGCCATGACGCTTTCTCTGCGCGCGGAGGCCGCCGAACTGATCGGGCCCGCGCGCTTCTGCGGCTACTCCCCCATCATCGATCTGGAACCCGGTGAGAGAATTACGACGCTGGACGGTGGCGTACACGGCGGAAGCTTCCGCTGGGAATGGACCGTTCGGCGCGCTCGAGGTTCGGGGCGTAGGGTGGGCCGCCCGGCCCAAGGGCAGGATTGTCGAAGCCCAGGCCGGCTTGAAACCGGCGAGGTTCGCTCAACGACGCGTGGAGGGGCGTTATGAGATGGCCATCTGGAATGGCGCTCATGGCGCCGCCTATTTCAGCTCGGAGAGACCCCTGACCGAGCGCCAGATAAGCGCCATCCGCCGCGTGACGCTTTACGAAGAAGGCGAGACGCCTTCCGGCTGCGCTTTGCGCACGGGCTTTTCCTGGAATTGAAGATGTTCAGTCGACCTCAGGGGGCCGGGGCGGGATGGGCCGCTGTCGTGGCCGTTGTTGCGGACCTCAGCCTCGCCGCCTGCCATGCCTCCGCGCCTCGCGTCGAGCAGGTCGACGAACGCGCGGTCTTGCCCTCAGCAGACCTCAGGAAGGACGACTACGTTCGGCACTACCTGCTGATGACCGTCCGCGACGGCGACCAGCTTCCCTTCACGACCTCGGGCGCGCCGGAAAAGCTGGGCCAGCCCAGAACGGTATGGGTGGCCGTCTTCGTGCGGACCCCGAGCGTCTGGACGTCCGAGCGCGCGGGAATTCGCCTTGTTTCGCAGCGGGACCAGTTCCCGGAGTACTTTCACGGAGGGTGTCAGGTCGTGAACCTGGTTTCCGACGCCGCCACCGGAAACACGCTGTCCAGCTGGTGCAATATCGACGATGGCGCCTCGGGGGATAGGCCAACGCCCATCCCTCATTTCAGGACCGAGGACTCTCCGTTCGGCTAGCCGCGCAAAGCCAAGACGCCAAGGCGCTTAGAGGGCTCCCCAACGCCGTGCGCCTCTCTATAACTGCACCGTTCAAGCAGGAGACCCCGATGGCCGAGTACCAGACCCTGATCGTCGAGGCGCCGGAAAAGGCGCCGGGCGTGACCCTGATCCGTCTGAACCGGCCCGAGGCCCTCAACGCCCTGAACACCCAGCTGCTGGGCGAGCTGGCCCAGGCGCTGGCGGCGGCGGAGGTCGACGACGCCGTGGGCTGCATCGTGCTGACCGGCTCGGCCAAGGCCTTCGCGGCCGGCGCCGACATCAAGGAGATGTCGGACAAGAGCTACGCCCAGATGTTCAAGGCCGACTTCTTCACCGCCGGCGCGCGGGCGATCGAGCAGTGCCGCAAGCCGATCATCGCCGCCGTCGCCGGCTACGCCCTGGGCGGCGGCTGCGAGCTGGCCATGATGTGCGACTTCATCCTGGCCGCCGACACCGCCAAGTTCGGCCAGCCCGAGATCAATCTGGGCGTCGCGCCCGGGATCGGCGGCACCCAGCGCCTGACCCGCTTCGTGGGCAAGTCCAAGGCCATGGACATGATCCTGACCGGCCGGATGATGGGCGCCGAGGAGGCCCAGGTCTCTGGCCTGGTGTCGCGGATCTTCCCGGCCGACACCCTGGTCGACGAGGTCCTGGCCATCGCCGCCAAGATCGCCGCCCAGTCGCCGCTGGCCGTGGCCATGAACAAGGAACTGGTCGAGGCCGCCTACGAGACGACCCTGACGACGGGGGTCGCCCTGGAGCGGCGCCTGTTCCACTCGCTGTTCGCGTTCGAGGACCAGAAGGAGGGCATGGCGGCCTTCGTCGAGAAGCGAAAGCCGGCGTTCAAGGGCGAGTAGCTTTCTTGGTCGCGTGACGGCGCCAAAACCGGTTCCCACTTTTTGGCTGTCACGCTCGGAAACGATTGCGCCAAAATGGCCGCAGGATTCCTGCCTGTGGACCGTTGACCCCGGCGAGTGGTTCCCGTATATCCGCGCGCTCTATTTTCCCTGCTTCGCGGTCGCCGCGCGGCTGTCCGTTTGAAGGTCCGACCTAATGGCCAATAATCCCGGCGCCAAGAAAGCGATCCGCAAGATCGCCCGCCGCACTGAAGTCAACACCGCTCGTCGCTCGCGCGTGCGCACCTTCCTGCGCAAGTTCGACGACGCCATCGCCAAGGGTGACGTCGCCGTCGCCAAGGCCGCGTTCGTCGAGGCTCAATCGGAGCTGATGCGCGCTGTCTCGAAGGGCGTGGTTCACCCGAACACGGGTTCGCGGAAGGTGTCGCGTCTGGCGGCCCGTCTGAAGAAGCTGGATAAGGCCGCGGCCTAAGTCCAGATTCTGGACGAACGCCGTTCGTCCAACGATTACAAGTATTTACAAAAGCCGATCAGGTCCGCCTGGTCGGCTTTTGCTTTGAATCCAACGCTCTATTTTTCGCGTTGCAATCTGTGATCTGAGGGGTTGGCTTCACTATTCCCTTGCCAGGCGAGGGGCTCTCGCGAGTCAACAGAAATATCCGGACTCGGACGCAAGTTTTCCGTTTGACCGGCCCCCTGCGCTGGCTAGTTTAAGCGTCTCAGCGCTTCTCCAGTCTTGGAAAAAACAAGGCGGCGGCGGACCTCCTGCGTTCGCCGGGTAAGAACCTGTGTGCGCTGAGTAACCGGCTGTACGCCATGGGGGGCGAGCGGCTGAAGTGGGTTTGCGGCGGTTGTTTTTGTACGAAGGCGGTGGACGAATGACGATGAAGGGCGGGGTGGCCAGCCAGGACTTTTCGGCGGCGATTGCGACGGCTTGCGAGCCGGCCGCGACCGTGTGGTCGAAAGTGACCGTGGCTCTGAAACGCGAGCTGGGCGACGCGGCCTTCGGGTCTTGGATCGCACCGGCGATGCTGCGTGAGGCCGCGACCGGCGACGTCGTGCTGGTGACGCCCACGGGTATCGCGCGTGACTGGATCCGTCGCAGCGCCTGGCGTCGCATTGGCGAGCTGTGGGCCGCGAACGACGCGACCGGTCGCCGTATCGACCTGAAGTCGCGTCTGGAATTCGAAGCTTCGGCGGGCGCCTATGTCGAGGCTGCTCCGAAGGCCGCCGAACCCATCGAGATCGTCCTGCCCGTGTCGAGCGACGCGCCGGCCGTCGTGGCGCCGAGCGCCAAGTCGCCCCGCACCCAGGGCCTGCAAGAACGTTTCACCTTCGAGACCTTCGTCCCGGGTCCGGCCAACGAGTTCGCCCACGCCGTGGCGCGCCGCATCGCCAACTGGGCCGACGGTCACTTCAATCCCGTGCTGTTCCACGGCCCCTACGGCTTCGGCAAGACCCACCTGCTGAATGCCCTGGCCTGGGAAGCCATGCGCAACGCGCCGGAAAAGCGCGTCGTGTACCTGACCGCCGAGCGTTTCCTGTCGACCTTCGTGCGCGCCCTGATGGATCGCCAGACGGCGGCCTTCAAGGAAGAGCTGCGCGCCGCCGACCTGCTGATCATCGACGATGTGCATTTCATCGCCGGCAAGCAGTCGACCCAGGAAGAGCTGTTCCACACCCTGACCGCCCTGGTCGGCGAAGGCGGCCGCGTCGTGTTCTCGGCGGACCGTCCGCCGTCGGCCATGACCGAGATGGACCCGCACCTGCGCTCGCACCTGTCGGCGGGCCTGGTCTGCGGCCTGGAGCCGGCCGATCGCAACCTGCGCATGGGCATTCTGGAGCGCAAGATCCAGACCCTGGCCGCGGCGCACGGCTTCGATCCGACCATGCGTCCGGACGTGCTGCAGTTCCTGGCCGATCGCTTCACCGACAGCGTCCGCGAGCTGGAAGGCGCGCTGAACACCCTGTCGGCCCGCGCCGGTGAAGGCCTGTCGCGCCTGACCCTGGACGAAGTTCAGGCGGTCCTGCGTCCGCACCTGCGGTCGGGTGAGAAGCGCATCACCATCGACGACATCCAGAAGGCGACGTCCGAGCACTACGGCATGAAGCAGGCCGACCTGCTCAGCGAGCGCCGCAACCGCGCCGTGGCCCGTCCGCGCCAGGCCGCCATGTGGCTGGCCAAGCAGCTGACCACCCGTTCGCTGCCGGACATCGGCCGTCGTTTCGGTGGCCGCGACCACACCACGGTCTTGCACGCCGTGCGCCGCATCGAGGCCCTCCGGGCCGAGGACAGCGCCCTGAACCACGACCTGGAAGTCATCACCCGCAAGCTGCGCGGCTGATCCGGGACGGGCCGGGACACCGGTTTCCAAAGATCGACAAGGCCGCTCCGAAGGGGGCGGCCTTTTTCGTTATGGGCGGCTGACGCTAGGATCAGGCGGTTCGCGTCAGGAGGGATCGTGTTCGAGTTTGTCGCCAAGGGTCTGCGGACCACGATCCTGACGGTCTGCATGCTGGGGGCGTCGGCGGCGTTCGCCCAGACCCAGCCGGTCAATCTGGACAGCGTTTCCAGCACGGCCTCACGCTATTCGGTCCTGTCCGATGCGCTGTGGACCATGGGCTCGGACGCCGTGCCCGAGCGGCTCGACACCGCCCAGGCCGCCTTCGCCGCCAACGCTCGCAGCGCCGAGGCCAACCTGCGGCTGGGCCTGGCCATGCGGCTCGAGCATCCCGAAGCCGCGGCCCTGATCCAGCGCCTCTATGACGAGGCCTTGCGCCTCGATCCCCAGTCGCCGCGCGCCTACGCCGTGATGGGCGAGTTCCTCAGCGACCAGGGCGACGCCGAGGGCGTGGCGAAGACCTACCAGGCTTGGCTGGCCTTCGCGCCGAACGATCCTCGGGCGCACCTGTCCTACGCCCTGGCGCTGGGGCGGCTGGGCCAGATGCCCGAGGCGCGCGCGGAGCTCGACAAGTCCCTGGCCCTGGGGCCGACCGCGGCGGCCTATCAGCTGAAGGCGGTGCTGGCCGAGGGTGGTCCGCCTGAAGAGGTCCTGGCCGCGCTCGAGGCGGCGCTGAAGGTCGGCGGCGGCGAGGACCGGATCTATTATTACCGCGCCCGGATGCGCTGGGCGCGAGACGAGACCGACCTGGCCCTGGCCGATGTCGCCAAGGGGCTGGCGTACGCGCCGACCAGCTTCCGCTTTCGCCAGCTGCGCGGCGAGATCAATGCCGACGCCGGGCGCTACGACCTGGCGATCGCCGAATACGACGCCTTGATCGCCCAGCAGCCCGGCTGGCCGGATCTGATGAACGACCGCTGCTGGGCGCGGGCGAGGGCGGGTGTGGATCTCCAAAAGGCGCTGGCCGACTGCGACACCGCCCTGGGCCTGGATCCGGGCCGGCCCGAAGCGCTCGACAGCCGGGGTCTGGTGAAGCTGCGCCTGGGCGATCTGTCCGGCGCGCTCGTCGACTACGACGAAGCGTTGAAGACCGATCCGCCGGTGCCGACCGCCCTGTTCGGGCGCGGCGTGGCCAAGCGCCGGAGCGGCGACACGGCCGGCGGCGACGCCGATCTCGACCAGGCCCGCGCCCTGGAGCCCGGGATCGACAAGCGCTTCGCGAGCTTTGGCGTCACGCCCTAGGCCTGAGCGCTCAGCTTTTCGACGCGAGGGGCGTGGCGGCCGCCGGCGAAGGGGGTCTCGAAGAAGGCGGCGATGCAGGCCTCGGCGGTGTCGAGGTCGACACGGCGGGCGCCCAGGGCGATGACATTGGCGTCGTTGTGCTCGCGGCTAAGCCGGGCCAGGTCGGGGTCGCTGACCAGCGCGCAGCGGCACGCCGGGTGGCGATTGACCGCGATCGAGATCCCGATACCCGAGCCGCACAGGGCAATGCCGCGCTCGGCCCGACCATCGGCGATGTGCGCCGCCAGCCGGTAGCCCTGGTCGGCATAGTCGGCGACGAGGCCGGCGCTCAGGTCCGCGACGTCATGACCTTCGCCCGTCAGCCACGCGACTAGCTCATTCTTGAGCGCGATCGCCGCATGGTCCGAGGCAATGGCGATGCGCATGGTTCCCCCTACCGCGCCCGGCGCAGGGTCAGGTTGATCCGCCCGCCGCCGGGCACCAGGCCCGATGATCCCGCCTGTATCCTATCCACGCCGTGGAACGCCAGGCGGGCCGGGCCTGAGAGCCGACACACATCCCCTGAGCTCAGTTTCAGGCTGCGGGTCGGATCCCTGCGAGCGGTCCCGCCGATCCGGAACACCGCCGTATCGCCCAGCGAGATCGACAGCACCGGGAAGCGGGGATCGGCTTCGTCGCGGTCCTGATGCAGGCCCATGCGGGCGCCGTCGCGATAGAGGTTGATCAGGCACGAGTCCGGCGGCGTGTCGGGATCCCCGAGCTGGCGCCAGAGGTCGAGCAGGACGGGCGGCATGGCGGGCCAGGGCTGATCCGTGTCCGGATGCCGTTCGGCGTAGCGGTATCCCTTGGCGTCACTGGTCCAGCCCAGCGGGCCGAACGCCGTCATCGCTACGCTCATCGGCTTACCATAGGCCGTGCCGTAGTTCGTGAACGGCGCAGTCTGCGCGGCGGCCAGGGCGGCCTCGACCAGTTGCCGCTGGGCGGCGGGGTCCAGCAGGGCGGGCCAGAGGTCAAAACCCGGAATGACGGTCAGGGGCTGAAACATTACTGAAACTTAACGCGCGCCATAGGGGCGGAAGGTGTTGGTTTGCGCCGCCGGCTGAGGGGGCCGGATGATTTTTCCATTTTAGGACCGAACATGCGTCGTCTTATGTCCTCAGCGGCCATGGCCGTGATCTTGTTGGCCGCCGGCAGCGCTTCCGCCGCCCCGAACGCCGTCGGCACAAAGGGCGCGACCTTCGCGACCGTGACGACCCAGCTGCCGCGCAATGTGCGCCCCGTCCACTATGATCTGGCCTTCACGCCCGACGCCGACAAGATGACCTTCACGGCTCAGGTGAAGATCGCCATCGAGGTGGTCGAGCCGACCGCGACGGTCACGCTGCAGGCCGCCGACCTGACGTTCTCGAAGGCCGAGATCGCCGGTTTCGGCGCGGCCAAGATCAAGCTTGACGACGAAGCCCAGACCGCCGCCTTCACGTTCGGCAAGACCCTGCCGAAGGGCAAGTACGTCCTGTCGATCGACTATGCCGGCAAGATCTACAAGCAGGCCGCCGGCCTGTTCGCCCTCGACTACGAGACCGAGGCCGGCAAGAAGCGCGCGATCTACACCCAGTTCGAGAATTCCGACGCCCGCCGCTTCATCCCCTCGTGGGACGAGCCGTTCTACAAGGCCACCTACACCGTCGAGGCGACGATCCCGACCGGCCAGATGGCCCTGGGCAACATGCCGATCGCGTCCTCGAAGGACCTGGGCGGCGGCAAGACCGTCGTGAAGTTCGCGACCTCGCCCAAGATGTCGACCTACCTGCTGTTCTTCGGCCTGGGCGAGTTCGACCGCGCCTCGGTCAAGGCCGCCGGCGTCGACGTCGGCGTGGTGACCAAGAAGGGCGATACGCCCAAGGCCGATTTCGCCCTGAAGTCCGCCGCCGACATCCTGCCCTGGTACAACGACTATTTCGGCACGCCGTACCCGTTGCCGGTGCTGGACAACATCGCCGCGCCGGGCCGCAGCCAGTTCTTCAGCGCCATGGAGAACTGGGGAGCGATCTTCTACTTCGAATACGCCATGAACCTGGACCCGAAGATCTCGACGGAGTCCGACAAGCAGAACGTCTTCACCACCGTGGCCCACGAGATGGCCCACCAGTGGTTCGGCGACCTGGTCACCATGGCCTGGTGGGACGACCTGTGGCTGAACGAGGGCTTCGCCTCGTGGATGGAAGGCCGGGCGACCGAGCATTTCCACCCCGAATGGAACGCCGCCGTCAGCGCGGTGAACGGCCGTGAGTACGCCATGGGCCTGGACGCCCTGCAGACCACCCACCCGGTGGTGCAGCACGTCGAGACCGTCGAGCAGGCCAGCCAGGCCTTCGACGCCATCACCTACCAGAAGGGCGAGGCCGTCATCCGCATGCTGGA
Source organism: Caulobacter sp. GW821-FHT11E11 (assembly GCF_058808315.1). Classification (NCBI taxonomy): domain Bacteria; kingdom Pseudomonadati; phylum Pseudomonadota; class Alphaproteobacteria; order Caulobacterales; family Caulobacteraceae; genus Caulobacter; species Caulobacter sp. GW821-FHT11E11. The sequence continues at coordinate 285,533 of NZ_JBXARO010000001.1, forward strand.
AAGCTATGTGGGCCACGACGCCTGGCGCGACGGCGTGCGCGCCTACATGAAGCAGCACGCCCACGGCAACACGGTCAGCGACGACCTGTGGGGCGCCGTCGAGGTCGCCGCCAAGAAGCCGATCAAGGCCATCGCCCACGACTTCACCCTGCAGCCGGGCGTCCCGCTGATCACGGTCAGCAATGCGACCTGCGCGGCGGGCAAGACCACGCTGTCCCTGACCCAGGGCGAGTTCAGCAAGGATATCCCGGGCAAGAAGCCCCTGACCTGGCGCGTGCCGGTCACCGTCCAGGCCATCGGCGGCGGCACGGCCAAGACCCTGGTCACCGGCGGCCAGGGGACGGTTACGGTCGACGGCTGCGGCCCGGTGGTCGTCAATGCCGGCCAGAGCGGCTACTTCCGCACCCTGTACGGTTCGGAGCGCTTCACGGGCATCGTCCAGAGCTTCGGCAAGCTGCCGGCGATCGACCAGCTGGGCGTGATGAGCGACGCCTGGTCGATGGGCCTGGCCGGCTACCAGCCCGCCACCGACTTCCTCGACCTGGCCAAGGCCACGCCGGCCGACGCCGATCCGCAGGTGCTGTCCAAGGTGGCCAGCGTGCTGTCGGCCATCGACGGCTACTACGAAGGCGCGCCCGCCGAGCGCGCGGCGTTCCGCAAGGTGGCCATCGGCCAGCTGCGGCCGCTGATGGCCAAGGTGGGCTGGACCGCCAAGACCGGCGAGCCCGACAATGTCGCCATCCTGCGCGCCGACCTGATCGGGGCGCTGGGCGGCCTGGGCGACAGCGACGTGGTGGCCGAGGCGACCCGGCGCTTCAACGCCGACAAGACCGACCCGTCGGCCATCCCCGGTCCGCTGCGCAAGACCATCCTGGGCGTCGTGGCCAAGCACGCCGACCAGGCGACCTGGGACGCCATCCGCGCCCAGGCCCAGGCCGAGAAGACCCCGCTGGTCCGCGCCCAGCTCTACAGCCTGCTGGCCGCGGCCGAAGATGAAACCCTGGCCAAGAAGGCGCTGGAACTGGCCCTGACCACCGAGCCGGGCGAGACCCTGTCGTCGACCATGATCTCGCGGGTCGCCGGCCTGCATCCGGACCTCACCTTCGACTGGGCCGTGGCCAACAAGGACGCGGTCAACGACAAGGTCGACTCCAGCTCGCGCACCCGGTTCATCCCCGGCCTGGGGGCGGCCTCGTCGAACCCGGCCACGGCCGAGAAGATCAAGGCCTATGCCGCCGCCAATCTGGCCGAAGGTTCGCGCAAGGAAGCCGACAAGGCCGCCGCCGCCGTGCTGAACCGCGCCCAGATCCGCCAGCAGCGCCTGCCGGTGATCACCGCCTGGGTCGCCAAGGCGGGCTAATTCTCGAATAATCAACGACTTCCAATGGTCGCGCTTCGAAAGGGGTGCGGCCATTTTTCTTGGTCGCGGTACCAGATTCCCCCTCCATCCGAGGGGTTATGGGCTTGCGCCCTGCCACCCATCCCCCATATCCGGCTTCGAAGCGGGGTTGACGGGCTCGTCAACTTCGCACAACGCATTTTGCCCGCTCGGCTTTTGCCGTCGGAACAAGATGTGGACCCAACCGTAGAGCGTACGAACCCACCGGGGACGGGAACGAGAAAAACCGGGGCGCTTCCGAGAAGGCCCTTGTCACCGCCGTCCGCCTAAAGGAGCGAACAGGTACCAATATGAGCAAGATTATCGGCATCGACCTTGGCACCACGAATTCGTGCGTGGCCATCATGGACGGCAAGACCCCGAAGGTGATCGAGAACGCCGAAGGCGCTCGCACGACGCCGTCGGTTGTCGCCTTCATGGAAGATGGCGAACGCCTGGTGGGCCAGCCGGCCAAGCGCCAGGCCGTGACCAACCCGACCAACACGCTGTTTGCGATCAAGCGCCTGATCGGCCGCTCCGCCAGCGACCCGGTCGTGGAAAAAGACAAGGGCATGGTGCCCTACGACATCGTCAAGGGCCCGACCGGCGACGCCTGGGTCAAGGCCCACGGCAAGGACTACAGCCCGCAGGAAGTGTCGGCCTTCATCCTGCAGAAGATGAAGGAAGCCGCGGAAGCCCACCTGGGCGAGACCGTGACCAAGGCGGTCATCACCGTCCCGGCGTACTTCAACGACGCCCAGCGTCAGGCGACCAAGGACGCCGGCAAGATCGCCGGCCTGGAAGTCCTGCGCATCATCAACGAGCCGACCGCCGCCGCGCTGGCCTACGGTCTGGACAAGGACAACAACAAGAAGATCGCCGTCTACGACCTGGGCGGCGGCACCTTCGACGTGTCGATCCTCGAAATCGGCGATGGCGTCTTCGAAGTGAAGTCGACCAACGGCGACACCTTCCTGGGCGGCGAGGACTTCGACCTTCGGATCGTCGACTACCTGGCCGACGAGTTCAAGAAGGAGCAGGGCGTCGACCTGCGCAAGGACAAGCTGGCCCTGCAGCGCCTTCGTGAAGAGGCCGAAAAGGCCAAGAAGGAACTGTCGTCGGTCGCCCAGTACGAAGTGAACCTGCCGTTCATCAGCATGAACGCCTCGGGCCCGCTGCACCTGAACATCAAGCTGTCGCGCGCCAAGCTGGAAGCCTTGGTCGACGACCTGATCTCGCGCACCATCGGTCCGTGCGAACAGGCCCTCAAGGACGCCGGCCTGAAGAAGAGCGACATCGACGAAGTGATCCTGGTCGGCGGCATGAGCCGCATGCCCAAGGTCCAGCAGGCGGTGCAGGACTTCTTCGGTCGTGAGCCCCACAAGGGCGTGAACCCCGATGAAGTCGTGGCGCTGGGCGCGGCCGTCCAGGCCGGCGTGCTGCAAGGCGACGTCAAGGACGTGCTGCTGCTGGACGTGACCCCGCTGACCCTGGGCATCGAGACCCTGGGCGGTGTGTTCACCCCGCTGATCGAACGCAACACCACCATCCCGACCAAGCGCTCGCAGACCTTCTCGACCGCCGACGACAACCAGTCGGCCGTGACGATCCGCGTGTTCCAGGGCGAACGCCCGATGGCCGTGGACAACAAGATCCTGGGTCAGTTCGACCTGGTCGGCATCCCGCCGGCGCCGCGCGGCGTGCCGCAGATCGAGGTCACCTTCGACATCGACGCCAACGGCATCGTGCAGGTCCACGCCAAGGACAAGGCGACCAACAAGGAACACTCGATCCGCATCCAGGCCAATGGCGGCCTCTCGGACGCGGACATCGAGCGCATGGTCAAGGAAGCCGAGGCCAACAAGGCCGCCGACGAGACCAAGAAGAAGCTGGTCGAGGCCAAGAACCAGGGCGAGGCGATCCTGCACTCGACCGAGAAGGCTCTGGCCGAGCACGGCGACAAGGTCGGCGCGCCTGAAAAGACCGCGATCGAGACCGGGATCACCGAGCTGAAGACCGCCCTGGAAGGCGAGGACGTCGAGGCCATCCAGGCCAAGACCCAAGCCCTGATCCAGGCGTCGATGAAGCTGGGCGAGGCCATGTACGCCGCCCAGTCGGGTTCGGACGAAGGCGCTGACGGCGCCGAGGCCGCGGACGATGGCGTCGTCGACGCCGAGTTCGAAGAAGTCGACGACAACAAGCCGGCGAACTAATCGCCATGCGCGCGCCGCGGAACATGCTCGATAGGTCTGTTCCGCGGCCGCGACGTCTTGTCTCGCCGCCTGAGGACGCCTTGCGCCGGGCCGCGTGCTATCCCACCTCTTCCTGTATCAACGCCACTTTCGTGGGCCTTTTGGGCGCCAGACGCTGACGATGCGCGACTATTACGAAATCCTCGGCGTGACCCGGACCATCGATGATGCTGGTCTGAAGTCCGCGTTCCGCAAACTGGCGATGGAACATCACCCCGACCGCAATGGCGGCTGCGAGAACGCCACTGGGCGGTTCAAGGAGATCAACGAGGCCTATTCGGTCCTCTCCGATCCCCAGAAGCGCGCGGCCTATGACCGCTTCGGCCATGCGGGCGTCAACGGTCCGCAAGGCGGCGGTGGCGCCGGCTTCGGCGGCCAGGGCTTCGACGCCAACGACATCTTCAACGACGTCTTCGGTGACGTCTTCGGCGAGATGTTCGGCGGCGGCCGTCGCCAGTCGAACGGTCCCCAGCGCGGTCAGGACCTGCGCTACGATCTGGAGATCTCCCTCGAGCAGGCCTATGCCGGCGCCGAGGTCGAGATCAAGGTGCCCGCCGCCATGACCTGCGAGGTCTGCGAGGGCTCGGGCGCCAAGCCTGGCACCAACCCCACCGTCTGCGGCACCTGCGGCGGCGCTGGCCGCGTCCGCGCGACGCAGGGCTTCTTCGCGGTCGAGCGCGGCTGCCCGCGCTGCGGCGGCTCGGGCCGTATGATCCTGGATCCCTGCACGAACTGCCACGGCCACGGCCAGGTGCGCCGCGAGCGCATCCTGTCGGTCCGCATCCCGGCCGGCGTCGATGACGGCGCCCGCATCCGCCTGGCGGGTGAAGGCGACGCGGGCGCACGCGGCGGTCCGCGCGGCGACCTCTACATCTTCCTGTCGGTGACCCCGCACGAGCTCTTCGAACGCGACGGTCTCGACCTCCTCTGCACCGTGCCGGTGCCGATGACCACGGCCGCCCTGGGCGGCGAGATCGAGGCCCCCTGCCTGCTGGGCGGCGAGACCTGCGACGGCCAGTGCAAGATCTCGGTCAACGTCCCGGAAGGCGCCCAAACCGGCAAGACCGTCCGCCTCAAGGGCAAGGGCATGCCGTCCCTGCGCAGCCGTCAGCGCGGCGACCTGGTGGTCGAACTGTTCGTCGAAACCCCGACCCATCTGTCAGCTCGTCAGAAAGAACTGATGCGCGAACTGGCCGGCCTGTGCGGCGAGAAGCAAAACCCCAAGTCGGCCAACTTCGTCGGCAAGGCCAAGCGCTTCTGGGAAGAGGTGACGGGGAGCTAGGGCTTCCTCGTCGACCGCCTGGCCGCGCGGTTGTGGTAGCGGCCGAGACCCCAGATCATCGCGATCAGCAGGAGGGCGGAGACGCCCGCCACGCCCAGACCGGCCGTCGTCAGGATCTGGGAGACGTCGGGTTCGCCCGCGGACCGCTCCGGGATCTCGAAGATCAGCGGCACCGTCACCTCGCCGGGCGCCGCGTTGGGATCGTCTGGCGGGATCATTCGGAACTTGGGCGCCAGCTTCAGCGCCGCCTCGCCGAAATGCTCGCCGGGCGGGCTTTCCTCCACGACCTTGCATTCGGTCAGGAGCCCGCCGGTGTTCACCTTGCAGGTGATCGTCGCCTTGCCGGAGATGTCGTTTCGCGCGGCATGGTCGGGATAGAAGTCCGCCATGTCGTCGCCGGTCGGCTTCTCGAGCCAGTCGGGGCGGTAGGAGCCCATGACGGCGGGGCGAGGCGGAGGCGGCTGGGCCGGCGTGGTGGTAGTCATGCGGCCAGCTCAACCGGGCGTGGATCGGCCGTCAAGCAAGTTCGAAAATCAGCGTAACGGTCTTCCATCCCCCGAAAACCTTAACGCCGCCCCTTAACGGGAGTCGCGACGCTCTGTAGTTTCGGGCGTCATGAACGCCCACGCCACGCCGACTCCTGCGCACCTTCTCGACCCCACCGGCGCGACGCCGGTGATGCAGCAGTTCTTCGAGATGAAGGCGCGGCAGCCCGATGCGTTGATCTTCTTCCGCATGGGCGATTTCTACGAGCTGTTCTTCGACGACGCCTATAAGGCCGCCGCCGCGCTGGGCATCAGCCAGACGTTCCGGGGCACGCATGCGGGCCAGCCGATCCCGATGGCGGGCGTGCCGCAGCACGCGGCCGAGGCCTATCTCTCCAAGCTGATCCGCATGGGCTTCAAGGTCGCCGTCTGCGAACAGATGGAAGACCCGGCCGAGGCCAAGAAGCGCGGCTCCAAGTCCGTCGTCCGCCGCGACATCGTCCGCGTCGTGACGCCCGGCACTCTGACCGAGGACGGCCTGCTGGACGCCCGTGGCGCCAACCGCCTGGCCGCCGTCGCCGTGCGGGCGGGGCAGGCGGCCGTGGCGTCGGTCGAGCTGTCGACCGGCGAGGTCGAGGTCTTCGCCCTGGCCAAGGAGGCCGTGGCCCCGATCCTGGCGGCGCTGGCGCCGTCCGAGACCCTGGTCGCTGATCGGCTTCTGTCGGACGAGAGCCTCTCCCAGACCCTGAAGATCTGCGGCGGCCTGGTGCAGCCAATGCCCTCGGCGCTGTCGGAGCCGCAGGCCTCGGAAGCCCGCGTGAAGCGCCTGTACGGTGTCGACACCCTGGACGGCTTTGGCGGCCTGACGCCGGCCGAGATCGGCGCCCTGGGCCTGATCGCCGCCCACCTGGAAATGACCCAGGCCGGCAAGCTGCCGGCGCTGCGCGCGCCGCGTCGCGCCGCTGATGCGGATGTGATGGCCATCGACCCGGCCACGCGCGGCAGCCTGGAGATCGACCGCACCCAGACCGGCGATCGCAACGGCTCGCTGCTGGCCTGTATCGACCGCACGGTTTCGGCCGGCGGCGCGCGGATGCTGGCCTCGCGCCTGGCCCGCCCGCTGCTGGACGTCGCCGCCATCGACCAGCGCCTGGACGCCGTCGAATGGTTCGTCGAGCACCGCCAGCTGCGCCAGCGCCTGCGTGAAGTCCTGAAGGGCTCCGGCGACATGGCTCGCGCGCTTTCCCGTCTCGCCCTCGGTCGGGGCGGTCCGCGCGACCTCGGCTGCCTGCGCGACACGCTGAAGGTCGGCGAACGCCTGGCCGGCATGGCGGGCGGTTCGCCCGATCCGCTGTCGCCGCCGCCATTCGAGCTGGAGCACGCCTTCAAGGCCCTGACTCCGTCGCTGCACGAGGGCCTTTCGCAGTTCCTGAACGTGCTGGAGCAAGGCCTGGGCGACGACCTGCCGGCCCTGGCCCGCGATGGCGGCTTCGTCGCCGCCGGCATCCGGCCCGAGCTGGACCAGGCGCGCGGCCTGCGCGACGACAGCCGCAAGGTCATCGTCGCCTTGGAAGCCCAGCTGACCGCCGACAGCGGCGTGCCACTGAAGATCCGCCACAACGGCGTGCTCGGCTATTTCGTCGAGGCCACGGCCGGCAAGGCCGACCCGCTCTTTCAACCACCGCTGAATGCTGTCTTCATCCACCGCCAGACCCTGGCCAGCCAGGTGCGCTTCACCACGGTGGAGCTGGCCGACCTGGACGCCCGCATCGCCCAGGCCGCCGAGCGCGCCCTGGCCATGGAGGTCGCCGCCTTCGAGGACTGGCGCGAGCAGGCCCGCCTGCTGGCCGACGCCATCCAGATCGCCGCCGAGGCGCTGGCCCGCCTGGACGTCGCTTCGGCGCTGGCGGAGTGGGCCGAGGACGCCGACGCCGTGCGGCCGATCGTCGACAGGTCCTACGCCTTCGACGCCAAGGGCGCCCGCCACCCGGTGGTCGAGGCCGCCGTCAAGCGCGCCGGCGACCCCTACACCCCCAACGACTGCTGCCTGGACGCCTCGGGCGAGACCGGGGCGCGGCTGTCGATCGTCACCGGCCCGAACATGGCCGGTAAGTCGACCTTCCTGCGCCAGAACGCCCTGCTGGCGATCCTGGCCCAGTCCGGCTGCTACGTGCCGGCCGCCTCATTCCGTCTCGGTGTCGTCGACCGCCTGTTCAGCCGCGTCGGCGCCGGCGATGACCTGGCCCGTGGCCGCTCGACCTTCATGATGGAGATGGTCGAGACCGCCGCCATCCTGACGCAGGCCGGCCCGCGCTCGCTGGTGATCCTGGACGAGATCGGCCGCGGTACGGCCACCTATGACGGTCTGGCCATCGCCTGGGCCTGCGCCGAGGCCCTGCACGACACCAACAAGAGCCGCGCCCTGTTCGCCACGCACTATCACGAGCTGGCGACGCTGGAGGAGCGGCTGAGCTTCGTCTCCAACCTCAGCCTCCGCGCCAAGGAATGGAACGGCGACCTTGTCTTCCTGCACGAGGCCGCGCCCGGTCCCGCCGACCGCTCCTACGGCGTGCAGGTGGCCAAGCTGGCCGGCGTGCCCGGTCCGGTGGTCGTCCGCGCCCGCGAGGTGCTGGATCGCCTGGAGAGCAAGGATCAGTCGCCGGCCAAGCTGGACGACCTGCCGCTGTTCGCCCTCAGCCAGGCCGCCGCGCCGATGCCCGCCAAAGCGGCGCCGAGTGTCGTCGAGGACACCTTGTCGGATCTGGACGTTGACGGCATGAGCCCCCGCGAGGCCTTGGAAGCCCTCTATCGTCTTAAGGGTCTGCTGAAGACCTAGCTGGTACCCATATAATCAACATGCCCCGTCGCCTTCGCCCCACCCGCCTGGAACACGTCGTCGACGGTCACGCCCTGCGGGCCCGACTGTCGGCCGCCGCGCTGGATTCCATCGGCAACGAGGCCGAACAGCGCTCGCGGGCCATCGAGATCCTGAAACAGGCGCTGTTTCGCGGCCGGATGATCGCCAAGGAACGGCTGGAGAACGGCGCCGCCGGCGTCGAGACCGCCCGGCTGCTCAGCGGGGTCACCGACGAGGTGATCACCGCCCTCTACGACTTCACGACGGTGCACGTGTTCCGGGCCCGCAACCCGACCGAGGGCGAGCGCCTGTGCCTGCTGGCGGTCGGCGGCTATGGCCGGCGGACCCTGGCGCCGTTCAGCGACATCGATCTGCTGTTCCTGCGGCCCTACAAGCAGACGCCGCACGCCGAGAGCGTGATCGAGTACATGCTGTATGCGCTGTGGGACCTGGGCTTCAAGGTCGGCCACGCCTCGCGGACCATCGAGGAGTGCGTGCGCCTCTCGAAGGAAGACTTCACGATCCGCACCTCGATCCTGGAGGCCCGCCGCCTGACCGGTGACGAGCGCTTGGCCGACGATCTGAAGAAGCGCTTCCGCGACGACGTCATGAAGGGCACCGGCGCCCAGTTCGTCGCCGCCAAGCTGAAGGAACGCGACGACCGCCAGGCCCGCGCCGGCGCCAGCCGCTACATGGTCGAGCCCAACGTCAAGGAAGGGAAGGGCGGCCTGCGCGACCTCCACACCCTGATGTGGATCGCCGAATATCTGCACCCCGTCGATCGTCCCGAGGACGTCTTCAAGATGGAGGTGTTCTCGGGCCGCGAGACCAAGGCCTTCATCCGCGCTTTCGATTTCCTGCATGCCGTGCGGGCGCATCTGCACTTCACGACGGGCCGGCCGGAAGAGCGCCTGACCTTCGACCTCCAGCCCGAGATCGCCCGCCGCATGGGCTATGGCGACCGGGGCGACGCGCCGGCGGTCGAGCGGTTCATGCGCCGCTACTTCCTGATCGCCAAGGAGGTCGGGGCCCTGACCCGCGCCTTCTCGGCCAAGCTGGAAGCCGAGCACTTCAAGAACGAGCCCAAGGGCATTTCGCGCTTCCTGTCGGGCGGGCGTCCCAAGCGCAAGGCGCTGGATGTCGAGGGCTTCTACGAGGACGGCGGGCGCCTGAACATCGAGGATCAATCGATCTTCGAGGCCGATCCGGTCAACCTGATCCGCCTGTTCAAGATCGCCGACGAGCGCGACCTGGATCTGCATCCGGACGCCTTCACGGCGGTGACCCGCAGCCTGTCGCTGATCACCTCGCGCGTGCGCCGCGATCCCGACGCCTGCCGGGGGTTCCTGGACCTGCTGGCGCGGGGCAAGCGCAGCTATCGCACCCTGACCCTGATGAACGACGCCGGGGTGCTGGGCCGCTTCGTGCCGGAGTTCGGCCGGATCGTCGCCCAGATGCAGTTCAACATGTACCACTCGTACACGGTGGATGAGCACACCCTGCGGGCGGTGGGCCTGATCGGCGACATGGCGGCCGGGCGACTGGTGGACGACCACCCGCTGGCCGTCTCGATCATGCCGCTGATCGAGGACCGCGAGGCCCTGTTCCTGGCCATGCTGCTTCACGACACCGGCAAGGGCGGGGTCGGCGGCCAGGAGAAGGCCGGAGCCCGCTCTGCCCGCAGCGCCTGCGAACGGCTGGGCGTCGAGCGTGTGAAGGTCGAGCTGGTCGCCTGGCTGGTCGAGAACCACCTCGTCATGAGCGACTTCGCCCAGAAGCGCGACGTCTCCGATCCGGGCACGGTCGCGGCCTTCGCCCGCATCGTCGAGAACCCCGAGCGCCTGCGCCTGCTGCTGGTCATCACCGTCGCCGACATCCGCGCCGTCGGGCCGGGGGTCTGGAACGGCTGGAAGGGCCAGCTGCTGCGCGAGCTCTACAACGCCACCGAGGCGGTGTTCCGGGGCGGGCGCGGCAGCGACGCCGCCGCCAATGTCCAGCGCCACCAGGAGATCACCGCCGAGACCGCGCGCGCGGCCCTGCTGGAGACCGATCCGGCGGCCATGGGCTGGGCGACGGCGATGGAGAACGCCTATTTCAGCGCCTTCGGCCAGGAAGACCTGTTCGAGCACGCCGCCCTGGCGCGCAGGGCGGCCATCCAGGGCGGCGCCGCCGCCGAGGGCCGGGTGCGCCAGGGCCAGAACGCCGCCGAGATCGTAGTGGCGGCCAAGGACCGTCGCGGCCTGTTCGCCGACCTGGCTTTGGCGATCTCGTCGCTGGGCGGCAATGTCGTCGGGGCGCGGGTCTTCACCTCTCGCCAGGGCCAGGCCCTGGACGTCTTCCATGTGCAGGACGTGACCGGCGCGCCGTTCGGCTGCGAGAACCCTCGCGGCCTGCGTCGTCTGGCCGATGCGCTGGAGGCCGCCGGGCGGGGCGAGGCCCTGTCGGTCGAGCCGCGCCGAGGCGCCGAGCAATCGCGCGCCGCCGCCTTCGCCATCGCCCCCACGGTGGTGGTCGACAACGAGGCCTCCAACGACGCCACGGTGGTCGAGGCCTCGGGCCGCGACCGGCCGGGCCTGCTCCACGCGCTCGCCAAGACCCTGGCCGAGAGCGGCCTCTCCATCCAGTCGGCCCATATCGACGGCTATGGCGAGCGGGCGGTCGACGCCTTCTACGTCCAGACGGCCGAGGGCGGGAAGGTCACCGAGACCCGCAAGGTCGCCGCCCTGAAGGCCGACCTGCTGGCGGCGCTGGAACAGAACGAAGCGACGGCGCCGGCCGCTCGCGCGGGTCTGCGCCGGGCGCGGGCCAGCGTGGCGCGCTAGGCGTCTTCGCAAGACCGTCACGAGCCGGCGGGTCGTCTCGCCGGGTCACGAACTGGGGGAACGACATGAAGCCGCCGATCAAGAGCCTGGCCGACCTCAAGCCGGCAGCGGCCCCCGCCGGCGCCTATGCGCGGCCGACCCCGAAGGTGGCGCGGCGCAAGACCGCCAAGGTGCTGACCGACGAGGAACGCGCGGCGTTCCTGGCTTCCCGGCCGGACCTCGCGCCGAAATAGCCTGCGGAGCGGGCGTCTGCGATGGGTGGTGAGCGGTCGTCCCAACACACAGGTGCCCAAGGCTGGCTGTCTACCCAGGCCCGGGCTTCGTCGAGAGTTCGGTGGGGAAGCGTGTTTCCGTGAAGGTAGTATAGACAACCGTCCGGTCCGGGCTGAACGGGTACGTCGTCAGCCTCCAGCATCCCATCCGCCTCAAGGGTTCGATGCCAAACGTCGTAGTCGCGAGCAATTATCTCAACGCGCGTGCGAACGGTCCCGCCGTATAAGAACCAGCCGCCGACGACCGGTACGCCTTCGTAATTATCTAGGGCCATACGCAACAATAGGTCGCAAAATGAATGTCTGACTAGGGTGGTGAACGGACCTAAGCTTGAGTAGTCAGTCGGGAGATTTCGGCATCAAGCCTGTCAAGCTCGTACTGAAGGCTCGCCTCGCCTTCTTGTGTGGCGGGGTGGCGACCGCATTCGCACTCGTCAAGCAAGTGCGCCACATGCTCCCGGTCGAGTTTAAGATCTTCCAACGTGCCCATATCGGCAGCTTCGGATGGACCGGCAACTTCCGCAATGGGTGGAAAGGCGACGCTTCTGAGGTCATATGGCGAGATGACCGACAAGCCCTTGATCTCCGAGACCGACCTTCCGGTAGCTGAGGATTTCGATAGTTTTCACCCTTTCATCAAGGGCGTGTTCAGTCAGTGGCATCCGACCTCGTTCGAGATTGACGGCCTGACGCTGGTCACTGCCGAACAATGGATGATGTTCTCCAAGGCGCGACTTTTCGGCGATGGAAATGCTGCGGAGGCGATCTTAGCGACCGCCAGTCCGGACGAGCAGAAGCGTTTCGGACAGACGGTCCAAGGCTTTGAACAGGAAACCTGGGACCGCTGGAAAGTCAGCCTTGTCTACCAGGGTAACCTAGCAAAGTTCACCCAAAACGCGGGCGCGGCGCGGCAACTGAAAGCGACTGGGCAGGCCATGCTGGTTGAGGCCAATCCGAGAGATTGGATTTGGGGTGTGGGCCTGGCCGTTGATGATCCGTGTGTGCAATCGCCGTCAGAGTGGAAGGGCGGCAACTTGCTAGGACGTATCCTAACCAAAGTACGATCCGAACTCACAGTGTAGCAGAGGACGACCGCTCAGGAGACGTCGACCGTCAGTCGCTGAAGGCTTCCGCATCAAACGGGATGGACGGCGCGAGAACCGGAGCAAACTTTTCTTCCAAGCACGGCGCATGAGCGAACAGTTCCTGGCTGGGTGGGTTTCGCCTACCGGAGAGAGCCGCCAGGGCGATAGAGACCGCGCCAACATCGCTGCTGGTAATCGGTTGTGCGCAGAAGCAGCAGACGGCCATAGCTCTTCTCCAATCCGGCCGGTCTCGTAACAGCCGCACTGATTGTCCGCCACGGGTGGTGAGCTGACGTCGATGTCGTTCTCGGAACGGGACTTAGACGTTTGTGAGAAGCCAGGGTCTTGATGCCAAAGCTGCTCGTTCGGCTTCTGATGCAGTTGGATAGAGGCCAGACGCAGAAACGGCCTGCCAGCCGACATGATCGTCGTGCTCGGCTGGATCGCCGTAGAAATGCTCTTCGATGAATTGAGCCAGCTCGTCAGGTCGTAACTCGATAACTACCCGTTGGTCACCGCTTTCGTTGGTGAATGATTTGATGATGCGGTGCCGAGTGATCTCAATCATGCGGTACCATAACAGACCTTTCAAACGTCGCCGAAGGGTCGAAAGTCGACCTTGGTCGGTGCGATCCTTTCATCTCTTGGAGGCTGCAGCGTGCAGGGCTGACCTGGTCAGCCCTGCGATCGTCTCGCCGTGAGATGTAAGGAGGGCGCTCTTCCGGGCCGGAAGGCTTTCCTACGGAGTGGGATCGCGCGCACCGAACCTCTCTCTAAGAGAGAGGGGATTGGCGGTGCTCTATCCTCGGAATTCGCGAGATCGAACGCAGTGAAATCAACTGCTTGTCGATTTTAGACCTCGCTGAATGATCCGCGCTCAAACCCGCCGCACAATCATAGCCATCCCCGTCGCGGGGGAGGGCGTTTGGATCCGGCCCAAAACGGCGGCGGGGGTAGGTTGAGCGGGGCCGCTGGCGGTTCCTGGAGGCTCGAAAGTCGCTCCATCCGTACTCTTTAGGCGGATCGGCTGGCGAACGGGCAGCTTCCGGGGTCAAAGCCATCAGCGGATCGACAGGGCGGTGATCGTATAAGCCGCCTATCGTGGATCGTCGGGGTCGAGACGGATGTAGCCGATCGACTTGGTCCGCGCCCGTCCGGGGGCTAGTGGGGACCCGAGCTGAAAGACGCTCACGCCTCCCATCCTCACGGGCAAGAACAGCCTGGCGGAGCGGTCTGCGAGCCGAAACACAACAAACCTTACGGTCTCCGGGTTCGCCCGGCCGCTCCGTCGCCTCCCCACACACCTTCAGCGGCGCTGGCCGCGTGGAGCCGAGAGCGCATGACTCAGCACAGGCCCCCACCTGACCGCTACGCGGTCTGTCCGCCCCCAAGCGGGGCAGTCACTCTCCTCCCCCGCTTGGGGGAGGGGGACCGGCGAAGCCGGTGGAGGGGTCAGCGCCGCACCTTGACGCCCTCCCGCCAAACCCCCAGAAGCCGTTCGTGACCGACGCTGTCCCTCCCTCGCCCGCCGAAACGTCCACGCCGCCCGCCAAGAAGGGCGGAGGCCTGCTCAAGTCGTCGGCGATCTATTCGGGCCTGACCCTGGTCAGCCGGTTCATGGGCTTCGCGCGCGACCTGGCCGTCTCGTACCGGATGGGCGCCAGCGCCACCCCGGCCGCCGACGCCTACAACGCCGCCCTGGCCTTCCCGAACCTGTTCCGCCGGTTCTTCGCCGAGGGCGCCTTCGCGGCGGCCTTCGTGCCGGCCTACGCCAAGTCGCTGCAGCGCGACGGCGAGGAGAAGGCCGACATCCTGGCGGCCGACGCCATGGCCACCCTGGCGGCCTCGACCATCCTGATCACCGTGATCTGCCAGCTGGCCATGCCGTGGCTGATGATGCTGATCAGCCCGGGCTTCGGCTGGGGCACCGAGAAATACAAGCTGGCGGTGCTGCTGACCCAGATCACCATGCCGTACCTGCCGTGCATGGCCATCGTCGCGCACCTGTCGGGCGTGCTGAACGCCCGTGACCGCTTCATCCTGTCGGCCGGCGCGCCGATCCTGCTGAACATCTGCACCCTGGCCTTCATCCTGCCCCAGACCAGCGCCGTCGGCGCGGCGACCTGGGGCTCGATCGGCGTCGTGGTGGCTGGCGTCGCCCAGGCGGCCCTGCTGACCTGGGGCGTCAACAAGTCCGGCGCCAAGGTCCACTGGCGGATCCCGCGCCTGACGCCGGAAGTGCGCGAGCTGATCGGCAAGGCCATCCCCGGCGCCCTGGCGGCCAGCGCCACCCAGGTCAACATCTTCATCTCGGGCAACCTGGCCAGCCACGTCCCCGGCGGCCGCACCTGGCTGGCTACCGCCGACCGCCTGTACCAGCTGCCGCTGGGCTTGGTGGGTGTGGCCATCGGCGTGGCCCTGCTGCCGCGCCTGTCGCGCGCCGTGCACTCCGGCGACAAGGACGACGCCCAGAGCGCCATGGACCAGGGCGTCACGCTCGCCATGGCCCTGACCCTGCCGGCCGCCGCGGCCCTGATCGCCATGCCGGGCTTCCTGTCGGACGGCCTGTACACCCGCGGCCAGTTCACGGCCTTCGACGCCAGCCAGACGGCGGCGGCGCTGTTCTTCTACGGCCTGGGCACCCCGGCCTTCGTGCTGCAGCAGCTCTATTCGCGGGCCTTCTTCGCGCGCGGCGACACCAAGAGCCCGATGCGGTTCGCCTTGATCTCGGTGGCCGTGAACATCGCCTTCGGCGTGGTCCTGTTCCAGCTGGTCGGGGTCAAGGGCATCGCGGCCGCGACCGCCATCGCCTCGTGGATCAATGTCGGCCAGATGGCCTTCGGCCTGTCGCGTAAGAAGGACTACAGCCCGACCAGCCAGACCTGGTCGCGCCTGATCCGCATCCTGCTGGCCAGCCTGGGCATGGGCCTGCTGATGGCCGCCGCCTCGCACTATCGCGACCTGATCGAGGCCCCGCTGCGGAGCCTGGGCCTGACCGGCCACGCGATCGGGGCCAAGGAGTTCGCTTTGGCGCTGACCTGCCTGGCCGGCGTTCTGGTCTATCCGCCGCTGCTGTTCCTGTTCGGCGGGGTGAAGCCGGCCGAGCTGAAGGCGGTCCTGCGCCGGGGCAAGGCTTGATCGGCCTTGCCCTGGTCGGGTCGCGGCGCTAACCAGCGGCCATGACCGATCAAGCTCCCGCCACCCAAGCGCCGGCCGTCTACTCGGGCCCCGCCCGCGTGCTCTCGGGCGTCCAGCCTTCGGGCGCCCTGCACCTGGGCAACTATCTGGGTGCGCTGGTGAAGTTCTCCCGCCTGCAGCACGAGATCGACACCTTCATCTTCGTGGCCGACCTGCACGCCATCACCGTGTGGCAGGACCCGGCGCTGCTGGCCCAGCAGACCCGCGAGATCGCGGCCGCCTACATCGCCTCGGGCCTGGACCCGGACAAGGCGACGATCTTCCCGCAGTCGGCGGTGCGCGAGCACGCCGAGCTGGCCTGGATCTTCCAGTGCGTCGCCCGCCTCGGCTGGCTGGACCGCATGACCCAGTTCAAGGAGAAGAGCGGCAAGCACAAGGAGCGCAGCTCGGTGGGCCTCTACACCTACCCGGTGCTGCAGGCGGCCGACATCCTGGTCTACAAGGCCACCCACGTGCCGGTCGGCGAGGACCAGAAGCAGCACCTGGAACTGACCCGCGACATCGCCCAGAAGTTCAACCACGACTTCGGCATTCCTGGCGGCGTTCCGGCTTTCTTCCCGCAGCCCGATCCTCTGATCCAGGGGCCGGGCGCGCGGGTCATGAGCCTGCGCGACGGTTCGGCCAAGATGAGCAAGTCCGACCCGTCGGACTATTCGCGCATCAACCTGACCGACACGGCCGACGACATCGCCGCCAAGGTCCGCAAGGCCCGCACCGACCCGGAACCGCTGCCGGAAACCCTGGAAGAGCTGGGCGCCCGCGCCGAGGCCGACAACCTGGTCGGCATCTTCGCGGCCCTGTCCGGCCGGACCAAGGCCGAGGTGCTGGCCGAATACGCCGGCAAGGGCTTCGGGACCTTCAAGCCGGCCCTGGCCGAGCTGGCGGTCGAGAAGCTGGCCCCGGTCGGCGAGCGCATGCGCGGCCTGCTGGGCGATCCGGCGGTTCTCGACAGCATCCTGGCCAAGGGCGCGGAGAAGGCGCGCGAAGCCGCGGCCCCGACCCTGGCCGAGGTCAAGAAGCTGGTCGGCTTCTGGGGGGCTTGAGGTCGATGCTGAAGCGGCGTCTTGTCGGCGCATGACCGACGCCGCTTCCAGTCGCCGCAAGTTCCTGGTCGTCGCCGACGACACGCCGGAGTTCGCCGCGGCGCTGAAATACGCCTGCCGCCGCGCCCGCTCGACCGGCGGTCACGTGGCGCTGCTGAAGGTGATCTCGCCCGCCGAGTTCGAGCACTGGAGCGGGGTTCGAGAAGAGATAGAACGACAAGAACGCGAGGAGGCCGAGGTCCTGCTCCAGAGCCTAGCCGCCCAGGTCGTTGCCGAGACCGGCCTGCCGCCCGAGTTCATCATCAAGCACGCTGACAGCGTCCGCACGGCCCTGAAGGCGGTGGTCGCCGCCGATCCCAGCATCAAGATCCTGATCCTGGCGACGTCGACGGCCGGCCGAGGCCCGGGCCCCCTGATCGCGGCCATCGCCAAGGAGGGCGTCGGCTTCGCGGGGCGCAAGCTACCCGTCACCGTGGTGCCGGGTGACCTGACGGACGAAGAGCTCGACGCGCTAGCTTAGGTCCGCTCCGGGATCCGCACCATCATCCGCTCGTAGCCCTTCACGAAGGTCGAGTAGACGCGCTTGGGTTCTTCCAGGACTTCGATCTTGGGGAAGCGCTTGAGCACCTCTTCCCAGACGATCTTCAGCTGCATCTCGGCCAGGCGATTGCCGACGCAGCGGTGGATGCCGAAGCCGAACGACAGGTGGCGGCGGGCTTGCGGGCGATCGATGATGAAGGCGTCGGCGTTCTCGATGACCGTGTCGTCGCGGTTGCCCGAGACGTACCACATCACGACCTTGTCGCCCTTCTTGATGGTCTTGCCGTTGAGCTCGAAGTCCTCCAGCGCCGTGCGGCGCATGTGGGCCAGCGGGGTCTGCCAGCGGATGATCTCCGAGACCATGTTGGGGATCAGCGAAGGATCGGCGCGCAGCTTGGCCTCTTCCTGCGGGTTCTTGCTCAGGGCGTAGAGGCCGCCGGTCAGCGAGTTGCGGGTGGTGTCGTTGCCGCCGACGATCAGCAGGATGACATTGCCCAGATATTCGAAGGGCGGCATGTCGCGCGTGGCTTCGCCGTGGGCCAGCATCGAGATCAGGTCGTTGCCCGGCTCGGTCTGGTTGACCCGCTCGTTCCACAGATTGGTGAAGTAGCCGAGGCATTCCAGCAGCTCGGCGCGGCGGGCGTCCTCGCTCTCCACCAGGCCGCTCTCGGGCGAGGCCGTGGCGACGTCGGACCAGCGGGTCAGCTTGCGGCGCTCTTCCCAGGGGAAGTCGAACAGGGTGGCCAGCATCTGGGTGGTCAGCTCGATCGAGACGCGGTCTACCCAGTCGAACGGCTCGTCGATCGGCAGCGTGTCCAGGATCTGGCAGACCCGCTCGCGGATGATGCCTTCCAGCCGGCCCAGGTTCTGCGGCGAGACGATCGGGCTGACCGTCTTGCGCTGGATATCGTGCTTGGGCTGGTCCATGGCGATGAACATCGGCAGGACGAAGTCCTCGTCAAAGTCGCGAATGGTGATGCCGCCCAGATGGGCGTCCGACGAGAAGACCTGGTGGGTCGTGTCGACGGTCATGATGTCGTTGTAGCGGGTGATCGACCAATACGGCCCGATCTCCTCGTCGCCCTTCGACCAGTGGACGGGGTCTTCCTTCCGCATCCGCTCGAAGTAGGGCCACATGGCGTCGGCCTGGAACAGGGCCGGGTCGGCGACGTGATAGTCCTCGAGCGGCGTCGAATAGGCCTTGGCCCGCGCAGCTTCCTTCAGGTCGATAGAACCGTCGCTCATCTTGGATCCTCCCGCGGATCGATGTTTTGCGAGCATGACGCCAGAAAATGACGCCTGTGTCACTTTTAAAATGCGACATCGCACCGGTCTTGCGTCACGGCCTCGCGAGGTCCATTTCAGGACCATGTTCATTCAGACCGAAACCACCCCGAACCCCGAGGTCCTGAAGTTCCTGCCCGGCCGCGAAGTGCTGGGTGAGGGCGCGCGCGAGTTTCGCACGCCGGAGGAGGGCGACGCCTCGCCGCTGGCCAAGGCCCTGTTCGACCTGGGCGACGTGACGCGGGTGTTCTTCGGTCCCGATTTCCTGACCGTGACCAAGGGCGAGGACGCCCAGTGGCCGCACCTGAAGGCGCCGATCCTGGCGGCGATCATGGACCATTTCACCAGCGGCCGGCCGGTGCTGCTGGATGCGGCGTCGAACGCCGAAGGCGGCCACGACGACGACGGCGTCTATGACGAGGAAGCCTCGCAGATCGTCGCCGAGATCAAGGAACTGCTCGACACCCGCATCCGTCCGGCTGTGGCCCAGGACGGCGGCGACATCGTCTTCTCGCGCTTCGAGCCGCAGACCGGCGTGGTGTGGCTGCACATGCGCGGCGCCTGCTCGGGCTGCCCGTCCTCGTCGGCGACCCTGAAGTCGGGCGTCGAGAACATGCTCAAGCACTATGTGCCGGAAGTGACGCGGGTCGAGCAGACGCTCGGCTAAGCTTGCGCGATCGGGCGGAAGCTCTATATTGTAACTATCGTTGTTGCAAATAGCTTCCTCAAGGATCGCTCATGGCCAAGCTCGAAGACGCCACGCTCGCCCAGCTGTTTACCGAAGCCCGGACCCGCAATGGCTGGGATCCGACGCCGCTGCCGGAAAGCGTGCTGCGCGAGCTCTATGAGCTGACCAAGTTCGGCCCGACCGCGGCCAACTCGACCCCGGCCCGCTTCTATTTCCTGACCTCGGACGAAGCCAAGGAACGCCTGGCCAAGCATTCGTCGGGCTCGAACGCCCCGAAGATCCGCCAGGCCCCGGTGACGGTGATCATCGGCTACGACCTCGATTTCCCGGAAACCCTGCCCAAGCTGTTCCCGCACGCCCCAGGCGCCAAGGATTGGTTCAACGACCTGACCGCCCGCGAGTGGGGCGCGCTGCGCAACAGCTCGCTGCAAGGCGGCTATTTCATCCTCGCCGCGCGCGCCCTGGGCCTGGACGTCGGTCCGATGTCGGGCTTCGACAACGCCGGCGTCGACGCCGAGTTCTTCGCGGGCGCCAACATCAAGAGCAACTTCATCGTCTCGATCGGCCATGGCACGGACGAGGGCCTGTTCCCGCGCAACCCGCGCCTGGACTTCGATGAGGCCGCGAAAATCCTCTGACCCGGTGACGGCGGAGGGGCGCCGGGCTACAAAGCCCGCATGACCCTCCGCCACACCCTCCTCGCCCTGCCGCTCGTGCTGCTGGCCGCCTGCGGGCCGGCCAAGAAGGACGAGACCGCCAAGGCTCCCGACGCGGGAACCAAGGCCCCCGTCCAAGTCGCCATCGCGCCCTATGCCGGCGGCCCGCTGAAGGTCAGCAAGGACGGCGTCGGGCCGATCAACGGTTCGGTCGCCTTCGATCTCGCGACCCTGAAGGTCCTGTTCCCGAAGGCCAAGGTCGACAACGCCTTCCTGCACTTCGGCGAAGGCCCGCCCCAGCCGATCATCAATATCGAGCAGGACAACGTCCCGCTGGCCGAGGTCGGCAAGAATGACGAAGGCGAGATCGCCTATGTCCGCGTCAATGCCGGCGATGCGCGCGGTCCCCAGGACGAGCAACTGCTGGCCAAGTGGGCCGATCTCGGTTTCACCGCCGATCAGTGCCGCGCTGGCGAGGGCCGCGAGGTCAATGCCGTGATCTGCGTCCGCCCCGAGGCGGCGACCGTGTCCTACGTGTTCGGCGTGCCCGGTTGGACCAAGGGCGGCGTGCCGCCCGAGGCGACCCTGAAGGCCAAGGCCCAGCTGAACGAATTCGTCTGGCGCCCGGCCGAGGCCGCCGTGGTCGGCGCCGGCTGATCTCGTGATCCTGTCGATCGACACCTGCCTCGGCGCCAGCTCGGTCGCCGTGCTCGAGGACGAGCGCGTGCTGGCCACCCGCAGCGAGCCGATGACCCGCGGCCACCAGGAGCGCATCGGAATCCTCGCCCGCGAGGCCGCCGCCGAAGCCGGCGTAGCGTTCACCGATCTCAAGCGGATCGGCGTCACGGTCGGTCCGGGCTCGTTCACCGGCCTGCGGGTGGGCCTGGCCTTCGCCAAGGGCCTGGCCACGGCGCTGTCGATCCCCTGCGTGGGCGTCAACACGCTGGAGAGCCTGGCCTATGGGACCAAGGGCTTCGTCGCCGCCATCATCGATGCGCGGATGAGCCAGGTCTACATTCAGGTCTTCGCCGACGGCGTTTCGCTGATGGCCCCCGACGCCTTGGGCCTGGGCGAAGCCGCCGCGCGCCTGGCCGAGCTCTATTCGGGCGGACCGGCGACCCTGGTCGGCTCCGGCGCGCCGCTGCTGGCCGATACACTGAGCGTCGCGACCGTGCTGACCCCGGCCGCGCCGGACCCTGTCGCCGTCGCCCGCCTGGCCGCTGGGAAGCCCGCGCCTGCCCATTCGCCCCGGCCGCTGTATCTGCGCGCGCCCTACGCCACGCTGCCCGCCGCATGAACCTGCGTCCCGTCGGCTCAGAAGCCGCCTTCGATCTCGCCGATCTTCACGACAAGGCCTTTCCCCGGCCCTGGACGGCGGTGGAGTTCGACGACCTGCTGAAATCTCCCGGCGCTTTCGCCGTGCTGGGCGAGGCGGGCGAACCCGCGCAGGCCAAGGGCTTCATCCTGTGCCGTTCGATCGCCGGCGAGGCCGAGATCCTGACCATCGCCGTCGATCCCGTCGCGCGACGTCGCGGCTGGGGCGCGGCCCTGGTCGAGATCGCCGCCGGGATCGCCGCTGAAACCGGCGCCGAAGCGATGTTCCTGGAGGTCGCCGCCGACAATCTGGCGGCCATCGCCCTCTACCAGACGACCGGTTTCGCCAAGGTCGGCCTGCGCAAGGGATATTATCCCCATCCCGATGGGGCTAAGGACGCGCTTGTCATGCGCCGGGCGCTTAACACTTAGCGACCGACCGCCTATCTTGCCCGCGACTCAAGACGGAGCGCCGCCGTGGATCGACTCGAAAAAGCCTGTATCGAAAAAGGCATGCGCATGACGGACCAGCGCCGCGTGATCGCGCGCGTGCTGTCGTCCGCCGACGACCACCCGGACGTCGAGGAGCTGCACCGCCGCGCCCACGCCATCGATCCGCACATCTCGATCGCCACGGTCTACCGCACCGTCCGCCTGTTCGAGGAAAGCGGCATCATCGAGCGCCACGACTTCCGTGACGGTCGCTCGCGCTACGAAGAGACGCCCGATCACCACCACGACCACCTGATCGACATGAAGACCGGCAAGGTCGTGGAGTTCGTGGACGAGGAGATCGAGGCGCTTCAGAACGCGATCGCCCGCAAGCTCGGCTACAAGCTGATCGACCACCGGCTGGAGCTCTACGGGATCCCGCTGGAGGACTAAGCGGCTCTGGGTGTGGCCCTGGCGAACTTGCGCCGGCGGCCGCGTGACCCCATAACCTCGCGCATGAGCGAGACCCCGCAAAAGCGCCTCTATATCAAGACCTACGGCTGTCAAATGAACGTCTATGACAGCGAGCGCATGGCCGATGTCCTGCGTCCGCTGGGCTATGGCGTCGTCGATGACCCGGAAGGCGCGGACCTGGTGGTGCTGAACACCTGCCACATCCGCGAGAAGGCGACCGAGAAGGTCTATTCCGAGCTCGGCTACATCAAGCAGATGAAGGACCGGAAGGCCTTGGACGGCGGTCGCATGACCATCGCCGTGGCCGGCTGCGTGGCCCAGGCCGAGGGCAAGGAGATCATGCATCGCCAGAAGGCGGTCGATCTGGTCGTCGGTCCCCAGGCCTATCACCAGCTGCCCGAGCTGATCGCCCGCGCCCACCGGGCGACCGGCGAGCGCCTGGCCGCCGACTTCGCCGCCGACGAGAAGTTCGACGCCCTGCCGGCCGAACGCCACGTGACCGGGGTCACCGCGTTCCTGACCGTGCAGGAGGGCTGCGACAAGTTCTGCACCTTCTGCGTGGTGCCCTATACGCGCGGCGGCGAGTGGTCGCGGCCGGTGAACGACATCGTCGAAGAGGCGAAGCAATTGGCCGGCAAGGGCGTGCGCGAAGTCACCCTGCTGGGCCAGAACGTCAACGCCTATGACGGCGACGGCTCGACCCTGGCCAAGCTGGTGCGCCAGCTGGCCAAGATCGATGGCCTGGACCGCATCCGCTACACGACCAGCCACCCGCGCGACATGGGCGAGGATCTGATCGAGGCTCACGGCGAGCTGCCGGAGCTGATGCCCTACCTCCACCTGCCGGTGCAGGCGGGCAGCGACAAGATCCTGAAAGCCATGAACCGCGACCACACGGCCGAGAGCTATGTGGAGCTGATCGAGAAGATCCGCGCCGCGCGGCCCGACATCGCCATGAGCGGCGACTTCATCGTCGGCTTCCCTGGCGAGCGCGACGGCGATTTCGACAAGACCCTGGAGCTGGTCCGCGAGGTCGGCTTCGCATCCGCCTTCTCGTTCAAGTATTCGCGGCGTCCCGGCACGCCCGCTTCGGCCATGCCCGGCCAGGTCGACGAAGCGGTCAAGGCCGAGCGCCTGGACCGCCTGAACCAGCTCTTGGACGACCAGCAGCGCGCCTTCAACGCCAGCCAGGTCGGCAAGGTCATGCCGGTGCTGTTCGAGAAGTCGGGCCGCCACCCTGGCCAGATCGTGGGTCGCAGCCCATATCTGCAGGCCGTGCATGCTGAAGGCCCTGAAAGCCTGATCGGCACGATCGTGCCTGTCCGTATCGAGAGCGCCGCCAAGATGAGCTTGGGGGGCGTGCTTGAAACCAATCCTGCCCTGGAGACCGCTTGAGCCGTACGCCTGAGTTCCTGCCGCTGTCCGACGACGCCGTCGTCGCCGTTACCGGTCCGTCGGGCCGTCACGCCGCCCTGATCGAGGACGCCTTCAAGGTGTTGATCGAGACCCCGGGCGGCGGCGTCACCATCACCGGCGACGCCCGAGGCCGCACCGGCGCGAAACGCGTTCTGCAGACCCTGGCCGCCCGCGCCGACGCCGGCGAGGAGGTGGTCGAGGCCGACGCGCGCATCGCCATCGGCTCGGCCCACGAGACCGGCGGCCAGGCCTCGCCCCGCGCGGTGCGCAAGGGCAATGTCTCGCCCAAGACCAAGGGCCAGGCCCACTACATGGAAGCGATGGCCACCCATCCGCTGTCCTTCGGCCTGGGTCCCGCCGGCACCGGCAAGACCTTCCTGGCCGTGGCCCATGGCGCGGGCATGTTGATGCGCGGCGAGGTCGATCGCCTGATCGTCACCCGTCCCGCCGTCGAGGCCGGCGAGAAGCTGGGCTTCCTGCCGGGCGACCTGAACGAGAAGGTCGATCCCTACATGGCTCCGGTCTGGGAAGCCTTGACCGACATCATGGGCGCCGACCAGCTGCGTCGTCGCCGCGAGAAGCTTGAGATCGAGGTCGCCCCGATCGCCTTCATGCGCGGCCGCACCCTGGCCCACGCGTTCGTCATCGTCGACGAGGCCCAGAACTGCTCGCGCCTGCAGATGAAGATGGTCCTGACCCGGATCGGCGAAGGCGCCCGCATGGTCGTCACCGGCGACCCGACCCAGGTCGACCTGCTGAACCCGCGTGACTCAGGGCTCGCCCACGCCGTTTCGATCCTGGAAGGGGTCGAGGGCGTGTCGATCTCGCGCTTTACGTCTTCGGACGTCGTGCGCCATCCGCTGGTCGAGCGTATCGTCAAGGCCTATGACGCGGACGCGGCCCAAAGCACGCCCAGGTAAGAGTACTCCCCGCTAACATGACCATCACCGTAGACATCGAGATCGAGGACGAGGCCTGGACCACGGCGGAAGCCGAGACCGAGGCCCTGGTCTGGCGCGCCGCCCAGGCCGTGCTGGACGCGCACGAAGACATCGAAGGCCAGGGGATCGTGATCCTGCTGACTGACGACGACAGCGTCCAGGCCCTGAACCGCGACTTCCGTCAGAAGGACTATCCGACCAACGTCCTGTCGTTCCCCTCGCCCCCCAACCCGGAAGGCCAGATCGGCGATATCGCCCTGGCCTACGGCGTCTGCGCGCGCGAAGCGGCCGAGCAGGGCAAGCCTCTGGGCCACCATCTGCAACATCTGGTGGCGCACGGCGTGCTACATCTCCTAGGATACGACCACGAGAGCGACGACCAGGCGGAAGCCATGGAGGCGCTCGAACGCGAAATCCTGGCGGGTCTGGACGTTCCAGATCCCTATGCCGGCGATGAACAGGGGCGCTAAACAGGGCCATGCCCAGCGACGAGCCTAGTCAACAGCCCGCCGTTCCGGTTCGCAGAAGCCGGGGCGTGCGGGCGTTCCTTCGACGCATGCGCAAGCAGCTGACCGGCGGCGGCGATTTCGCGCGGCCGCCCGAGCCGCCGCCCGCGACCGGCGCGGTCGACATGGTCGACCAGGCCGAAGCGTTCCAGATGCTGCGGGTCGCCGACGTGATGACCCCGCGCGCCGACATCGTGGCCGTCGAGCTGTCCGCGCCCTTCGAGGCGGTGGTGGCTCAGTTCACCGAGGCCGAGCACACGCGGATGCCGATCTACCGCGAGACGCTCGACGACCCGGTGGGCGTCGTCCACATCAAGGACGTCTTTCGCTTGCTGTCCGACGACGAGAAGCGTCCGGCGTCCGGCGACCAGGTGCTGAACAAGCTGCGCCGTGATGCATTGTACGTGCCCGCTTCGATGAAGGCCGCCGACTTGCTGCTCCGCATGCGCACCAGCCGAACCCACATGGCCCTGGTCATCGACGAGTTCGGTGGCACGGACGGCCTCGTTTCGATGGAAGACCTGATCGAGGCGGTGGTCGGCGAGATCGACGACGAACACGATGACGCGGCCGCCGCGGCCATCGTGGCCCGCCCCGGCGGGATCTTCGAGGCCGAGGCCCGCGCGCCGCTCGAAGAGCTTGAAGCCGCCGTCGGCCGCAGCCTGGCGCCCTCCGACATGGAAGAGGACATCGACACCGTCGCTGGCCTCGTGGTGGCCCTGGCCGGCCGCGTGCCGCAGCGGGGCGAGGTGATCTCGCACCCCGACGGCTACGAATTCGAGGTGGTCGAGGCCGATCCGCGCCGGGTGCGCCGGGTGCGCATGCGTGGCGGTCCGACGCCGGCGACGTCGCGCGCCGTCGAGGACATCGCCGCCTCGTGACCGCGACCTGGAGCCGCTTCCGCGCCAAGCCCTGGAGCGGACCGGTGCTGGCGCTGCTGGCCGGTCTGGCCGCCGCCCTGGCCCATCCGCCGTTCGGCGTGTTGCCGGGCCTGCTGGGCTATGCGGGGCTGCTCTATCTGCTCGATGATGCGAATGCCGAGAAGCCTTTGCGCTCGGCCTTCTGGCGCGGCTGGCTGGCGGGTGTTGGCTATTTTTCTCTGAGCACCTGGTGGATCGCCGAGGCCTTCATGGTCGATGCGGCCAACCAGGGCTGGATGGCCCCGTTCGCCGTGGCGGCCATGGCCTCGGGTCTGGCGCTGTTCTGGGGTCTGGCGGGGCTGCTCTACCGCCGCTTCCGTCCAGCCAGCGCTTGGCGGGTGCTGACCTTCGCCGGCGCCTTCGCGGCCCTGGAGTGGCTGCGCGGCCATGTGCTGACCGGCTTTCCGTGGAACCTGCCGGGCGAGACCTGGCGGGCCGGCTCGTGGGCATCGCAGGCCGCCGCCCTGGTCGGCGCCTATGGCCTGACCTGGATCACCCTGGCCATCGCCGCCGCGCCGGCCGTGTGGCGCGAGGGCAGGGCGGGCAAGATCGCGCTGGGCGTGGCCGCCGCCGGCCTCGTCTTCCTCTACGGCTATGGCGCGGTCGCCGTTTCGCGGCCGCTGGCCCAGGGCGCGCCGGTCTCGGTGCGCATCGTCCAGGCCGACATCCAGCAGGACGCCAAGTGGGACGCCGCCCGCTTCGCCCAGATCGTCCAGGCCTATGTTTCGCTGACCGCGAAGCCCTATGCCGGCAAGCCCGCCGACCTGGTCGTCTGGCCCGAGGGCGCCCTGCCGGCGGCGATCAATGACTACATGGCCCCCGGAACCTGGGTGCGGCAGGCGATCGTGGACAGCGTCCAGCCCGGCCAGACCCTGCTGATCGGCGGCTATCGCTACGAGGGCCCGATCGAGAAGCCGACCTACTACAACAGCCTGATCGCCCTGAAGCGGACGGCGACCGACCTCGAGGTCGTCGGCATCTATGACAAGCACCGGCTGGTGCCGTTCGGCGAATACCTGCCCGCCGAGAAATTCCTTACCCTGATCGGGTTCAAAAGCCTGGCGCATCTGGGCGACGGCTTCGCAACCGGGCCGCGTCCCGTCCCGCTGAAGGTCGGCGACGGCCTGCTGACTCAGCCGCTGATCTGCTACGAGAGCCTGTTTCCGGGCCTGGCCAAGGCCGACCCGAATGTGCGGGTCCTGATCAATGTCTCGAACGACGCCTGGTTCGGGGTGACCTCCGGGCCGTTGCAGCATCTGAACCTGGCCAGCTACCGGGCCATAGAAAGCGCCAAGCCGATTTTGCGCGCGACCCCCACGGGAGTCAGCGCTGTCATCGACGCGCATGGTCGAATCATCTCTGGAACCCGGTTGGATTTAGGCAAAAGTGGAGTGATAGACTCCGTTATACCAGGTAAGGGTGGGCTTACACCCTTCGACAACTTCGGTGATTTCGCGTTTTTCGCACTTCTACTGATATCTGCGGTTGCGTCAGCTCGCCGACCGAGGGGTAAGTCCTTTTAATCTATTGCGTGCGTGAAAAACTTAGGCTGAATTAAAACCGCAATTTCAGCTATCAAGCGTAGGCATGAGCGAGTCCTCGGACGCTGAGCGTCACCCCAATCCCGTCGACCTGCATGTGGGCGCCCGTATCCGCATGCGCCGCAAGATCCTGGGCGTCAGCCAGGAACGGCTGGCCGAGGACCTGGGCCTGACCTTCCAGCAGATCCAGAAATACGAGCGCGGGGCCAACCGGGTCAGCGCCAGCAAGCTCTATGAGATCGCCAAGAGCCTGCAGTCGTCGGTCGGCTACTTCTTCGAGGGCCTGGCCGATCCGACCGCCGAGGGCGTGGCCGAGACCGGCGAGCCGTTCGTGCACGACTTCCTGATGACCTCGGAAGGCCTGGAGCTGGCCGCCCTGTTCCCGAAGATCAGCCGCGCCAAGGTGCGTCGCCGGATCCTGGAGCTGGTCCGCTCGATGGCCGAGGAAGAGGCGAGCGCCAGCGAAGAGGGCTGAAAGGGGCTTAAAGCGGCCCCAGGTTCTCTCGCCTTGATCGCATAAACATATCTTTATATGCTTTCGGTCTAATTGGACGCCGAACTGGGCGCCCGTGCGCGCCCGCGCATCCTCAAGGCCGGAGCTGTCTCTTGAACCGTTCGTCCTACATCTTCACCAGCGAGAGCGTCTCCGAAGGCCATCCCGACAAGGTCGCCGACCGCATCAGCGACACCGTCGTCGACGCCTTCCTGACGGTCGATCCGGAAGCCCGCGTCGCCTGCGAGACCCTGGTCACCACCAACCGCGTCGTGCTGGCCGGTGAAGTCCGCGCCGGCAAGCCGGACGGCGACAAGAAGGCCAACAAGCAGCTGACCAAGGACATCCTGGGCTCGCTGGAGCCCAAGGTCCGCGCGGCCATCAAGGACATCGGCTACGAGCAGAAGGGCTTCCACTGGCAGAAGGCGAAGTTCGCCAACTTCCTGCACGGCCAGTCGGCGCACATCGCCCAGGGCGTGGACGCCACCGACAAGAAGGACGAGGGCGCCGGCGACCAGGGCATCATGTTCGGCTACGCCAGCACCGAGACCCCGGAGCTGATGCCGGCCACCCTGCAGTACAGCCATAACGTCCTCAAGCGCCTGGCCGAGCTGCGCCACAGCGGCGAGCTGTCGGAGCTGGAGCCGGACGCCAAGAGCCAGGTGACCCTGGAATATGACGGCAATGGCCGCCCGGTCCGCGTCGTCTCGATCGTCGTGTCGCACCAGCATGCCAAGAAGATCGACGGCAAGGCCGCGACCTCCAAGCGCGTCCTGGACCTGATCAAGCCGCACATCCTGCCGATCTTCCCGGACGGTCTGATCACCAAGAAGACCCAGTGGCTGGTCAACCCGACCGGTCGCTTCGAGATCGGCGGTCCGGACGGCGACGCCGGCGTCACCGGCCGCAAGATCATCGTCGACACCTACGGCGGCGCGGCCCCGCACGGCGGCGGCGCGTTCTCGGGCAAGGATCCGACCAAGGTCGACCGCTCGGCCGCCTATGCCTGCCGCTACCTGGCCAAGAACGTCGTGGCCTCGGGCCTGGCCGACCGCTGCACCATCCAGATCGCCTATGCGATCGGCGTGGCCCAGCCGGTCTCGTTCCACGTCGACCTGCACGGCACCGGCAAGGTCGATCCGGCCGTGCTGGAAAAGATCCTGCCGCAGCTGATCGGCGGCGCGACCCCGCGCTCGATCCGCGAGCACCTGCAGCTGAACCGCCCGATCTACGCCCGCACCGCCGCCTACGGCCACTTCGGCCGCACGCCGGACAACGAAGGCGGCTTCTCGTGGGAGAAGACCGACCTGGTCGGCGAACTGAAGGGCCTGGCGTAAGCCTTACCCTTCAATCCTTTTGGAAGCGGGCTCCGATCCTTCCCGGGTCGGAGCCCGTTTTCATTTCACGCTCAACCGACTAAGACGCCCGCCCATGACCAATCCGACCCAACCCCATGGCCCGCTGCGCTCGTTCGGCCGTCTGAAGGCGCGCCCGGTGAAGCCGCGCCAGCAGGCCCTGCTCGACACCCTGCTGCCCGAGATCGCCGTGCCGCACGGCCCGTTCCAGCCGCTGGACCTGATGCCGGACGCCAAGGCCGTGTGGCTGGAGATCGGCTTCGGTGGCGGCGAGCACATGGCGACCCAGGCTGGCCGCAGCCCTGAGACCTTGGTGATCGGGGCCGAGCCGTTCGTGAACGGCGTGGCCAGCGCCGTGCGTCACATCGAGGAGCAGGCGTTGAAGAACGTCCGCGTCCACGAGGGCGACGCCCGCGACGTGGTCGACTGGCTGCCCGACGCCTGCCTCGACCGGGTCTTCATCATGTTCCCCGATCCCTGGCACAAGGCCCGCCACAACAAGCGCCGCCTGATCCAGCCGGAATTCGTCGCCCGGCTGGCCCGCGTCATGAAGCCCGGCGCGGCCCTGCGCTTCGCCACCGACTGGGCCGACTACGGCGAGTGGACGACCGAGCGGGTGCTGGCCGATCCGAACTTCCGCTTCGCCGACGCGAGCGCCGACCGCAACGCGATCCCGGCCGACCACGTCACCACGCGCTACGAGGAAAAGAAGCTGGGCGACTGCGCCCCGGTCTTCCTGGACTTCGTCAGGGCGTGACGGATTTGTAATCGAACGCGGCACTTTTTGTGCCCGATTCTGATTGACACATTTTGTGCCACATAGCATTCAGCTCTCGTCACCGAGGGGTGAGAAGACGCTGACTGCCGCGCCTTGATCGGCGTTTCATCAGGCAATCATCGGTTCGACATCCTGTCCATCAGCGGGGGCTGCTGCGATCTCGGCGGCTCCACCAACCACCATCGGCGCCCTGAGGCGAGCGCCGGGAGGAGAGCCCATGTCTGCCGCTCCGTTCATCAACCGGGCCGTCGCCCAAGACCCGTGGGATCCCGCCTATCGGGACCTGCGCCAGGCGCTTTCGCGGCTGATGGCGGGGCTGGGCCTTACGGACGTCGCCGCGCAGGGCGGCCTGGCCATCCTGCTGGCCGATCCGCGCGCGCCGATGATCCTGACCATGACGCCCACGGCGACGGCGCCCGTCGCCCGCGAGGAGGATGCCGACGGCCTCTGGGTTCCCGGCCGTCAGGGCCTGGTGCGGGTGGCGCTGTCGGAGATCGACTGGATCGAGGCGGCCAAGGACTATGTCCTGCTGCACACGGCCACGCGCCGGCACATCCACCGCATCACCATGACGACGCTGGAGCGCGAGCTGAACCCGCGCCGGATGATGCGGGTGCACCGTTCGGCCTTCGTCAATCCCGACCGGGTCAAGGCCGTCAATCGCGCGGGGCGGGGGCTGATCTCGCTGGTGCTGCGCGATGGCGCCGCGGTGCCGGTGGGGCCCAGCTATGTCGCGGCGGTGCAGGAGCGCCTGAGCTTGCGCGGTCCTGCCCCAGATCGTCAGGCAGTCATGGCGGCGTGACGCGGGTCCAGCCCGAAAGCAGCGGGACGGTCGCACAGGCCGGCCCGCCATCCTTGGCGCGGCCGGCGATGGTCGCCGCCAGCACTTCGCCCGAGGCGATGTCGGCCGGCAGGTCGTGCAGATAGATCTTGATGCGTCGCGACCACACGGTGTGGCCATCGCCCGCCTGCCCGCCCGAGGCGATGTAGACGAAGCGCCCCCGGCTGTCGTTGCGCACGAAGCCGCCGCCGGGGCGAAGGCCGTTCGGCGTCGGGGTCAGGGTAATGGGAATGTCGAAGGAGAGGTCGCCTTCAGCCCGCACCGGATCGACCGGATGGTTCTTGGCGTCCTGTTTGGAGAAGACCACGCCGGGCGGCGGGTCGGCCAGGATGATCCTCAAGGTGAGATCGATCCTGGCCAGAGACATCAGTAGGTCTCGTTGTAGCGCTTGATCGCCGCGCGGATGACGTCGGCGGTTTCCTCGATGTCGGCCCAGCCGGTGATCTTGGTCGACTTGCCCTTTTCCAGATCCTTGTAATGCTGGAAGAAGTGGGCGATCTGCTCGGTCAGGATGGTCGGCAGGTCACGCCAGCTGGACACACCGGTGTAGAACGGGTGCAGCTTGTCGACCGGCACGGCCAGGATCTTTTCGTCCGAGCCGGCTTCGTCGACCATCATCAGGGTGCCGATCGGGCGGCAGCGGATGATCGCGCCCGGCACGACCGGGGTCGGACCCACGACCATGATGTCGGCGGGATCGCCGTCATCGGCCAGGGTGTGCGGGATGAAGCCGTAGTTGGCCGGGTAGAACATCGCCGTATGCAGGAAGCGGTCGACCATCAGGGCGCCGCTTTCCTTGTCGATCTCGTACTTCACCGGCTCGCCGCCCTGCGGGATCTCGATGATGGCGTTGAGGTCGTAAGGCGGGTTCACCCCGGTCGGAATCTTTGAGAGGTCCATTGTGACTCTTCGTCTTATGAGGACCGCGGGGAGGCGGCCTGCGCGGGCTGGCTTATAGGCGATTATTGCTGCGGTGCGGAAGTCAGAGTCGGGAGATTTCCCGCCTGAGAGTCGACAGAGCCCATCTGTTCGCCTATAAAGCGTTCTACATCGTCCGTTAGCGCTAGATGGCGCTTTCGAGCGGCGGCCGAAAGGCTGCCGCTTTTTGTTTGGCTGATCGGCAGCGAAGCTGGCGGCCTTGAGAGTTGAGAGAACCGTGCGCGGCAAGACGCAGGAAGACCGTGATCTGATCGAGTTGCTCGATCCCGTCGCCGAGAGCCTCGGCTACGAGATCGTTCGCCTTCGCCTGATGGGCGGGGCCGAGCAGCGCCGCCTGCAGATCATGGCCGAACATCCGCTGCAGGAAGACGGCAGTGGCGGCGACATGAACGTCGAGGACTGCGCCCGCCTGTCGCGCGGCCTGTCCGAGGTTCTGGACCCCGCCGATCCGATCTCCGGCGAATACACGCTGGAAGTCTCGAGCCCCGGCATCGACCGCCCCCTGACCCGCCTGAAGGACTTCGACGACTATGCCGGTCTGGAGGCTCGCATCGAGCTCGACCGCGTCGCCGAGGGCCGCAAGCGCTTCAAGGGCGAGCTGGCCGGCATCGAGGACGACCAGGTGGGTTTGAACATCGAGGGCGAGGACGACGTTACCGTCTACTTCCCCTTCGCGTGGATCATCGACGCCAAGCTCGTCATGACCGACGCCCTGATGGACCGGGGGGCCAAGCAAAGGGCCGCCCGTCTGCAATCCGACAACGAAGACGTGTCCGAAAGTGAAGAGGACTGACCATGGCCATCGGCATTGCCGCTAACCGGCTCGAACTCCTGCAGATCGCCGACGCGGTCGCCCGTGAAAAGGGCATCGAGAAGGAAGTCGTCATCGAGGCCATCGAGGACGCGCTCCAGAAGGCCGCTCGCGCCCGTTACGGTGCCGAGCATGACATCCGCGTCAAGATCGACCCGCGCACGGGCGAGACGACGCAGAAGCGCGTGATCGAAGTCGTCGCCGACGACACCGAGCTGGAAGGCGAGATCGGCAAGGTCCAGCTTTCGATCGCCAAGCGCAGCTGGCGCGACGCCGAGATCGGCAAGGTCTACGAAGAAATCCTGCCGCCGTTCGAGATCGGCCGCGTCCAGACCCAGATGGCCCGCCAGGTCGTCATGCATAAGGTCCGCGAAGCCGAGCGTGAGCGTCAGCACGAAGAGTACAAGGATCGCGTCGGCGAGATCGTCAACGGCAGCGTCAAGCGCGTCGAATACGGCAACGTCATTGTCGACCTGGGCCGTGGCGAAGGCATCATGCGCCGCGACCAGTCGATCCCGCGCGAGAACTTCAACGTCGGCGATCGCATCCGCGCCTACATCTACGACGTCCGTCGCGAGACCAAGGGCCCGCAGATCATGCTGAGCCGCGCGCACGGCGGCTTCATGGCCAAGCTGTTCGCCCAGGAAGTGCCGGAAGTCTACGACGGCGTCATCGAGATCCGCGCCGTGGCCCGCGACCCGGGTTCGCGCGCCAAGATGGCCGTCATCTCGAACGACAGCTCGATCGACCCCGTCGGCGCCTGCGTCGGTATGCGTGGTTCGCGCGTGCAGGCCGTCGTGGCCGAGCTGCAGGGCGAAAAGATCGACATCATCCAGTGGTCGGAAGATGAAGCCACCTTCATCGTCAACGCCCTGGCCCCGGCCGAAGTCTCCAAGGTCGTCATGGACGAGGAAGACGAGCGCGTCGAAGTCGTGGTGCCGGACGAACAGCTGTCGCTGGCCATCGGCCGTCGCGGCCAGAACGTCCGCCTGGCCTCGCAGCTGACCGGCTGGCAGATCGACATCATGACCGAAAGCCAGGAGAGCGAGCGCCGTCAGCGCGAGTTCGCCGAGCGCACCAGCCTGTTCCAGGAAGCCCTGGACGTCGACGAGGTCATCGCCCAGCTGCTGGTCACCGAAGGCTTCGCCGCGGTGGAAGACGTGGCGTTCGTCGAGCCGCATGAAATCGCCTCGATCGAAGGCTTCGACGAAGAGACTGCCGAGGAACTGCAAGCCCGCGCCCGCGAATTCCTGGACAAGGAAGCCGCCGCCCTGGACGCCAAGCGCGTCGAACTGGGCGTGCAGGACGAGGTCCTGGCCGTCGAGGGCGTGACCCTGGCCATGGCCGTGGCCCTGGGCGAAGGCGACGTGAAGACGGTGGAAGACCTCGCGGGTCTGGTGCCGGACGACATGCGTGGCTGGTTCGAGAGCAAGGGCGGCGAGCGCGTGCGCGAGCCGGGCATCCTGGAGACCTTCAACCTGTCGCCGGAAGACGCCGAAGCCCTGATCATGCGCGCCCGCATCGTCATGGGCTGGGTCGAAGCCCCGCCGGAGCCGGAATACGAGCCGGAAGCCGAGTACGAAGGCGAATACGAGGGTGAAGCCGAAGGCGACGTCGTCGCCGAGGACGCCCCTGAAGAGGCTGAAGCCGCTTCGGAAGAGGTTGTTTCGGAAGACGCCGCCTCGGAAGAAGAAGCCTAAGGGCGTCTGACGAACGCGTGACGGCCTCGCGGAGCAATCCGCGGGGCCGTTCGCCATTCTGGAACGTTCCTAGCCCAGCGAGACATGACCGAAGCCGCCACGCCCAAGACCCACGCCGAAGCCAACCGCCTGCGCAAGGACATCGTCCTGGGCGAGGCGACGGACGAGGCGCGCCTGGTCCGCTTCGTGGCGGGTCCGGATGGCCTCGTGGTGCCGGACGTGGCGCGCAAGCTGCCGGGCCGGGGTATCTGGGTCGGAGCCGATCGGGACTCGATCACGACCGCCGCCAAGAAGGGCCTGTTCTCGCGCGCGGCCAAGGCCAAGCTGACGGCGCCCGCCGACCTGGCCGACCAGGTCGAGGCCCTGCTGGTCCGCCGCATCCTGGACAGCCTGGGACTTGCGCGGAAGGCCGGGACCATTATCTCAGGCTTCGAAAAGGTGGTGGCCGCCCTGGGGACGGGCCAGGTCGCCTGGCTGATCGAGGCGTCCGACGCGGCCGCTGACGGTCGCCGAAAGATCCTCAACGCCGCCCGCAAGGCGTCCAGAGCGCCCCGTGTCCTGGGCGCATTCAATTCGGATGAATTGGGTTTAGCCTTGGGCGGGGAGAATGTGATACACACCGCACTCCTTGCCGGGCGCGGCGCCGATAGCTGGACATTGGATGTCGAGCGCTTGTCGGGTTTCCGCCCGCTTTTGCCTCCCGAATGGTCGGCGAACGAGCGTGAGGATAGCTAGAGATCTTCCCGCCTCGGCGGATCGGATTTCTCATGAAAGAGGGCGAGCCTGTTCGCCCGGGTCTGGCTAACCGATCGCGACAGGCTCTAGGGTTTTTGCCTCCCACCGGGGAACCGCCGGTGCGATGGAAAAGCTCTAGAATCTTTGATGTTGGGCGCGGCTATTCGGGTCGCGTTCGTGAGTGAAGGGTCGGGAAACGCGCTTCCTTTTTGGAGGTACGTCCAGGCCCCTTTCTCACATGGAACGAACGGTTTTTTAGCCGGGTACCGCCCGGCGGAAGTACAAGCGAGCGCATGAGCGACGATAACGAAAACGGCCGTCCCGGCAATCGACCCCCGATAACGCTGAAGCCCCGCCAGGGCTCGGTGAGCGCCGGAGTCGTGAAGCAGAGCTTCAGCCACGGCCGGACCAAGACGGTGGTTGTGGAAACCAAGCGGACGCGTCCCCACGCGGCCCCGAGCGGCAATCTTGCCGCGCCGTCTTCGGCTGAGCGTCGCCATACGCCTGACGCCCCGGCTCCGCGCCCGCAGCAGTCGCAAGGCGGCGGTGGCGGCGGTTCGGCCGGCGGCCTGTCGCAGGAAGAACTGCGCGCCCGCCAACGCGTCGTCGACGCCGCTCGTGAAAATCAAGCTCGCCAAGCCGCCGACCAGGCCGCCGCCGATGCGCGCGCTCGCGCCGCTCAGGAAGCCGCCCAGCGCGAAGCCGCCGCCAAGGCCGCGGCCGAACGCGCCGCCGCTGCGCCGGCCCCGGCTCCCGCGCCTGTCGCTCAGGCGCCGGTCGTTCAGGCCCCCGTCGCGCCCGCCGCGCCGGCAGCCCCGCCGCCGGTGGCCGCTGCTGCTCCGGCGCCGCGCCCCGTGGCCCAGGCTCCGGCCGCGCCGCGCGCCGAAGCGCCTCGTCAGGATGCGCCCCGTCACGAAGGTCCTCGCCATGAGGGCCCGCGTCACGATGGTCCGCGCGGCCAGGCCGCGCCCGGCCAGACCCGCACCTACGAGCCCAGCCGCGAACGCCGCGACGATCGTCCCAGCACGACGACCTATCGTCCGGCCCCGCAAGGCGACCGCCCGTTCAACCAACGCGCGCCGCGTCCCGACGCCGGCGCCAATTTCGGCCAACGCGCGCCGCGTCCCGAGGGCGACCGTCCGCGCGGTCCGCGTCCCGACGGTGATCGTCCGCAAGGTGATCGTCCGCAGGGCGATCGTGGCGGCTACCGTGGCGACCGCCCGCAGGGTGATCGTCCGCAAGGCGACCGTCCGCAGCAGACCGTCCGCTACTCGGCCCTCGCGCCGCGTCCGGCGCCGGGCGCTCGTGGTCCCGGCGGTCCGCCGCGCGGTCCGCGTCCCGGCGTGCCCGCCGCGGCCCCGGCCACGCCGGAAATCCAACGCGCCATGCGTTCGGCCCCGCGTCCCGGTGGCGAAGCTGGCCGCCGTCCGGACGAGGATGACGATCGTCGCAAGGCCGCGAACGCGCCCAACAAGGCCGTGTCGCGCGTCAAGGGCGCCCCGCAGCGCCGCGAAGGTCGTCTCACCATCCAGGCCGTGGCCGGCGATGGGGATTCCGCCGATCGCATGCGCTCGCTGGCCTCGGTCCGCCGGGCTCGCGAACGTGAAAAGGAAAAGCGCCGTGGCGGCGTGGCCGAACAGGCCCGTGTCGCGCGTGAAGTGATCATTCCCGACGTCATCACCGTGCAGGAGCTGTCCAACCGGATGGCCGTGCGTGGCGTCGAGATCATCAAGTTCCTGATGCGTCAGGGCGTGATGCTGAAGATCAACGACGTCATCGACAACGACACCGCCGAGCTGGTGGCGACCGAATTTGGTCACACCGTGCGCCGCGTGTCGGAAGCCGACGTCGAAGAAGGCTTCATTGGCGCCGAGGACATCGACGATCACCTGGAGCCGCGACCCCCGGTCGTGACGATCATGGGTCACGTCGACCACGGCAAGACCAGCCTGCTCGACGCCCTGCGCTCGACGGACGTGGCGGCCGGCGAACACGGCGGCATCACCCAGCACATCGGTGCCTATCAGGTTCGCCTGAAGGACGGCCAGCGCGTGACGTTCCTCGACACGCCCGGCCACGCCGCGTTCTCGTCGATGCGCGCTCGCGGCGCCAACATCACCGACATCGTCGTGCTGGTGGTGGCCGGTGACGACGGCGTGATGCCTCAGACGATCGAGGCGATCAAACACGCCAAGGCCGCCGACGTGCCGATCATCGTCGCCGTCAACAAGATGGACAAGCCGGGCTCGGATCCGACCCGCGTGGTCAACGAGCTGCTGCAGCACGAGATCGTCGTAGAAAGCCTGGGTGGCGACACCCAGATCATCGAGGTCTCGGCCAAGGCCCGCACCGGCCTGGACGAACTGCTCGAAGGCATCCTGCTGCAGGCCGAAGTGCTGGACCTGAAGGCCAACCCCGACCGTAGCGCCGACGGCGTCGTGATCGAGGCCAAGCTGGACAAGGGTCGTGGCGCGGTCTCGACCGTTCTGGTCAACCGCGGCACGCTGAAGCGCGGCGACATCGTCGTCGCCGGCAGCCAGTGGGGCCGCGTCCGCGCGCTTCTCAACGAGCGCAACGAGCAGCTGACCGAAGCCGGTCCGGCCACCCCGGTCGAGATCCTCGGCCTGGACGGCGTGCCCTCGCCGGGCGACGCCATCGCCGTGGTCGAGAACGAAGCCCGCGCTCGCGAGCTGACCGAGTACCGCATCCGCCTGAAGCGCGAGAAGTCGCTGGCCCCGATCGGCGCCGGCGCTTCGATGGCCGACATGATGGCCAAGCTGCAGGACAAGAAGCTGAAAGAGCTTCCGCTGATCATCAAGGCCGACGTGCAAGGTTCGGCCGAGGCGATCATCGGTTCGCTGGACAAGATGGCCACCGACGAGGTCCGCGCGCGGATCATCCTGTCGGGCGCCGGCGCGATCAGCGAAAGCGACGTTATGCTGGCCAAGGGCGCCGGCGCGCCGGTCATCGGCTTCAACGTCCGCGCCTCGGCGCAGGCGCGGGCCCTGGCCGAACGCGAAGGGGTCGAGATCCGCTACTACGCGATCATCTACGACCTGCTGGACGACATCAAAGGCGTGCTCTCGGGCATGCTGGCCCCGATCCAGCGCGAAACCTTCCTCGGCAACGCCGAAGTCCTGCAGGCCTTCGACATCTCGAAGATCGGCAAGGTCGCCGGCTGTAAGGTCACCGAAGGCGTGGTCCGCAAGGGCGCCAAGGTCCGGATCATCCGTAACGACATCGTCGTTCTGGAACTGGGCACCCTGGCGACGCTCAAGCGCTTCAAGGACGAGGTCAACGAGGTCCCGTCCGGCCAGGAGTGCGGCATGCTGTTCGCCGGCTTCCAGGACATCAAGGTCGGCGACACTATCGAGTGCTTCACCGTCGAAGAGATCAAGCGCCAGCTCGACTAGGCGTTCGATCCAAACTCAGCTTAGAGAAAGGCGCGGGCGCAAGCTCGCGCCTTTCTTGCGTTTGGGCGAGCGTATGATCGAGATCGAAGGCCGAATCGAGGTGCGCGAGGCCGCGACGGCCGGCGCGGCGCTGACCCAGCGGCTCTATGGCTGGCGACGCTATGGTTTCCTCATCTATCTGGCCCTGATGGCGGGGCAGGTCATCGCCTGGATGTCCGTCTCGAGGCTCGCCGGCCTGCCTGCCGCCTGGAGCAACCTGGCCATCATCGGCACGTCGGTCCTGTTCATTGTTCTCTATCTGCGCTGGTGCCGCGGCCTGGCGCGCGCCGCCTTCCGCCGGCTCGGCGCGCCGATGGAGACCGACGTGCGCTTCAGCGCCGACGAGGCGGGCTTGCGTGTGCAAGGCGGCACGGACACGTTCCTCCCTTGGACCGCCGTGCTGATGGTGACGCCTAGCAAGGCGGCCTGGCTTTTCGTGGTTGGCGGCATGGCCTATTTCGCGCCGCGCAGGTTCTTCGCCGGCAAGGACGCGGAGCGAGCTTTCGTAGCCTACGCCCTGCAGCGGATCTCGCCTGAGGCTCGGGCCCGCAGCCGTGAGGCCGTCGCCTTCGCAGGCTAGACTGGAAATCGCCCCAATCCGGGGCTACCCATTCCACATGCGTATCAAGGCCCTTCTTGCTCTGACCGCCGTCGCCGCCGCGTTGAGCGCCTGCGCGACCGCGACCCGTCTAGACGCCGCCGGCGACGTGCACGACCTGCTGATCGCCATCCGCGACAACGACAGGGCGTCTTTCGACGCCCATGTCGACCGCAGGGCGCTGAAGTACCAGATCGAGTCGCGCCTGATGGAAGAGGCCCGCCAGCGCGGCGGGCAGAGCAACGGCGTCATGGCCCTGGCCGCCCTGGCGGCGGGGCCGCTGGCCGACGTGGCTGGCGAGGCGCTGATCCGGCCTGAGACTTTCCACGCCGCCGCCAACTACTACGGCTATACGCCCGACCGCCCGATCCCGGGCCGCATCGCCATCGCCAGCACCCTGCGCCCCGTGGGCGACGGCCGGGTCTGCGCGGCCAAGAAGGACGGCCCCTGCCTGCTGACCTTCAGCCTGGAAGGCGACCGCTGGCGCTTGTCGGGCTTTGATCCTCAAGCCGCGAACCTGCACTTCAAGCGATGAAGCAAGCCATCTGGGGGGGCGTGGCCCTGGCCCTGCTGGCAGTGACGACTGCCCGGGCCGAGACGCGGATGTTCTCGTACGACCCGATCTCGCCGGACGCCAAGCGGCTGACCGGCGCGGGGGTGACGATCCTGTTCAACCAGGGCCTGCTGGGCTCGGGCCGGCCGGTCAAGGTGCTGGCCACCGGCGTGCCGGCCGAGGCGCGGCTGAAGGACGGTCGCCAGAAGGACCTGGGTCCCGGCGGCCTCGCCGCCATGGACGGCGTCGACGCCGACGCCATGCTGTTCGAGGTCGACGCCAAGGCCGCCCAGGGCAAGATCTATGTCCGCGCCTTCTGCCCGGGCGCGACGCGGCTGTGGCTGTCGTTCAGCACCATCGTCATCCGCCGCGACCTGCGCATCCAGGCGTTCGGCGATGATCCCAAGGCCGAGGGGAAAGCCCGCCTGTGCGGCACGCTGGACTTCTCGTATCGCGGCGAATGGCGCCTGCCCAAGAACCGCGCGCCCGATCCGATGAGCGACTGGACCGACAGTCCGCAGCACCCGGACACGACCAACTAGATAATTTTTCGCCGGTCGTGTCGCATCCGACCGGCCTCCCGCGTCTTTGAAGAGAGGAACGGGAGATGCGCGATGCGCTTCATGGTGCTTCTGAAGGTCGAGGCCGAGCCAGGCCCGGAACTGAACCGGGCCATGCGGGCCTATGACGCCGAACTTGTCCGGGCCGGCGTGGCCGACCGGACCCGGCTGTCGGCCCGGGGGGCGCGCACGACGCCGGACGTGGACGGCGAGGGGCGCACCGTCGCCGGCTTCTGGGTCTTCGACCTCGACTCCCGCGAGGACGCCGCCGCCTGGGTGCGCCGCTGCCCCGCGCCGGCCGATGGGTCCGCCGAGATCGAGATCCGCCTGCTGCTCGAGCCTGGCGACCTTTCCGAACGGCCTGTGCAGAGCAGGACGAAACCCGTCTGGGAGCGGGCGATGGCGTTCTGAAGACCGCCGGTCTAGCCTTCTCGAAACAAAGCGGGGGCGGGCATGACTGACGATGCGCTGGCGGGGTTCGAGCGGTTCGAGTTCGACGACGGGCGCTGGACGCGCGAGGTCTACAGGATCGGGTCCGGGCCGGCGGTGATCGTCATCCACGAGGTGCCTGGCCTGCATCCGGGCGTGCTGGCCTTCGCCCGCGACCTGGCGGCATCGGGCCTGACCGCCTACTGCCCCAGCCTGTTCGGCCAGCCGGCCAAGACGGTCACGCGCGGTTATGCGATCGGCGAGATCGTCAAGAATATCTGCGTGCGCCGCGAGTTCGTCGCCCTGAAGGACGGCCGCTCCAGCCCGATCGTCGACTGGCTGCGCGCCCTGGCCCGCCAGGCCCATGCCGAGTGTGGGGGCAGGGGCGTCGGCGCGGTCGGCATGTGCTTCACCGGCGGCTTCGCCCTGGCGATGATGACCGAGCCGGCCGTCGTGGCGCCGGTGATGTCTCAGCCCTCGCTGCCGCTGGGCAAGGGCAGCGGCCTGGACTGCTCTGCCTCGGAACTGGCCTGCGCCAAGCAGCGGTTCAAGGACGAGGACCTGTCGCTGCTGGCCCTGCGCTTTTCCTCCGACAAGCTGGTGCCCAACGCCCGCATCGACCGGCTCAGGGCCGAGTTCGGCGACAAGGTCGAGGTGGTCGAGCTGGCCGATGCGGACGCCGCGCCCGGCGTGCCGATGGCCCCGCACTCGGTGCTGACCCTTCACCTCCACCGCTCGGTCCCCGACAGCGGCAGCATGAAGGCCCGCGACAAGGTGATCGCGTTCTTCAAGGACAGGGCGGGGGCCTAAGGCTGGACTTCCGGGTCCGACAGGCCTAGACACCCCGCCTTCCGATTTTCCCCGCGCACCGGCGTTCGATCCGCCGGCCGGGCCGCAAGGATACCGCGCCATGAAGCGCAATACCGAGACCAAGAAGAGCGCCCCGATGGGGCCCTCGCAACGCCAGCTGCGCGCCGGCGAACTGATCCGCCACGCCCTGGTCGATGTCTTCCGCGAGGAGGGCCTGGCCGATCCGGTGCTGGTCGGCGTCTCGATCACGGTGTCCGAAGTGCGGATGAGCCCCGATCTGCGCCACGCCGTCTGCTTCGTCGAACCGCTGGGCGCTGGCCTGAAGGGCGAGGCGGGCCGCGACGACGAGAGCATCAAAGAGGTCCTCAAGGCCCTGAACCGGGGGGCGAGCTTCCTGCGCGGCCGCCTGGGCAAGCTGATCGACATGAAGTTCACGCCCGACCTGAAGTTCATTCACGACGAGAGCTTCGGCGCCGCGGCCCACATGGACCGCCTGTTCGACGACCCGCGCGTCCAGCAGGACGTCCGCACCCTGGCGGACGTCGCCGGCGAAGACGACGAGGACTAAGGCATGGCCCGCCGCAAGAAGGGCGACGCCATCTCGGGCTGGCTGTGCCTGGACAAGCCCTACGACCTGACCTCGACCACGGCCGTCAGCCGCGTGCGCCGCGCCTTCAACGCCCAGAAGGGCGGCCACGCCGGCACGCTGGACCCACTAGCCAC
Source organism: Caulobacter sp. GW821-FHT11E11 (assembly GCF_058808315.1). Taxonomy (NCBI): domain Bacteria; kingdom Pseudomonadati; phylum Pseudomonadota; class Alphaproteobacteria; order Caulobacterales; family Caulobacteraceae; genus Caulobacter; species Caulobacter sp. GW821-FHT11E11. The sequence goes on from NZ_JBXARO010000001.1 coordinate 327,696, forward strand.
CGGCATTCTGCCCATTGCTCTCGGTGAGGCGACCAAGACCGTCCCGTTCCTGATGGACGCCGACAAGGCTTATCGTTTCACCATCGCCTGGGGTCGCGACACCACGACCCTGGACCGCGAGGGCGAGACGACCGGGACCTCGGACGTGCGTCCGACCCGCGAACAGGTCGAGGCCGCGCTGCCCGCCTTCATCGGCGAGGTCGACCAGATCCCGCCGAACTTCTCGGCCATCAAGGTCGACGGCGAGCGCGCCTATGACCTGGCCCGTGACGGGGTCGAATTCGAGCTGGCCACGCGCAAGGTCAACATTTTCGCGCTGCGCGTGACCGAAGCGGCCGATGTCGACCACGTCACCCTGGAGATGGAATGCGGCAAGGGCACCTATGTCCGCGCCGTGGTCCGCGACCTGGCCAAGGCGCTGGGGACCTGCGGCCATGTCGCCGAGCTGCGCCGAACGCGGGTGGGCGGGTTTACCGAGAGTGGCTCGATATCGCTGGAAACTCTCGAGAATTTGAGCTATGAGGCCCGGCTGTCGGAGGCATTGCTTCCGGTCGAGACCGCGCTGGACGACATCCCGGCGTTGGCCGTGACCGATGAAGACGCTTTCCGGCTTGCACAGGGACGCGCCATCGTCCTGCTCCCAAGGCAGGTAGAAACGCTGAAAGCCGAGCTTCCGCCCGGCGATCGCACCGTTTCCGCCATGTCAGGGGATCGGCTGGTGGCCCTGTGCGAGATGCGCGCTGGGAAGCTCAATCCCGTGCGGGTCTTCCAACTCACCTGAGCGGAGACATCCGATGTCGATCACCATCGAGCGCAAGAGCGCTCTTATCGCCGAACACGCCCGCACCACTGGCGACACCGGCAGCGCTGAAGTCCAGGTCGCGATCCTCTCGGAGCGCATCTCGAACCTGACCGAGCACTTCAAGACGCACAAGAAGGACAACCACAGCCGTCGTGGCCTGCTGAAGCTGGTTTCCCAGCGTCGCCGGCTCCTCGACCACCTGAAGAAGTCCGACGTCGCCCGTTACCAGTCCCTGATCGAAAAGCTGGGTCTGCGTCGCTAAGGCACACAGAGGTCCGCCGCCCCGCTCACGCAGGGCGGCGGATCGCGTATTTGGAGCCCGGCGGTCGAGACAGGCCGTTCGTCGGGAGCCCAAGGCGGTTCGCGCACACCTTCTTCCTGAAGGCTTGGCCAGAACCGTTCGTCCGTCCGAGGGTTCACGTCCTCAAACCCGCCTGTCGAACTGGATGAGGATCACCGGGCCGGCTCCAAAAGCTCTTCAAGCTTCGCCGTCCTTCCCTGTCCGCCCCGACGAGAATCCGCTCGCGGGAACCGAAAGAAGCAAAATGTTCGATATCAAGCGCAAGACGATCGAGTGGGGCGGCAAGACGCTGGTCCTCGAAACCGGTCGCATCGCCCGTCAAGCCGACGGCGCCGTTCTGGCCACCATGGGCGAAACCGTCGTCCTGGCCACCGCCGTGTTCGCCAAGAAGGCCAAGCCCGGCCAAGATTTCTTCCCGCTGACGGTCAACTACCAAGAAAAGACCTTCGCGGCCGGCAAGATCCCCGGTGGCTTCTTCAAGCGTGAAGGCCGTCCGTCGGAAAAGGAAACCCTGGTTTCCCGCCTGATCGACCGTCCGATCCGCCCGCTGTTCGTCAAGGGCTTCAAGAACGAAGTCCAGGTCGTCGTCACCGTGCTGCAGCACGACCTCGAGAACGATCCCGACATCCTGGGCATGGTGGCCGCCTCGGCCGCCCTGGTCCTTTCGGGCGCCCCGTTCATGGGCCCGATCGGCGCCGCGCGCGTCGGTTATGTTGACGGCGGCTACGTGCTGAACCCGACGCTCGAAGAGCTGAAGGAAAGCAAGATGGACCTGGTCGTGGCCGGCACCGCCGACGCCGTGATGATGGTCGAAAGCGAAATCCAAGAGCTCTCGGAAGAGATCGTGCTGGGCGGCGTCAACTTCGCCCATAAGGAAATGCAGACGGTGATCGACGCGATCATCGAGCTGGCCGAGCACGCCGCCAAGGAGCCCTTCGACTTCCAACCGGAAGACACCGACGCCCTGAAGGCCGAAGTGAAGAAGGCCGTCGGCAAGGACCTGGCCGACGCCTACAAGATCCAAGCCAAGGGCGACCGCGTCGCCGCGCTGGGCGCCGCCAAGACCAAGGCCATCGAGACCTTCGCCAAGAGCGACACCAACCCGGCCGGCATCGACCCGCTGAAGCTGGTCTCGGTCTTCAAGGAACTGGAAGCCGACATCGTCCGTCGCTCGATCCTGGACACCGGCATCCGCATCGACGGCCGCACCGTCGACAAGGTCCGTCCGATCCTGGGTGAAGTCGGCATCCTGCCGCGCACCCACGGCTCGGCCCTGTTCACTCGCGGCGAGACCCAGGCGATCGTGGTCGCCACCCTGGGCACCGGCGACGACGAGCAGTTCATCGACGCCCTGGAAGGCACCTACAAGGAATCCTTCCTGCTGCACTACAACTTCCCTCCCTACAGCGTCGGTGAAACCGGCCGTATGGGCAGCCCGGGCCGCCGCGAAATCGGCCACGGCAAGCTGGCCTGGCGCGCCCTGCGCCCGATGCTGCCGGCCAAGGAGGACTTCCCCTACACGATCCGCCTGGTCTCGGAGATCACCGAGTCGAACGGTTCGTCCTCGATGGCCACGGTCTGCGGTTCGTCGCTGGCCATGATGGACGCCGGCGTGCCGCTGATCCGTCCGGTCTCGGGCATCGCCATGGGCCTGATCCTGGAAAAGGACGGTTTTGCGGTTCTGTCGGACATCCTGGGTGACGAAGATCACCTGGGCGACATGGACTTCAAGGTCGCCGGCACCAGCGAAGGCCTGACTTCGCTGCAGATGGACATCAAGATCGCCGGCATCACGCCCGCGATCATGGAGCAGGCCCTGGCTCAAGCTAAGGGTGGCCGTGAGCACATCCTCGGCGAAATGAACAAGGCCATGGACGCTCCGCGTGAAGAGGTCGGCGACTTCGCTCCGAAGATCGAGACCATCACCATCCCGACCGACAAGATCCGTGAAGTGATCGGTTCGGGCGGCAAGGTGATCCGCGAGATCGTCGCCACCACCGGCGCCAAGGTCGACATCAACGACGAAGGCACCGTGAAGGTCTCGGCCTCGGACGGCGCCAAGATCAAGGCCGCGATCGACTGGATCAAGTCGATCACCGACGAAGCCGAAGTGGGCAAGATCTACGACGGCAAGGTCGTGAAGGTCGTCGATTTCGGCGCCTTCGTGAACTTCTTCGGCGCCAAGGACGGCCTCGTCCACGTCAGCCAGATCAGCAACGAACGCGTCGCCAAGCCGTCGGACGTGCTGAAGGAAGGCCAGATCGTCAAGGTGAAGCTCCTGGGCTTCGACGATCGCGGCAAGACCAAGCTGTCGATGAAGGTCGTCGATCAGGAGACCGGTGAAGACCTGTCCAAGAAGACCGACCTGGCTCCGGAAGACGCCGTCAACACCTAAGGGTGAACGGCTCTCCAGAGTGAGAGACCAAGCAGCGGGCGGTTCCGAAAGGGACCGCCCGTTTTGCGTTTCTGGGGTTGTCGTTGTTCTCTATTTGTTCCATTCTGGGCTGCGGAATGGAGACGGGCGATGGCTGACCAGGTCGTTCAATGCGGCGCCTGCCGGGTCGATGTCCGTGTCGTGCATGCAGACGGCGGGGATGTCGTAAGATGTCCCGCCTGCGCGCGGACCGCGCCGAAGGCCGAGGCGATCCAGATGGCTCGCAGCGCCCTGATCGACATCGTCATGCGCGATCTGCCCGAAAACCTGCGCCAGATCGTCCGCGACAACGCGGCGCTCGGGTACAGGGCGTCCGACCGCTACGACTGGGCGCTGAGAGGTCCGCGTCCGTCTTGACTCTTATTTCGGTATTTAGCTAAATATCGATCCATGAGCGAAGTTTTCAAGGCCCTGGCTGATCCGACGCGGCGGCGCGTGCTGCAGTTGCTGCGCGAGCGGCCGATGACGGCGGGCGAGCTGGCGGGGCATTTCGCGAGTTCCAAAGCCACGCTGTCGGCGCACTTTTCGGTACTGCGCGAAGCCGGGCTGATCGCCGCCGACAAACGCGGGGTGACTATCACCTACAGCCTGCGGCTGTCGGTGCTGGAAGACGCCCTGCTGGCCTTCGCCGAGACTTTCGGCATCGGACTGGCCGGCGCGGATGCGCTGAAGGAGGAAGGGTCTCGATGAATCGTCCGCTCAAACTGATCCTGGCCCTGATCACCCTGGCCTCGCTGGTCGCTGCCGTCGGGGCTCTGGCCTGGCGCTGGCGGGAGGCGGGCGATATCGCGGCGGTGCTATCGGGTCCCAAGCCACTCCGGGCGATGATGCTGCTGGCCATGCCGTTCGTGATGAGCGGCCTGATGGCCTTTTCGATCCACGCCCAGGGCGGTCGCAAGCCCGGCCGCTACGAGACCGGGTTCGTGGGCCTGACCCTGGTCACCCACTTTGGCCTGCTGGCGGCGATCCAGGGTTGGATGACCCTGGTCTATCTGGGCGGCGCGCTGCCCGACCGGGACTATGCCACCCGCCTGCTGGTCGCGTTCCTGGGCCTGGGCATGAGCGTGCGCGGCAACTTCTTCGCCAAGCTGCCGCCGCCGGGCGAGGACGAACTAGGAGGCTGGTCGCGAACCGCGCGCCGCTCGGGGCTCATCGTGTTCATCACGGGCCTAGCGCTGGCGGCCTGCGCCATCCTGTTGCCGATGCCGGGCGTGATCGCGGCCCTGGGCGGGGCGTTCTTCCTGGTGCTGATGGTCAATCAGGCCCAGCGCAAGGCGACGGCGCGGCTTGGCGCCTGAAGCTCATTATTCGAAACAATGAGTTTCGATCATTTCCATATCCGCGCTAATCTGTCGCGGGCACAGTCTCGTCATCAAACGGCGGTAACGGCCTGATGGGGGCCTAGCCAAGCGAGGGATGACGGACATGAGCAGCGGCTTTTTCACCACCAACGACGGCGTGAACATCTTCTTCAAGGATTGGGGTCTCAAGGACGCCCAGCCGATCGTCTTCCACCACGGCTGGCCCCTGTCGTCGGACGACTGGGACGCGCAGATGATGTTCTTCCTCTCGAAGGGCTTCCGCGTCATCGCCCATGACCGTCGCGGCCACGGCCGGTCGGACCAGACGGATGTCGGCAATGAGATGGACACCTACGCCGCCGACGTGATCGCGCTGGCCAAGCACCTGGACCTCAAGAACGCCGTCCACATCGGCCACTCGACCGGCGGCGGCGAAGTCGCTCACTATGTGGCGCGGGCCGAGCCGGGCCGCGTGGCCAAGGCCGTGCTGGTCGGCGCCGTGACGCCGATCATGCTGAAGACCGACGCCAATCCGGGCGGCCTGCCGCGCGAGGTGTTCGACGGCTTCCGCAACGGCACGGCCTTCGATCGCGCCCAGTTCTTCCGCGACGTGGCCGCCGGCCCGTTCTACGGCTTCAACCGCGACGGCGCGAAGGTCAGCCAGGGCGTGATCGACAACTGGTGGCGTCAGGGCATGATGGCCGGCGTTAAGGCGCTGTACGACTGTGTGGCGGCCTTCTCCGAGACCGACTTCACCCAGGACCTGAAGACCATCGAGGTCCCCGTCCTGGTGCTGCACGGCGAGGACGACCAGGTCGTGCCGATCGACGCCTCGGCCCGCCAGGCGATCAAGCTGCTGAAGAACGGCAAGCTGATCACCTATCCGGGCTTCCCGCATGGCATGGCGACGACCCAGGCCGAAACGATCAACAAGGACCTGCTGGCCTTCATCCAGGGCTAGGCCCGAGGACTGAGGTTTGGAGGGCCGTGTCGCAAGGCGCGGCCCTTAGCCTTTCGGCGTCACCTTCACGACCGCTTGGTCCGGCGCGCCGTTGCCGCCTCGACAGGCGGCCCACTTGTACTTGATGTCCATGCAGACCCAGACCTCGGTCAGCCGGCCGTCCTTGACGCGGACGTTCAGGCCCTCGGGCCGGACGCCGCGATTGCGCGACAGGAAGGCCTGGCGGATCTCGCCGGCGGTCATGGTCTGGTCCGCGCCCGGATCGAGATCCGGCACGTTCAGGCCCTTGCGGACCTTCTGGGCCTTCTTGAAATAGGCTTCGGGCGTTGCCCAGTTGCAGGTCCCGTGCGCCTGCCACTCGTGCTGCAGCAGCCAGGGCGAGGGGGTCATGCACAGGTTGGCCTTCACCGTCGCCGGGCTCATCGGCGGGCTGGGCTTGCAGTAGCGCGGATGCACCTTGTCGGGACCGTTGGGCCACAGGCCGTGCACCGTGAAGCCGAAGCTGTTGGTCTGGCACTGGATCTTCTTGTCCGACTCCGGGATGCCCGCGCGGCAGGCCTCGGGGGACCAGTAGAGGGCCAGCAGATAGGCCGCGATCGGCACGTCGGGATGGATCTCGTCGGCCGGCGGGACCTCGGCCGGGGCGGGGGTGACGACCGGCGGCACCGCGCACGACTTCAGGCTGGAGGCCTGGGCGCCGCTCGCGAGGGCGAGCAGGGCGGCAACGACGGCGAGGGCGGTCTTCATGAGAAACTCCAGACTACGACGCGGATAGGCCCCGCGCCGCGGCCGGCGTCAAGCGAACGTCTAGCGACGCGCCTCGGTGGCCATCCGCACCGCCAGGCCGCCCAGCACCGTGGCCATCAGCCAGCGCTGGATCAGGGCGAAGCTGGGCCGCGTGGCCAGGAAGGTCGCGATGCCGCCGGCCATGAAGCAGATGGCCCCGTTGACGCTCAGCGAGACGGCGATCTGCGACAGGCCCAGGGCCAGCGACTGGGTGAAGACCCCGCCGTGCTCGGGCTTGATGAACTGCGGCAGCAGCGACAGGTACAGCATCGCCGCCTTGGGGTTCAGGATGTTGGTGACGAAGCCCATGGTGATCAGCTTAGCAGGGCTGTCCTTGGGCAGCTCGCGCACCTGGAACGGCGAGGCGCCGCCCGGCTTGATCGCCTGCCAGGCCAGCCAAGCCAGGTACAGCGCGCCGCCAAAGCGCAGGATGTCGTAGGCGATCGGCGCGGCCATCAAGAGGGCGGTGATGCCCAGCGCCGCGCACAACAGATAGACGACGAACCCCGCCGCCGTGCCGATCAGCGACACGATCCCGGCCCAGCGGCCCTGACAGATCGAGCGGCTGACCAGATAGAGCATGTTCGGGCCCGGGGTCAGGGCCATGCCGAGGCAGACGAGGGCGAAGGCGATCCAGGTCTTGGCGTCGGGCATGGGGAGGGCTCCGTGGGGGACGGCGGAGCTTTAGCATGTGGGAGCGGGCAGGGGCGAATGCATAGACGCAGCCGCTCCGGCGCGAGGCTGAACCGCCGTGTCTCGGCGCCTCCAGCAAGCAAAGCGTCGCTTTTCAGACACACATGCCGCAATTGCGAACGATTATCATTGCGACAGCTTTGCAAGATGGCTAAGAACGCCTCGCAATTTCAAGAGGGGCCTGCTCAACACCGCGCCCCCGGGGATAGGACCAACAAATGCGTAAGCTGAACTCCGCCGGTGTCGTGAGCCGGCCTCGTCGCGCTCTGGGCGCCGCCGCCGTCGCCGGTCTGGCCGGTCTGGGCATGGCCCAAACCGCCGCCGCCGCCGACATCGACGCGCCGGTCGCGACCGCCGCTGCCGCCGCCACGGCCCCCGACAACACCGAGGTCTCGACCGTCAAGATCGACGCCAAGCGCGTCGCCGACCCGTCGTCGAGCAAGTTCACCGCCCCGCTGGTCGACACCCCCAAGTCGGTGACGGTCATCCCGTCACGGATCATCGAACAGACCGCCGCCACCTCGCTGACGGACATCCTGCGCACCTCGCCGGGCATCACCTTCGGCGCCGGCGAAGGCGGCCAGCCGCTGGCCGACCGTCCGTTCATCCGCGGCTCCAGCTCGGCCAACAACATCTTCGTCGACGGCGTCCGCGACAGCGGCGGCCAGACCCGCGAGATCTTCAACCTGGAACAGGTCGAGGTCGTTAAGGGTCCCGACAGCGCCTATAGCGGCCGTGGTTCGGGCGGCGGCAGCATCAACCTGTCGTCCAAGTCGCCGAAGGCCGAGAACTTCGCGCGCGGCATGGTCGGCGTCGGCACCGACGAATATGTCCGCGCCACGGCCGACCTGAACTACGCCATCAACGACAGCGTCGCCGTGCGCCTGAACGTGCTGGGCACGCAGGGCAACACCCCGGGCCGCAAGGCGGTGGACTTCAGCCGCTGGGGCTTTGCGCCGTCGCTGGCCATCGGCCTGAACGGCGACACCCAGATCACCGCCAGCTACTACCACCTCGATACCGACCAGATGCCCGACTACGGCATCCCGCTGATGACCAAGACCACCCAGCCGCGCACGGCCACGGGCATCCTGGCGGTCGACTATCGCAGCTTCTACGGCATCAAGAGCCGCGACTTCCAGAAGACCAAGTCGGACATCGCCACCTTCGCCATCGACCACAAGATCGATGACGACCTGAACGTCCGCCAGGTGGTCCGCTACTCCAAGAGCCTCAACGACTACCTGGTCACCAACCCCGGCGACGGCGGCGCGGCCCAGTTCGTCCAGGGTCAGTGGTGGATGAAGCGCGGCACCAAGAGCCGCTGGAACCCGACCGAGACCATCGCCGCCGTCACCGACGTGCATGGCAAGAAGGTCCTGGGCGGCCTGGAGCACAGCTTCGACATCGGCATCGAGCTGAGCCGCGAAGAGAACAAGAACGCCAGCTACCTGCCCTACGGCACGACCACCTCGGCCTGCCCGACCGGCTTCACGATCGCGGCGGCGACCCTCACCAGCGTCGGCGGCGGCGACTGCACGCTTGTCTACAAGCCCAACGCCAATGACGTCTGGGTCGGCACCCTGAACAAAGGCCCGACCACCAGCAACCTGACCAAGACGGCGGCGATCTACGGCTTCGACACCATCAAGTTCGGTGAGAAGATCCTGCTGAACCTGGGCGTTCGCCACGACAGCTATGAGAGCCGCGGCGTCGACGCCTCGGCGACCAGCGCCAACGGCGTCGTCACCGGCGTGACCTACGTGGCGCGCGGCGGCAAGTGGGACTTCACCAACTACCAGGTCGGCCTGGTCTACAAGCCGACCGCCAGCTCCAGCCTCTACGGTTCGTACGGCACGTCCTCGACGCCTCCGGGCATTTCGGGCGGCGACCAGAACAGCAACACCACGACCGGCACGGGCAACCTATTGACGGTGCAACTGGAGCCGGAAGACAGCGAAAGCTTCGAGCTGGGCGCCAAGGCCAACGTCTTCCACGACACGCTGGCCCTGTCGGCGGCGGCCTTCAAGACCACTCGCAAGAACGCCCAGATCCAGATCGACGCCAACACCTATGCCCAGGTCGGTGAGGTCGAGGTGAAGGGCTTCGAGCTCGGCTTCTCGGGTAACGTGACCCCGAAGTGGCAGGTGTTCGGCGGCTACACCTACATGGACAGCGAGCTGGTCAAGGGCGCCTATACCAGCGTCAACCAGGGTGACTCGCTGGCCAACACGCCCAAGCACACCTTCTCCAGCTTCTCGACCTACCGCATCACCCGCGCGATCTCGCTGGGCGGCGGCGCCTACTACGTGTCGAAGAGCTTCGGCGGCAACCAGGGCGGCGCCGGCGGCGGCGCCAACGAGATCTACGCCCCGTCGTACTGGCGCTTCGACGGCTTCGCGTCGTGGAAGGTCAACGACAAGGTCGATCTGCAGCTGAACGTCCAGAACCTGACCGACGAGCGCTACATCGCCCGCACCAACGGCGTGCACCACGCCGATCCGGCTCCGGGTCGCCAGGCGATCCTGACCTTCAACGTGAAGTACTGACCCTCCCCCTATCGGGACTTCATGTTTCGCGCCCCGCTCGACAACGAGGTCGAGCGGGGCGCTTTATTTTTCGGCCTGATCCAGATCAAAGAGGATTTGGGCTCCGCGGACTAAGCGGGAGCCAGGATAAGGAGCCGCCCGCATGATGCTGCAGATCCCGCAGGTGCTGACCAAAGCCGAGGTGGTCGCGTGCCGGGCGATCCTGGACGCCGGCCCCTGGGTCGACGGCAACCTGACCTCGGGCCACCAGGCCGCGCGGGCTAAGGCCAACGAGCAGCTGCCGCAGGACAGCGACGCGGCCCGCGCCGTGGGGGCGACGATCCTGCAGGCGCTGGAGGCCAATCCGCTGTTCGTCTCGGCGGCCCTGCCTCAGGTCATTCTGCCGCCGATGTTCAACCGCTACGGCGAAGGCATGGGCTTCAAGGACCATGTCGACAATGCCATCCGCCGCGATCCGGTGACGGGCCAGCGCCTGCGCACCGACCTGTCGGCGACCCTCTTCCTGGCCGAGCCCGAGGACTATGACGGCGGCGAGCTGGTCGTGAACGACCTCTATGGCGACCACGTCGTCAAGCTCGAGGCCGGCGACATGATCCTCTATCCCAGCTCCAGCCTGCACCACGTCACCCCGGTGACCCGGGGGCGGCGCACGGCCAGCTTCTTCTGGATCCAGAGTCTGATCCGCGACGACGCCCGCCGCACGATCCTGCTGGAGATGGACGTCGCCATCCAGCGCCTTGCCCGCCAGGTCGAGGCCGACGACCAGGGGATCCTGTCGCTGACCGGCGTCTACCACAATCTTCTGCGGCAATGGGCCGAGGTTTAGGGGGCCAAGGTCTGAAGGCGACGACCATTTCGGGGAACATCGCTACGCCAGTGGAACCATAAGTTTACGGTTGCGCTCCACGATCCGCCCAACCTCGCGGAGAACGGATGTCCAAGGCGGCGAGCTCTGATGCCAATTCCAGCGTCCCCACGCCTTTCGGCGGGGCCGACGCGGCGCATTGGTTCTTCGACAACGCCAGCGACCTGTTCGTCGTCGTCTCGGCCGAAGGGCGTTTCGTCTCGGTCAACGCCGCCTGGACCCATGTCACGGGGTGGCCCGTCGACGCGCTGATCGGCCAGCCGACCATCAAGTTCGTCCATCCCGACAGCCAGCCCGAGCTGCTCGACATCATCCGGCGCATGACCGAGACCGGCTCGGCGGTGACCGAGCTGAAGGTGCGCTGCCAGGACGGCGGCTGGATCTGGCTGCAGGGGCGCGGACGGCTGGGGCCCAATGGCGAGTTGGTCGGCATGCTGCACGACGTCTCGGCCGAGGTCGAAAGCCGCGCCGAGCTGGAGGCCGCCCGCCGCACCCGTGAGCTGCTGGCCGAGGCGGCCGGCATCGGGGTCTGGAGCTACGAGCCGGACGGCGAGCGTATCGACTGGTCGCCGGACACCCTGGCCCTGCTGGGCCTGCAGCCCGCCGATGTCGACACCGGCGAGAAATTCCTGAGCCGTCTGCCCGACGACCAGCGCGAGACGGTGCACGAAGCCTTCCGTCAGGCGACCCGGACCGGCGTGGGCGGCGCCATCGAGTTCCGCCTGCGCGGCAATGACGGCCGCTGGCAGACCTTCCGCAGCACCTATCGCGCCGAGGCCCGGCCGGGGCCGCTGTTCGCGATGAAGGGCATCACCCAGAACATCACCGACGTGGCCCGCAGCCGCGACAAGGCCCTCTGGAGCGAGCGCCGGGCCCGTCGCCTGGTCGAGGACGCCCCGTTCGCCGTCGCCGTCTACGACCTGGACATGCGGCTGCGACTGGTCAGCCCGCGCTTCCTGGAGATCTTCCGCTCGACCGAGGCCCAGGTCATCGGCAAGACCCTGACCGAGCTCACCCATGGCGGTCGCCGCCGCTTCGTGGCCGGGGTGAGCCGGGCGCTGTCGGGCGAGATCGTCACCCGCCGCGAGGACCGCCTCGACGACGCCGACGGCGTCGAGCGCGTCTTCCGCTGGGAGGCGCGGCCCTGGCGCAACGAGGCCGGCGATATCGTCGGGGTCATCACCTACATGGACGACGTCACCGCCCTAGCGGCGGCGCGGCGCGAGGCGCGGATCAACGCTCGCCGGCTGAAGGTCGCCCTGGGGGCGGCGCGGGCCGGGGTCTACGAGATCGACCACGAATCCCAGGGGTTCTGGGGCTCGCCCGAGTTCCACCGCATGATGGGCCGCCGCGTCGGCTACGAGGACGTCCGCGAGGCCGTCTGGCCCATGATCCACCCCGACGATCGCGAACAGCTGTACGCCGCCGCGGCCGAGTGGCGGCGGACGGGCGAGTGGGGCGCCCAGGAATACGATGTGCGCCTGGTGGCGTCGGGCCGCGAGCCGCGCTGGGTGCGGGTCTTCCATGACGTGCGCCGCGACGCCTCGGGCCGGGCCCGCAAGGCGTTCGGCCTCGTCCTGGACGTCGACGAGAAGAAGAAGGCCGAGCTGGCCCTGATCGCCGCCGAGCGCACGGCCCAGGCGGCCAACGAGGCCAAGGCCCAGTTCCTGGCCAACATGAGCCACGAGATCCGCACGCCGATGAACGGCGTGCTGGGCGTGATGCATGTGCTCAAGCGCGAGCTGCCGGCCGGCGACAGCGCGGATCTTCTAGGAGAGGCTTTGGCCGCTGGCCAAATGCTGTCGACCCTGCTGGACGACGTCATCGACATCTCGCGCATCGAGGCCGGGCGCCTGGACCTGAACCACGAGCCGGTCGATCCGGGCGAGCTGGTTCGCGGCGTCGCCCGCCTGCTGGCCGGCCAGGCCACGCACAAGGGGCTGCGGCTGGAGCTCGACATCGCGGGCGACCTGGGCTGGATCGAGACCGACCCGACCCGGGTGCGCCAGGCGCTGTTTAACCTGATCGGCAACGCCGTGAAGTTCACCCTGCGAGGCTCGGTCACGGTGCGAGCCCGCAAGGAGGCCGACCGGCTGGTCTTCGACGTGATCGACACCGGCGTCGGCGTGCCCCTCGAGGCCCAGGCGCGCCTGTTCGAACGCTTCCAGCAGGCCGACGCCAGCACCACCCGCCGCTTCGGCGGCTCGGGCCTGGGCCTGGCCATCACCCGCAAGCTGGCGGAAATGCTGGGCGGCGAAGTCACCTTCACCTCGGTCCCGAACGAGGGCTCGACCTTCACCCTGACCATCGCCGCTCGCGCCGCCGTCGCGCCGGGCGCGGTCGAGGCCCATGCCGACGACCTGCTGTCGGGTCTGAAGGTGCTCGTCGTCGAGGATAACCCCACCAACCAGCTGGTCGCTCGCCGCATCCTGCAGCAGTTGGGGGCGGACGTCAGCGTCGCCGACGACGGAGCCTCGGGCGTCGAAGCGGCCCGCGACGGGGCCTTCGACCTCATCCTGATGGACGTGCAGATGCCGGGCATGGACGGGCTGGAAGCCGCCCGCCGGATCCGCGCCTTGCCGGGTCCCGCCGCGCAGGCGCCGATCATCGCCCTGACCGCCAATGTCATGGCCCACCAGCGGGCCTCATACCGCGCCGCCGGCATGAACGGCGTGGCCGCCAAGCCGATCGCCCCGGCCGCCCTGGTCGCCGAGATCGTCCGCCTGTCGCAGGCCGGACCGGACGAACAGGGCGCTGTCGCCTAACCCCGTTCCCCGAAGCTTTGAACCACGCTAAGCAGGGGCAAAGACGGGGGAAGTGGAATGGCCGACGCAAGTCAGCAAGGCGCGTCGATGCGCACGGTGGTCGCGGCCTCTTCGGCCGGCACGGCCTTCGAGTGGTACGACTTCTTCATCTTCGGCAGCCTGGCCCAGGTCATTTCCAAGACCTTCTTCACCGGCCTGCCCGACGCGGCCGGCTATATCGCGGCCCTGGCCCTGTTCGGCGTCGGTTTCGCGTTCCGGCCGCTGGGCGCGCTGGTCTTCGGCAAGATCGGCGACCAGGCCGGACGCAAGGGCGCGTTCCTGGCCACGGTGCTGCTGATGGGCGGCGCGACCTTCGCCATCGCCTTCCTGCCGACCTACCAACAGGCGGGGATCATCTCGCCGATCCTGCTCATCATCCTGCGCTGCGTGCAGGGCTTCGCCCTGGGCGGCGAGTACGGCGGGGCGGCGATATATGTCGCCGAGCACTCGCCGACCGACAAGCGCGGCTGGTCGACCTCGTGGGTCCAGACCTCGGCCGCCTTCGGCCTGTTCGGCGCGCTCATGGTCATCATGATCACCCGCTCCATCGTCGGCATCGACGCCTTCGACGCCTGGGGCTGGCGCATCCCGTTCGCCGTCTCGATCGGCCTGCTGGGCGTCTCGGTCTGGATGCGCATGAAGCTGACCGAAAGCCCCGCCTTCGCCGCCATGAAGGAAGAGGGCCAGGCCTCCAAGGCGCCCTATGCCGAGGCCTTCGGCCAGTGGAAGAACCTGAAGCTGGTCATCCTGGCCTTCCTGTCCATGATGTGCGCCCAGGGGGCCGTCTGGTACACCAGCTTCTTCTACGTCCAGACCTTCATGGAGAAGTTCCTGAAGGTCGACCCGGTCACCATCAACGAACTCATGATGACCGCCACGGCGGTCAGCGCGGTCTTCTACGTCGTCTTCGGCTGGCTGTCGGACAAGGTGGGCCGCAAGCCGGTGATGCTGGGCGGCATGACTCTGGCGCTGCTGTTCTACTTCCCTGGCTTCCACGTCCTGGAGAAGGCCGCCAACCCGGCGCTGGCCGAGGCGTCTGCGAAAGCGCCCGTTGTCGTTGTGGCCGATCCCGCCGACTGCTCGCTACAGTTCGACCCCGTCGGCAAGGCCGCGTTCGTCACCTCGTGCGACATCGTCAAGGGCGCCCTGGCCAATGCCGGGGTCTCGTACACGAACGAGAAGGCTCCGGCCGGAACGACGGCGGTGATGAAGCTCGGCGGCGTGGAGATCATCTCACAGAGCGCCAAGGGCCTGGCCAAGGCCGAGGTCAAGGCGGTGAAGACCGGCGTCGAGACCAGGATCAAGGCCGCCCTCGCCAAGGCCGGCTATCCCGCCAAGGCCGATCCGGCGCGGATGGACAAGCCGCTGATCCTGGGCGTGCTGTTCGTCTTCGTGATCGCCGCCACGGCGCTGTTTGGCCCGCTGGCCGCCTGCCTGGTCGAGCTGTTCCCGACCCGGGTCCGCTACACGGCCCTGTCGCTGCCCTATCACATCGGCACCGGCTGGGTCGGCGGCTTCGTGCCATTCTTCGCCTTCGCCATCGTGACGGCGGTCGGCGATATCTATGCTGGCCTTTGGTACCCGGTCGTCTTCACCTTGATCAGCGTGCTGGTCACGGCGTTCCTGTTGCCCGAGACGAAGGGACGGCCGCTCAACTAGCGGCCGGCACTACCTCGACGGCGACCTCGGCCTGGGTCAGGGCGTGGATCAGGTTCGGGTCCACGGCATGGGTGATCAGCCGGACGATCTGGCGGCCTTCGCGGGCCAGCTGGATCAGGTGGTCGGCGTCGGCCTTCTCGGCCGCGACGCGTTCGACGTCACGGCGGGCCATCTTGACGACCTCCGGATCGGCGTCGCCGTCCAGCACCAGCACGTCGGCTGCGCCCAGGGCTCGGGAGGCGCGCAGGGTCAGAAGGTCGACCGGACCCTTGCCGGCGATGAAGCGGACCATCCCCTTGCGGGCGGTGCCCTTGGCCAGGGCTTCGCGGAAGAGCTGGCCCGCGCGGTCCATGTCACCGGCCTTGGCGGCCGCGGCGGCCTCGCCCATGACGGCGTCGCGCAGGAAGGCCCGGCGCTCATGCAGGGCCGGCAGCGTGCCGCGCACCTCGCCCTGGAACTTCTGCAGCAGGGCGGCGACGCGGCCCATGCCCTCGGGCACCTGGGCCTCGATGTCGTTGCGCAGCATGGTCGCCAGCACCGGGGCCGAGCCGCCGGTGCCAACGGCCGCCACGACTTCGCCGCGATCGATCACGGCCGGGGTGTTGAAGTCGCACAGCTCGGGCCGGTCGACGACATTGACCAGCACCCGCGCCGCCCGCGCCGCGCTGGCGGCGGCCTGGACGAACACCTCGTCGGGACTGGCGATGAAGGCCAGGGTCGCGCCGGTATAGGCGCCGGGCAGATAGGCGTCATGACCCTCGAGCCGCACCAGGGTCGCGGGCGAGCCCTCGAACAGCCGGGCCTTGGCCTCGGCCGCGTCGCCGACGCCGGCGATCACCACCTTGCGACCGGCGAGAGGGAAATAGGCGGGGAAGGAATCCAACACGACGTCCTTTGAAGCTACTGTGAGCGGCAATCGGCGTAGGGGCCGCCGGGGAAGCCCTTGAGCATGGCGTCGGCGCCCTTGCTCCAGAGCTCGGCGTCGCTGGCCGTATAACGCGCGCCGGACGCCGAACGGGCCAGCTTCAGGGTCCTGGTGACGCCGCCGGCGGTGACCACGACCTTCTTGCCATGCAGGGCGTAGGCGCTGGTGAACCGCTTGCCGCCCTTGCAGCTGTAGCGGATCGGCGCGTCCGTCGAATCCATCGGAGCCACGGTGGTGCAGCCGGCCAAGGTCACGGCCAGGACGGCGAGGGGAACAAGGACGCGGCGCAAGACGAAGCCTCCGGGCGATTGCGAACAGGAGCATAGCGGGCCTTCGCAGGTGCGGCAGCGTTTTTCAGCCGCCGCGCGTTTCGTCCCCCAAGGCGCCGCTCAATTTCCTCTGGCCAAGCCAAGTGTGAACGGTGTTAGGTTTCGATCAGGGCGCGGGGCGTCCTTCTTTCGTTGGAGGCGAAGACGCATGGCCGTAACGCTCGACATCAACGGCAAGTCCACATCCGTTCAGGCAGCGCCCGAGACCCCCTTGCTGTGGGTGCTGCGCGACGAGCTGGGCATGACGGGCACCAAGTTCGGCTGCGGCCTGGCCCAGTGCGGGGCCTGCACGGTGCATCTGGACGGCCAGCCGATCCGGTCTTGCGTGACGCCGATCGAGGCGGTCGGGACGGCCAAGATCACCACCATCGAAGGCCTGGGCGGCCAGCACCCGGTGCAGCAGGCCTGGGTGCGCCACGACGTGCCGCAGTGCGGCTACTGCCAGTCGGGCCAGATCATGTCGGCCTGCGCGCTGCTGGCCCAGAAGCCCAAGCCCACGGACGAGGACATCGACAACGCCATGTCCGGCAACATCTGTCGCTGCGGCGCCTATCAGCGCATCCGCGCGGCGATCAAGGATGCGGCCGATACCGGTCCGCCGTTGGGCGAGCCGCATGCCGATATCGACGACGCCATCGTCGCCGGTTCGGGCGCGACCCATCGTGGAGCCGGCCGATGAACGCGCCCTTCAAGCCTTTGGAAGGCCCCAGCCGCCGCGACGTGGTCGTCGCCTCGGCCCTGGTCGGCGGTTCGCTGCTGGTCGGCTGCTCGCCGGCCGACATCATGAGCGCCGGCTCCAAGGTCGAGGTCGGCGCCTTCGGGCCCTTCGTCAAGATCGCGCCGGACGGCTTGGTGACGGTGATCTCCAAGCACGTCGAGTTCGGCCAGGGCAACCACGCCGGTCTCGCGGCCATCGTCGCCGAGGAGCTGGACGCCGACTGGACCAAGGTCCAGGTCGAGCAGGCGCCCGCCAACGCCAAGCTCTACGCCAACGGCGCCCTGGGCGCGCAGTTGACCGGCGGCTCGTCGGCGATCTCCAACTCGTGGGACCAGCTGCGCAAGGCCGGGGCTGGTGCGCGAGCCATGTTCGTCCAGGCCGCCGCCAACCGCTGGAACGTCCCGGTCGGCGAGATCACGGTCAAGGACAGCGTCCTGACCCATACCTCCGGCAAGACCGCGACCTTCGGCGAGCTGCTGGCTGACGCCGCCAAGGTCCCGCCGCCCACCGACGTCAAGCTGAAGGACCCCAAGACCTTCACCCTGATCGGCACCGACCGGGTGCGCCGCAAGGATTCCCAGGCCAAGAGCGACGGCACCGCCCGCTACACCCAGGACGTCCGCCTGCCCGACATGCTGACGGCGGTGATCGCCCACGCTCCGCTGTTCGGCGCCAAGGTGAAGAGCTTCGACGCCGCCGAGGCCAAGAAGGTCGCCGGCGTGGTTGACGTCTTCGAGATCCCGACCGGGATCGCCGTCGTCGCCCAGAGCACCTATGCCGCCCGCATGGGCCGCGAGGCGCTGAAGCTGGAATGGGACCTGGACAAGGGTGAGAAGCGCGGCTCGGCCGCCATCGCCCAGCTGTTCAAGGACGTCGCGGCCGGCAAGAACACCGACACCAAGTGGGAGACCTTCGACCAGCGCGGCGACACCAACGTGCTGAACGCCGCTCCGAAGGCGGGCGAGCAGGTGTTCGAGACGACCTACGAGTTCCCCTATCTGGCCCACGCCACCATGGAGCCGATGAATTGCGTGGCCGCCGTGGACGGCAATAAGGTCAAGTTGACCTTCGGCTCGCAGGGCCAGACCCTGGATCAGCTGGCGGCCGCCAAGATCGTCGGCTGCCTGCCGGGCTCGGTCGAGATCGAGACCCTGTTCGCCGGCGGCTCGTTCGGCCGGCGCGCCAACTTCCAGTCCGACTACGTGGCCGAGTGCGTCCACATCGCCAAGAAGGTCGGCAAGGGCCGGCCGGTGAAGCTGGTCTGGACCCGCGAGGACGACATGCAGGCCGGCTACTTCCGGCCGCTGACCGTGCACGCCGTGAAGGTCCAGCTGGACAAGGACGGCTATCCGGCGGCCTGGCGCCACCGGATCGTCAGCCAGTCGATCATGAAGGGCTCGCCGATGGGCGGCAAAGGCCCCGACCAGACAGCGATCGAAGGCACGGCGGGCTCGCCTTACCTGAAGGCCACACCGATCGTCGACGCCCAGGTGGCCCTGCCCGACGTCGGGGTGCCGGTGCTGTGGTGGCGCTCGGTGGGCGCGACCCACACCGCCTTCGTCATGGAGCACACGATCGACCAGTTGGCCGCCAAGGCCGGCAAGGATCCGATCGAATATCGCCGCACGCTCTACACCAAGGCCGGGGCCGACCGGCACCTGGCGGCCCTGAACCTGGCCGTCGAGAAGGCCGGGCCCAAGGCGGCCGCCGGCTGGACGCGCGGCGTGGCGGTGCACGAGAGCTTCGGCTCGGTCGTAGCCCAGGTGGCCGAGGTCAAGCTGGAGAACGGCGCGCCCCGCGTGGGCCGCGTGGTCACCGCCATCGACTGCGGCGTCGCCGTCTCGCCCGACCAGATCGCGGCCCAGATGGAAGGTGGCACCTGCTACGGCCTGTCGAGCTTCATGTTCGGCGAAGTGACCCTGACCGACGGCAAGGTCGACCAGAGCAATTTCGACCGCTATCGCGTGCTGCGGATCAACGAGGCGCCGACCGTCGAGACCAACATCGTGCCGTCCGGCAATCCGCCCAGCGGGGTCGGCGAGCCGGGCACGCCGGTGATCGGTCCGGCCGTGGCCAACGCCCTGCTGGTCCTGAACAAGGCGCCCACCACGCGCCTGCCGTTCGTCCGCTCGGAAAACTGATTGTTTCAGATTACCCGTTTTGCTCGCTAGACGAGAGCCGAACGGCCCACCATCTTGCGCGCATGGTGGATCGCGTCAGTACCGCTTTCGAGAAGCTTACCCCCCGGGAGCGGGAGATCCTCCGGCTCATCGCGGCGCATCTCCAGTCCAAGGAGATCGCGCGGGCGCTGGGCCTGTCGCCAAAGACCGTCGAGATGCACGTGCTCAGCGCCCGCCGGCGCCTGTCGGGCATGAGCCGTCGCGACGCCGCCCTGGCCTTCGTGGCCTGGGAGAGCGGCGACCCCGGTAGCGATTACCGTAAGCAGCCGGAGCCCCTGGCAGCGTTTCCGGATACGCCGCTTGCTGATCGCGAGATCGGAAACGACCATGACCGCGTACCATCACCCGAAGCCAACCGCTTTGCCGAGGAACATCCGACCGCCCGGCGGAATTGGCGCCATGAGCTGAGCAACCTTCAGTGGCTCGGCCTGGTGCTCGGGATCACGGCGCTGACCGCCGTGCTCCTCGCGGTGATCGCGATCGGCGTCCATGAGTACATCCTGGCGGTTCAGCGCATCACGCATCGCTGACCGGCCGGTCCGGGTCACCCGAAACCACCCTCATCGCAGTGTTCAACAACGCGCGGCCCTGGCCGCGTGACGGGATTTGCTTTGCATGCAGCGATCATGCGCTACATCGTCGGGAACAGTTGAAGGCGAGGCGGCGGGCAAGCCGTCTGTTGCGTCGAGGTCCGAGTTTGCCGTCAACCTTGATCCCGTACATCGCCTATCTGATCGCCCTCGCGGTCTGTGGCGTGGCCTACTGGCAAGGCGATCGGCCGTTGCGGCTGGCGGCGCTGGTCCTGATCGTCAGCTGGGCGCTCTCGCCGCTGGTCAGCAACGGCAGCAAGACCAGCCTGGACTATCCGGTGACGATCATCGACACCAACGCCGCCCTGGTGTTCGTGTGGATTTCCACGCGCTGGCGACGGATCTGGTGCGCCGTGCTGGCCGCCCTGACGATCATCGTCACCATCATTCCGATCGTGAGCATGGTCGACCGGGGCATCCACCGGTACAACAACCTGGCGGCCAACAATATCGTGGCCATGTTCCAGCTGATCGTCCTGCTCGTGGCCATCTGGCTCACCATTCGCGCCCGGAGACGGGGCGATGAGGACGCTGGTCGACCCTCACCGCGATGATCGTCTACGTCGTCTATTTGATGGCCCTGGTGGTCTGCGGGCTGGCCTATTGGAAGGGCGACGGCGTCCTGCGGCTGACGGCCGTGGTCCTGATCGCCAGCTGGACGCTGACGCCGATGGTCATGCACCTGGATCGGCGCGGCCTGAACATGCCGGTCGCGGTCATCGACATCGTCACGACGGTGATCTTCGTCTGGATCTCGATGTGGTCGCGGCGGGTCTGGTGCGCGGTGCTGTCGGCCCTGGCGATCATCCTGATCGCCATCCGGTTCGTGGCGTCCGTCGATCCCAGCATCGACAACTACAGTCGCGCCGCGTCCAACAACGTGGTGACCGTCCTGCAGCTGGTGGTCATGGCCGCCGCGACGGGGTTGGCGGTCCGCGCCCGGAGACGGGCCGATGAAGGCGCTGTTCGACCCTGACCTCGACACGATCGCCGACGAGGAGGACGTCGCCGAGTTCCGGCGCGGCTACGACCTGCTGGGCGAGGACCATCGCCGCATCCTGACGATCCTGGTTCCCAAGCTGGTGGCGCTGCAGGAGCGGGGCGACTCCGCAGCCGCCCTGCGCCTGGTCGCCGAGATCCGGCGCCTGGTGACGGGTGAGGAGGGGCTGTTGCATTAGGAGACGGGGAAGGTCGCTGGCCGGACGCTCGGGGGAGGGATCCGGCGCTTCAGCGGCCTTCGATGGCGCGGACGAGGTCATCGGGTCGATCCACGTCAAGATGGATCCCCGGGTCCTCGACGGGAATCCGCGCCAGCCGGGCGCCCGCGTTCTCCAGGAGGACGCGGGCGCCTTCGTCTCCGGAGAGGGCGCGCAGGGCGGGAAACCACGACGCGCCGAACAGCACGGGATGGCCCCGGCGGCCCAGATAGGTCGGGGCGACGATGTCGTGCGGGCTGGTCAGGGCCTGGGCCAGCCGCGTGACGGTGGCCGGGTCGACCCTGGGCATGTCGCCCAGGAACACGAAGACGCCGGCAGCGTCGTCCGACAGGCCCCGCGCGGCGGCCCGCAGCGAGGCGCCCATGCCCTCGGCGGCGTCCTCGACGGGGACGATCGACAGGCGGTCGCTGGCGACCAGCCGCTCGGCCGTGGCCCTGACCGCCTTGCGCACGGCGTCGCTGGCGACGGCCACGTGGACGCGCCGGACGGGCGACAGGAAGGCGGTCAGCAGGGCCCCGGCGACCAGCGGCGCGCCATCCAGCCGGGCCAGCAGCTTGGCGCCGCCGAAACGGGCGCCGGCCCCGGCCGCCAGCACGATCGCTTCCAGCGTCGTGGTATCCCTTTCCGTCATGGGTCTCAGCGCCTATTCTTAGAGACGGATATGACGCCCTATGACGATAGCCCGACGCAAGCCGTCTTCACCGCCCCTCGATTGATCGACGGGTTCGGGCGCGCCGTCACCTATCTGCGCGTCTCCGTCACCGACCGCTGCGACCTGCGCTGCCTCTACTGCATGTCCGAGCACATGACCTTCCTGCCGAAGGCCGAAGTGCTGACGCTGGAGGAGCTGGACCGCCTGGCCTCGGCCTTCGTCGCCCTGGGCGTGCGCAAGCTGCGGCTGACCGGCGGCGAGCCGCTGGTGCGCAAGGGCTTCATGGACCTGGTCGCCGGCCTGTCGCGCCACCTGCGCACCGGCGCCCTGGACGAGCTGACCCTGACCACCAACGGCACCCAGCTGGAGCGCTATGCGGCCGACCTGGCGCGCCATGGCGTGCGGCGGATCAACGTCTCGCTGGATACGCTGAAGCCCGAGCTCTTCCGGACCCTGACGCGCGGCGGCGTCCTGGCCCAGGTGGTCGCCGGGATCGATGCTGCCCTGGCGGCGGGCATCGCGGTCAAGATCAACGCCGTTGCCCTCAAGGCCGACAACGCCGCCGAGCTGCCGGAGCTGATCCAGTGGGCCCACGCACGCGGCTGCGACATCACCCTGATCGAGACCATGCCCCTGGGCGAGGTCGACCAGGACCGCACCGACCAATATCTGTCGCTGCAGGACGTCCGCCGCGACCTGTCGTCGTTCTGGACGCTGGAGGACATCCACCACGCCACCGGCGGCCCGGCGCGTTATGTCCGCGTGGCGGAGACTGGCGGGCGGCTGGGGCTGATCACCCCGCTCAGCAACCATTTCTGCGACACCTGCAACCGGGTGCGGCTGACCTGCACGGGCACGCTGCACACTTGCCTGGGCCGCGACGACGCCAGCGATCTGCGGGCGGTGATTCGCGGCGGGGCGAGCGACGCCCAGCTGAACGACGCTATCTTCGCGGCCATTGGGTCCAAGCCCAAGGGCCACGACTTCCAGATCGCCGCGGCGCGTCCGGCCGTCGCCCGCCACATGTCGACGACGGGCGGCTGATATGGCCAGGGTCCTGCTGTTCGGACGCCTGGCCGACCAGGCCGGTTGGCGCGATCGCGTGATCGAGGCCGGTGACCTCTCAACATTGCGAGACCTCCTGTCGGCCGAACTCGGCGACGCCCTGACCGCGCCCGGCGTCCAGGTCGCCGTCGACAAGGCCATCGTCCGGGGTGAGGCCGCGCTGTCTGCCAGGACCGAGGTCGCTTTCCTGCCGCCGATGAGCGGCGGATGATCGTCACCCTGACCGACCAGCCGTTCGAACCGGGCGCGTTCGTCACCGCCTTCTGCGCGGGGCGCGAGGAGACGGGGGCGGTGGCGACTTTCGTAGGTCTGGCGCGGGCCGAAAAAGGCGCGGCGGCGGCCCTGGAGCTGGAGGCCTATCCCGGCTTCACCGACGCGGCGATCGGCGAAATCGCGGTGGCCGCGATCGAACGCTTCAAGCTGCACGACGTCCACATCGTTCACCGCACAGGCCGCATCGCGCCCGGCGAGGCCATCGTCTTCGTCGCCACCGCCGCCGGCCATCGCCGCGAGGCCTTCGAGGCCTGCGATTTCCTGATGGACTACCTGAAGAGCCGAGCGCCCTTCTGGAAGAAGGAGCACGGCCCGGACGGCGCGAGCTGGATCGAGCCGACGGACCGCGATAGGACCGACGCGCAACGCTGGGACTGAGGAGAGACGCGATGTCGGAAGGCCTGAAGCCGGGCGGCGGGATCAAGCCGGAACTGCCGTTCAAGCCGGTGCGCATCGCCGTCCTGACCGTGTCGGACACCCGCGACGAAAGCACCGACACCTCGGGCCAGATTCTGATCGACCGGGTCCGTGACGCCGGCCATGAGTTCGCAGGCCGCGCCGTGATCCGCGACGATGTCGAACAGATCCGCGCCCAGGTCCGCGACTGGATCGACAGCAAGGCCGTGGACGCCATCGTCACCACCGGCGGCACCGGCCTGACCGGCCGCGACGTCACGGTCCAGGCGCTGGAGCCCCTGTTCGACAAGAAGATCGACGGCTTCTCGGTGATCTTCCACCTGGTGTCCTACGCCACGGTGGGCCTCTCGACCCTGCAGTCGCGGGCCACGGCCGGCCTGATCGACGGCGTCTTCGTCTTCTGCCTGCCCGGCAGCAATGGCGCGGTGAAGGACGGCTGGGACAAGGTCATCGCCGCCCAGCTCGATAGCCGCCACAAGCCGTGCAACATGGTCGAGCTGATGCCGAGGCTGTTGGAACAGTGAGCAAGCTGACCCACATCGACGACCAGGGCCGCGCCCGCATGGTCGACGTCTCCGACAAGCCGGCGACGGCCCGCGAGGCGGTGGCGACCGGTTTCGTGCGGATGAGCGCGGAAACCCTGGCGCTGGCTGTGTCAGGCTCGGGACGCAAGGGCGATGTCCGCGCCGTGGCCGAGCTGGCCGGCGTCATGGCGGCGAAGAAGACCTCGGACCTGATCCCGCTGTGTCATCCGCTGGCGCTGTCGAAGGTGGTCGTCGAGGTCGAGTCGGCCGAGGGCGGCCTGGCCGTCACTGCGCGGGTCAAGACCACCGGCCCGACCGGCGTCGAGATGGAGGCCCTGACCGCCGCCTCGATCGCCTGCCTGACGATCTACGACATGCTGAAGGCCGCCGAGAAAGGCATGGTCATCGAGACCGTGCGCCTGCTCGAAAAGACCGGCGGCAAGTCGGGCGACTGGAAGGCCCCCTCCTGATCGAGCCTCCTTGTCCGCTTCGGTTCCCGAAGCGGGCAGGCTCTAAGCCGCCCGACGCTGGCTGCTTGCGTCGGCGATCCGCAGCTCGCCCATGCGCTGGGCCAGGCGCGTGGCTTCCTGAGCCAGGGCGTGGCTGGCCGCGGTGGTTTCCTCGACCATGGCGGCGTTGCGCTGGGTGACCTGGTCCATCTGGTTCATGGTCGTGTTGACCTCGGCCAGACCACGGGCCTGTTCCTGGGTCGAGGCGGCCATTTCGCCGACCAGGCCGTCGATCTGGTCGACCTCGCTGGCGATGGCGCGAAGGGCTTCGCCGGCCTTGCCGACATATTCCACGCCCTGGCCGACCTCGGCCGTGCTGGCGCTGATCAGGGTCTTGATCTCGCGGGCGGCCTCGGCGGAGCGCTGGGCCAGGGCCCGGACTTCCTGGGCGACGACGGCGAAACCGCGACCGGCTTCACCCGCGCGGGCGGCTTCGACGCCGGCGTTGAGCGCCAGCAGGTTGGTCTGGAAGGCGATCTCGTCGATGACGACGATGATGTTGCCGATCTGGGTCGAGGACCTCTCGATCGCGCCCATGGCGTCGACGGCCTGGCTGACGATCGAGCCGGAGGCGTCGGCGGCGCTGCGGGCGCGCTCGACCACCTTGCGGGCGCGGCTGGCGCCCTCGGCGGTCAGGCGCACGGTGCTGGTGATCTCGTCGAGGGCGGCGACGGCCTCTTCCAGGCTGGCGGCCTGGCGTTCGGTGCGGCCCGACAGGTCGTCGGCGGCGGCGGTGATCTCGGCGGTGCCGCCATGGATCGCGGTGACGGCGCCCAGCGAAGCGGCGATGACGCCCGACAGCTTCTCGACGGCGACGTTGAAGTCGACGCGCAGCTTCTCGTAGCCGGCCGGGAAGGTCTGGGTGATGCGGTGGCTGAGGTCGCCGTCGGACATGTGCTTGAGCGCCAGGGCCAGGCTCTCGACGACCGCCTTCTGGGTGGACTCGGCCTCGGCGCGACGCGTCTCGGCCTCGGCGCGTTCGACCTCCAGGGCGTCGCGGACGTCGGCGGCTTCCAGCTCCTTGCGGCGCGCTTCCACGGTGTCGTGGAAGGTCTGCAGGGCGTCGGTCATCTGGCCGATCTCGTCGTTGCTGGTCTTCTTGGGCAGCACGACCGACAGGTCGCCGGCCGACAGGCGGCGCAGGGCGTGAGTGATGGCGACCAGCGGGGCGACCAGGCCGCGCTTGGCGGCGACTATCAGGGCGACGGCGAACAGGCCGGCGGCGGCCAGCAGGGCGCCCATGACGACCTGACCCAGCAGGCTCATCGACTTGGCGGCCTTGGAGTCGCGGACGGCGGCGGCTTCGATCTTGGTCGAGGCCTCTTCCATCTTGGTCTCAAGGGCCGAGAACTGGGCCGCGAAGCCCGGCAGCTTGGCGCGGGCGCCGGCGATATCGCTGTCGGCGCTGCCGACGATCTGGCCGGCGGCGGCGATATAGGCGGCCAGCGGCGTTTCGACCTCGGCGAGGGCAGCCTTGACCGACGGGTCCTGGGCCAGCTTGCCGCTGGAGGCGATGTCGTCCTTGAACGCTTCGGTGTGTTCGGCCAGGTCGGCGCGCACGGCCTTCAGGTCGACGCCCAAGGCCGGATCGCTGGACATGATCCCGCCCATGACGTCGGCGCGCAGGGCGTCGTGCATCATGTCGGCGTGCATATGCAGGCGCAGGATCTTGGCGGAGGCTTCCGAGCGGGTGAGCGCGGAATCGAGGCTGACGGCGACCCACAGGCCGGTGCCGGCCGTGGCCGCGCACAGCAGCGCCGCGCCGGCGGCGGCTCCCATGACCTTCTGACCCAAGGACGCCATGTCGATCTTCTCCCCGCGGGCTTGCCGCAAATCTCGGGGAGAAGGATGCCGGGTGAGGTCTCTAACGGGTCTTAACCGTAACCGTGTCGGGGCGGCGACATAACGTCGCGCGTTCGCCGACCCATGGTCTCGCTTGGAGGTCTAGCGCGGGATCTCGGCGGTCTTGACCAGGGCGACCTGGCGATAGACGGCGGCGATCTCGAAATAGCGGCCGAAGGCGGCGTGGAACTGATCGACGGCCTGCTTCACGCCCGGTCCGCCGATCTCGCTGATGTCGTGCCAGTAGTCGTCCAGCACCATCATGCCGCCCACGCTGAGCAGGCTGGCGCAGAAGCACAGGTCGATCAGCACGGCCAGGGCCGTGTGGCTGCCGTCGACATAGATCAAGTCGAACTGCTCGCCGCGCTCCATCATCTGGGGCAGGACGTAGGTCGAGAAACCCTTGTGGGTGTCCAGGCTGCGGAAGCCGCACTTGGCCATGTTGCGGGCAAAGCGCGGCTCGACGGCGTGGTATTTCTCTTCCGGGTTCAGAGCCTCGTCGAACCAGGGATCGATGACCGTGACGGCCAGGCGCTCGGGCAGCAGCCAGTCCATGAAAGCCAGGTTGCGGCCTTCATAGGCGCCGATCTCCATGTAGCGGATCGTCTCGCCCTCGGGACGCTTGGCCGCGAAGTCGCGCAGCAGCGGGGCCACGAACGGGATGTTGTTGCTGGCCCAGGTCGAGGTGAACTCGAAGCCGGCCTGCTCGGCGTGGGCGTTGAAGGCGTCGACCACGGCGTGGTCGCGCTGGCCGCCCAGCATGGTCTTGGCCAGGTTGGCGGCCAGGCGCGGATTGACCTTGGTCAGCGAGCGCAGCTTGGCGAGACCGGCGCGGTGCGTCACCGTCTCGGCGTCGAAGTGCATGTCGGCCATGGCTTGTGTCCCCGCAATCGTTGGCGGAGACCCTAGGGCAAAGGTCTTAAGCGACGATGATCTGGCCGTCGCGCACCGTGACGGGCCAGTGAAACAGCTTGTCGCCCGGACAGGGGCCGGCGACGCAGGCGCCGTCCTTGATCTTGAACAGGGCCGCGTGGCCTGCGCACAGGATCAGGTCGTTCTCGCGGGTCAGGTAGCGGCCAGCGAAGCCGGCCAGTGGCCAGCCGGCATGTGGGCAGCTGTCCAGATAGCCGACCACCAGATCGTCCTTGCGGACCACGAACCCGGCGAACATCGCGTCGCCCTCCCGCCAGCGGAAGCCCTTCGAGCCGGGCGAGGGGATCTCGTCCAGCGCGCAGAGCACCGTGCCGGCGGCAGGGCGGGCGGGGTTGTCCAGGTCGGTGCGCAAGCTAGCCGAGCGAGCCGACGCCGACGCGCCAGGATTGGACCTCGGTGCTCTCGAAGACGCCAGCCAGGGTATAGGGGTCGTTGTCGAGGAAGGTCTGCACGGCGGCCTTGTCTTCGGCTTCCACGATCAGCAGCGAGCCGATCGGGTTGCCGGCGTCGTCCAGCAGCGGACCGGCGGCCTTCACCAGGCCCGCGGCGTTCAGATAGTCCAGGTGGGTCGGGCGGGTGGCCATGCGCGTATCGAGCGCGCCGGGCTTGTCCTTGCAGTAGACGACGAAGAGAGCCATGCGGCGGTCCTTACCTTAAGCTTCTGATTTGAGGGGGCGCGACAGCAGGCCCGCGATGGCGGCGTCGACCTCGACCTCGCCGGCCAGGATGGCGGCGACGGCCTCGCAGATCGGCGCCTCGACCCCGACCTTGCGGGCCAGGGCGCGGACGGCCGGCGCCGAGGCGACGCCCTCGGCGACCGAGACCTTGCCGGCCAGGGCCTGTTCCAGGGTCAGGCCCTGGCCCAGGGCCAGGCCGACGCTCATGTTGCGCGACTGCGGGCTGGAGCAGGTGAGCACGAGATCGCCCAGACCGCACAGGCCCGCGACGGTCTCGGGCTTGGCGCCCAGGGCCACGGCCAGGCGGGTCAGTTCGGCGAAGCCGCGGGTGATCACGGTGGCGTGGGCGTTGCGGCCAAGGCCCTTGCCCTCGACGATGCCGCAGGCGATGGCCAGGACGTTCTTCACCGCTCCGCCGGCCTCGGCCCCGATCAAGTCGTTGGCCGTGTAGGGACGGAAGGTCGGGATGGCGATGGCCTCGGCGATGGCGCGGCCCAGGGCCTCGTCCTCGCAGGCCAGGGTGACGGCGGCGGGCAGGCTGCGCGCCACCTCGCCGGCGAAGCTGGGACCCGACAGCACGGCGATGGTCGTGCCCGGCAGGGTCTCGGCGGTCACGTCGGTCATCAGCTTCAGCGTGCCCTGCTCGACGCCCTTGGAGCACAGCACGATCGGCGCGCCGGCCTTGTGGTGCGGGGCGAAGGCGGTCAGGGCCGCGCGCAGGTGCTGGGCGGGCGCGACGGCGAGGATCAGGTCGCAGTCGGCGAGACCCGCCAGGTCGGCCACGGCCTTGATCCCGGGCTCCAGCGTGATGCCCGGCAGGAACACCGCGTTCTCATGGCGCTCATTGACCGAGGCCACGACCTCGGTCTCACGGGCCTGCAGGGTGACCTGGAGACCGGCGCGGGCCGCGACCTGAGCCAGGGCGGTGCCCCAGGCGCCGGCGCCGATGACGCCCACATGTTTGAAGCTCATGCCTTGGCTCCCTTGCGTCCGTAGGCGTTGGCGGGATTGGCCAGCGCCGCGGCTTCGTCCAGCGGCCAGCGCGGACGGGCGACGGCGTCGAGGTCGTCGGAGATCCCCAGCGCCAGCCGTTCGGCCCCGGCCAGGGCGATCATGGCGGCGTTGTCGGTGCAATAGGCCAAGGGCGGGGCGGCGAAGGAGAAGCCGTTCTTCTCGCAGTCGGCCAGCAGGGCCGCGCGCACCGCGCCATTGGCGGCCACGCCGCCGGCGACGACGAAGCGCCGCTCGCTGGGTTCGTGGCTTTCCTTGTAGAGCTTCATCGCCCGGTCGACCCGTTCCGACAGCTGGCGGGCGATGGCGAACTGGACGGCGGCGGCGAGATCCTGGCGCTCGTCGTCGGTCGTCAGGGTCTCGGCGATCCGCGCGGCGGCGGTCTTCAGGCCCGAGAACGAGAAGTCGCAGTCCTTGCGGCCCAGCAGGGCGCGCGGCAGGGCGTAGCGGGTCGCGTCGCCGCCGACCGCCAGCTTCTCCAGCGCCGGACCGCCCGGATAGGGCAGGCCCAGGCTCTTGGCGATCTTGTCGAAGGCCTCGCCGGCCGCATCGTCGATCGTGGTGCCCAGGCGCTTGCAGGCCCCGACGCCGGACACTTCCAGCAGCTGGCAGTGACCGCCGGACACCAGCAGCAGCAGGAACGGATAGGCGATGTCGGCGCCCAGGCGGGCCGAGACCGCATGGCCTTCGAGGTGATTGACGGCGACCAGCGGCACGCCGCGCGCCAGCGACACGGCCTTGCCGAACGCCAGGCCGACCATCACCCCGCCGACCAGGCCAGGCCCCGCCGTAGCGGCCACGCCGTCCAGCTGGTCGAACGACAGGCCCGAGGCGCGCATGGCCTCGGCGGCGATGGCGTCGATCGACTCTACGTGAGCGCGGGCGGCGATCTCGGGCACCACGCCGCCGAACGGGGCGTGCATCTCGAACTGGGTGCCGATGATCGAGGACAGCACCGTGACCGTCCCGTCCGGCTCGCGGCGCACGACCGAGGCCGCGGTCTCGTCGCAGCTGGTCTCCAGGCCGAGGATGGTAAGGGTCGAATCCGTAAGGATAGTCATTCGTTGCGGGCTTCCCGCCGCTCCTGTAGCAGCGAAGATGAAATCTCGTCTCCGCAGGTAACGTTCCGACCGTGTCCCGGCAACCTCCCATCCGCATCGGCGCGCGTGGCTCCAAGCTCTCCCTGGCCCAGTCGGGGCTGATGCAGGCGCGGATCGCGCATGCGCTCGGCGTGCCGCAAGGCGCTTCGCGGGAAGAGATCGAGGCCGCCGCGCCTCTGATCCCGATCGTCACGACCGGCGACCGCATCCAGGATCGCCGCCTGATGGAGATCGGTGGCAAGGGCCTCTTCACCAAGGAGATCGAGGAAGCCCTGCTGGACGGTCGCATCGACTGCGCCGTCCACTCGCTGAAGGACATGCCGGCCGAGCTGCCGCCGGGCCTGATCCTGGCCGCCACGCCCGAGCGCGAGGATCCGCGCGATGCCTTCATCAGCAATATCTGCGAGCGGCTGGAAGACCTGCCCAAGGGCGCGCGTCTGGGCACCGCCAGCCTGCGCCGCCAGGCCCAGGCCCTGCACGTGCGACCCGACCTCGAGATCGTCATGCTGCGCGGCAATGTCGACACCCGCCTGGCCAAGCTGGAGCGCGGCGAGGCCGACGCCATTCTGCTGGCCCAGTCCGGGCTGAACCGCCTGGGTCTTGGCCATATCACCAGGAGCTGGCTGGACCCCGACGCCGCGCCGCCGGCGCCGGGCCAGGGCGCCCTGGTCATCGAGACCCGGCTGGAAGACGCCCACGCCCCATGGCTGCAGGCCGTCAGCTGCCGCGAGACCACCATCGCCGTGGCCGCCGAGCGCGGCGCGCTCTATGCCCTGGAAGGCTCGTGCCGCACCGCCATCGGCGCCCGCGCGGTGCTGGGCGGCGCGCGCCTCTCCATGATCGTCGAGGCCCTGACCCCGGACGGCGCTCACCGCTTCCGTCGCCACGGCGAGACGACCTTGTCGGGCGCCAGCGACATCGATGAAGCCCGCGCACTGGGCCTGAAACTCGGCGCAGAGGTCCGCGCCGAGGGTGGCGACGCCATCCTGTTGCCGGAGTAGGCGATGGACGCGGGCGCGCCGGTCTGGATCACCCGCGCCCGTCCTGGCGCCCTGGCCACGGCCGAGCGCGTCGCGGCCCTGGGCTTCGAGCCCATCGTCGACCCGCTGCTGGTCGTCGAGACCCTGGACGCCGAAATCGATCTCTCCCATGTCGCGGCCCTGGCCTTCACCAGCGCCAATGGCGTCGAGGCTTTCGCCCGCCTGTCGGATGACCGCGGCCTGCCGGTCTTCGCCGTGGGGCGCGCCACCGCCAAGGCGGCGCATGTCGAAGGCTTCGCCTCGGTCTCCAGCGCCGATGGCGATGTCGAGGACCTTTGCGACCTGATCGCCGCCGGCGCGGCCGGGCCGGTGCTGTGGGCGGGCGCCAAGGCGCCGGCCGGCGATCTGGTCGGCATGCTGCGCGGCTGTGGGGTGATGGCCAAGGGCGTGTGTGTCTACGAGACCCTGGAGCGCGCGCCATCGGAAGCAATCCAGGCGCGGCTGGATGCTCCGCTCACGGCGCTTCTGCACTCGCCGCGCGGGGCCAGGGCATTGGCCGCGATCCTGCGCGAGAGACCCGCGCCGAACCTGCGCGTCCTGTGCCTGTCCGAGGCTGTCGCCCAGCCGCTGGGCGATCTCGCCGAACTCGGCTCTGTGACCTTCGCGCCGCGTCCGGACGAATCCGCGCTGCTGGAGCTGCTCACAGCTTAAGCGCGACGTTGCGCGGCGCGACGCCGTGGGGCACGAATGGACGTATGAACGCCGCTCCCGATCCCGCTGAAATCGTCGCGCCCAGCGATCCGGCGCTTTATGCCCGCCGACGGGTGATGGGGCCGGGAGTCTGGCTCTGGCTGGTGCTGTGCGTGCTGTGCATCGCTCTGGGCGCCGGCGTCGCCCACTACGGCCCGACGCTGTTCAAGCCCAAGGGCCAGACGGCCGACGGCGCGGTCTCGGCCGCCCCCAGCGCCCGCCCGGTCGCCGATCGTATCGCCACGGGCTCGGCCTTGCCGGTCGAGACCGGCGACACCGCCGTC
Organism: Caulobacter sp. GW821-FHT11E11; assembly: GCF_058808315.1. Lineage (NCBI taxonomy): Bacteria > Pseudomonadati > Pseudomonadota > Alphaproteobacteria > Caulobacterales > Caulobacteraceae > Caulobacter > Caulobacter sp. GW821-FHT11E11. Next base: position 359,827 of record NZ_JBXARO010000001.1, read on the forward strand.
GCCCCGCCCGCCGCCGACGTCGAGCGCCTGGACGGCCGAATCACTGCCCTGGAGTCCGGCCAGAAAGGCGTGACAGACGCCGCTGTCGCCGCCCTGGCGGTTTCGGCCCTGGCCGAAGCCACCGAGACTTCGCGCCCGTTTGGCCCGGAGCTGGCTGGCCTGCAGCGGGTGTTGCCGCCGTCGCCGGACCTGCGCGCCCTGGAGGCCCTGTCCGAGCGCGGCGCCCCGACCCGCGCGGGCCTGGCCATCCAGTTCGGCAACTTGGCCGGCCGCGCCGCCAGCGCCGCTCGCAATCCCGGCCCCGACGCCGACCTCTTCTCGCGGATCCGCTACGCCCTTTCCAGCATCGTCTCGATCCGCCATGTCGGTTCGACCAAGGGCTCGACGCCGGACGCCATGCTGGCCCGCGCGCAGGCCCTGCTGGACGACGGTGACGTCGAGGGCGCGGCCCAGGCGCTGGACGCCCTACCCGATCCCGCCCGCGAGGTGCTGGCCCCGTGGTTCAACGCCGCCAGCCGCCGCATCGAGATCGACCGCCACGTCGCGGCCATCCGCGCCGACGCCCTGGCCGGCCTGTCGCGCGTCTCGCGGACCGCGCCATGACGCGCGTCGCCTTCGCTCTCTTCCTCGTTGCGGCGGTCGCCGTCAGCGTGCTGGCCCTGACCGGTGAGCCTGGTCGCGCCGCGCTGGAGTGGATGGGCTGGCGGATCGAGATGACCGCCGCCACGGCGGCCCTGCTGACCCTGTTCTCGGCTCTGCTGTTCACCCTGGTCTGGCGCGGCGTGATCTGGATCGTCGAGGCCCCCCGCCGCGCCGCGCGCGCAAGGGCCGAGGCCAAGCGCAAGTCGGCGCTCGAGGCCCTGTCGCGCGGCTTTCTCGCGGTCGCCGCCGGCGATGGCTCGGAAGCCCGCCGCCTGGCCCAGAAGTCCGCTGAACTGGCCGAGGACGCCCCGGCCCTGGTCCGGGTGCTGGCCGCCCAGGCCGCCGAGGCCGCCGGCGATCGCGGCGCGGCCAAGAGCGCCTACAACGCCATGCTCGGCTTCCCCGAGATGCGCCTGGCCGGCCTGCGCGGCCTGATGCAGGCGGCCCAGGCCGAGGGCGACAAGGCGACCGCCGTCCGTCACGCCGAGGCGGCCTACGGCCTGGCCCGCACCGCCCGCTGGGCCTGGCGCGCCCTGCTGGAAGCGCGCCTGGAGGTCGGCGACTGGGCCGCGGCGCTGGATCTCGTCCAGGGCGCCCTGGAGCGCAAGATCGTCTCGCCGGCTGTTGCCGACCGTAGCCGCGCGGCCCTGCTGGCCGCCTCGGCCGCCAGCCTGGAAGAGTCGATCGACCCCAAGGCCCGCGCCCAGGCCCTCGGCTTCGCGACCCAGTCGGTGAAGCTGAAGCCCGACTTTGCCCCCGGCGTGGTCATGGCCGCGCGCCTGCTGGCCGACGACGGCAAGGTCGCCAAGGCTGGCCAGCTGATCGAGGCCGCCTGGAAAGCCGAGCCGCACCCGGCCCTGTGGCTGGCCTATCGCGACCTGAAGACCAACGAACTGCCCAAGGCCCGCGCCCAGCGCCTGGCCGCCCTGGCCGCCATGAAGCCCGAGGCCCGCGAGAGCCGCATGCTGCGTGTCGAGAGCGCCCTGATCGGCAATGACCCGGTCGCCGCCCGCGCCGCCGCCCGCCTGCTGGACCAGGAAGCCCCGACCGCGCGTTTCGCCGGCCTGATGGCCCGCGTCGCCGCCGCCAACAGCGAGGCCGACGAGGCCCGCGCCTGGATCGCCCGCGGCGTCCAGGCCCCGCAGGAGCCCGACTGGTCCGATCTCGACCCCGAGGGCCGGGCCTTCGCCTATCAGCGAGAGGACTGGGCCCGCCTGGCGTCCAGCTACGCCGAGACCGGCCAGCTGATCCACCCGCGCCACGAGCGTCGGGAGCGGACGATGAACGACCTGCCCGAGCTGCCCTCGGCCTATGCCGACTACGCGGAATCGACGCCGTTCATCCGCGCGGCCGAGACCGGCGGGGCCATGATGCCCATTCCGGACGACCCCGGCGTGTTCGACGCGCCGCCGATTCCGGACCCTCCGGAAGGTGGTCCGGCGCCCCGTCGCAATTCTGGTGCAAGACGACGCTTGGCAAGTGGCTCGCGTCCCGCTAAGTAGGCGCTCCTCGCGGTCGGACCCTGGTTCGAAGCGACGTGGGCCGCTTTAGCTCAGCTGGTAGAGCACATCATTCGTAATGATGGGGTCAGGTGTTCGAGTCACCTAAGCGGCACCACTTTCTTCTCCTCCTTTTGAAATCCGGAACTCTCGACGCGACGGCTCCGTTCGTCTGTCGAAGGAGTTTCCCATGCCCAAGTCCGTGGACAACGATACGGCCCTCGAAGAGGTGATGACCTTCCTCGACGCCCCACCCGAGCCCGGCTCGGCCGACGATGATCGGTTCGGGGAGCGGCTGCGGCAGGTGATCGCGGCGTCGATCCCGTTGGACGAGGGCGAGGATCCGGAGGACGCGCCGACCTTGCAGCTGGACGACGCCTTCCGGAGCAAGCTGGAGAAGGTGGCCCAGCAGCGGGGTGGTTCCTATTTCGGCGACCATCCGGACGGGATCGGTCCGACGCTGGGCATGGACGTGAGCAAGTCCTAGTCGTCCCAGCCCTTGCGTTTCTTCTTCTTGCCCAGGGCGAAGATGCCCGGATAGGGGCCTTTGCCGATGCGGTAGAGGCACCAGTCGTCGTCCTTGGCGCAGTCGCCGTCGAAGGCGGCTTTTTTATCCGGATCGATGGCTGCGTACATCGGGGCAGTGCGTGAGCGCTGGCCGTCGGCCTCGGCGCAGGCGGCTTTCTGGTCGCGGTTCAGGCCGGCGGTCTTCTCGTGCCGGCAGCCCAGACTTTCGCGCAGGCTGTCGCGGGTCTGATCGCTCTGTTCGACCAACTTCCGGGCGGTGAAGCCGGGCGGGGCGACGATGCCCGGCGGGCCGGAGGGCTTGGCGACGGGCGCGGCCGGGATGGTGACGGGCGACGGCGGTCTTGGCAGACTCGACGTAGGTCGTGACGGCGCGACCGGCGATGGCTCAAGGGTCTTGGCGGCGGGCTTGGGCGCATCCAGCAGCTCGGCCTCGATGACCGTCGGCTCGACCAACTGGGGCATCCAGTGCGCGCCCGAGACGAGCGCCAGCAACACCAGCGCATGGGCAGCGAGAATCAGCGCCAGGATCGCCAGATCCCGCCGTGAAGGCCGTCGCCACGTTCCGTTGGCGATCGCCGCGTTCATCAGACCTCCGGGCGCCCTGCCTCCAGACGTCGTACGCGGACGTTGCGGTGCAAGCGGGGCCGTTTCGGACAAGAAAAAGGCCCGGTGTTTCCACCGGGCCTTCTCTGTAGCTAGCGAACAAGAGGGCTTACGCCGCTTCCTTCGCCTTGACGCCGAAGCGGCCGTAGAAGGTTTCGCCCTTTTCGGCCATCTCGCGCAGCAGGGCCGGCGGCGCGAAGCGCTTGCCGTACTGCTGGGCCAGGCGGTCGCAGGTCTCGACAAAGGCCTTGGCGCCCACGCCGTCGATCAGGCTGATCGGGCCGCCGGTCCAGGGCGCGAAGCCCCAGCCCAGGATGGCGCCGACATCGGCCTCGCGCGGGTCGACGATGACGCCTTCCTCGAAGCAGCGGGCGGCTTCGACGGCCTGGCGGTACAGCAGGCGCGTGCGGATCTCCTGGATCAGCGTCGCGTCGGCGTCCGTGGTCGTCACCGGAGCCAAGTCAGCGAGGCCCTTCCACAGGGTCTTCTGGCCGTTCTCCGGATAGTCGTAGAAGCCCTTGCCGTTCTTGCGGCCCAGACGGCCCAGCTCGACGACCATCTTCTCGAGGACGGGCGCGAACGGACGTTCCTCGTACTTGTCGCCGAGGTCCTTCTTGGTCTGCTCGCCGATCTTGTAGGACAGGTCCAGAGCGACGTCGTCGTTCATCTCCAGCGGGCCACGCGGCATGCCCGTGGCGCGGCCGACATTGTCGATGATGGCGGGCGCGATGCCCTCGGCCATCATCTCCAGGCCTTCCTGCACGAAGGTCCCGAAGCAGCGGCTGGTGTAGAAGCCACGGCTGTCGTTGACGACGATCGGGGTCTTCTTGATCTTCAGGACGTAGTCGATCGACTTGGCGAGGGCTTCCTGGCTGGTCTCGGCGCCCATGATGATCTCGACCAGGCCCATCTTGTCGACCGGCGAGAAGAAGTGGATGCCGATGAAGGAGGCCGGACGGACCGAGGCCTTGGCCAGGCCGGTGATCGGCAGGGTCGAGGTGTTGGAGCCGAAGATGGCGGTGTCGGCCAGTTCGGCCTCGGCCTTCTTGGTCACTTCGGCCTTCACGTCGCGGTTTTCGAACACGGCCTCGACGACCAGGTCCGAACCCTTGACCAGGCCGTAGTCGGTGGTCGGGGTGATCAGGGCCAGGATGGCGTCGCCCTTCTCCTGGGTCAGCTTGCCGCGCGAGACGGCCTTCTTCACCAGGCCCTCGGCATAGGCCTTACCCTTGTCGGCGGCTTCCTGCGTCTGATCGATCAGCACGCTCTCGATGCCGGCCATGGCTTGGACGTAGGCGATGCCCGCGCCCATCATGCCGGCGCCCAGGACGGCGACCTTCTTGACGTCGTAGTGCGGGACATTGGCCGGACGGCCCGAACCCTTGCCCAGTTCCTGCAAGCTGAGGAACAGGGTGCGGATCATGCCCTTGGCCTGCGGCGACATCATCGTCTTCAGGAAGTAGCGGGTCTCGATCCGCAGGGCGGCGTCGAACGGCACCTGGGTGCCTTCATAGACCGCCTTCATGATGTTCAGCTGGGCCGGGTAGTTGCCATAGGTCTGCTTGCGCAGCATGGCGTTGCCCATGATGAAGACCTGGCTGCCGGTCGGGGTGTAGGGACCACCGCCCGGGAGCTTGAACTCCTTCTTGTCCCACAGGGCGACCGGATCGCCCTTGGTCTTGACCCAGGTCTTGGCGGCTTCCACCACCTGATCGGCCGGGACGACCTCGTGCACGACCTTGTTGGCCAGAGCCTCGGCCGGCTTCATCGACTTGCCTTCCAGCAGGTACGGCGCGGCGGCCATCACGCCCATCAGGCGCGGCAGACGCTGGGTGCCGCCGGCGCCCGGCAGCAGGCCGACCTTGGCTTCCGGCAGGGCCAGTTGGATCTTCGGATTGTCGGCGACCACGCGGTAGTGGCAGGCCAGGGTGATCTCGAGACCGCCGCCCATGGCCAGGCCGTTGATGGCCGCGGCGACCGGCTTGCCGCAGGTTTCCAGGGCGCGGAACGCCTTGTTCAGCGCGAAGCCGGCTTCGAAGGCGGCCTTCAGGCCCTCTTCGCCCGGCTTGCCGCCGCCCAGGCCGCCCGAACCGCCGAGCTCACCGAGGTCGGCGCCGGCGCAGAAGCCGCTGGCCTTGCCCGAGGTGATGACGGCGCCCTTGATGGCCTCGTCGCTCTTGATGCGTTCGACGACGTCGCCGATTTCCTTGATGACCGAAGCGGTCAGGGTGTTCATCGAGCGGCCGGGCACGTCGAAGGTGACCAGGGCCACGCCGTCGGAATCGACCTCGATCTTGAAGTTTTCCATGGTGTTAGCTCCTAGGTCTTAGACGCGTTCGATGACGGTGGCGGTGCCCATGCCGGCGCCGACGCACAGGGTGATCAGGGCGGTTTCCTTGTCCGAGCGTTCCAGCTCGTCGACCATGGTGCCCAGGATCATCGCGCCGGTGGCGCCCAGCGGGTGGCCCATGGCGATGGCGCCGCCGTTCACGTTCATCTTGTCGTGCGGGATGTTCAGCGCCTGCATCATGCGCAGGACGACGGCGGCGAAGGCTTCGTTCAGCTCGTAGAGGTCGATGTCGCCGACTTCCATGCCCAACTTCTTGAGCAGCTTCTCGGTGACCAGCGAGGGGCCGGTCAACATGATCGAAGGCTCACTACCGATCGAGGCCGCGCCCTTGATGCGGGCTCTTGCCTTAAGGCCGAGAGCCTCGCCCATTTCCTTGGTGCCGATCAGGACGCCGGCGGCGCCGTCGACGATGCCCGAGCTGTTGCCGGCGTGGTGGACGTGGTTGACCTTCTCCACCTGCGGATAGCGCTGGGTGACGACGGCGTCGAAGGCCATGTCGCCCATGCCCTGGAACGAGGCGTTCAGCGAGGCCAGGGTCTGCATGGTGGTCGAGCCGCGCACGGTCTCGTCATGGTCCAGGATGGTGATGCCCAGCTGGTCCTTCACGCCCACGACCGACTTCTTGAAGCGACCATCGGCCCAGGCGGCCGCGGCGCGCTTCTGGCTCTCGACGGCATAGGCGTCGACGTCGTCGCGGCTGAAGCCGTACAGCGACGCGATCAGGTCGGCCGAGACGCCTTGCGGGGCGAAATAGGTCTTGAAGGCCGAGGACGGGTCCGTCGGCCAGGCGCCGCCGTCGCTGCCCATGGGCACGCGGCTCATGCTCTCGACGCCGCCGCCGATGGCGAGGTTGGCTTCGCCCGAGGCGACCTTGGCGGCGGCCATGTTCACGGCTTCCAGGCCCGAGGCGCAGAAGCGGTTGATCTGCACGCCGGCGACGCTTTCGGCGTAGTCGGCGGTCAGGACGGCGGTGCGGGCGATGTCCGAACCTTGCTCGCCGACGGGGGCGACGCAGCCCAGGACGACGTCATCGACGTAGCTGGTGTCGAGGTTGTTGCGGTCGCGGATGGCTTCCAGCACCTGGCTGGCCAGCGACAGGGCGGTGATCTCGTGCAGAGACCCGTCCTTCTTGCCCTTACCGCGCGGCGTGCGCACGGCGTCGAAGATGTAAGCGTCAGCCATGAGATGGCTCCTTCCTGCGAAGCGATGTTCGTGTCGTTGAGGGTGGCCCCGAGTGTTTTCCGAAGGAAAATGCTCTCCTTCAAAAGACAGACCTGGCCGCCCCTATTGTTTCCAGTTGCCGATCGGGTAGGCGCCGATCGGTTCGCACGACAGGCCTCGAGCCGAGGCCTTGGCGCGGTAGTAGATGCGCTTGCCGAACTGCGGCGGCGGCAGCGAGCAGGCGGTGAAGCCCGAGGTCGTGACCTCCAGCTTCCACTCGGCGATCTTGGAGCGCAGCAGGGTCTGGCAGATGTCCTTGCCGGCCGGCTGCAGCGGCAGCTTGAAGGCGCCGGGCTGGGCGCGCTTGCCGACCAGTTCGCCGGAATAGGTGAGGGGCCGCGGACCCTGGACGGCGCGCACGCAGACCACGGCCGAGCGGGCGTCTTGCGCGGGCTGGGCGGCGGGGCCGGCCAACAGGGCGATCAACGGAAGTACGATCACAGCGTCCTCGCGATCAGGAGTTTCATGATCTCGTTGGTGCCGCCGTAGATGCGCTGGATGCGGCTGTCCTTGTACATGCGCGCGATCGGGTACTCGTTCATGAAGCCATAGCCGCCGAACAGCTGCAGGCAGCGGTCGACGATCTTGTTCTCCAGGTCGCTGACCCAGTACTTGGCCATCGAGGCGGTGGCGGCGTCGAGCTTGCCCTGGAGATGCTGGCCGATGCAGTGGTTGACGAAGACCCTGGCGACGGTCGCCTCGGTCTTGCACTCTGCCAGTTCGAACTGGGTGTTCTGGAAGTCGATGATCGCCTTGCCGAACGCCTTGCGGTCCTTGACGTAGGCGATGGTCAGTTCCAGCGCGCGCTCGATGGTCGCCATGCCCTGCACGGCGATGTTCAGGCGCTCCTGCGGCAACTGGCCCATCAGCTGGAAGAAGCCCTGGCCCTCGTCCGTGCCGAGCAGGTTCTCGGTCGGCACCTTCACGTCGTTGAAGAACAGTTCCGAGGTGTCCTGGGCCTCGTGACCCAGCTTGTCGAGGTTGCGGCCGCGTTCGAAGCCTTCGGCGCCGTCGGTCTCGACGATCATCAACGAAGTGCCGCGCGCGCCGCCGGCGACGTCGGTCTTGGCCACCACGATGATAAGGTTGGCCGTCTGGCCGTTGGTGATGAAGGTCTTGGAGCCGTTGATGACGTACTGGTTGCCGGACTTCTTGGCGGTGGTCTTGATGCCTTGAAGGTCGGAGCCGGCGCCCGGCTCGGTCATGGCGATGGCGCCGACCAGCTCGCCGGTGGCCAGGCGCGGCAGCCAGCGCTGCTTCTGCTCCTCGGTGCCGTAGTGGAAGATGTACGGCATGACGATGGCGTTGTGCAGGCTGATGCCGAAGCCGTCGACGCCCTTGCGCCCCAGCATGTCCATCAGCACGACCTCGTGGCGATAGTCGCCGCCGGCCCCGCCATATTGTTCGGGCGTGGAGAGGCCGAGCAGGCCGGCCTCTCCGGATTTGGTCCACATGTCGCGATCGACGCAGTGGTTCTTGCGCCATTTCGCGACCGTCGATTCAGGCGCGTGCTCATCGAAGAACTTGCCCACCGCGTCCTCGAAGATCGCGATGTCTTCCTCGGCCATGAAGGCGGGTTTTTCGACGTTGAGCACGCTCATGATCAGAAGGCCTCCGCGGGCAGGGCCATCAGGGTCGCCGAGCCGGTCTTCAGCTTGGCCAGATGTGCCCCGGCGTCAGGCAAGATGCGCTCGATGAAATAGCGGCCGGTGACCAGCTTGGTCGTGAAGAACGGGTCGGACGAGCCGGCCGCGATCTTGGCGTTGGCCGCCTTGGCCATCAGCGCCCACATGTACGCCAGGCCGGTCAGACCGAAGAGGTGCATGTAGTCGGTCGAGGCCGCGCCGGCGTTGTCGGGGTTCTGCAGGCCGTTCTGCATCAGCCACATGGTGCCGTCCTGCAGCTGGGCCTTCACGCCCGACAGGGCGTCGATGAAGGGCTTCAAGGCCTCGTCGCCGTCGTTCTCGCCGATGAACTGGTCGACTTCCTGGAAGAAAGTCATGACCGCGCGACCGCCCTTGGCGGCCAGCTTGCGACCGACCAGGTCCAGGGCCTGCACGCCATTGGTGCCTTCGTAGATCAGGGCGATACGGCAATCGCGCATGAACTGGCTGACCGGGAAGTGCTCGGTGAAGCCGCTGCCGCCGTGCACCTGGACGGCGTTCGAACAGACCTCGAAGCCCTTGTCGGTCAGGTAGCCTTTCAGCACCGGGGTCATCAGGCCCATGTAGTCCGAGGACTTTTCACGCACCGCCGCGTCCGGGTGGACGTGCGACAGGTCGCCGTGCAGGGCGGTCCAGAACAGGAAGGCGCGGCCGCCTTCGATCAGGGCCTTGCTCTCCAGCAGCATGCGGCGGACGTCCGGATGGACGATGATCGGGTCGGCCGGGCCGTCGGCGTTCTTCGGGCCCGTCAGCGAACGGCCTTGCAGGCGATCCTTGGCGAAGGCGACGGCGGCTTGATAGGCCGCTTCGCCCTGGGCCACGCCCTGCATGCCGACGCCCAGGCGGGCCTCGTTCATCATGACGAACATGATCTTGAGGCCCGAATTCTCCTCACCGATCAGATAGCCCTCGGCGTCGTCATACTGCATGACGCAGGTGGCGTTGCCGTGGATGCCCATCTTCTCTTCCAGGCCGACGCACTTGACGCCCTGGTTCCGCTCGCCGACCGAGTTGTCGTCCTTGGGGAAGAACTTCGGCACGATGAACAGGCTGATGCCCTTCACGCCGGCCGGAGCGCCTTCGATGCGGGCCAGCACCAGGTGGACGATGTTGTCCGACATGTCGTGCTCGCCGGCGCTGATCCAGATCTTCTGGCCGGTAATCTTGTAGCTGCCATCGGCCTGCGGAACCGCCTTGGTGCGCAGGAGACCCAGGTCCGTGCCGCAGTGCGGCTCGGTCAGGTTCATGGTGCCGGTCCATTCGCCGGTGACCATCTTGGGCAGGTAGGTCTGCTTCTGCTCGTCGCTGCCGCCGGTGTGGATGGCCGAATAGGCGCCGTGGGCCAGGCCCGGATACATCGAGAACGCCATGTTGGCCGAGCTCGACATCTCGCTGAAGGCCAGGTTGACGACGTGCGGCAGGCCCTGGCCGCCATAGGCCGGGTCCGAACCCAGGCCGGTCCAGCCGCCTTCGCACAGCTGCTTGTAGGCGTCCTTGAAGCCCGGCGGGGTGGTCACGACGTTGGTGACCGGATCCAGCTTGCAGCCGGTCTTGTCGCCGACCGTGTTCAGCGGCGCCAGGACCTCGCCGGTGAACTGGGCGGCGGCCTCGAGGATCTGCTCGACCACGTCGAACGGCGCATCCGAGAAGCCCGGCAGAGCGCCGTGCTGGTCGATGTTGAGCACGTCGCGCAGGATGAAAGCGTGATCGCGAACGGGCGGCTGATACGTCATGAAACGGTCCTGGCAGGATCGGGAGGAGGAACGGGCGTAGCGCAGCCTAGCTTGGTTGGCCGGGCGGCGTCTTGAAGGCTCTTACTTGCCCAACATCGCTTCGGCGTGACCGTCGAGGCGGGCGCGCAGCACCTGCTCGTAGTCGGCCGCGCGGGGCAGCAGGTCGGGCCGGATCTCGGCGAGGCGCTTTTCGAGGCGGTTGCAGGCCTCGCGCAGCTCGATCAGGGCGTTGTCGATGTCTTCGCGCTGTTGCTCGAGGGCATTGGCGCGTTCGCGGAACTTCTTCAGCGAGCGGGCCATTTGCGCCGCGCCTTCGTCGTTCTCGTCATACAGGTCGAGAAGTTCGCGGATCTCGGTCAGCGACAGGCCCACGCGCTTGCCGCGCAGGATCAGCTGCAGGCGGACGCGGTCCTTGTGGGAATAGACGCGGTTCAGGCCCTCGCGGGCCGGATTGAGCAGGCCCTTGTCTTCGTAGAAGCGCAGGGCGCGCGGCGTGGCTTTGAATTCGTTGCAGAGCTGGCGGATCGTAAAGGTCCGCTCGGGGCGTCGCAGGTCGGCCATGGGTTGAAACCTCCCGGAAAGTGGGCCCGGCTACTGCGGCCGGGCCGCTTGGTTATCGACGATCACCCTAAACCCGATATCGGGCGACCGTCAACGCTTACGTAAACGTCAACTTGTCGATGGGCGATAGGTTTACTTTCCTAGGGTTGAGGGCGTACCTTTGGCGGTGAAGGCCGAGCGCAAGGAGACGCCCGATGGCGACCCTCTCTCACGGCGAAATCTGGCGGGCGATCGACGCCTTGGCCGAGCGGTTCGACATGACGCCTTCGGCCATGGCCCGGATGGCGGGCCTGGATCCGACCAGCTTCAACCGCTCCAAGCGCGGCTCGATCGAGGCCGACGGCCGCGCGCGCTGGCCCTCGACCGAGAGCCTGGCCAAGCTGCTGGAAGCGACGGGGGTCAATTTCTCGGAATTCGCGGCCCTGACCGAACAGGCGCCGGTGCGCATGCCAGCCACTCCGGGACAGAGGCGCGGGGCGCCGCTGATCGCCTTGGATCAGGCGGGGCGGGAAGGCTTCTTCGATGAGGCGGGCATGCCGGTCGGCGCCGGCTGGGACGAGGTTTCCGCGCCCGACCTGGGCGAGGGCCTCTTCGCGCTGGAGGTCTCAGGCGATGCGCTGGCCCCGGTCTATCGCGACGGCGACCGCCTGCTGGTCTCGCCCACCGTGGAGCCGCGCAAAGGCGACCGCGTGGTGGCGCGGACGAGCGCGGGCGAGGTGCTGGTGCGGGAGCTGGGCCGGGTGACGGCCAGGACGATCGAACTCTTGCCGTTCGGCGGGTCCAGCGACGATCGTCTGCTGTCGCGAGACGAGGTCGCCTGGATCGCTCGGATCGTCTGGGTCAGCCAGTAGGACCGACCCTGATCAGTCGCTTAGGTGCGCGGGCAGCTGGCGTGGGTGTCGAGCAGCCAGGCGATCAGCGGGCCGGCCGACGGGTCCTCGCACGACACGTCCAGGCGGTACGACGCCCAGGTATCGTTGTGGGCGGCCTCGACGTGAGCGTCGGGGAACTGTTGGACGATGCCACCGAGCAAGGAATCGTATTCCTGACGGTCGGAAGGGCGAAGAGTGAACGAAGCCATTGGAACAACCTTGATGACTAATCTTGGTTCTGATGGTCCCAACCTAGACTCCGAAAGGTGGTCGGACCCTTAATAGCGAATTCAGACTTCGTTCATTTGCGGAGACATGGTGTCGCACGTCGCGAGGATTCATCCGTCGCGGGTAAGCTGGACCTTGATGCTTCGTGGAGCGCGAAAACCCCGCGTCCTGGGACGCGGGGTTCATGGCGGGGGCTTAGCCCAGCTTCTCTTCGATCAGCGCGATCGTGCGGTCGATCCCGAAGATCGCCGCGAACGAGCCGAAGCGCGGGCCCTGGCTCTGGCCCAGCAGGACTTCGTACAGGGCCTGGAACCAGGCGCGCAGCGGGTCGAAGCCGTGGGTCTTGCCGACCTCGAAGACCTCGTTCTGGATCAGCTCGGCGTCCGGGGCGTCGGCCGGCATGGCCTTCAGCTTGGCCAGCAGGTCCAGCATGGCGGCGCGCTCCTGATCGGTCGGGGCGCGGAAGGTCTTCGTCGGTTTGACGAAGTCCTCGTAGTAGTTGATCGCGTAGCCGGCCAGACGGTCCAGCAGCGGCTGGGTTTCCGGCGAGGCGCCCGGGATGTAGCGCGACAGGAAGCCCCAGAGGATTTCCTTGGTCGAGGCGTCGGCGGCCGACACCAGGTTCAGCATCAGGCTGAACGACACGGGCGAGCCGTTCTGCGGCGGGGTCCCTGCGTGGATGTGCCAGACCGGGTTGTCCAGCTGCTTGGCCGGCTCCTGGCGCTGATAGGCGTCCAGCTGCTGCAGATATTCGTCCGTCGCCTTGGGGATGACGTCGAAATAGAGCTTCTTGGCCGACTTGGGGCTCTGGAACATGTAGTACGAAAGGCTCTCCGGCGCGCCGTAGCGCAGCCAGTCCTCCATCGACAGGCCGTTGCCCTTGGACTTGGAGATCTTCTGGTTGTTCTCGTCCAGGAAGAGCTCGTAGTTGAAGCCTTCCGGCGGAACCCCGCCCAGCGCCTTGCAGATCGCGCCCGAGGCCTTGACCGAGTCGATCAGGTCCTTGCCCGACATCTCGTAGTCGACGCCCAGCGCGGTCCAGCGCATGGCCCAGTCGGGCTTCCACTGCATCTTCACGTGGCCGCCGGTGACCGGGACCTCGACCTTGGAGCCGTCCTCGTCCTCGAAGACTATCGTGCCCTTCTCGACGTTGCGCTCCAGGGTCGGGACCTGCAGCACCTTGCCGGTCGTGGGGCTGACCGGGAGGAACGGCGAATAGGTCGCGCGGCGCTCCTCGCCCAGCGTCGGCAGCATGACCTTCTGGATGGCGTCGAAACGCTCCAGCGCCGTCAGCAGCGTCGCGTCGAACAGGCCGGACTTGTAGCACTCGGTCGACGAGACGAACTCGTACTCGAAGCCGAAGCCGTCCAGGAACGCGCGCAGGCGGGCGTTGTTGTGGGCGCCGAAGCTGTCGTGGGTGCCGAACGGGTCGCGGACGACCGTCAGCGGCTTGCCCAGGTCCTCGATCAGCGGTTGCTTGTTCTCGATGTTGTCGGGAACCTTGCGCAGGCCGTCCATGTCGTCGCTGAAGGCGATCAGGCGGGTCGGGATGTGATCGTCGACCAGCGCGCGGAAGGCCTGGCGCACCATGGTGGTGCGCGCCACTTCGCCAAAGGTTCCCAGGTGCGGCAGGCCCGACGGACCATAGCCGGTCTCGAAGATCACCGCCTTGGCCAGGGCCGGATAGGCTTTCACCGCTTCGTCCGCCTTGCCGGCGTCGATCAGGGCTTTCGCGGCTTCCTGATCGGCGCGGTCGGGGAGGCGCACGCGCAGGACGCGGGCGATGGTGGCGCGCGCCTGCTCGAACGGCCAGGAGCGGGCTTCGCGGGCGAGGGGGGAGAGGCCTTCAAACATGGCCGCGCGTATAAACCGTGCGGGGGCGGAGGGCTACCCCGCCAGCGCGCCGGCGACGACCTCACGGGCCTCGGCCTGAACCTGTTTCAGGTGATCCGGACCCAGGAACGACTCCGCATAGACCTTGTAGACGTCCTCGGTGCCTGAGGGGCGGGCGGCGAACCAGGCGTTCTTCGTGCAGACCTTCAGGCCGCCGATCGCCTCGCCATTGCCGGGGGCGTTGGTCAGGATGGCCTCGATCGGCTCGCCGGCCAGGGTCTTGGCGCTGACGTCGCTGGGGTTGAGCTTGCCCAGGCGGGCCTTCTCCTCGCGGGTCGCCGGCGCGTCGACGCGGGCATAGGACGGGGCGTCGTACTTGGCCGTCAGGTCGGCATAGAGCTGGCTGGCGCTCTGGCCGGTCTTGGCCTGGATCTCGGCGGCCAGCAGGGCCAGCTGCAGGCCGTCCTTGTCGGTGGTCCACACCGAGCCGTCGTGGCGCAGGAAGGCCGCGCCGGCCGACTCCTCGCCGCCGAAGCCGACCGAGCCGTCCAGCAGGCCGGGCACGAAATATTTGAAGCCGACCGGCACCTCCAGCAGGCGGCGGCCCAGGCCCGCCACCACGCGGTCGATCATCGACGACGAGACCAGGGTCTTGCCGACCGCGACGTCGGCGCCCCAGCCCGGACGATGGGTGAACAGGTACGAGATCGCCGCGGCCAGGTAGTGGTTGGGATTCATCAGCCCGCCATCGGGGGTGACGATGCCATGGCGGTCGGCGTCGGCGTCGTTGCCGGTGGCGACGTCATAGGCCGCCCCGCCCTTCATGATCTCGATCAGGTTGGCCATGGCCGAGCTCGACGAGCAGTCCATGCGGATCTTGCCGTCGGTGTCGAGCGGCATGAACGCCCAGCGCGGGTCGACGGCGTCGTTGACGACCGTGAGGTTCAGCTTGTGGCGCTCGGCGATCGCGCCCCAGTAGGCGACGGCCGCGCCGCCCAGCGGGTCGGCGCCGATGCGCACGCCGGCCGCGCGGATGGTTTCCATGTCGATGACGCTGGGCAGGTCGTCGACATAGCGGGCCATGAAGTCGTAGCGGCCTGCGGCCTTGTGGGCCTCCTCAAACGACACGCGCTTCACGCCAGCCAGGCCCTGGGCCAGCAGGTCGTTGGCGCGGGCGGCGATGGCCGAGGTCGCGCTGCCGTCGGCGGGGCCGCCAGACGGGGGATTGTACTTGATGCCGCCGTCGCGCGGCGGGTTGTGCGACGGCGTCAGCAGCAGGCCGTCGGCCTGCGCGCCGCCTTGGCGGTTGTAGGTCAGGATGGCGTGCGACACCGCCGGGGTCGGGGTATAGCCGTCCTGCGCGTCGATCAGCGCGGTCACGCCATTGCCGGCCAGCACTTCCAGCACCGAGCGGAAGGCCGGCTCGGACAGGCCGTGGGTGTCGCGGCCGACGAAGATCGGGCCGGTGATGCCTTGCGCGGCGCGGTATTCGACGATGGCCTGGGTGACGGCCAGGATGTGGTTCTCGTTGAAGCCGCCGTCCAGGCTGGAGCCGCGGTGTCCGGAGGTGCCGAACACGACCTTCTGGGCGGGGTTAGCGACGTCGGGCTTGATCTCGAAATAGGCGCCGATCAGGGCATCCAGGTCGATCAGATCCTCGGGGAGAGCCCGAAGGCCGGCGCGGCTGTGCATCAAGACACCCTGGAAAGCTTGTCTGGGGAAAAGTTCGTCGTCGGAGCGCAACGGGTCATTCCCCTAGTCGGGTTCCGTGTCGATTTCATCAAGTATCTCCGCGATGGGACAACGCCGTTCGCGATGGAAATTTTTCACGCAGAGGCTGCGGCTGAAGCGCGCGGGCGACGTCTAGTCGACAGTACAACGTGGAATAATCGCCAGGAAATTGTAACCTGGGGGCGTATTCCAGCCATCCACACGGATGCATAAGGGCGACGCGACGTGACCTACGAGACCACTGAAGGACGCCGCACCAGCGCGGTCGACACCCACGTCGGCGAACGGGTGCGTATGCGGCGCAAGCTGCTTGGCGTCAGCCAGGATCAGCTGGCCGACAACCTGGGCCTGACGTTCCAGCAGGTCCAGAAATACGAGCGCGGCGCCAATCGGATCAGCGCCAGCAAGCTGTTCCGCATCGCCGAGATCCTCAATGTCGACGTCGCCTATTTCTTCGACGGTCTGCCCGACCCGATCGAAGGGACGGGTACGGACGGCACGACCATGCGCGTCCAGGAGGTCATGCAGACCTTCCTGCAGACCTCGGAAGGCGTCGAGCTGGCCGAGATCTTTCCGCGCATCGCCAGCGGCCGTGTCCGGCGCCAGATCCTGGATCTGGTCCGGACCATGGCGGCCGAAGAAGACAAGTAGTCAGAAGGCCTCGCTGACGATCGCGCCGTCCGGCAGCAGGGCGGCGCGCTTCAGCCCGCTGGACGCGAAGGGCATGGCGATATTGCCCTCGCGGTCCACCGCGATCAGGCCGCCGTGGCCGCCAAGGTCGGCGACGCTCTGAATGGCCGCGCGGGCGGCGTCTTGCAGGTTTTCGCCGCCGAACCGCACCCGGTGGGCGATCTGCGCCGCGACTGCGGTACGGATGAAGTATTCGCCCTGGCCGGTGCACGAGACCGCGGCATGGCCATCGGCCCAGGCGCCGGCCCCGATGATCGGACTGTCGCCGACCCGGCCTGGCCGTTTGCCGAACACGCCGGCCGTCGAGGTGGCGGCGGCGAGGCGCCCTTCGGCGTCACGGACCACGCAACCGACCGTGCCGACAGGCAAGGCGTTCGGCGGGTGGTTATCCTCGAAGGCGCCGGCGTGGGTGAACCAGCTCTCTGGATCCTCGACCGTCTCCAGGCCCTGATCGCGGGCGAAGTCGATTGCGCCCTGGCCGGCCAGCATCACGTGCGGGGTCTCTTCCATCACCGCGCGGGCGGCCAGGATCGGGCTCTTGAAGCCTTGCAGCGCGGCCACTGAGCCGGCCCGCAGGGTCGCGCCGCACATCAGGCTGGCGTCCAGTTCGTATTCGCCCTCGGCATTGGGCGAGGCGCCCTTGCCGGCGATGTAGAGGCCGCTGGACTCGAGCCCGACCACGGTCTCGACCGCGACATCCAGGGCGTCGGCGCCGGCGGCCAGCCGGTCGCGGGCGGCTTCGACGAGGCCGCGCATATGGGCGATTTCGACACTGTAGTCATGGCCGCGCTTGGCGCCGGCGCCGCCGTGCAGGGCGAGACTAAAACGTTTGTTTGACATTCTGCTTCCTTGGTCGAACGCCCTGCGCTAGCGTCCGCGCGTCATAACCAAGAACCGCGGGAGAGGCGATCATGAAGGCAGTGCTCAGCAAGGAAGTCGGCGGTCCCGAGACCCTGGTGCTGGAGGAGCTGCCCGATCCCGTCGCCGGCGCCGGCCAGGTGCTGATCGACGTCAAGGCCTGCGGGGTGAACTATCCCGACGTCCTGATCATCGAAGACAAGTACCAGTTCAAGCCGCCGCGTCCGTTCGCGCCGGGCGGCGAGGTGTCGGGCGTGATTTCCGCCGTTGGCGAGGGCGTCACCCGCTTCAAGGTCGGCGATCGTGTGCTGGCCTCGACCGGCTGGGGCGGTTTCGCGGAGAAGCTGGCGCTGGAAGAACAGCGCTGCACCCACATTCCCGACAACATGCCGTTCGACCAGGCCGCAGCCTTCGTCCTGACCTACGGCACCTCGTACTACGCGCTGAAGGACCGCGGGCATGTCAAGGCGGGCGAAACCCTACTCGTTTTGGGTGCGGCCGGCGGCGTCGGCCTGGCGGCGGTCGAGCTTGGGAAGGCCATGGGGGTGCGCGTTATCGCCGCGGCTTCCAGCCAGGAAAAAATAGATCTGGCCATCAAACACGGCGCCGACAGCGGCGTCGTCTATCCGCGCGGCCCGTTCGACAAGGACGGCCAGAAGGCCCTGGCCAACCTGATCAAGGACGCCTGCGGACCCAATGGCTGGGACGTCGCCTATGACGCCGTCGGCGGTGATTATTCCGAAGCCACCATCCGCGCGGCGGGCTGGAACGGCCGCTTTTTGGTGATCGGTTTCCCGTCGGGGATTCCGAAAATCCCGTTGAATCTCACGCTGTTGAAGTCTTGCGACATCGTCGGCGTGTTCTGGGGCGCGGCGGTGGCGAGGGACCCCAAGGGCCATGCCCAGAACCTCCGCGAGCTGATGGATCTGTACGCCGCCGGCAAGATCAAGCCGTACGTCTCCGAACGCTTTCCGCTGGCCCGCGCCGGCGAGGCCATCGCCCACCTCTCCAGCCGCAAGGCGATGGGCAAGGTGGTGATCACGGTTGACTAGGATGGTTATCGGCGATCGTGGTTAAATCCCGCTAAGTATCCTTTTTAGCAAAGGAAAAACGACAACTCAGCAAAGTGCCTCCTCGAGACTAGGAGACTCTGCGGAGATGTACGTCCCACAAGAGCAGAGCGTCGCCAACGAAGCGGCGCCGGCCGCCATGCGGCGTCCCTACCGGCTGACGCGGCGCGCTGAAGAGCGTGTCCGCGTGCTGGGCGGGACCATGGACCTGGTGCGCCCGGAGGAAGTGTTCCACTTCGTCACGGGCAAGCTGGAGGCGCGTCAGAGCGCCATCGTCGCCAACCACAATCTCCACAGCCTGTACCTGATCGGCAAGGACCACCAGATCGGTGAGTTCTACAAGGAAGCCGACCTGATCGAGGTCGACAGCGTGCCGCTGATCTTCTGGGCGCGCCTGGTGGGCCGCGCCAGCCGGCGCTTCCATCGCTGCACCTATCTGGACTGGCGCGACGACTTCTGGGCCCTGGCCATCGAGAAGAACTGGAAGGTCTTCTTCGTGGGCGGCGCGCCCGGCGTGGCCGACAAGGCCATCGCGCGCGTCCGCGAGGATTATCCGCAGGCCCAGATCGCCAGCCATCACGGTTATTTCGACGTGACCCTGGGCTCGGCTGAAAACACCGCGGTGGTCGAGGCCATCCGCGAATACCAACCGGATATCGTCCTGGTCGGCATGGGCATGCCGCGCCAGGAGGTCTGGACCCTGGAGAACCACAAGGCCTACGGCCCTGCGGTGACCTTCACGGTGGGGGGCGCCTTCGACTACGAGGCCGGCGTTCAGACGCCGGCTCCGCGTTGGATGGGGCCGATGGGCATGGAGTGGCTGTTCCGGCTGATGAACGATCCTCAGCGGCTCTTCTCGCGCTACTGCGTCGAGCCGTGGTCGTTGGTCGGTCCGGCCTGCCGCGACGTGGTCAGGGCCGTTTCCCGGCGCCTGATAGAAGGCGATCCACGAGCGGCTGACGCCGCCCGTTGGGAGCAAATGCGGGCCCGTAACGAGGCAGCGCGCTAAAATGACTATTCTAGTGGGGGCCGCTTGCGGCGAGGTCGTGGAAATCACGGCCTGGAATAGGGGGCACGGGTTCTAATGGGCCTGGATATTCGAGTGATGACGCTGGAGGCCAAGGAGCGCTCCGGCTTTACGCACCGCGCCGTGGCGGGCGTGGGTCTGGTGGGGCTTGGCCTGGCCTGGGCGGTGCTGCTGGTGCCGTGCATGCTGTGGCTCGCCGCCAGTCATCTGGGACGCTACCTGGAACCTTTGACGCGCCGACCGGCCTGACCCCGGTCGGCGAGATACTTCTAGCCAACGACTGTTTGCTCCGCGAATATGATCATTGATCACTGACCCACGAAGAGGTCGGGGACGCGGAGGAAATTCCAATGGTCGGACGTCTGGACGGCAAGGTCGCCGTCGTCACCGGGGGCTGCTCGGGCATCGGGCTCGGCGCGGTCGAGCTGTTCGTGGCCGAGGGGGCGTGCGTGGTCGCCGCCGACCTGCAGGCCGAAAAAGGCGAGATGCTGGAAAAGCGTTTCCCCGACAAGGTTCGTTTCTCGCGCTGCGACGTCACCTCGGAAGACGACCTGGCCAAGACCATGGCGCTGGCCGAAAGTCAGTTCGGCGGTCTCGACATCCTGTTCAACAACGCCGGCCACGGCGGTACGCCCGCGAGCGTGCCGGAACTGACGGTCGAGGGCTGGGACAACACCTTCGCTCTGCTGGTGCGCGGTCCGGCCATCGGCATGAAGCACGCCCTGCCGCTGATGCTGAAGCGCGGCGGCGGCTCGATCATCAACACCGCCTCGATCGCCGGCCTGCAGGCGGGTTTTGGCCCCCTGGCCTATTCGGCGGCCAAGGCGGCGGTGATCCACATGAGCCGCTGCGCGGCGGCCGAGCTGTCGCCGCTGAAGATCCGGGTCAACGCCATCTGCCCGGGCCTGATCGCCACCTCGATCTTCGGCGCCTCGATGGGCCTGCCGCGCGAGGTCGCCGACCAGATGGCCGCCCAGATCGCCTCGGTCGGTCCCAAGATCCAGCCGATCCCGAAGTCGGGCCTGCCCGAGGACATCGCCGCCGCCGCCCTCTACCTGGCCAGCGACGACTCCCAGTTCGTGTCGGGGACCCACATCGTCGTCGACGGTGGCATCACGGTCGGCCCGCGCCACGCCTGGGACCGCAGCGCGCCGTCGCCGCTGCTGGCGGCCATGGGCATCACGCCCGAACAGGCGGAAGCGATGCGCGCCCAGTTGATCGCCGCCGGCGGGGCGGGGTGACACTCACCCCCAATCTGCGCGGCGCGTTGTGGATGCTGGCCTCGGCGGTCGGCTTCACGGCGATGACCACCCTGATCAAGTTCCTGGGCCCCGGTTATCCGGCCGCGCTCCAGACCTTCTATCGGCAGCTGGCGGGGGTGATCGTGCTGCTGCCGCTGATGGCCCGCGACTGGCGCGGGGCGTTCCGTACGACCCGGCCGGGCATCCTGATCTTCCGGTCCAGCGCCGGGGTGCTGGCGCTGATCATGGGCTTCTACGCCTATCAGAAGCTGCCCCTGGCCGACGCCAACGCGCTGTCGTTCACCCGGACCCTGTGGCTGGTGCCGCTGGCCGCCTTCGTGCTGCGCGAGCCGATCGGACCCTTGCGGCTGGGCGCGGCCCTGGTCGGCTTCCTGGGCGTGCTGATCATGCTGCGCCCCGGAGCTGGAGGCGCGGCCGCCTGGATCGGCTGGCCGCAGGCCTGCGCCCTGATCTCGGCCTTCCTGTTCGCCCTGACCATCACCGGCATGAAGGTCATGACCCGCGACCACAGTCCGTTCGTGCTGCTGGTCTATGCCGCCGTCTTGGGCCTGGTCTTCGCCATCCCACCGGCCCTGTTCGTCTGGAAGTGGCCGACCTGGCCGGACCTTGGACTACTCGCGGCGGCCATGGGCGTGATCGGCACCTTCACCCAAGGGGCCTACATCAAGGGCATGGAGGCGGGCGAGGCGGCGGTCATGGCCCCGATCGACTACACGCGCCTGGTCTTCGCGGTCGGCGCGGGCTTGCTACTGTTCCACGAGGTCCCCAAGCCGGCGGTGCTGCTCGGCGCGGCGATCGTGGTGGTCTCGACCCTGTTCATCTCCTGGCGCGAGCACCAGGCGGCCAAACAGGCGATGGGTCAGCCGGCGTAGGCGTGAAGCCGAGGTCAAAACGCTGACAGTAGTGACATCTTGATGACCCACCGCTAGCAGAGACGTCTTGGTGCAGGATCTGTGATGCAAACCGTACTGGTGACCGGCGGGGCCGGCTATGTCGGCTCGCACGCCTGCTTGGCCCTGGCCCAGGCGGGGTTCCGCCCCGTCGTGTTCGACGACCTCTCGAACGGCCATCGCGAGCACGTCCAGTGGGGACCGCTGGAGGTGGGCGACATCCGCGACGCCGCGCGCTTGGACGCGGTGTTCGCCGTGCACGCGCCGGTCGCCGTCCTGCATTTCGCCGCCCGTATCGAGGTCGGCGAGTCGGTGCGAGATCCCGGGACCTTCTTCGACGTCAATGTCGGCGGGACGATCACCCTGATCGAGGCCGCGCGCCGGGCCGGCGTCAACGCCGTGGTCTTCTCCTCGACCTGCGCCACCTTCGGCGAGCCGGTGCGCATGCCGATGGATGAGAGCCATCCGCAGGCGCCGCTGAACCCCTACGGCCGCAGCAAGCTGATGGTCGAGCAGGCCCTGGCCGACTACGATTGTTATGTCGGGCTGCGCAGCACCGTGCTGCGCTACTTCAACGCCGCCGGGGCCGATCCCGAAGGCCGTATCGGCGAGTGGCACGAGCCCGAGACCCACGCCATCCCGCTGGCGCTGCAGGTCGCGCTGGGCCAGCGCTCGCACTTCACGATCTTCGGCGACGACTATGACACCCGCGACGGCACGGCGGTGCGCGACTACGTCCACGTGCTGGATCTGGCCGACGCCCATGTCGCGGCGCTGAAGCGCCTGCTGGCCGGCGGCGCGTCGACGTCGTTCAACCTGGGCAGCGGGACGGGGACCTCGGTGCGCGAACTGGTCGACGGCGTCGGCCGCGCGGTCGGCGCCCCGCTGAAGGTGGAGCTCGCTCCGCGCCGGCTAGGCGACTCGCCGATGCTGGTGGCCGACAACAGCCGCGCCCGGACCGAACTGGGCTGGACCCCGTCGCGTGATCTGGACGCCATCCTGTCCAGCGCCTGGCGCTGGCACCGGGACCAGGCGGTTCTCCAAGAAGAAAAATTGCCGTCATAGCCGGTCGCGTCAGGCGTTATGTCGCAATGCCGCAAGGCGAAACGCTTTATTTGCAACTCTCGCTGTAGCTCTGAGGGGATGTGACCCTTGGGGGGCGTGCGTGCTCAAGTTTTTGACCTGCCTGACGACGGAACATGACCTGCGCCTGGTGCTTGTCGCCGGCCTCGTCTGCGTCGCCGGCTGTTTCACGACCTTCCGCCTCTATTCGCGGATGCGCGGCGCCCGGGGCGTCGTGCGCGCCGCCTGGCTGCTGCTGACCGGCCTGGTCGCCGGCTCCAGCGTCTGGGCCACCCACTTCATCGCCATGGTCGCCTACACGCCCGGTCTGAAGACCGGCTACAGTCCGACCGGCACCCTGCTGTCGCTGATGATCGCCGCCCTGTTCATGGCCAGCGGTTTCGCCGTCGCCTCGGCCCAGCGCTCGACCACCAACGACTTCGCCGGCGGCGTGCTGCTGGGCCTCGGCGTGGCGGCCATGCACTACACCGGCATGTCGGCCTTCGTGACCCAGGGCCACCTGGTCTGGGAACACGCCACGGTCGGCCTTTCGGCGATCCTGGGCGTGGCCGGCGCGACCGGCGCCCTGGTCGCGGCCGGCACGGCCCGCACCATCAAGCAACAGACCATGGGCGGCGGCCTGCTGTGCCTGGGCATCGTGGCCCTGCACTTCACCGGCATGTCGGCCATCACCATCGTGCCGGACGCCGGCGTCGAGGTGCCCGAGCAATTGCTGTCGGGCGGCATCCTGACCCTGGCGGTCGTATCGATCACCGGCATGATCATCCTGGGTGGCCTGGGCGCCGTCGCCATCGAATCCCAGACCTCGCGCTCGGCCCTCGAGCGCATCCGCCGCCTGGCCAACGCCGCCTATGAAGGCCTGGTCGTGGTCCAGTCGGGCAAGATCAACGACGCCAACGCCGCCTTCAGCGAACTGGTCGGCGCGCCGCTGGCCGATCTGGTCGGTCGCCCGCTGCACGGCGTCCTGACCTTCGACGACAAGACCACCGACCGCGAGGGCGTGCGCCGCGAAGGCAAGATCCAGCCGATCGCCGGCGGCCGCGAGATTCCAGTCGAGGTGTTCTCGCGCCTGATGGACGACGGCGCGCGCGCCGAGACCTCCGGCCTGACCGTTCTGGCCGTCCGCGACCTGCGCGAGCGTCGCGCGGCCGAGGAGAAGATCCGTTATCTGGCCGAGCATGACGGGCTGACCGGCCTGCCCAACCGCAATTCGCTGCAGGCCCGCCTGGCCGCCGCCGTCGAGCGCGTCGAGGCCTCGGGCGAGAGCCTGTCGGTGATCTGCATCGACCTGGACCACTTCAAGGAAGCCAACGACCAGCACGGCCACGTAGCCGGCGACCTGATCCTGGTCGAGACCGCCCGCCGGCTGCAGTCGGCGGTGCAGGCCCCGTCCTTCGCCGCGCGTCTGGGCGGTGACGAGTTCATCGTCGTGCAGGTGGCCGGCGGCGACCAGCCGACCGCGGCCGCCGAGCTGTCGGGTCGTCTGATCGAGATGCTGTCGGTCCCGGTGGCGTTCGAGGGCCAGGAGCTGGCTCTGGGCTCGAGCCTGGGCGTCAGCCTGTTCCCGGACGACGGCCGCACGGCCGAGGCCCTGATGGCCAATGCCGACATGGCCCTGTACCGCGCCAAGGAAAGCGGCCGCGGCGTCTATCGTTTCTTCAAGCGCGAGATGGACGACAGCATCCGCGAGCGCCGCAACCTGGCCCGCGACCTGCGCCAGGGCATCACCGACGAAGAGCTGGTGGTCCACTACCAGCCGCTGGCCCGCGCCAGCGACGGCGAGGTCTGCGGCTTCGAGGCCCTGGTCCGCTGGCAGCACCCGACGCGCGGCATGATCCCGCCGCTGGAATTCATTCCGGTCGCCGAGGAGAACGGCCTGATCGGTCCGCTGGGCGACTGGGTCCTGCGCCGCGCCTGCGCCGACGCCGCCACCTGGGAAAAGCCGCTGCGCATCGCGGTCAATCTCTCGCCGATCCAGCTGCACAACCCCGCCCTGCCCAGCCTGGTGCACGAGGTGCTGATCACCACCGGCCTGTCGCCCGCGCGCCTGGAGCTGGAGATCACGGAAAGCGCCCTGTTCAAGGACTACCAGCGCGCGCTGGACAACCTGCGCCGCCTGAAGGCCCTGGGCGTGCGGATCGCCATGGACGACTTCGGCACCGGCTTCTCGTCGCTGTCGACCCTGCAGTCGTTCCCGTTCGACAAGATCAAGATCGACAAGAGCTTCGTCGAGAACATCCACCGTCACGACCGCGCCACCGTCATCGTGCGCGCCGTGCTGGGCCTGGGCCGCAGTCTGGAAATCCCGGTCGTGGCCGAGGGTGTCGAGACCGCCGAGCAGATCCTGTTCTTGCGCGGCGAGAACTGCACCGAGCTGCAGGGCTACGCCATTGGTCGTCCGACGCCGGTCGACTCGCTGCTGGCCTGGACCATAGCCAGCGCAGAGCCGTCGGCGGCCGTCCTGGGCCTCGAGCCGAAACAGGAAACCCAGGACCAGGCCAAGCGCTCGGCCTGATCGGTTGCGCGGGTCCGCAACTCCGTATTCCATGACACGTTAGGCGAAAGCCAAGCGGGGCCTTAAGGCCCCGCGCAGTCATGAACGGGGATGGAACGCGTGCTGGGACGGACGGCCATCAAGTTCGTGACGGCGGCCGACCGGCGCGAGCTGCGCTACGGCCTGGCGATCCTGGCGGTGCTGCTGGCCCTGGCGGCGCGGATCGCCGCGGTGGTGCTGACCGGCGTTCCGCTGTTCTTCCCGACCTTCTTCGTCGCCGTCATGGTCGCGGCCATGGTCGGAGGCCTGGGGCCCGGCTTCCTGGCCGTGGCGCTCGGCGCCGGCATCGCCTGGCGGTTCTGGATGGCGCCCGACGGCGCCTGGACGCTGGAGACGCGCGAGAGCGTCCAGCTGGTCATGTTCGTGCTGTGCGGCAGCCTGATGGTCGTGCTGGTCGAGGCGCTGCGCGTGGCCGTGCGCTCGGGCCTGGCCGCCGAAGCGCGGTTCCGCTCGGCCCAGGAGGTGTCGCTGGACGCCTTCGTGATCCTGGAGCCGGTACGCGAGGCGGGCAAGGTCGTCGACTTCCGCTGGACCTACGCCAATCCGATGGCCGACTCGATGCGGCCGTCGGGGGTTTCGACCCTGCTGGGGCGGCGCGCTCTGGACGTATTCCCCGACGAGACCGGCCGCGACATGGTCGAGCGCTTCCGGCGGCTGCTGGCCAGCGGCGGTCCCGACGACATCGACGTGCGGCGGGTGATCGACGGCGAGGAGCGCTGGATCCGCTCCAGCGGCGTGCGGCTGACTGGCGACCTGGCGGTGACCTTCCGGGACGTGACCCAGGAGCGACGCGCCGCGGCGGCCCTGCGCAGCAGCGAGGAGCTGTTCCGGGGCGTGGCCAATTCCGCCCCGGTGCTGATCTGGGCGACGACGGCGCGGGGGCAGGCCGACTGGTTCAATCAGGCCTGGCTGAACTTCCGGGGACGCAGTCTGGAGCAGGAGCTCGGCGAAGGCTGGTTCAGCGGCGTGCATCCCGAAGACCAGCAGGCCGGTCTCGAGGCGGCCGATGCGGCGGCCGCCAGGCGCGAGCCGTTCAACGTCGCCTTCCGCCTCAAGCGGGCCGACGGCGCTTGGCGGTGGATCAACAGCGTCGGCGCGCCGCGCTTCGACGAGGCGGGCGACTATCGCGGCTATATCGGCAGCTGCTTCGACTTCACCGAGACGGTCGAGGCCCGAAAGGATCTCGAGGATCGCGTCGCCGAGCGCACGGCGGCCTTGCAGGCCAGCATGGCCGAGACGGCTCACGCCCAGGCCGCCCTGGCCCAGGCCCAGCGGCTGGAGACTGTGGGGCGGCTGACCGGCGGGGTGGCCCATGATTTCAACAATCTGCTGACCGTCATCGTCGGCGGGCTGGACATGATCCTGCGCCGGCCGGGCGACATCGCGCGGGTCCAGCGCCTGGCCGAGGCGGCCCTGGCGGCCGGCCAGCGGGGCGAGCGCCTGACCCGGCAGCTGCTGGCCTTCTCGCGGAACCAGGAGCTGAAGCTGGAGGTCGTCGACATCGGCGCCCTGCTGCAGCAGGCCGAGCCGCTGCTGCGCCGGGCCGTGGGCGAGGCCATGGCCCTGACCCTCCGCCGCGAGGACGGCGTGGTCGCCTCACGGGTCGACGCGGCCCAGTTCGAGGCGGCGCTGCTGAACCTGGTGGTCAACGCCTCCGACGCCACCTCGGACGGCGGCGCGATCAGCATCGTCGTCGCGCCTGCGATCCTGGCAGAAGGTGAGGTGGCCGACGCCGCGCCGGGGCCTTACGTCCGCATCGCGGTCAGCGACACGGGCGCGGGCATGCCGCCCGAAGTGCTGGCCAGGGTTTTCGAGCCGTTCTTCACGACCAAGGAGGTCGGCAAGGGCACCGGTCTCGGCCTGGCCCAGGTCTATGGCTTCCTGCGCCAGTGCGGCGGCGGGGTGGCCATCGACAGCGTCGAGGGGCGCGGCACCACGGTCTCGCTGTACCTGCCCGCCACCGACGAGGCCGCTACGCCGCCGGCGCCCGTGGTCACGCCGTCATCGCGAGACCGCTTGAAGGGTGTACGGGTGCTGCTGGTCGAGGACGATCCGGCGGTGCGCGAGATCGCGGACGGCCTGCTGCGCGACCTGGGCTGCGACGTGACCACCGCCGAGAACGGGGCATCGGCCCTGGAGGCGCTGGAGGAGGGCGTGGCCTTCGACCTCCTGATGTCCGACATCGTCATGCCGGGCGGCGTCAGCGGCGTGGACTTGGCGCGGTCGGCCTCGGCCAACCGGCCGGACATGGCGGTGCTGCTGACCACCGGCTATGCCGGCGGCCGCATGGATGTGGCGCCGGCGGACCTGCCGTGGCCGGTGCTGCGCAAGCCGTTCCAGGTGGAGCAGTTGGCCGAGATCGTCTCGGCGCTGCTAGCCGCCCGCGAGGGTCCTCCAAAGAAGAAGCCCCGCAAGCGCAAGGCTAGCGCCGCCGCCGGCTCGTAGAGCCACCCAGCAGTCCGCCCAGCAGGCCGCGCATCAGCTCGCGGCCGGCCGTGGAGGCGACGGTGCGCACCAGGGTGGTGGCGAAGGCCTCGGTCATGGTCTGGCGGTTGGAGGCGCGGGGGCGGCTGGCGCGCTCGCGCTGGGCTTCCTCGCGTTCGCGGACCTTGGCCTCGGCGGCCTCGCGCTTGTCGTCCTCGGCCTGCTCGCGAGCGTCGTCGGCCTGGCGTTGGGCCTGTTGGGCGCGGCCCTGCAGGATCTCGTAGGCGGAGTCGCGGTCCTGAAGGGTGTCGTAGACGCCGGCGACCGGGCTCTTGGCCTTCAGCGCCGTGCGCTCCTCGGGCGTCACGGGTCCCAGGCGCGAGGCTGGCGGACGGATCAGGGTCTTCTGCACGACCTTGGGCGCGCCCTTCTCGTCCAGGGTCGAGACCAGGGCCTCGCCGACGCCCAGGGCCTGGATGGTCTCGGCGGTGTCGAAGCTGGGGTTGACCCGGAATGACTGGGCGGCGGCTTTCAGGCCCTTCTGGTCGGCGGGGGTGTAGGCGCGCAGGGCGTGCTGCACGCGAGCGCCCAGTTGGCCCAGCACTGCGTCGGGAATGTCGGCAGGGTTCTGGGTGACGAAATAGATCCCCACGCCCTTGGAGCGGATCAGGCGCACGACCTGCTCGATCTTCTCCAGCAGGGGCTTGGGCGCATCGTTGAACAGCAGGTGGGCCTCGTCGAAGAAGAAGACCAGCTTGGGCTTCTCCGGGTCGCCGACCTCGGGCAGCACCTCGAACAGCTCCGACAGCAGCCACAGCAGGAAGGTTGAATAGAGCTTGGGCGACTGGATCAGGCGGTCGGCGGCCAGCAGGTTCACATAGCCCCGGCCCGCCGCGTCGGTGCGCATGATGTCGCCAAGATCCAGCGCGGGCTCGCCGAAGAAGTGCTCGGCGCCTTGGGTCTGCAGGGTGAGCAGTTTGCGCTGGATCGCGCCGACCGTGGCGGGCGCGACATTGCCGTACTGGGTGCCGATCTCGTCGGCGTGGTCGGCCACGTATTTCAGCGCCGCCTGCAGGTCCTTCAGGTCCAGCAGCAGCAGGCCGTCCTGGTCGGCGACGTGGAAGACGATGGTCAGCACGCCTTCCTGCACGTCGTTCAACTCGAGCAGGCGCGACAGGAGGAGGGGGCCCATCTCGGAGATGGTCGTGCGGATCGGGTGGCCCTTCTGGCCGAACAGGTCCCAGAAGATCACCGGCGGGGCGGCCGGCGACAGGGCCAGGTCCATCGACTCGGCGCGGGCCAGCATCTTCTCGTTCGGGGTCCCGGGCATGGCAACGCCCGAGAGGTCGCCCTTCACGTCGGCGGCGAAGACCGGGACGCCCGCGTCGGAGAAGGCCTGGGCCATCACCTGCAGGGTGACGGTCTTGCCGGTGCCCGTCGCGCCGGCCACCACGCCGTGGCGGTTGGAGCGGTCGAGCCGCTGGGTCACCGGGCCTTCGCCCAGCCCCACCAGGATCTCGTTTTCACCGATCGACAGCGACATGGATACAAACTCCGACAAAGCTCGTTCCGACCCTAACCGGGGCCTTGCGTCGCGCCAATCGGCGCGGTCAATGTCGGCTGCGTTTCAGGAGAAGTTTTACAAATGCCGGCCCCCGCCCCGCCCCCCGTCACCACCCGCAACGCGGTGGTGTTCCTGGCCGTGATCGCCGGGGGGGCCGCGATGTACTGGATGCAGGACATCCTGACCCCGCTGGCCCTGGCGGTCTTCCTGGCGGTGATGGTCGATAGCTTCGCCCGCGTGCTGACGATGCGCGTGCCCGGCTTCCCCCGCCAGATCGCCCTGCCGGCGGCGGTGGTGATTTCGATCCTGCTGTTCGGCGTGTCGTTCTGGGTGGTGATCGACAACGGCCGCGGGTTCTTCGACCAGGTGAAGGATTATGCTCCGCGCCTGAACGGCATCATCGCCAAGATCGCCCACGCGGTCGGCATCCAGATCGCCCCGACGATTGACAGCCTGATCAACCAGCTGAACCCCAAGGCCTTCATCGGCCAGGCGGCGCAGTCGTTCGGCAACTTCGCCTCCAGCGCCGTGCTGGTGCTGATCTATCTGGGCTTCATCATCGCCTCGCGGCGTGGGTTCGCTCGCAAGATCGTCTCATTGTTCCCGCATCATCCCGAGCGCGAGCGGAACATGAAGCTGTTCCAGAGCATCCGCGACGGGGTGGAGCAGTATCTGTGGATCCAGACGGTCACCGGCCTGATGATCGCCGTCGCCGCCTGGGTGGTGATGATGCTGGTGCGGCTGGACAACGCCTTCTTCTGGGCCTTCCTGATCTTCCTGGCCGCCTACATCCCGATCCTGGGCGGAGCGATCGGCTGCTTCCTGCCGCCGCTGTTCGCCCTGGTGCAGTTCCCCGACACCTTCTGGCCGGCGATCATCCTGTTCGCGGCGCTGCAGGGCATCTTCTTCGTGGTCGGCAATGTCGTCCTGCCGCGCATGCAGGGCGACAGTCTGAACATGGACCCGACGGTGGTGCTGCTGTCCCTGGCCGTCTGGGGCGCCCTGTGGGGCGTGCCGGGCATGTTCCTGTCCACGCCGCTGACGGTGGCGGTCATGCTGATCCTGGCCCAGTTCGAGGGCTCGCGCTGGATCGCCATCCTGCTGTCCGAGGACGGCGATCCGCAGGGCGAACGGATGCTGACGGGCAAGGGCCACGGACCCGCGCCGGACGAGCCGGCGGCCAAGAAGCGCCCTTAAGGGTCGAAGAAATGCAGGCGCCCCTTACACTGCGATTTGAGGCCCCTATCTATGCCTTGTCCGGTTCCCCCCACCCGGACAAACCGCCGATCGCGGCAGGCCTCGCCGCCGCAATCGATGCGGAAAACGCCCGCCTTCCCCTGAGCGGGCTCGCGCCGCCGGCTTCCCCCCACCCGGCGGCGCTTCCGTTTCCAGCGCCCGGCGCTGAACGGCACAGTTTCTTTCCATTTTCGGACGTACGGGTTGAAGCCGCGCCTAAAAGGGCTAGGTTGCGACCAAAAATTCGCGAGGAAATCCTATGATCGGTGAAAAAAATGACCTCACGTCCTCTGGGGTCCCGATCGGCCCGCTGGTAAGCGCCTTCGCCCAGGCCCTGGGGTCGTCGGTCGAGGCGCTGTCGCCCGCCGCGCGCGGCTTCGCCGCCCAGGCCCAGGACGACTGGTCGGCCGAGGAACTGCCGGGTCTGGACATCGCCGATGTCGCCCGCGCCCTGGCCGACTTCTGGCGTTTCGGCGAGTCGGCCAAGGACCTCTCCGAACCGGCCATCCGCCTGGTCCGCGCGCAAGGCGGCGAGACCCCTTCCGACCTGCTCGAGATCGTCCAGCCCGACCGGCCCTTCCTGGTCGACAGCATCATGGGCGAGGTGGCCGAGGCCGGCTTCTCCGTCCGGGCGATGTTCCACCCCGTGTCCGACTGCGGCGGCGTGCGCCGCTCGATGATCCAGATCTGGCTGGCCCCCGTCGGCGAGGACCGCGAGGCGGCCCTGGTCGACGGCGTCCGCGAGGCCCTGTCCGACGTCGGCCTGGCCGTGCAGGACTTCCAGCCGATGCGCGCCCTGATGCGCCGCACGATCGCTGAACTGCGGGACGCCAAGACCCCGGTCTCGACCGAGGAGAAGGCCGAGGACCTCGACTTCCTCGACTGGCTCGAAAGCGACCACTTCGTGTTCCTGGGCGCCCGCGTCTACGAATATCCCCGCACCGCCGACGGCGGCTACGCGGCCGAAGAGCCGCTGTATCAACCGGAAGGCAGCCTGGGCGTGCTGCGCGACCAGGCCCGCACCGTGCTGCGCCGGGGCAGCGAGCCAGCCATCCTGTCGGCCCAGGTCCGCAGCCATATCGACATCGGCGATCCGATCGTGGTGGCCAAGTCGAACCTGCGCTCGCGCGTCCACCGCCGCGGCTACATGGATTACATCGGCGTGCGCCGCTACGGCGCCGACGGCAAGGCCTCGGGCGAGGTCCGCTTCGTCGGCCTGTTCACCGCCGAGGCCTATGAGACCCCCGCCCACGAGGTGCCGCTGGTCCGTCGCAAGGTCCAGCACGTGCTGACCCAGGCCGGCAAGGATCCCGACAGCCACAACGGCAAGCGCCTGCGCAACGTGCTTGAGACCTGGCCGCGCGACGAGCTGTTCCAGAGCAACGAGGACGAGCTGCTGGCCACCGCTCTGGGCGTGCTGCACCTGTACGACCGTCCGCGCGTCAAGCTGTTCGCCCGCCGCGACCCGTTCGATCGCTTCATCTCGGTGCTGATGTTCGTGCCGCGCGATCGTTACGACTCCGGCGTCCGCGCCCGAGCCGGCCAGATCTTGGCCCAGGCGTTCCGGGGCCGGGTGTCGGCCTACTATCCCAGCTTCTCCGACGCGCCGCTGGCGCGCGTGCACTACATCCTGGGCGTGACGCCCGGCGACCACGCCGAGCCCGACATGGCCGCCGTAGAGGCCGCCATCGCCGAGACTTCCCGCACCTGGGACGACCGCTTCGACGCCGCCGTCCGCGAAGGCTCGACGGGCCGCGTCGCTCACTTGCTGGCCCGTTATGCCGGCGCCTTCCCGCCCGGCTATCGTGACCAGTACGACGCTGATGAGGCCCTCGCCGACATCCAAGTCATCGACGACCTGGCCGAGGGTGAGGCCGTCCGCGTCCGGGCCTTCCGCCGCACCGGCGACGACGCGGTGACCCTGCGCTTCAAGCTCTATCGCCCCGGCGCCGCGGCCCCGCTGGCCGACGTGCTGCCGATCCTCGAGCACATGGGCTTGAAGGCCCTGATCGAGGACGGCTTCAAGGTCTCGCCGGACGGCAAGCCCGTCTGGGTCCACGAGTTCGTCCTGCGCGACGAGGCCGGCGAGCACCTGGTGTTCAATGACGTGAAGCAGGCTTTCGAGGCCGCCTTCGTCGCCATCTGGACCGGCCGCGCCGAGAGCGACGGCTTCAACCGCCTGGTGCTGGAGCTGGGCATCGGCTGGCGCGAGGCCGCGCTGATCCGGGCGCTCGCCCGCTATCGCCAGCAGTCGGGCCTGGATCCCAGCCAGGGCGTTCAGGAGCAGGCGCTGTCGGATCACCCCGGCGTCGCCCGCCTGATCCTGGACCTGTTCCAGACCAAGTTCGACCCGGCCGTCCGCGCCGATCTGTCGACCCGCCAGGCTCAGGCCAAGGCCGTCGAGGGCAAGATCGTCGAGGCCTTGCAGGCCGTCGAAAGCCTGGACTCCGACCGCGTGCTGCGCCGCCTGGCCGCCCTGGTCGGGGCGATCCAGCGCACCAACTTCTACCAGCCGGCCGCCGATGGCGGTCCCAAGCCCTATATCAGCTTCAAGATCGCCTCGCGTGAGCTGGAAGACCTGCCGGCGCCCAAGCCTTATCGCGAGATCTATGTCTCGGCGCCGCACGTCGAGGGCGTGCACCTGCGCTTTGGTCCGGTCGCCCGTGGCGGCCTGCGCTGGTCGGATCGCCGCGACGACTTCCGCACCGAGGTGCTGGGCCTGGTGAAGGCCCAGCAGGTCAAGAACGCGGTCATCGTGCCGGTCGGTTCGAAGGGCGGCTTCTATCCCAAGCACCTGCCGCGCGGCGGCGATCGCGACGCGATTCAGGCCGAGGCGATCCGCGCCTACAAGACCTTCCTGTCGGGCCTGCTGGACCTGACCGACAATATCGATGCCGACAACCAGGTCGTGCCGCCCGCCTCGGTGGTCGTGCATGACGGCCAGGATCCGTACCTGGTCGTCGCCGCCGACAAGGGCACGGCGACCTTCTCCGACATCGCCAACGGCGTGGCCGAAAGCTACGGCTTCTGGCTGGGCGACGCCTTCGCCTCGGGCGGCAGCGTCGGCTACGACCACAAGGTCATGGGCATCACCGCCCGCGGCGCCTGGGAAGCGGTCAAGCGCCACTTCCGCGAGCTGGGCAAGGACATCCAGGCCCAGCCCTTCACCGTGGTCGGCGTCGGCGACATGTCGGGCGACGTGTTCGGCAACGGCATGCTGCTGTCCAAGCAGACCAAGCTGCTGGCCGCCTTCGATCACCGCCACATCTTCCTCGACCCGAACCCGGACGTGGCGGTGTCGTGGGAAGAGCGCGACCGCATGTTCAAGCTGCCGCGCTCGTCGTGGGACGACTACGACAAGGCCAAGATCTCGGCCGGCGGCGGCGTCTTCGCCCGCAGCCTGAAGAGCATCCCGCTGTCGAAGGAGGTGCGCGAGCTGTTCGAGATCAAGGCCGAAGCCGTCTCGCCGGCCGAGCTGATGACGGCCATCCTGAAGTCCAAGGCCGAGCTGCTCTATCTGGGCGGCATCGGCACCTATGTGAAGGCCAAGGGCGAGACCAACGCCGACGCCGGCGACAAGGCCAATGACGCCATCCGGATCAACGGCTCGGATCTCCGTGTGAAGGTGGTCGGCGAGGGCGCGAACCTGGGTCTCACCCAGGCAGGCCGTATCGAGTTCGCCCAGGCCGGCGGTCACATCAACACCGACGCCATCGACAACTCGGCCGGCGTCGACAGCTCCGACCATGAGGTCAATATCAAGATCCTGACCGGGATCCTGGAGCGCGGCGGCGAACTGACCCGCGAGAGCCGCAACACGCTGCTGGCCTCGATGACCGAGGACGTGGGTCATCACGTCCTGGAGCACAATTTCGACCAGACCCTGGCCCTGACGCTGCTGGAAAGCGACGCGGTCTCGGAAGTCGACGCCCAGATCCGCTACATGGTCGATCTCGAGCAGCGCGGCCGCCTGGACCGCAAGGTCGAGGGCCTGCCGACCAATACGACGCTGCTGGAGCGCAAGGCCGCGGGCAAGGGTCTGGCCCGGCCCGAGCTGGCCGTGCTGCTGGCCTACGGGAAGCTCGATCTCTTCGACGAGATCGTCGCCAGCCAGGCGCCCGACGATCCGTGGTTCGAGGCCACCCTGCGCGGCTACTTCCCCAAGGCGCTCGATAAGTACGCCGACGCCATGCAGAAGCACCGGCTGAAGCGCGAGATCATCGCCACCGTGGTCGGCAACCAGATGGTCAACATGTGCGGCCCGACCTTCCCGAGCCGCCTGAAGGCCGCCGCCGGCGCCGACATCGACGCGGTGGTGGTGGGCTTCACCGCCGCCCGCGAGATCCTGGGCGTCGACGCCCTGTGGGATCAGGTCAACGCGCTGAATAACAAGGCTTCGGCCGATGGCCAGACCGCGCTCTACAAGGCGCTGGCCTACGCCCTGCGCAGCCTCAGCTTCTGGCTGGCGCGCCGGGCGCATCGCGACAAGTCGAGCGTCCAGCAGTTGGTCGAGGCCTACGGTCCGTCGGTCGCGACGCTGAAAGGCATGGCGCCGGCCATCCTGTCGCCGTTCGAGCAGAAGACCGTCGCCAAGCGTGTGAAGACCTATGTCGCCGACGGCGCGCCGGAGGCCCTGGCCCAGGCCGTCGCGGCCCTGCAGCCGCTGACCACGGCCGCCGACCTCGTCGACCTCGGGAACGCGTCCAGCTGGAGCGTCGAGAACGTCGCCCGCCTGTACCATCAGGTCGGCGCGGCCTTCGGCTTCGACCGTCTGCGCGGCGCGGCCGGTTCGTTCGTCGGTGGCGACAGCTTCGAGCGCCTGGCGGTCCGCCGCCTGATCGAGGACATGCTGACCGAGCAGACCTCGATCACCGAAGCGGTGCTGAAGTTCGCCGCCAACGCCCAGGCCGGCGAGGACGAGGCTGCGGCCAAGTCGGCCATCGCCTCGTGGGCCGCCCTGCGCGGCGATCGTCCCAAGGTCGTCAAGCGCACGATCGAGGAC
Source organism: Caulobacter sp. GW821-FHT11E11 (assembly GCF_058808315.1). NCBI lineage: Bacteria > Pseudomonadati > Pseudomonadota > Alphaproteobacteria > Caulobacterales > Caulobacteraceae > Caulobacter > Caulobacter sp. GW821-FHT11E11. The sequence continues at coordinate 394,952 of NZ_JBXARO010000001.1, forward strand.
ATCGAGCAGGCCGGCGGCGGCTGGACCTTCGCCAAGCTGACCATCGCCAACGCGGCGCTGCGGGAACTTTCGACCGCCGCTTAATCGCTAGCCCCTCCGCCTTCTCTCCCTTACGAGGGAAGGCGGAGAGGGAGTTTCAAGCGTATGGACCAGGGTGATCGGCGGCGCGCGGCCTGGATCTCGTACGAGTGGGCGCAGCAGCCGTACTGGGCGCTGATCGCCACCTTCATCTTCACGCCCTATTTCGCCGCCGGCTTCGTCGGCGACGCCGCCCGGGGGCAGAGCCTGCTGGGCTATGCCGGGGCCTTTTCCGGCTTGGCCATCGCCATTCTGAGCCCGCTGGTCGGGGCCAATGTCGACGCCCGGCGCAATCCAAGGGCCTGGCTGGTCGGCCTGGCCTTTCCGTTCGTCATCGCCAGCGCCCTGCTGTGGCTGGCCGTGCCGGGCGAGACGAGCCGCATCCCGCTGATCCTGGGCTGCCTGGTCGTGGCCGGGGTCGCCGCCGAGCTGGGCGTGACGGTGATGAACGCCCTGCTGCCGGTGGTCGCCAAGCCGGGGCAGCTGGGACGGCTGTCGGGCACCGCCTGGGCGCTGGCCTATGTCGGGGCGCTGGTCACCTTGTTCATCGTCCTCTTCTGCTTCTCGCTGCCCAAGGTTCCGATGCTGGGCCTGTCGAAGGCGCTGCACGAGCCCGACCGCATCGTCGGGCCGATGGTCGCCCTGTGGTTCCTGGCCTTCGCCTGGCCGCTGATGCTGACCGCGCCCAAGCCCTCGGCCGGAGCCGGCGACAAGCCGCTGGCCGAGCTGTGGGCGACGATCCGCAGCCTGCCCAGCCGCCCGCACATGCTGACCTTCCTGATCGGCCGGATGCTGTTGGGCGACGGCATTTCCAGCTTCATCGCGTTCGGCGGCGTCTTGGCCGCGGGCCTGTTCGGCTGGACGACGACGCAGCTGGGCCTTTACGCTATCCTGCTGTCGATCGCCGCCGGCATCGGCACCTTCATCGGCGGCCGGGTCGACCAGAAGATCGGCTCGAAGGCCACCGTGCTGGTCGCCACCGCGGTCATCCTGTTCGGCGCCGTCGGGGTCGGCCTGGTGGGCAAGGACACGATCTTCTTCCTGATCCCCGTCGCCCCCGCCCAGGCCGGCGGCGCGCTGTTCTCGAGCATCCCTGAGCGGATGTTCCTGTTCTTCTCCCTGTTCGTCGGCCTGACCTTCGGCCCGGCCCAGTCGTCCTTGCGCGCCTGGATGGCCGAGCTGGCCCCGGCCGGCGAGACGGGGCGGTGGTTCGGCCTCTACGCCCTGTCGGGCAAGGCCACAGCCTTCCTGGCCCCGCTGGTCATCGCCGTCGGCACGAAGCTGGCCGGCGACCAGCGCATCGCCGTCGTGGTCTCGGCCGTGTTCATGGCCCTGGGCGCCATCGTCCTGGCTCGGGCCCCCAGAAGAGCGCCTCAGCCGCAGGCCGCCAGCGCTCCCGTAAAATAGGTCCGCACCTGCTCGAACAGGTCGGGCCGGTAGCGCGCCCGAGGGTCATTGGCCTTGTTGTCGTCGAAGGCGTGGGTGGCGTCGGCCAGGAACAGCTGGTCGACGGTCAGCCCGTCGCGCGCCAGGCGGTCGAGGGCCAGTTTCGGAGCCTTCCAGCCGACCACCTGGTCCTTGCCGGCCACCACCGACCAGACCGGCGGCGTCGCCTCGCCCCAGCCGTGGCGTGTGGTCAGCGAGGGATAGCCGGCGAATGGATAGACCAGCATCGCGCCCTTCACCGCCTTCAGGCGCTCGGGCGCCGCGTCGGCGAGGCCGGTGATCAACGGCGCCCGACCGCCCATGGCGTAGGCGTCCATGATCGTCCAGCCGCCATGGCTCCAGCCCGCCAGGAAGACTTGAGAAGCGTCGGCCCAGGCCTGCCCCTCCAGCCAGGCCAGCATGGCGAAGACGTCCGCCGCCCGCTTGCTGCCCCGCACCCGCAGGCCCGTGCAGACGGTCAGCTTGGCGTCCATCAGGGTCAGGCCGCGGGGCTTGAGGCTGTCGACCACCACGGCCGCCCAGCCGGCCGCGACGGCCGTCCGGGCGTAGTCCTCGAGGAACGGCGTCTTGCCGCCGCAGCCGTGCAGGATCAGCGCCACCGGGAAGGGCCCCAGGCCCGCGGGCTTGAACACCCGCGAGTGCTTGGCGACTTGTTCGCCCCAGGCGGCGCTGTCCATGTTCACCTCAGAGACGTGTTAGTGACGGAACACTCGCACGCCGGTGAAGGCCATAGTGAGGCCAAGCTTGTCGGCCGCCTCGATCACTTCCGGATCGCGCATCGAGCCGCCCGGCTGGATGATCGCCGTGGCGCCCGCTTCCGCCGCCTGGATCAGGCCGTCGGCGAACGGGAAGAAGGCTTCCGAGGCGCAGGCGCATCCACGGAGGTCCAAGCCAAAATCAGCTGCTCGAAGAGCAGCGATCCGGGCCGAGTCCTTGCGGTTCATCTGGCCGGCCCCGACGCCCAGGGTCTGGCCGGCGCGGGCATAGACGATGGCGTTGGACTTGACGTGCTTGCCGACGGTGAAGGCGAACAGCATGTCGCGGATCTCGTCTTCCGTCGGCTGGCGCTGGGTGACGATCTTCAGGTCCGAGGCCTTGATCCGCGCGTCGTCGCGCGACTGCACCAGGAAGCCGCCGGCCACGCTCTTGAAGGTGTCGCCGGTCGACAGCGGGTCGGGCAGGCCGCCGGTCACCAGCAGGCGCAGGTTCTTCTTGGCCGCGAACACGGCGATGGCGTCGTCGTCGGCCTCGGGGGCGATGACCACCTCGGTGAAGATCTCGACCATCTGCAACGCGGCGTCCTTGGTCAGGCGCGAGTTCACCGCCACGATACCGCCGAAGGCCGAGGTCGGGTCGCAGGCCAGGGCCCGCTCATAGGCCTCGCGCTGGCTGGCGCCGACCGCCACGCCGCACGGATTGGCGTGCTTGATGATCGCTACGGCCGGACCGGCCGCCGGGTCGAACTCGGCGATCAGCTCGAAGGCCGCGTCGGTGTCGTTGATGTTGTTGTAGCTGAGTTCCTTGCCCTGCAGCTGGGTCGCCGTGGCCACCCCGGTGCGCGGGTTCGGGAACGCATAGAAGGCCGCCTTCTGGTGCGGGTTTTCGCCGTAACGCATGGTCTGGCGCAGCTCGCCGGCGATCGCCTTGCGCGCCGGGAAGTCCTGCTCCAGCGCCTGGGCGAACCAGGCCGAGATCGCCGCGTCATAGGCCGCCGTGCGGGCATAGGCGCGGGCCGCCAGGGTCTGGCGCAGGGCCAGGGTCGTCCCGCCGGCCTTCAAGGCTTCCAGCACTTCGGCGACGTCCGACGGGTCGGTGCAGACGGCGACATAGCCGTGGTTCTTGGCCGCCGAACGGATCATCGCCGGGCCGCCGATGTCGATGTTCTCGACGCACTCGGCGTAGCTGCCGCCTTTGGCGACGGTCGCCTCGAACGGATAGAGGTTCACGTACAGGATATCGATGCCGCCGATGCCGTGGTCGGCCATGGCGGCTGCATGTTCGGGAGCATCCCGAACGCCGAGAAGCCCGCCGTGCACCACCGGGTGCAGGGTCTTGACGCGCCCGTCCATCATCTCGGGGAAGCCCGTCAGGTCCGAGACGTCCTTGACCGGGATCCCGGCCGCGGCGATCGCGGCCTTGGTGCCGCCGGTCGAGACCAGCTCGACGCCGGCGGCGTGCAGGACCTGGGCGGCTTCGACCAGGCCGGTCTTGTCGGAGACCGACAGCAGGGCGCGCTTGGGGGCGACGAGATCGGGGGCGGACGGATAGTCGGGGGCGGCGGGCACGGCGGACTCCTCATGTTTCGTGATCGGAAAACGGAGCCCAGGCGCGCGGCTTATGAGGTTCGAGCTCCCCGGTGGTTTCCCACCTTCAACGCCAGTCACCCGAACGCGGCGGAAAATACGGGGGCGGGCGGGGGAGTCAATGGATCCTCCCCCCGTGGGGGAGGTGTCGGCTCGAAGAGACGACGGAGGGGGAAGAGGCAGGCTCGGCAGCACTTCCCCCTCCGGCCTTCGGCCGCCTCCCCCGCTAGGGGGAGGATTTGGGACGCACGTCCGCCGCCTCACGCGGCCAGCCGCTGAAGGTGTGTGGGGAGGCGACGGAGCGGCCGGGCGAACCCGGAGACCGTAAGGTTTGTTGTGTTTCGGCTCGCTGACCGCTCCGCCAGGCTGTTCTTGCCCGTGAGGATGGGAGGCGTGAGCGTATTTCAGCTCGGGTCCCCATTAGCCCCCGGACGGGCGCGGACCAAGTCGATCGGCTACATCCGTCTCGACCCCGACGATCCACGATAGGCGGCTTGTACGATCACCGCCCTGTCGCTCCGCTTGCGGCTTTGACCCCGGAGACTGCCCGTTCGCCAACCGATCTGCCTAAAAAGTACAGACGGAGCGACTTTCGAGCCTCCAGGAACCGCCAGCGGCCCCGCTCAACCTAGCCCCGCCGCCGTTTTGGGCCGGATCCAAACGCCCTCCCCCGCGACGGGGATGGCTATGAGTATGGGGGTCATCCTGAGCGCGGATCATTCAGCGGCGCGTAAAATCGACAAGCGGTTGATTTTGCTGGGTTCGAGATCGCGAATTCCGAGGATAGAGCGCGCTGTATCCCCTTCTCCCCTTGCGGGAGAAGGTGTCGGCCCCCGGGTCGCGCGAAGCGCGCCCGAGGATAAACTCCGCCGACGGATGAGGGGTCGATAACCATCCGCCGCGCAACCCCTCACCCGACCCGCTTCGCGGGCCACCCTCTCCCGCAAGGGGAAAGGGGCTCGGCGTGCGCGACCCCAACACCGTGTCATCCCGGAAGCCTTGCAGAGGCTATCCGGGACCCAGGGGCGGCGCGCACTGCGCTTCGTCACCCCCTGGGTCCCGGCTCTACGCTGCGCTTCGGCCGGGATGACACAAGTTTGTTGAGTGGTCTTCCGCCCCGGAAGAGCGCCCGCCTTACATCTCACGGCGAGACGATCGCTGGGCTGATCAGGTCACTCAAGGCATGCCCTCGGGCCGGCGAAGCTGGACCCGGGGGACGACGCTTCGCGTCGCCGCGCCGCGGCCGCCCAGAGGGCGGTCCTTGACTAACCTGATCAGCCCTGCACGCTGCAGCCTTCGAGAGATTTAAGGTGGCTCCGACACTGGGAGGAGCGAAAAGGAGCCCCTGCGGCCGAAATGATAGCACGTGGTAGCGACAGAATCGGACGTAGCGAGGATTTTCGGAAGATCAAAAAATTCTACTAAGTCAAGCGTTTTTTGATTGACCGATTCGATGTTTTGTAAGAAGTTTAACGCGGGCGGAGCCCATGAGGTTTGCCGTTATGGCGGCCGGATTGAGGGGGAGGTGTTAGCCTTCCCCTTTTTCTTTTCTGAGCTCAAAGCAGCTATACTTTACGCCAAGTTTGGCTAGATCGCCGTCGTCAACGTGGCAGTCTATGACGCGCTTCTTTTCGTATATCGCCGTGTAAGCACGATAGCTTCGATCATATCCAGCGACGCACATCGGGAATAAATAAAGATCAGCAACCTGAACCATGGGCGAGGTTTTGAACTTCCTTTTGCACTCCCAAAGAGTGTGTCGGAGTTCATTTTGCCCAAATGGATCATATTTCGCCGAATTCTCAGCGTTAAATGGCATTCCATCGCCACGCATTTCGGTAAAATATTTCTCAATCGCCTGATCGTGACGTGGTGAGCAGCGCTCGTAATATATCTTCAAGCGACGGTTGCGCTGAAATGCGAACTTAGCTGATCGCTCGGCGACTATAGTGAAGGCAGTTTTACATAACGCCCATCGGCGAGTGCCGTATTTTTCTCGGTACCGTGTATTATAACCCAGGCGATCGATGACACATGCAGTCCCTATTACCGGTATCTCGGTAAGGAAATCTGCAAGAGATTTATAAAATTCAGCCTGCTCTCGAGGTCTAAGCTTCGCGATCCATGAAAATCGATTTACTCTATTACGAATGTCGTACGAGTGAAGTGGGTAGTCGATCTCCCACTTAGTGCAAAATTCGCTATAGGCCTTTCGAGCGAATTCTTCGTCTTCTTCTGCTATCAGAATGCCGCCGAGCGCAAACCACTTCGAGCCATCTTGAGCATCAAGATTTCTGTCGAGATCTCGTGACCCTGAATCATCGATATAAAGATGGTATGTTGGGGTCACGGAAAGCGTTCGGTGGCATCTGAAGAGAAAACCAAAGCTCAGTTTGCCAATTTTGTCCAATAAGATGCGGCGCAAATACGGTGCTCAGCCGATTGACGGTGAAGTGGTTCTCTAACCCTCCGCTCGCGTGAGTCCTCCCAAGCCCTCGCTCCCGCCTCCGGGCAACGCCTTGGTCCTCTAACCCCGAACCCGCGCCACCACCGCCCTAAACACCATCGCCATCTCGATGTGCGTGTGGATGAACCCGTGCTCGAACAGGTACGTCAGCATCCGGTCGTAGACGTCGTCATAGTCCGCCATCGCCACGCTGCCCGGCGTCTTCGCCTCGCGCTCCAGCACGGTCAGCAGGTCCGGCGCGTCCGCCGTCAGGGCGGCGATCAATTCGGAGATTTCCTCGGCGGTGTACTCCGGCGCCTGGTGCGTGCGGCCAGGGTCCTGGGGGCGGCGGTGGGAGAAGCCCATCGGGTCAGCCCTCCGCCCGGGTCAGTTTCCAGCGGATCTTGGCCCCGACCTCGGGGCGCACCTGGCTCTTGAGCACGATCTGGCCGGCCTTGCGGGCCAGGCCGTGGTCGAAGTGCGCTGACGGGGCGATCTCGACGTCGACGGCGTCGTTGCGCAGCCACCAGCCGATGTTGTTGGGGCCTCGGATCAGGACGCTCTTGCCATCGCGGGCGATCGAGGCGCGGGCCTCGGGATGCAGGTGGAAGCGCACGGCGAAGGGCAGGTAGCGGCGGGGGCCGCCAATTCCGTCTTGAGGGGCGCCGGGGTCGGCGTTGAGCGGGGTCAGGGCGTCCTCGCCGCGCAGCTCGTCATTGACGGCGTCGAGGAACAGGCGGCGGGCGTGCTGGAGGCCGACATGGCGCCAGCCGTCGTGGACGATGTCCAGCCAGACGCCGCCGACGTCGTCGTGACGCTTGGCCTCGACCTTGGTCGCGCCGTCGACGAGCCAGGGGCCCAGGGCCTTGGCGCGGAAGCCCGAGAGGGGGCGGCCGGCCGAGCCGTCGCCGGCCGAGACGGTGGAGGCCGCGTCCGAGAGGCGGAAGGCGTTGGCGCCGGTGGCCTCGGGGCTCCAGCCGCAGCTGGTGATCAGGCGGTCCTTGGCGCAGACGATCTCGACGGCGGCCGGCTGGGCGCAGGCCGCGACCGAGAGGGGGCCGGCGGGAGGACGACCACAGTCGGCGATGACCTCGAGGCTGCCGCCGATCATCTTGTGATAGCCGCTGTGCGGGGCGGCGTTCAGCGGGCGCGGGCCGGCGTCGTCATGGGCCAGGGCGGCGGCGATGCGGGCGGGGGCGATGGCCTCGCCGCCGTGGAAGGCCGCCAGATGGCCGTCGCCCAGGGTGAAGAACCGCGCCGCCGTGGAGAGGCGGTCGATGGCGCGCGAGAGGCTCTCGGGCGAGGGGCGGCCGCGCTGGCCCAGGGCGTCGTCCAGGGTCAGCAGGTCGAAGAGGAGCTCGACGCCGGCCTCGGGGCTGCGGGTGGCGTGGCCGCCGTCGGCCAGCACCATGGTGTCGACGTGCTTGGTGACGGCCTTCAGGCCCTTGTCGATCAGCGCCTCGCCCGGCTTGCCGGCCAGGGCGCAGCCGGCGACCGTGGCGGCGATGGCGCGCTCCAGGGTGCGTTCGGGGTTGCGCTTGAGCTCCAGCAGGTGGCGGCCCTGGCGGGCCAGGTCCTGGGTCAGGTCGGCGATCTCGGCGTCGCTGCCCTCGACGGCCAGGACCTTGGCGGCGCAGGCCAGGTGGAAGACGCGGCGCTCGACGCACTCGGCGCTCCACGAGAAGGCGTTCCACTTGCCGAAGACGCGGCGCCAGTCGTCCATCAGCCGCAGGGCGCGGCGGGCGCCGTCCGAGCCGGCGGCGGTCAGGTCGGGCAGCCAGTCGAAGCGGTGCAGGCTGACGGCGAAGCGGCGCGAGGGGCTGGCGGTGTCGAACGGGTCGCCGTCGGGGCCCAGGCGCAGCGTGCCGCCGTCCAGGGTCAGGGTCCCGGTCAGCATCTTCTTGCCATGCTCGGGATCGGTGGGGCGCGGATCGTGCGGGCGAGCGGCCAGGCCTTCGGGGCGGGGCAGGGCGATCAGCAGGCGATGCGGGCCCGAACCGAACCACTCGCGCTCGATGTGACCCGAAAGCTCGGCCGTGACGGCCTTCCATAGGACGCCGCCGCGTCTAGGCGCGGGAAGAGGAAAGCCGTTGGCGGAACGCTTGACGGCCATCGTTTGGGATCAGCCGCCCTTCAGCGCGCGGATGTTGTCGGCATAGGCCGCGGGGCCGCCCTTGAACACCGCCGAGCCGGCGACCAGGGCCGTGGCGCCGGCCGCGACGCACTGCGGGGCGGTCGTGGGGGTCACGCCGCCGTCGACCTCGATGATGATGTCCAGGCCCGCCTTGTCGACCATCTGGCGCAGGGCCTCGACCTTGCGCAGCTGGCCGGGAATGAAGCTCTGGCCGCCGAAGCCGGGATTGACCGACATGACGAGGAGGAGGTCGACGTCCTCGAGGATCCACTCGACATGGTCGATGCTGGTGGACGGGTTGAACACCACGCCGGCCTTGGCCCCCAGCTCGCGGATGCGCTTGAGCGAGCGGTGCAGGTGCGGGCCGGCTTCCGGGTGGATGCTGATCAGGTCGGCCCCGGCGGCGCGGAAGGCCTCCAGGTACGGGTCGGCCGGGCTGATCATCAGGTGCACGTCGAACGGGATCTTGGCGTGCGGCCGGATGGCTTTGACGATGTCGGGACCCAGCGTGATGTTGGGCACGAAGTGGCCGTCCATCACGTCGACATGCACCCAGTCGGCGCCGGCCGCTTCGATGGCGGCGACTTCCTCACCCAGCTTGGCGAAGTCTGAGGCGAGGATGGAGGGGGCGAGGATCGGCGCGGTCATGGTCCTGGGATAGCCGTGTCGCGCCGCTCTGTCAGCTACTTCGCTTTGCGAAACCGCGCGGCGAAGAAGCCGTCCTGGCCGCCGTCGCGGTGATGCGGCAGCAGGCGCAGGGTCCCGCGCGGGGTCAGGCTGGCCTCGGGAGCGCCGCCTTCGCCGGGCTGGATGGGCTCCAGCGCCATGTCCTTGCGGCGCGCCAGGAAGGCCTCGACCTGGGCCTCGCCCTCTTCCGGCTCGAGCGAGCAGACGGTGTAGACCAGCTGGCCGCCGGGCTTGAGACGATCGGCGGCGCTGTCCAGGATCTTGGACTGCACGCCCGCCAGGCTGGCGACGTCGCTGGGCCGCGCGGCCCACAACACGTCCGGATGGCGGCGGAAGGTGCCGGTGGCGCTGCACGGTGCGTCCAGCAGGATGGCGTCGAAGGTCCGCGTGTCGTCCCAGGCGGCGGCGTCGGCGGCCACGACCTCGGCGGTCAGGCCCATGCGCTGCAGGTTCTCGTCCACGCGCTTGAGGCGGGCGGCCGAGCGGTCCAGGGCCACGACGTCCGCGCCGGCGGCGGCCAGTTGCAAGGTCTTGCCGCCGGGCGCGGCGCACAGGTCCAGCACCTTGTCGCCGGGCTTGATCGAGAGCAGACGGGCGGGAACCGCGGCGGCGGCGTCCTGCACCCACCAGGTTCCGTCCTCGAAGCCCGGCCAGCCGGCCACGTCGCCCTTGCGGCGCACGCGCAGGGAGCCGCCGGGCAGCACTTCGGCCTCGAGCTCTTCAGCCAGGGCGGCCGCGTCGGCCGAGGGCTTCACCGACAGGTCGGTGGCGGGCTCGATGGCGATCTGGGCGGCGATCTCGCGGGCGGTGGCCTCGCCGAACGCGGCGACCCAGCGGGCATAGAGCCACGGCGGAGCCAGCAGCGCCGGGTCGTCGTTGGGGCTTCCGTCGCGCAGCAGGCCGCGCAGCACCGCGTTGACCAGGCCCTTGAACGGGCGGCTGGTCTTGTTGGCGCCGGCCAGCTCGACCGAGGTGGCCACGGCGGCGAAGGCCGGGACCTCCAGGTGGAAGGCCTGCGCGGCGCCCAGACGCAGCAGGTTCATCACCCGGTCGGGCGGAGCCTTCTGCAGCTTGGCGGCCAGGGCGCGGTCGATGGGGCCCAGGTGGCGCAGGACGGCCATGGCCAGCGCGCGGGCGAACGCGCGCTCACGCGGCTCCAGGAAGCGGAAACCGTTGGCGGAGGCGGCTTCGTCGATGCCGCCGCGACGCGACAGGGCCGCATCGATAAGGTTCAGGGCGGCTTCCCGGGCGGGGAGGCCGTCGTTCAATTCTTGAGTCACCGCCTCGCCGTGCCCAAAGGCGACGGCGAGCGCAAGCGATTTGACGAAATCAGGCTGCTGAAGCCGGCTTGCGAAGGGCCGTTCCGACCGCCGTCAGGCCAAACACGAAGAAGCCGCCGACCACCGAAAGCCCGCCCACGGCCAGCAACGGACCGAACACCGACGGCGGTCCCTTCTGGCCCAGATACAGGTACAGGCCGCTGATCATGCAGATCACCCCGACGTTCGACAGGGCGAAATTCGTGACCTTCACCCAGTTGGCGACCCCTTGGCCCAGCAGGGCGTAGAAGGTCCCCATCAGGGCCATGCTGATCCAGCCCAGCAGATTGAGGTGCGCGTGCGCCGAGTAGGTCGCGTGGTCCTTGCTGATGCTCATGGCCAGGCCCCACGAGACCCCGACCATGGCGTAAAAGGCGGCCGCGCCGAAGAAGGCGTGCGGCCAACGACTGGCAGTCATGTTCAGATCTCCCCGATCACGGAACGTCGATATTCAAGGTCGGGCGTTGAACACTGCCAAGCTGGCGCCTGCAATCGCGATGATGTTAAACCTTGGTCATGTCGCAGGATCAGCCGTCTTCGTCGCAATCTTCGTCGCAAACCGAGACGGACGCCCCCTTGGGCGCCGCTCCCGGCAAGGACCTGACCCCCGCCGCCCGCCGCGCGCTGGAGGAGGCCGCCGCGCGTCGTGCCGCTGAAGCCGCCGCCGCCCTGCCGACGGAAAAGGGCGGTCGCGACGGCCCCGAGCCCACCCGCTTCGGCGACTGGGAGAAGAAGGGTGTGGCGGTCGACTTCTGACGCCGGACGCGCGACGCTTCCCGAAAACCAGGGGAGAAGCGTCATGGAAAACCTCGCAGAGCGCCGCATCCAGGTGGTGCGCGACCACATGGCGCTGGAATGCGTCCACGACTGGGACGCGGTGATCGCCACCTTCCAGCACCCCCGCTACGAGATGTACGGTTCGGGCGCGGTGTTCGACGGCGAGGCCGCCGTGCGCGGCTATTTCGCCGCCTCGCGCACGCCGTTCCCGGATCAAGGCAACGAAGTCATCGCGATCGCCCACGCCGGCGACACGGTGCTGGTCGAGTTCCGGCTGACCGGCACCCACCTCGGCCCCTTGCGGTTGCCGACCGGCACGGTGGAACCCACCGGCAAGGCCTTCCGCGTCCGCATGGCCGCCAGCTTCGAGTTCGCGCCCGAGAGCGACAAGATCATCTGCGAGCGGCCGTACTACGACCAGATGGCGGTGCTGCGGGCGCTGGAGCTGGGGTGAGCAGGAGGCCGCGCTCCTGCCGCACTCGCATCACTCGCGCCTTCCGGATGCTCCGCAGGCGCGGGGCCTCAGCTTGCTGTCAATCTTATCGCCGTCGACCCTGACGCCGCCACAGAGGAACAGGGCCAGGGCGCTGGGTTTGTTCAGTTCCTGGTCGTGGGCTTCGCTGGGCCAGGTTCCTAGCCAGAGGATCTGTGGCGCGTTGCGATGGCGAACGGCGATGAAGCGGATGCCGGGATAGGTCCCGTCGATGATTCCGCCGTTGGCTCGAAAGCCCAGCAGGTCGCCTGGATCCACGAAGCCGATCACTTCCAAGGATCTCGCACCCTTTGGCGACCTGTCTTCCTGGAGCTTGTTGATCGCGCACCGGTAGGCGAGGAAGTTGGGCAAGGCTCCGCAGGTGTCGCGATCTTGCACCTCTATAGCGTCGATTGTCCGACGCACGCGCCCAGGCCCCAGCAGTGGCAACTGATTGGCGGCCATGAAGAAGGTGTCGGTCCGGGTGGCCAGGGCCCGTTGCGCCGGCATCGGGATGCGCCCGCCCCCCTCGGTTTCCTTGCCCAGAACGTCGAACAGCATGCGGCTGCCCAGGCTGTGGGATATGAAGCTGATCTGGAGCTCGTCCATGCTTGCGATGGTGTTGGCCTCGCCGTCCGTGAGGCACGCGTCGAGCCCTTGGGGCCGCGCGGGGCCTTGGATTTTGCCGGCCTCACGCAGCATGGCGCAGATCGTGTTGGCCATGCCTTCCCTCAGTGGCGCGCCCATTTCGCCAAGATAGGCGGCCGCATCACCAAGCCCCGCATCCACGATCACCTTGGCCGGCTTGGCGAACAGGCCAGGATTTTGGTTCAGGTCGTGTCGGACGAAGGGATACTGAACGCGCCAAAGATCGCCGTGCCAGTAATAGCTGTAGACCACCACCTTATCGCCGCCGGGGCCTTCGAAGCGGTCCACGCGATACTTGCCGAACGAGGTGAAAAGACAGGGCTTCAGCTCGTTGTTGGAGCTACCCGGACCGCAAGGCAGGGCCTCGCCGCGGATATGGTGGGGCGTCGTGGTCGGCGCGTCGAGCCAGTCCGATTGCGGTCCAACGCTACGATAACCCCGCGCTTTCAGCGCGTTGTTGAGCGGGTCGATGAGGCCTTTGCACGCCTCGGTCATGCCCATGCCGTGCGTATGGAAGATGTAGCGTTGCTTTCCTTTGGGACTGGCCTCGCCGGTCGTGCGCAGGACGCCCGCGAAGGCCGCTTCCTGCGTATCCTTGAAGACGATGTTCTCGTGGGTCACCGCGCCTTCGACGCGCTGGCAGTCTGGCAGTTTTTCAGGCTCAGGCTTGGGCTTGAGCTCAGGCTTGGGATCCTTGATCTCGACAATCTCGATGCTCGCCACATGCGAGTTCGACGTGCAGCCGGCCAGGAAAAGCGCGGCGGCAGCACAGAGCGCGACGTTGTGTTTCCAACCCCAGTTCATCGTAAGCCCCCCACGGCGATCAACTGCAGCGCTACCATAGGGCGATGATTTCCGACGGCGCTACCCCAAACATGCCTTTTCGAGCACGATGGGCGTTAAATGCGGCGCCGAGCGATGAATGGACGGGGCGCATGGCCTGGATCGCCGCGTTCAGCGTCCGCGTCTCCCCAATGATCTTCAAGCCGGCTAACGTGACCGGACATCGTCACGGAGATCTGCCTTGCGCCTGCTGTCCCGGATCGCCGCGAGCCTGTCGGCCGCCCTGCTGCTGACCGCGTCGCCGGTTTTGGCAGCGCCCGCCAAGTCGAAGGCGGCGGTCGTCCGCGCGCTGGATGCCGGGGCGGTGGCTTCGCCCGATCGCTACGGGGCCCTGGCCGCGCAGGAGATCCTCAAGGCCGGCGGCAACGCCGTCGATGCGGCGGTGGCGACGGGGTTTGCCTTGGCGGTGACCTATCCCGAGGCCGGCAATCTGGGCGGCGGCGGGTTCATGACCCTGTACGTGAACGGCAAGCCCTACTTCCTGAACTATCGCGAGACGGCGCCGGCGGCGGCTTCGGCCGACATGTACCTGGGCAAGGACGGCGAGCCGGTCGAGGGGCTGTCGCTGTTCGGCAATCTGGCGGCGGGCACGCCGGGCACGGTGCGCGGCCTGGCCATGGCCCACCAGCGGTTCGGCAAGCTGCCGTGGGCGCGGGTGCTGGCGCCGGCGATCCGCTATGCGCGGGAGGGTTTCCTGGTCAACGCGCAGTTCTCAGGCATGCTCAGCAACGAGGTCCCGCCGCAGTTCTCCAGGACCAACTTCCGCGACTATTTCGGGCCGGTGAAGGCCGGGACGATGTTCAGACAGTCGGCCCTGGCCCAGACCCTGGAGCGGATCGCCAAGGGCGGTGACAAGGGCTTCTACGAGGGCAAGACCGCCGACCTGATCGTCGCCCAGATGCAGCGCGGAGCGGTGAAGGGGCTGATCACCAAGGCCGACCTGGCGGGCTACAAGGCCGTGTGGCGTGAACCGCTGAAGGCCAAGTGGCGCGGCTATGACGTGATCACCGCCCCGCCGCCCAGCTCGGGCGGTATCGCTCTGATGCAGCTCCTGCTGATGAAGCAGGACCTGGCGCCGACGTTCGAAGGCGTGGCGCTGAACAGCCCGCAGTACATCCACCTGCTGGCCGAGATCGAGAAGCGCGTCTATGCCGACCGGGCCGAATATCTGGGCGATCCGGACTTCGTGAAGGTCCCGGTCTCGAACCTGATCGATCCGTCGTATGTGGCGCGGCGGGCGAAGGAGGTGGATCCGGCCAAGCCGTCGGCCACCAAGGCCGTGACGCCCGGCCTGGAGAAGCCGCAGACCACGCACTATTCGGTCGTCGATCGCTGGGGCAATGCGGTGTCCAACACCTACACCCTGAACGGCTGGTTCGGCTCGGGCGTGGTGGTCGAGGGGGCGGGCTTCCTGCTCAACGACGAGATGGACGACTTCTCGGCCAAGCCGGGCGCGCCCAACATGTTCGGCGTGGTCGGCGGGGCGGCCAACGCCATCGCGCCGGGCAAGCGGCCGCTGTCGTCGATGACGCCGACGATCCTGGTCAAGGACGGTCGGCCGGCCATGGTGATCGGCACGCCGGGCGGCTCGCGGATCTTCACCTGGGTGTTCCAGGTGCTGGCCAATGTCTACGACTTCAAGCTCAGCCTGAAGGCGGCCCAGAAGGCGCCGCGCTTCCACCACCAGCTGCTGCCGGAGAATGTGATCTTCTACGAGCCCTCGGCGCCGCCGTCCGTGGCGTTGAAGACCGCGCTGGAGGGTAGGGGCTATCGCTGGGTCGAGGACTTCAGCGGCGACATGGAGGCGATCCAGGTCGTGGGCCGCACGCCCGTGCCGGAGGCGGATCCCCGGGCGCGGGGGGTAGCGATGGTGGTGAAGTAGCTAGCGCCGGAGAAACGGCGGGACCTTGGCCTGGAGGATCCTGACCAGCTCCGGGTCCATGAACTCGTAGTCGTCCGGGATGCCCAGCACGATCACGCGGACGTCCTTCAGGTGCTTCTTGAAGCGGCGCGACAGCTTGTTGCGGTGCGCCTGCTCCATGACCAGCACCAGATTGGCCCAGTCCAGGGCCTCGGGCGTCACCGGGTTGCCGCAGGTGTCGTCGAGGCCGGCGGAATCGACCTCGATGCCGGGCCAGCTGGCGAACACCTGCTCGGCCGTCGGGCTGCGCAGCTTGTTCTGGCTACAGACGAAAAGGACGTTCACGCGCCTACAGTCCGCGGATCTCTCCCACCACCTTCAGCGCCGCTTCGCGCGGGTCGTTGGCGGCCGTGATCGGGCGGCCGCAGACCAGGTGGCTGGCGCCGGCGCGGATGGCGTCGGCGGGGGTGGCCGCGCGGGCCTGGTCGTTCTTGGCCGACCAGTCCGGGCGCACGCCGGGGGTGACGATCAGGAAATCAGGGCCGGCGATCTCACGGGCCAGGGCCGCTTCGTGGGGCGAAGAGACGATGCCGTCGACGCCGGCTTCGACGGCCTGACGCACGCGGCGCTCGACCAGGTCGCGGGCGTTGAAGCTGTAGCCCATCTCGACGAGGTCGGCGTCGGTCAGGCTGGTCAGCACGGTGACGGCCAGGATCTTCAGGGACGAGTCGCCGCGCGCTTTCACCGCCGCCTTCATCACCTGCGGCTCGGCGTGGACCGTCAGCAGGTCGCAGCCGCTCTGGGCCAGCACGCGGGCCGAGCGCTCCACGGTCGCGCCGATGTCGTGCAGCTTCCAGTCCAGGAAGATCGACTTGCCGCTGGCCTTGAGTTCGTGAGCCAGGGTCATGCCGTCGCTGGCCAGCAGCTCCAGGCCGATCTTGTAGAAGCTGACCGCGTCGCCCAGCTGCTCGACCATGCGGCGGGCGTCGTCCGTGGTGGGCAGGTCGAGCGGCACGATCAGGCGCGGATCAGCGGTCATATTCGGTCCCCGGGGTTGGCGCGCGTGGTCGCCGGCCCTAGGAAGGGTCGAGCTTGGGCGCGGATTGCAAGGTAAGGACGTCGAATGACCGAGGCGAAGCTGGCCGTCAACTTCTTCGTCGCGCTGTTCGCCCTGATCGACCCGATCGGCAACGTGCCTTTGTTCGCCGCCGCCACCCTGGGCGCGGCCGCGGCGGGACGCCGAATGGTGGCCGTCTATATCGGCCTGTTCGTCGCGGCGTTCCTGATCTTCTTCTTCTTCACGGGCGTGGGTCTGCTGGCGTTCTTCGGCATCTCGATGCCGGCTTTCCGCATCGCCGGCGGCGTCATCCTGTTCATTCTCGGCTTGGACATGCTGCGTGACGACTTCACCACCATGTTCGCCGACGCGGCCGAGGGCATCGAGGGCCAGTCGGCGCGGGTCTACGCCCAGAAGCGCTTCGAGCGCCTGATCGTGCCGTTCGCCATGCCGCTGCTGATCGGGCCGGGGGCGATCTCGACGGTGATCATCTACGCCGCTGAGGCCAAGCCGTTCGGCTGGGCGGGCCTGGGCCTGGGCGTGGCGGTGATCTCGGCGGTGTCGCTGGTGCTGGTGGCGGTGTTCTGGGCCTCGCCGCTGATCAGCCGGGCGCTGGGCCGGATCGGCATGAGCATCGTGGTGCGGGTGCTGGGCCTGATCCTCTGCGCTCTGGCGGTGCAGTTCGTGCTGATCGGCGTGGGCGACGCCACGCGCGGTCTGGTCCGTCCGGACGCCCAGGCCCCCTACGCGGAGGTCAAGTAGTCATGGACGCGGATGTCATCATCGCCGGCGCCGGCATGGCCGGCTCGACCCTGGCGCTGGCTCTGGCGTCGGGTGGCCTGAAGCCGCTCCTGGTCGATCCGCAGCCGTTCGAGGCCCAGCTGGCCCCCACCTTCGACGGGCGCAGCTCGGCGATCGCCTATTCCAGCTTCCGCCAGTGGCGCACGATCGGGGCGGGCGAGGCCCTGGCCCCCCACGCCCAGCGCATCGAGCAGATCCTGGTCACCGACGGCCGCACGCCCAGCGCGGCGGCCCGCAAGCCCTCGGCGGCCTTCCTGCGCTTCGACTCGAGCGAGATCTCGGGCCGCATCGACGGTGAGCCGCTGGGCTACCTGATCGAGAACCGCCGTATCCGCCAGGCCCTGGCCAAGGCGGTGACGGAAAAAGAGATCCCCGTCATCGCGCCGATGGCGGCCAAGGCGCTCTCGGTCGACGCGGCCGGCGCGCGGCTGACCCTGGCCGACGGCCGGGTGCTGTCGGCCCCGCTGGCGGTCAGCGCCGAGGGGCGGGGCTCGGTCCTGCGCCGCGCGGCCGGCATCGGCGAGATTGGCTGGCGCTACGGCCAGAGCGGCGTCGTCGCCACCGTGCGCATGCAGCGCCCGCACGAGGGCGTGGCCCACGAATATTTCCTGCCCAGCGGGCCGTTCGCCATCCTGCCGCTGACCGACAACCGCGCCAGCCTGGTCTGGACCGAGAGCACCGCGCGCGGCGAGGCCCTGCGCAACGCCAGCCCCGAGGCCTTCCACGCCCACCTGATGCGCCGGTTCGGTGACTTCCTGGGCGAGGTGACGATCGAAGGGCCGACCTTCGTCTATCCGCTGTCGCTGTCTCTGGCCGAGCGCATGGTCGCCCCGCGCCTGGCCTTGATCGGCGACGCCGCCCACGGGGTGCACCCGATCGCAGGACAGGGCCTGAACCTGGGCCTCAAGGACGCCGCCGCCCTGGCCGAGGTCCTGGTCGAGGCCATCCGCAACGGCGAGGACATCGGCGCCGAGGCGGTGCTGGAGCGCTACGCCCGCTGGCGGCGGTTCGACACGGTCAGCAACGCCGTGGCCTTCGACGCCTTCGTGCGGATCTTCTCGAACGACAACCCGCTGATGCGCCTGGCGCGCGGCGCGGGCCTGGCGGTGGTCAACCAGATCGCCCCGGCCCGGCGGTTCTTCATGCACGAGGCCGGCGGCGGGGTGGGCGACCTGCCCAAGCTGCTGCGGGGCGTGGCGCTCTAGCTTAAGCGTCCAGCTCGCGGGCTTCTTCCGGCAGCATGATCGGCACGCCGTCGCGGATCGGATAGGCCAGCTTGGCCGAGCGGCTGATCAGCTCGCCCTTGGCGCGGTCGTATTCCAGCGCGCCGCGGGTCACGGGGCACACCAGCACTTCCAGCAGGCGCGGATCGACGTCGATGCCAATATTCGAAGGGGGGGGAGCGGGAGCGGCTTCGGTCATGCGCCCTCTCTACTGGATCGAATGCGGTTCGTCATCGTCGCTGGCGGCCGCGTCGATCTCCAGGAGGGCGGTCAGGGTCGCCTTGCGCTCGAAGATGGTCTCGGCCTCGAGCAGGGCCTGCTTTTCCAGGGGCTCGAACGGCAGGGCCATGGCCAGGCTGTTGATCAGGGCGTCCGAGGGCGCGCTCTCGGCGTCGCCCCAGTCGATGGCCAGGCCCCGGTGGTCGAGATAACGACGCAAGGCCAGCAGCAGTCGGTCGATGTCGGACGCCGTGCGCACGCCGGCGGCGTCCTCGCGCAGGTCGGGCTCGTACGGCGTGAAGTCGGCGCGGACCTGGCGATAGGGCGTGCGCACCGGCAGCTCGTCACCAGCCCGGAAGCGGCAGATCCCGGTCAGGGTGATCAGGTAACGACCGTCGCTGGTCTCGGCGAAGCTGGTCACGCGGCCCGCGCAGCCGACCGGCGCCAGGGCCGGTCGCTCGTTGTCGGGCGCCTGGTGCGGGCGGGTCTGGATCATGCCGATGATCCGCTCGCCCGACATGGCGTCGTCCAGCATGTTCAGGTAGCGCGGCTCGAAGATGTTCAGGGGCAGCTGGCCGCCGGGCAGCAGCAGCACCCCGTCCAGCGGGAACACTGGGATCACCAGCGGCAAGTCGGCGAGCTTGCGATAGTTCCCCTGCATGGACGCTCCTAGCTGAAGAGAAGGGTCGACAGCTTGCGTCGACCTTGCTTGGCCGTTTCGGACGTCGGGCCCGCGGCCTCGAACACCGTCAGCAGCTGCTTGCGCGCCGCGTCGTCGTTCCAGGCACGGTCGCGCGCTATGATGGCCAGAAGGTGGTCGGCGGCCGTGTCCAGGTGACCTGCGCCGGCCAGGGCCTTGGCCAGCTCGAAACGGGCCTCGTGGTCGTCGGCGTCGGCGGCGAGGCGCTTTTCGAACTCGGCGGTCTCGGACGGCGCGTCTTCGGCCAGCGCCAGCGCGGCGCGGGCGGCGTCCAGGTCGGGATCCTTGGCGTCGGCCGGAGCCATGGCGACGACTTCAGCCGCGCCTTCCAGGTCGCCGCCCAGTAGATAGGCGCGGGCCATGCCGCCCAGGGCCTTGATGTTCTCGGGATCGGTCTGCAGCGCCTGGGCGAAGGCCTGGGCCGCGCCGCCGATGTCGCCGATCTCCAGCGATTCCTTGCCCAGGGCGATCAGGTCCTCGATGGCGCTGGGGCCGGCCGGACCGGTCAGCTTCTCGACGAAGGCCCGCACCTGGCTCTCGGGCAGGGCGCCCTGGAAGGCGTCCACCGGGCGGCCGTCGACGAAGGCGTAGACGGTCGGGATCGACTGCACGCGCAGCTGGCCAGCGAAACCCGGCTGGGCGTCGACGTCGATCTTCACGAGCTTGACCGCGCCGTTTGCGGCGTTGACGACCTTCTCGATCGTGGGCGTCAGTTGGCGGCACGGGCCGCACCAGGTGGCCCAGAAGTCGACGATGACGGGCTGGGTCTTGGAGGCTTCGATGACGTCCGCCATGAAGCTGGCGTCCGTGCCGTCCTTGATGTGCTCGCTCTTGCCCGAGGACGAATGGGCGGTGGGGGCAGCGGGCTTTTCGCCGATCAGGGACATCGGGTCTCTCGTGTACTCAAGGCAGGGAACGCGTCAGCCGCCAAGATGGTCCTTGGCGGGCGCTCGCGCAACATTCGGTTCGCGTGTCACGCGAGAGTCAGGGTCTCGAAGTCGACGATCAGCGGCTCCACGCCCAGCGCGGCCAGGAACTTCCTGAAGTCGGCCTGCGACACCGCCGTGGTGGCGTCGTTGCCCAGAGGGTGAAAGTTGACAGGGTCGCTTTGCGCCAGCGCCTTGTCGAGCACGAAGCGCAGGCGCTTTTCCGTGTCGTTGATCAAGCCGAAGGCGGTGACCGAGCCGGGCGTCACGCCCAGGGTCTCGACCATCATCTCCTGCGGGCCGAACGACAGCCGGCCCGAGCCGATCACGTGGTGCAGCTTCTTCAGGTCGATCGTCGTCTCGCCTAGGGCCGAGATCAGCCACAGCTGGCCCTTGGCGTCCTTGAGGAACAGGTTCTTGGTGTGGCCGCCGGGCAGGGCCTTCTTGATCTCCAGCCCTTCCTCGACGCGGAACACTGGCGGGTGGTCGAGGGTGGAGGCGGCAATGCCGTGGGCCTCGAAAAAGGCGAACAGGTCGGCTCTGGTCTTCATGAGGCTCTACTAGACGGCCCGAGGGCCGCAGGGCTAGACCTGAGGAACAGCTAGGGCAGGAAGAAGAGCAAAGGACCGGCATGGAACTGGAGTGCTACCCCACCGAGAACCGTCCGCCGGAAATCGTGCCCGGTCGGCCGCAGCGCGCCTGGATGGACCGGTTCGCCGAGCGCCATCCCTATCGCTGCCTGCCGCTGACCATGGCCAACACCACCGGCTGGGACATCATCTGCCCGGTCGGCTTCTCGATGACCTGGGACGGCGGGGCGCACCAGGAGTGCATCAAGTTCCAGCCCGACCATCCGTATCCGGGCTTCACCGACTTCGTGAAGACGCACTTCACGCGCGGGGTCGTGACCTTCCACACCGGCTATCTGTTCCGCACCCCGCCGGGCTGGTCGCTGATGGCCATGGGCCCGCCCAACCACGTCAAGGACGGCATCCAGCCGCTGGCCGGCGTGATCGAGACCGATTGGCTGCCGTTCCCGTTCACGATGAACTGGATCTTCACCCGCCCCGGCACGGTGCGGTTCGAGAAGGGCGAGACCTTCTGCTTCATCATGCTGATCCAGGACAAGCCGATGGAGGCCTTCCAGCCGGTGATCAAGTCGATGAACGCCAACCCCGAACTGCGCCGCCAGTACGACGTCTGGGCCGAGAAGCGCTCGGAGTTCAACAAGCTGATCTTCAACCGCGACCCCGAGGCGACCAAGGAGGCCTGGCAGCGGTTCTACTTCAAGGGCGAATACCCTGAAGAGATCGAGGCCGAGGCGCCGAGCCACCATGTGAACAAGCGGCGGATGAAGTCGCCGAAGGTGGGGGTCTAGGGAGCCGTAAATCCTCCCCCTAGCGGGGGAGGTGGCGCGAAGCGCCGGAGGGGGTAGTTGTCCTGGCCCGGCTTCTTCCGCCTCCGTCGGCTGCGCCGACACCGCCCCCGCTAGGGGGAGGATCTTCTATCTCGGCCTCGCCCAGAGCGCTCTGCTTGACAGAGCAGCTCCATCATGACCAACTCTGCATCGCAGAGTTCTCTGACCATGGAGGCTGTGATGACGAGCGTATCCAAGCACGAGGCCCAAGCGGCCCTGTCCGATATCGACAGCGTGACCCGCCGGGGCATGGCGCTGAAAAGCTACCGCCACGCCGGACCGATCCTGATGGTCTGGGGCGTGATCTGGGGCCTGGGCTATCTGGGCATGGCCCGGCTGTCGCCGGAATACTGGGGCTGGATGTGGGGCGGGCTGGACACCGTCGGGGTCGTGGGCACGCTGGTGCTGTCGTCGCGGTTCAAGCCGGCCGACGGCGGCGCGCCGAGCCAGGCCTGGCGGACCAGCCTGGGCATGGCCGCCTGCGTGGCCTTCATCCTGGCCATCGTGGCGGTGTTCCCCAAGACTGAGCTCTTGCCCTACATAGCCCTGCCGGGGCTGTTCGTGGGCTTTCTCTACACGGTGATGGGCGTGACGATGGCCGCCTGGCGCTACGCCCTGATCGGGGCGGTGGTGTTCGGGGCCACGCTGTTTGGCTACTACGCCTGGCCGCAATATCTGGCCGAGTGGCTGGCCCTGGTCGGCGGCGGCGGGCTGTTCCTCAGCGGCCTGTGGCTGAGGAGCGCGTGACCATGGCCGGGCTCGATGATGTGATCCACCAGCCGCTGCGGCTGAAGATCATGGCGGCCCTGGCGGCCGAGAAGGGCCAGCCGCTGGACTTCCCGCGCCTGAAGGCGATCACCGAAGCCACCGACGGCAACCTCGGCAGCCACCTGACGACCCTGGAGAAGGCCGGCTACGTGGCGATCGAGAAGGACTTCGTCGGCAAGCGCCCCCGCACCCAGGCGCGGCTCACGCCCGAAGGGCGCAAGGCCTTCCGGGCGCATGTCGATTATCTGCGAGGTGTGGTCGAGGCCGCGGACGACCTCTAGCCGCCGATCATGTTCCCATAACCGATGACGATGGTCGCGCCGACCAGCAGGGCCACGCCGGCCCAGACCATGTTGCGCACGGCCGGACGGGCGTCCTTCCACTCCTTGAAGGCAAAGCCCCACAGGGTGCCGAAGATGATGATCGAGGCCATGTGCAGGGTCCAGCTGGAGAAGCCGAACTTACCCATCTGGCTTTCGCCCATCGTGTAGAAGAAGAACTGGAAGTACCAGGCGGTGCCGGCCAGGGCGCACAGCAGGTAGTTGGCCAGCAGCGGAGCCTTGGCCTCGCCGGTGTCGGCTTCAGCGGTCTTACCCAGCCATTGGCCGGCCGACTTGTTGCGGATGATCAGGCCGGCGCACCAGACGCCGTTGGTGATCAGGCCGCCGAACATCACCAGGCACAGGGCCGGCAGGCCGGTCCACAGCGGGCCGGTTCCGGCGGCGGCCGACAGCGCCTTGATCGGTTCGCCCGCCGCCAGGCCGAAAGCGAAGCAGGCCGACATGATCCCCGAGAAGATCGCGACGGCGATGCCCTTCTTGAAGTCGAACTCGGCGACGGCGGCGGCCTTCTGGTCGGGCGACAGGTCGGCGTCCTTCTTGGCCCCGGCCATGGCCACCACGACGATGCCGGCCAGGGTCATCAGCAGGCCCAGCAGGATGATCTTGCCCGAGGTCGAGCCCAGCAGGGTTTCGGCGAACGTGCCGCGCACGATCGGCGGGATCAGGGTGCCGAACACGGTGCACAGGCCCAGCACCACGGCCATGCCCAACGAGAGGCCCAGATAGCGCATGGTCAGGCCGTAGGTCAGGCCGCCAAAGCCCCAGAGCACGCCGAACAGGACGCACAGGCCGACGACGTTCGACGGGACCTGGCCCATGACACCCAGCAGGTCGTTGGTGCGGATCGAGGCGAACAACCACGGAGCCAGCAGCCAGGAGAAGATCCCCCCGGTCAGCCAGTAGATCTCCCACGACCAGCGCTTCACGCCGCGATACGGAACATAGAAGCTGGCCGAGGCCAGACCGCCCAGCCAGTGGAAGACGACGCCAAGCAACGGGTTCATGCGCGCGCCTCGCGAGGCGCGGTTCCGGTACGCTGCATGTCTTCCTCCATCACCATGGATCCCGAAATATGGGATGCTTTTCTACATGATGGAGGTTTTTGCCGGGAAAGGCAAAGGTCAGAGTGGGGGGGGGGCCTAGACCGCCTTCACCGCGCTGACGATCGACTTCACCACCTTGGTCACCAGGGCCGGGTCGTCGCCCTCGGCCATGATGCGGATCAGGGGTTCGGTGCCCGAGGCGCGCACGACGATACGGCCCGAGCCGTTCAGCTGGCTCTCGCCGTCGGCGATGGCTTCTCTCACCGTCTTGGCTTCCAGCGGCTTGCCGCCGGCGAAGCGGACGTTTTCCAGCAGCTGCGGCACCGGCTCGAACTGGCGGCCCAGCTCGCTCATCGGCTTGCCGCTCTGGATCATCACCGCCAGCACCTGCAGGGCGGCGATCAGGCCATCGCCGGTGGTCGAGAAGTCCGACAGGATCAGGTGGCCCGACTGCTCGCCGCCGACATTGAAGCCGCCTTCGCGCATGCGCTGCATGACATAGCGGTCGCCGACCGAGGTGCGCTCGAGCTTGAGGCCCAGCGCGCTCATCTGGCGCTCCAGGCCCAGGTTCGACATCACTGTGGCCACGACCCCGCCACCCTTCAGCGCGCCGGCGGAGGCGAAGGCGGCGGCGATGATGGCCATGATCTGGTCGCCGTCGACGACCACGCCCTTCTCGTCGCAGATCACCAGGCGGTCGGCGTCGCCGTCCAGGGCGATGCCGATGTCGGCGCGGTACTCGCGGACCATCTTGGCCATGGCCTCGGGATGGGTCGAGCCGCACTCCTCGTTGATGTTGGTGCCGTCGGGATCGTCGCCCAGGGCGATGACCTCGGCCCCCAGCTCGTAGAGGGCGGTCGGGGCCACGCGATAGGCCGCGCCATTGGCGCAGTCGATGACGATGCGCAGGCCCGACAGGTTCAGGTGGCGCGGGAAGGTCGCCTTGACGATCTCGACATAGCGGGCCTGGGCGTCGTCGATGCGCTTGACGCGGCCCAGAACGCGGGGGGCGGCGAGACCCTCTTGGAGCCCCTCGTCCATCAGGGCCTCGATCTTCAGCTCCTGCTCGTCCGACAGCTTGTAGCCGTCGGGGCCGAACAGCTTGATGCCGTTGTCGGCGAAATTGTTGTGGCTGGCGCTGATCATGATCCCGAGGTCGGCGCGCATCGAGCGGGTCATCATGGCCACGGCCGGGGTGGGCAGGGGGCCGAAGAGGCGCACGTCCATGCCGACGCTGGTCAGGCCGGCGACCAGGGCGGGCTCGATCATGTAGCCCGACAGGCGGGTGTCCTTGCCGATCACCACCAGGTGCCGGCGCTCGTCCTGCGAGCGGAACAGCTTGCCGGCGGCCAGGCCGACGCGCAGGGCGACCTCGGCCGTCATCGGATGCTTGTTGGCCTGGCCCCGGATGCCGTCGGTGCCGAAATAGGCGCGCTTGCTCATGGTCTTGTTGTCGTCTCGTTAGGGCCAAGCTTCGGACGCGAAACGATCCGAAATGCAGATTTATGGGAAGCGGTCTTGAGCGAGTGCTAAAGGCCGGCTTCGAAATCCTCGCGTGGCTAGGGATAATCCTGTCGACGCGTTCTACAAGGGATCATGGCCCATGTGCGGCATTATCGGCATCGTCGGAAAAGAGCCTGTCGCCGACCGTCTGATCGAGAGCCTCAAGCGGCTGGAGTATCGCGGCTATGACTCGGCGGGCATCGCGGCCCAGATCGATGGCAAGCTGGAGCGTCGTCGCGCCCCGGGCAAGCTGCGCGAGCTGGAGAGCGTGGTCGCCCATGAGCCGCTGGTCGCCACCACCGGCATCGGCCACACCCGCTGGGCCACTCACGGCGCCCCGACCGAACGCAACGCCCACCCGCACATCGTCGGCCGGGTGGCGGTGGTCCACAACGGCATCATCGAGAACTTCGCCGAGCTGAAGGCCGAGCTGATCGCCACGGGCCGCACCTTCGCCAGCGACACCGACACCGAGGTCGTCGCCCACCTGCTGGACGCCGAGCTGGCCACGGGCCTGGCCCCGCTGGAGGCCTTCCAGGCGACCCTGGCCCGCCTGCGCGGCGCCTTCGCCCTGTGCATCCTGGTCGGCGGCGAGGACGAGACCATCCTGGCCGCCCGCAACGGCCCGCCTCTGGCCATCGGCTACGGCCAGGGCGAGATGTTCGTCGGCTCCGACGGCCTGGCGCTCGGGCCCTTCACCAACCGAATCGCCTATCTGAACGACGGCGACCACGCGATCGTCGACCACAAGGGCGCGCGGATCTTCGGCGCTTCGAACACCCCCGTCGACCGCCCGATCAAGGTGGTGCCGGCCTCGGCCGTGCTGATGGAGAAGGGCAACTACCGGCACTTCATGGAGAAGGAGATCCATGACCAGCCGGAGGGCTGCCAGCGCACCATCGCGGCCTATGTCGACGCCATCGAGAACCGCGTGACGGTGGGTGGCGACATCGACTGGAACGGCCTGGACCGCATCCAGATCGTCGCCTGCGGCACCTCCTACATCGCCGGGATGATCGGCCGGTATCTGATCGAGCAGCTGGCCGACCTGCCGGTGGACGTCGAGATCGCCTCGGAGTTCCGCTACCGCCAGCCGGCGATCCGCAGCGACGCCCTGGTCATCGCCATGTCGCAGTCGGGCGAGACCGCCGACACCCTGGCGGCCCTGCGCTACTGCCAGGAGCGCGGCATGAAGAGCGCCGTGGTCGTCAACGCCACGGAATCGACCATGGCCCGCGAGGTCGACGTCGTGTGGCCGATCCACTGCGGCCCGGAGATCGGCGTGGCCTCGACCAAGGCCTTCACCGCCCAGGTCAGCGTGATGATCGCCATCGCCGTCGCGGCCGCCAAGGCGCGCGGGACTATCGACGAGGCCGAGGAGAAGCGCCTGGTGAAGGTGCTGCTGGAGGCTCCCCGCCTGATCGCCGAGGCCATCGGGCTGGAAGACGCCATCAAGGACATCGCCGCCGAGGTCGCCAAGGCCCGCGACGTCCTCTATCTGGGCCGCGGCCCGATGTCGGCCCTGGCCCTGGAAGGCGCGCTGAAGCTCAAGGAGATCAGCTACATCCACGCCGAGGGCTATGCCGCCGGCGAGCTGAAGCACGGCCCGATCGCCCTGGTCGACGACCAGACCCCGATCGTCATCCTGGCGCCCTACGACGCCTGGTTCGAGAAGTCGGCCTCGAACATGAGCGAGGTCATGGCGCGCGGCGGCCAGGTGATCTTCATCACCGACACCGAAGGCGCCAAGCACGCCCCGGCCGGCGCCAAGGTGGTGGTCACGGCCCCGGCCAGCGACCCGCTGGTCGCGACCCTGGTGATGTCGGCCCCGATCCAGCTCCTGGCCTACCACGTGGCGGTGGTGAAGGGCGCGGACGTCGACCAGCCGCGCAACCTGGCCAAGTCGGTGACGGTGGAATAGCGCCCACTCCGTCTGACCTGACAAACCTCCGCTCATCCCGCGAAAGCGGGGACCCAAGCCGAATTTACGGTTGCGAGAGTGGTTGGCGAGGGTTCATGATATGTTCTGTGGCGCGAGAGCGATCATGGACAACATGTTCTGCGTCTACCTGTTGGCCAGCAGGCCGTACGGCACGCTCTACTGCGGCCACACCGACGACCTTGCTCGCCGCATCTGGGAGCACCAGCAGAAGGCCCGCAAAGGCTTTGCGTCGAAATACGGTGTGGATCGGCTCGTCTGGTACGAGCTTGGCGAGACGCGGGAAGCGGCTTTCATCCGAGAGCGTCAGATCAAGAAATGGAACCGCGCCTGGAAGATCCAGCTCATCGAGGCGCTGAATCCCACGTGGTCCGATCTCGCTGAGACCCTGAACTGCTGAGCGTTATCCTGGGTCCCCGCTTTCGCGGGGATGAGCGGGTTTTTGTACTAGGCCCGATTGAGCGCCGAATTCTTCCGCGAATACCCGAAGTAAATCGCGCAAGCCGCCGCCACCCACACCGCGAACAGCAGCCAGGTGTCCAGCGGCAGGCCGATGATCAGGTAGCCGCAGAAGGCCACGCTGAGCGCCGGGACGACCGGGTACAGCGGGACCTTGTAGCCACGTGGCAGGTCGGGCTGGGTGCGGCGCAGGATGATCACGCCCAGCGAGACGATGGCGAAGGCGATCAGGGTGCCCATGCTGGTCAGGTTGACCAGCACGTCCAGCGGCACGAACGCCGCCAGCACGGCGATGAAGGCCGCCACGATGTAGGTGTTGAGGTCCGGGCTGTGGGTCTTGGGATCCAGGCGCTGGAACACCTTGGGCAGCAGGCCGTCGCGGCTCATGGCGTAGAGAATCCGCGTCTGGCCGTACATGACGACCAGGGTGATCGAGAAGATCGACACGATCGCCCCGACGCACAGGATCAGGGACGTCCAGGCCTGGCCCGTCAGGTTGCGCAGGATCACCGCCAGGCCCGCTTCCTGCCCCGCGAAGGCGGTCCAGGGTTGGGCCCCGACGGCGGCCAGGGCCACCAGGATGTAGACGGCAGTGACGATCAGCAGGCTCAGCACGATGCCCAGCGGCAGGGTGCGGCGCGGATCCTTGACCTCCTCGCCGGCCGTCGAGACCGCGTCGATGCCGATATAGGAAAAGAAGATCGACGAGGCCGCCGCGCCCACGCCCGCCACGCCCATCGGCATGAACGGCGTCAGGTTGCCGGCGTGGAAGCCGCTGAAGGCCACGACCACGAAGAACAGCAGCACCAGCAGCTTCAGCACCACCAGCACGGCGTTGATCGCCGCCGACTCCTTCACCCCGCGCAGCAGCAGGATCATGCAGGCCCCGACCAGCACCACGGCCGGCAGGTTGAACACCCCGCCCGCGCCGGGGGCCTTGGCGAGGGTGTCGGGCATCTTCCAGCCGACCAGGTCGACCAGCATCTCGTTCAGATACTGCCCCCAGCCCACGGCGATGGCCGAGGCCGAGACGGCGTATTCCAGCAAGAGGCACGCCCCGACCAGGAAGGCGACGAACTCGCCCAGGGTCGCGTAGGCGTACGAGTAGGACGAGCCCGACACCGGGATGGTCGAGGCCAGTTCGGCGTAGCACAGGGCCGTCAGGGCGGCCGTGATCCCGGCCAGCACGAACGACAGGATCACCGCCGGACCCGCCGCCGGCACGGCGGTGGTCAGGGCCACGAAGATGCCGGTGCCGATGGTCGCGCCAACGCCCAGCATGGTCAGCTGGAACAGGCCGATCGTGCGCGGCAGGCTTTCGGGCGGATGCTCGCCCTCGACTTGGGCGACGGGCTTGCGGCGCAGGAGGTCGGCGGCGCGGAACGGGGCCATGGCGGCTCTCGGTTAGTCGGCCGCCGATGCGGTCTTTCGAGTGGCGCTAATAACCACGCGGTCCAACCAACACAATCCGCTCATCCCCGCGAAAGCGGGGACCCAAGCCGAGTCTGCGGATGGGGTCTGGGCCGAGCCGCAACCTGAAAGGCCGCTTGGGTCCCCGCTTTCGCGGGGATGAGCGGTTTGGGGAGTGGTCAGGCCTTGAACAAATAATCCCGAGTCAACGGCGTCGCATCCCGCTTCTTGGCCAGCTGAATCTGGAAGACCATGTGGCCGCCGTGGCGGAAGCCCAGCTCGGCGCCCGCCAGGTAGAACTCCCACATCCGCCGGAAGCGGCCGTCGAACATGGTCGGGATGTCGGGATCGGCCATGAACCGCTCGCGCCAGATGCGGCAGGTCTCGGCATAGTGCAGGCGCAGGATCTCGACGTCGGTGATCCACAGGCCGGCCTGCTCGATTGCCGTGACGATCTCCGACAGGCCGGGGATGTAGCCGCCCGGGAAGATGTATTTCTGGGTGAAGGCGTTGGTCGCACCCGGCCCGTGCATCTTGCCGATCGAGTGGACCAGGGCGACGCCGTCCTCGTCGAGCAGCTTGGCGATGGTCTCGAAATAGGTCCGGAAGTTCGGCGCGCCGACGTGTTCCAGCATGCCGACCGAGACGATGCGGTCGAACTTTTCATCCAGGTCGCGATAGTCGGTCAGGCGGAAGTCGGTCTTGTCGGCCAAGCCCGCCTTCGCCGCGCGCTCCTTAGCCAGGGCCAGCTGCTCGGTCGACAGGGTCACCCCGGTCATCTGGGCCCCGAAGTCCTTGGCCAGCGTCATCGACAGGCCGCCCCAGCCCGAACCGATGTCGAGCGTCTTCATGCCCGGCTGGATCAGAAGCTTGCGGCCGATCAGGGCCTTCTTGGCTTCCTGGGCCTCCTCCAGCGTCATGTCCGGACGCTCGAAATAGGCGCAGCTGTACTGCATGTCGGTGTCGAGGAACCGGCGGTACAGGTCGTTGGACAGGTCGTAGTGGTGCGAGACATTGCGGCGCGAGGCCACGCGGTCGTTGACCTGCTGGATCCGCCGTTTCAGCGCCTTGCGGAAGCGGGTGAGAGCCGAGCCGCGCTTGGGCTTGCGCCCGCCGCTCTCGCCGACGATCGTCAGCAGGTCGGAGATGCTCCCCTGCTCGAAGACGATGTCCTCTTCCATATAGCCTTCACCGAGGCCGAGGCTCGGATTGGCCAGGCGACGCAGGCCACGCCCATTGACCCGGATGACGACCGGCGGCCCGGCGCCGTCCCCCGCCTTGATGACCCGGCCCCCCGGCAGATGCGCCGTGAAGTCGCCGGTCTTGATCATTTTGCTGAGCAGGGCTTCGATCATCCGACCAACTTAAGCACTGGTTCGTCCGCGACAACCTGTCGCACACGGAGGAAATTCATGTCGATGCTGGATCTGGTCGTCAGTCGCGCCGGCGCCGACGAAGCGGCGATCATCGCCAACCTGATGCAGCTCTACATCCACGACTTCTCGGAGTTGTGGTTCGACCGCGAGGTCGAGGGCGAGCTGGGGCCCGACGGGCTCTATTCCGGCTATCCAGGGCTGGAGACCTACTGGAGCGATCCGGCGCGCGAGGCCTGGCTGTTCCGGATCAAGGGCCTGCCGGTTGGTTTCGCCCTGGTCAACGACGTCGCCCATGCCCGCGCCCCGATCGACCGGGCGGTGGCCGAGTTCTTCGTCGTCCGCAAGCACCGCCGGCGCGGGGTGGGCATCGCCGCCGCCCACGCCCTGTTCGGCACCGCCTGGGGCGTCTGGGAAGCGGCGGTGGTCCGCCGCAACGCCGGGGGCCTGGCCTTCTGGCGTCAGGCGGCGGCCAGCTATCCGGGCGTGCGCGACATCGTCGAGGAGGACCACGACGACGCGCTGTGGAACGGGGCGGTGCTGCGCTTCCGGGTAGGGTAGGTCTGGCGCGGGCCATTGTGCAGCTTGATCGCGCGTGCGAAACCCAACCCTTAGGTTGTGGCGTAACGAGGGCTGGTCATGGCGAAGCTGATCCCGGCGCCGGGCGCCCTGGTCGACATGTTTGCCCACTATACGTCGCCTATCACCAGCATCACGGCCCTGACGGCGACGGGCCGGGAATCGACAGAGCCGATTTCTCGACAGGCATGGTCGCCTATCGCATCGCGCGCGACGGCGCGGTCTGGGTCGTGACCGACAGAGGGACCGGGGAAACCGACACGCTGCGTGACGTCGAGAAGATCTCGTTTTACGGCGCGGACCTGGACTTGGGATTGATCAACCCGGAAGCCGAGTTGGCGACGCACAACATCTTGCGGCTTCAGGAAGCGAACGTCGCGCTGTTGGTCGGCAATGGCGACCTCACCCTGGTCGAAGGCGTCGCCAACCTGATCAGGCTAGGCGACGCGACCACCACGGGGGCGACGCTGAACTACCAGTTCTTCACCGGCAAGATTCCGAGCCATGGCGGCATCGACTATCTGGTCTCGCCGACGGGGCCGAGCCCCAACAGCCTCAACAGCGCCTACCATAAGGCCTTCAACCTGGAAAACCGCTGCATCAACTTCGCGGTCAATCTGGGCAAGGTGGGCGAGGGCGCCGCCAAGTTCACCGCCGAATATGGCGCGCTGTCGCTGTTCGACGCGACCAGGAAGGCCTACGCCACCATCTTCGGCGGCACGCCGACCGACGCCAAGGTCCACCTGCTGATCGACAGCCGGGCCTACTATTTCGCGGCCTATGGCGGCGACGGCGCGACGGGCATCGGGACCAAGGCGGCCATGGTCGGCTGGCTGCTGGGCGAGGCCGCCAAGGCCGACGTCGGCATGTACGCCAAGGCCAGCGACGCCTTCCTGAACGACCTGGCCGACGGGGCCAGCTTCGCGGTCGACCTCGTGGGGGTCTATGGCAAGGTCGAATACAACTACGCCGGTTAGAGCTTCCGCAGCTCGGGGCAGGCGTCGGGTTCGGCCGTCCAGCTGATGCTGGCGATCTTCCAGGCGCTGTCCTGCTTGACCAGCGTGAAGACATCGATGCCGCAGTGCAGGGTCTTGCCGTCGCGCGAGACCTCGTAGGGCGCCGTGACCGTGGCGAGGCCGCCGCGGCGGATGACCACCGGCGACCAGATCCATTCCTTCACGCCTGGATCCAGATGCTTGCCATAGCTGTCCTCGAAGGCCACGCGGCCCAGCTTGAACTGGCCGCCGGCCAGGCTGCGCACGCCCATGAACTGAGCGTTGGGCAGGAACAGGGGTTTGAGGGCCTCGGTGTCGGCGGCGGACAGACCGTCGAGGAAGGCCTGGGTCACGGCCATCACCGCCTTGTCCTCGGGATCGGCCTGCGGCGGCGGGGCGGCGGTCTGGACGAGCGCGGCGATCACGAGAGCGAGCATGACGGTCTCCGAAAGGTCTAGCTCAGCATGCCCCAGCAGATGGCCGCCTGTCCGCCCCAATAGAGGAACCAGACGGCCCAGGCGGTCACGCGCGGGGAATTGAGCAGCTTGGCGCCCTTGAAGAGGTCAAAGGACAGGATGGCGTCCGAGGCCATGAAGGCCAGGGCCCCGGCGGTGGTCGGCCAGGCGGCGCGGGGCAGCAGCAGGCTGGTCACGACCATGCCGACGATCGCCAGGACATAGACGACGACCGGGATTCGCAGCTTGCCCAGCGATCCCCACAACGACCGTAGCATCAGCCCCGCCACGGCCCCGACCCCGGCGGCGGCCGGCCAGAACCAGACGGGCGGCGCGCCCTCGCGCTCCAGGAACAGCGGGATGTAGACGAGGTGGCCGACCAGGAAGGCGCCCAGACCCAATGGCAGCCAGCGCTTGGGATCGCCGGCCAGGAAGGCGTCGCCCAGGGCGCAGAAGGCCAGGGCCACGGCCAGCAACACCGAGCCGCCGTCCAGATAGGCCAGCACCGCCAGGGCCGCGACGGCGCTGGTCTTGACCACTGTCCGCAGCAGCGATGGGGGCTGCTCGACGAACACCAAGCCGTAGGCGAGGGCGCTACCGGCCGCGATCGCCCGCAGGATGGTTTCAGGCGTCATCGGAGAGTTTTTGCAGGAAGGCCTGGGCGGCCTCCTTGTGGCGCGGCTTGAGGGTCTTGCCCAGGATGGCCATCAGGGCCGCGAACACGGCCGCATCGTCGGTGAAGCCGATGGCCGGCAGGATGTCGGGAATGGCGTCCACCGGCAGCACGAAATAGGCCAGGGCCGCCAGCATCATGCCCTTGGCCGCCGCCGGCGTTTCCGGATCACGGGCGCACCACCAGACCGACAGGGCGTCGGATGCGAACGGGATCTTGGCCGCCACCTTGCGGATCTTGGGCAGGAAGCCCTCGCGCACCTTCTCCTCGTTGACCTGCACGGTCTGAGGGACCAGGGCCTTCTTGGGATCCAGCACCTCGTTGACGTTTACGTCGGGGGACGGTTTGGCGTCGCGGCTCATCGGTTTAAACCCTCACTCAAGCACGATCCTAAACGCTGCAAACGCGAACCCAAGGGGAAACGTCCATGAAACTCGACAACACCGTCGCCGCCGTCGTCACCGGGGGCGCTTCGGGCCTCGGCGAGGCCACCGCCCGCGCCCTGGCCGCCCAAGGCGTCAAGGTCGCCCTCTTCGACATGAACGAGGAACGTGGCGAGCAGGTCGCCAAGGAGATCGGCGGCGTGT
Source organism: Caulobacter sp. GW821-FHT11E11 (assembly GCF_058808315.1). Classification (NCBI taxonomy): domain Bacteria; kingdom Pseudomonadati; phylum Pseudomonadota; class Alphaproteobacteria; order Caulobacterales; family Caulobacteraceae; genus Caulobacter; species Caulobacter sp. GW821-FHT11E11. Next base: position 428,434 of record NZ_JBXARO010000001.1, read on the forward strand.
TCTGCAAGGTCAACGTCACCAGCGACGCCGATGTCGACGCCGGCTTCGAGAAGGCCCGCGCCGCCCACGGCCAGGAGCGGATCCTGGTCAACTGCGCGGGCACCGGCAACGCGGCCAAGACCGCCAGCCGCGACAAGACCACCGGCGAGACCAAGCACTTCCCGCTCGACGCCTTCGACCGCATCATCCAGATCAACCTGGTCGGCACGTTCCGCTGCATCGCCAAGTCGGCCAAGGGCATGCTGGACCTGGAACCGCAGGAAGACGGCGAGCGCGGCGCGATCGTCAACACGGCCTCGGTGGCCGCCGAAGACGGCCAGATGGGCCAGGCGGCCTATTCGGCGTCCAAGGGCGGCGTCGTGGGCATGACCCTGCCGATCGCCCGCGACCTGATGGGCGAGGGCATCCGCGTCAACACCATCCTGCCGGGCATCTTCAACACCCCGCTGATGAACAACGCGCCCGAAGCGGTGAAGGCGGGCCTGGCCGCCTCGGTGCCGTTCCCCAAGCGCCTGGGCAATCCGGAAGAGTACGCCCAGCTGGCGCTGACCATGATCACCAACGGCTACTTCAACGGCGAGGACGTCCGTCTGGACGGCGGCATCCGCATGGCGCCGCGATAACGCTCGGCGCAGGCCGGAAATGGAAAGGGGGCCCACCGGGCCCCCTTTTTGTTACTTCGGCATCGGCCGCTGGATCGTGTTGTTCAGGTTGGCCATGATCTCGCGGGCGTCGTAGGCGCGCGGGTCGCCTTCCGGCTTCTTGCCCTTGTGCAGCAGGATCTCGGCGCCGGCCTCGAACCGCTCCACCGTGCGGATCTGGGCGCGGTCGGCGAAGAAGGGGTCACCCCAGAACGGGTCCCAGGTGCGCCAGCCATAACCGCCGCCGAAATAGCGCCAGGACGGGCGCCAGTAGCCGTACGGATATCCGTAGCCGAAGCCCGGACGGGCGAACGGATCGGGCTCGACATACGAGCGGGCGGTGCGGTCGGTGCGGTGATCAGCCGTCTCGAACCAGTCGTAGCCCTGCTGCACGGTCAGTTCGGCCGACCGATAGAGCAGGTAACGCTCGACCGTCTCGCGCGAGGTCAGGCTGTTGCCGGCGAAGCTGATCCGGTAGCGGTCGGTTTCCAGCCGCTGTTCGGAAAAGCCGCCGGTCGTCGAACCGGACGTGGCGCGGGGTTGATACGGGGTAGGCGTCGCGCAAGCCGCTAAGGTCGCGGCGAGAGCCAGCGATGCGGCGATGGCGACCTTCTTCATAGACATGACTTGCTCCTTCAAGCGGAGTCCTCGGTATTTAGGACAACTCTGGCCGGGCTTTGTGGTTTCGCCAAGGCAGAGTTTGCTACGGCGCTGAAACTTCTCAGCCTCTTGATACAATAAGTACGGCGGCCGTGATCAGAAGGATGCCGACCAAGATCGCGAAGCCACGACGGAAGCCCGGTTCGTTCATCCGGCTCGACAGCGCCGCCCCGCCGACGCCGTAGGACGACATGCTGATCAGGTCCATGCCGATGGTGGCGACGGCGAACATGATCAGCTGCGGAGCCAACGGACGCTTGATGTCCAGGAACGGCGGCAGCACGCCCGAGAAGAACAGCAGGATCTTCGGATTGGCGATCTGGACCATGAAGCCGTCGAAGAAGGCCGAGCGCCCGGCGCGGACGGTGGCCGAGGCATGGCTCTCGACGTTCTTGTACCCCGCCCACAGCGACTTCAGCCCCAACCAGACCAGATAGGCCGCGCCGGCCAGGGCCAGCACGTGGAAGGCCTTGGGGAACGCCAGGATCAGCGCGCCCAGGCCAAGCGCCGAGCAGGCGAACCAGACCAGGGTGGCGGTGTTCATGCCCACCACGCTGACCAGGGCGGCGCCCTTGCCGCGCTCCATGCCCGTGGCGATGGCGAACAGGTTGGCCGGCCCCGGGGTGATGGCCATGACGAACATGGCGACCAGGAAGGCGCCGTAGCGGGCGGGATCGACGGGCAGATGGTCCATGGCGCGGATATAGGCCTCCGCGCCATGGGCGGCAAAGCTTCCTAGTTGCCGATGACGATGAACACCCAGATCGCCCGGCCCAGGGCGCCGAACAGCAGGACCGCCGTAGCCAGGGCCTGGATGATGAAGCCGACCTCGCGCTTCTTGGGATCGGCGGCATAACCCAGGGCGTAGATGATCCGGCCCAGGATCCAGACCACGCCCAGGGCGGCGGCGACCAGGTCGTTCCAGTAGATGGCGAACAGCCACAGCGAGGGCAGGTAGATGACCAGCCACTCGACGGTGTTGGCCTGGACGCGCAGGTGGCGCTCCAGCTCCGGATGGCCGGTCATGGCCGGGGCGTCGATGCCCGACCGCCGGCGCGCGCCGGGGATGCGCAGGATCATCCAGACATAGACCAGCAGCGAGACCAGGGTGACGATCGCCACGAGCGCGTGGGACTGATGCATTGCGTTGGTTCCTCCCGACAGCCTCTGCCGGGCCGCCCAAAGGCAGAGCCTAGACGGGTTCGGGCCCTGCGCAACCTGGGCTCTGGGAACTCGCGACGCGCTGAACCGCTCCTAACACTGAACGATCCCCTGCACGGAGCCTCGTCCTGCTATGCATGTGGTGTCCACGGCGATCCGCGAGATCGATTACAACCCCGAACACGGCAAGCTGTTCGTCACGTTCAATGACGGCGACGAATACGTCTATGTCGGCGTCCCCGAGCGCGTTGGCCAGGCGTTTTTCCGCGCCCCGTCCAAGGGCCGGTTCTTCCAGCGGATCATCCGCGACCGGTACCCTTACAACCGCGTGTGAAATCTCTCCCCCGTTTTCCCGGCGAAGGCCGGGACCCAGATCTCCTAGCGCTTGGGCTGACTGGACGGGCGCTGAGCCCCTAGAGCTCACCCTAGCGTTCTTCGAGCTGGGCCCCGGCTTTCGCCGGGGAGACGGAGATATGAAAAGGGCGCTGCAAGTCTCCCCGCAGCGCCCTGAATTTTCAGCATTCCGAAATGCCTAGCCGCGCTTGTCGCGCTTGGCCAGCACGCGCAGGCGCAGGGCGTTCAGCTTGATGAAGCCGCCGGCGTCGCGGTGGTCGTAGGCGACCTTGCCTTCCTCGAAGGTGACCAGGTCCTGGTCGTACAGCGAGTAGGGGCTGCTGCGGCCGATGACCGTGACATTGCCCTTGTACAGCTTCACGCGGACCTGGCCGGTGACCTTCTGTTGGCTATAGTCGATGGCCGCCTGCAGCATCTCGCGCTCCGGCGTGAACCAGAAGCCGTTGTACACCAGCGTGGCGTACTTCGGCATCAGCTCGTCCTTCAGGTGCATCGCGCCGCGGTCCAGCGTGATGCTTTCGATACCCCGGTGGGCGGCCAGCAGGATGGTGCCGCCCGGGGTCTCGTAGACGCCGCGCGACTTCATGCCGACGAAGCGGTTCTCGACCAGGTCCAGGCGACCGATGCCGTTGTCGCGACCCAGCTCGTTGAGCTTGGTCAGCAGGGCGGCCGGCGACAGGGCGACGCCGTCGATGGCGACCGGGTCGCCCTTCTCGAAGTCGATCGTGATGACAGTCGGGGCGTCCGGCGCGTCCTCAGGCGCAATCGTGCGCATGTGGACGAACTCGGGGGCCTCGACCGCCGGGTCTTCCAGGACCTTACCTTCCGACGAGGAGTGCAGCAGGTTGGCGTCGACGCTGAACGGGGCTTCGCCGCGCTTGTCCTTGGTGATCTGGATCTGGTGCTTCTCGGCGAAGTCCAGCAGGGCCTCGCGGGACTTGAAGTCCCACTCGCGCCACGGGGCGATCACGGTGATGTCGGGCTCGAGGCCGTAATAGCCGAGCTCGAAACGGACCTGGTCGTTGCCCTTGCCGGTCGCGCCGTGGCTGACGGCGTCGGCGCCCATCTTGCGGGCGATCTCGATCTGCTTCTTGGCGATCAGCGGACGCGCGATCGAGGTGCCCAGCAGGTACTGGCCTTCATAGACCGTGTTGGCGCGGAACATCGGGAACACGAAGTCTCGGACGAACTCTTCGCGCACGTCCTCGATGAAGATGTTCTCGGGCTTCACGCCGGCGGCCAGCGCCTTGGCGCGCGCCGGTTCGATCTCTTCGCCCTGGCCGAGGTCGGCCGTGAAGGTGATGACTTCAGCGCCGTATTCGGTCTGCAGCCACTTGAGAATGATCGAGGTGTCGAGACCGCCCGAATAGGCGAGCACGACCTTCTTCACGGACTTGTCGGCCATGAGGGAGTCCTTCCGGAGAGAAACACAAAGTCGCGCGCCTTCAACGGCGAAAGGCGGCGCGGGTCAAGCGTTAAAGCGGACCCCTAGAGCTGACCTTCGTCCTGCAACGTCTTGATGACGAACCGCAGGTGGAAAAGCTGGCTCAGCGCCAGGCTGGCGGCCAGGGTGGCGCGGACCAGCAGGATGATCATCGCCTGGGTCGGGTCGTCGGTGAAGGTGGCCTGGGTGGCGGTGAACGACAGCAGCACGATGATCGACAGGATCGGTATGCTGAGCAGGCCCACGGCCTTGGGCGCACGCACGGTCGGCGCGCCGTCGCGACCCCACAGCATGGGCACCAGGGCGTCCTTGGGCAGGCGCTTCCAGGCGCCTTGGGCGGTCGCGGCGATGATGGCCAGGGCGGCGATCGACAGACCGTCGCCCAGTACGCGCAGGGTCGTTTCCATAAGCGGGACTGTACTCGCTAAACCGTGACTTGGGCGCCCAGCTCGACCACACGGCCGGGTGGAATCTTGAAGAAGTCGGTCGGATTGGCCGCATTCCTCATCAGGTAGATGAACAGCTGGTCCTGCCACAGCGGCATGCCGCTGTTGGCCGACGGCACGATCGAGCGGCGTCCCAGGAAGAAGCTGGTGGCCATGATGTCGAACTTCAGGCCCTGCTTGCGGCACACGGCCAGGGCCTTCGGAATGTTCGGACTTTCCATGAAGCCGTAGTTGATGATGACCTTCTTGAAGTCGTCGTTGACCTTCTCGATCTTGACGCGGTCGTCCTCGGCCACGCGCGGGCGGTCGGCGGTGCGGACGGTCAGCACTACGTTGCGCTCATGCAGCACCTTGTTGTGCTTGAGGTTATGCATCAGCGCGACCGGCGTCATGTCCGGGTCCGAGGTCAGGAAGATCGCCGTACCGGGAGCGCGGTGCGGGGCGCGGGCGCGCAGGATCTCCATCAGGTCGACCAGGGGCACGCTGTCGCGGCGGGTCTTGGCGGTCAGGATCTGGCTGCCGCGCACCCAGGTGGCCATGACCAGGAACAGCGCCGCGCCGATCAGCACCGGCAGCCAGCCGCCGGTGAAGAACCGCAGGGCGTTGGCGCTGAGGAACGTCAGGTCCAGGGCGAAGAACGGCACCAGGAAGCACAGGGCGACCGGCAGGCTCCAGTTCCACAGCTTGCGCATGACGATGAAGGCCATGCAGGTCGTCACGCACATGGTGCCGGTCACCGCCAGGCCATAGGCGTGGGCCAGGGCCGACGAGGTCTGGAAGGTGAACATGATGGCCAGCACCCCGACCAGCAGCATGGTGTTCAGCTGCGGCACGAAGATCTGGCCCGACTGGGTCTCGGAGGTGCGGCGCACGTCCAGGCGCGGCAGCAGGCCCAGTTGGATGGCCTGCTGGGTCAGCGAGAAGGCGCCGGTGATCACCGCCTGGCTGGCGATGACCGTGGCCGCGCCGGCCAGCAGCACCAGCGGCAGGCGCAAGGGGCCGGGGGCCATTTCAAAGAACCAGTTCAGCTCGGGGAACGGCTTGCCGGCGGCCGCGGCCGCGTCGAAGGTCGCCAGGGCGAAGGCCCCTTGGCCCAGATAGTTCAGGGTCAGGCAGGGCAGGACGAAGAACAGCCAGGCGGCCTGGATCGGTCGCTTGCCGAAGTGGCCCATGTCCGCCGACAGGGCCTCGGCCCCGGTGACGGTCAGGAACACCGCGCCCAGCACGATGAAGCCGGTCAGGCCGTGATCGGCCAGGAACATCACCGCATAGTGCGGGCTGATGGCCATCAGGATCCCGGGCGTGTGGGCCAGGTGCCAGGCGCCCAGGGCCGCCATCACGCCGAACCACAGGGCGCAGACGGGGCCGAACAGCTTGCCGACCGTGGCGGTGCCCCGGCTCTGGATGAAGAACAGGCCCAGCAGCATCACCGTGGCGATCAGCAGCACCACCTGGTTGGTGACGCTGGTCTCCAGCGCGGGGATGGTCCGCAGGCCCTCGACGGCCGACAGCACCGACATGGCCGGGGTGATCACCGCGTCGCCATAGAACAGGGCCGCGCCGGCCACGCCCAGCACGAAGACCAGGGTCGTGCGCCGGCCCATGGCGTGCTGCGCCAGGGCCATCAGCGACAACACGCCGCCTTCGCCCTTGTTGTCGGCGCGCATGATGAAGAACACGTACTTGATCGTGACGACCAGAATCAGCGCCCACAGGGCCAGCGACACGACGCCATAGATCTCGGGCCGCGTGACGCCGTCATGGGCGGCGGCGGCCAGGGCTTCCTTAAAGGCGTACAGCGGGCTGGTGCCGATATCGCCGAAGACGATTCCGACCGAACCGAGCGCCAAGGCCAGGAAGCCATGACCCTTCAGGTCATGGCCATGGCCATTGCCGCCCCCATTATGGGAGCCGTTTTCCTGTTGCGGAATGTCGGTAGAGGCGGGCGCGCAGTCGTTGCCGGCCGCGCTGGAGGCTTCGGAAGCCATTCAATCCCTCCGGACCGCCCTCGCAAAATGCGGTCGGCCGACCCATATCGATCAAGCGCGGCGCGATACACCCAATCCGCGACGGGTTCAATCATCCCCTGACGTTGCTTCATAGCGCCGTTGCGAGGATGAAACAGTTTTCAGTTGAACGCGCGGGCGACAACCTTACGTTCCCAGGCGAGATGTCGGACAGTCAGAAATTTCCCGTAGCGGCGCACGCCCTGGCCTATTTGGCGCACAAGGAGGCCTTTTCGGCCGACCGCGCCGTGGCTAGCGCCGAGTTGGCCGCCTCGGTCCCGACCAATCCGGTCGTGGTCCGCCGCGTCACCGCCATGCTGGGCAAGGCGGGGCTGATCGGCGCGCGCGCCGGCGCCAACGGCGGCGCCTGGCTGTTGAAGCCCGCCGACACCATCACGCTCGACATCGTGCTGAAGGCCGTCAACGGCTGCGCGCACCTCGGCGTCGCGCCCAAGGGCGTGAAGGGCTGTCCGGTGGGGGAGAAGATCCCCGATGCGGTCCGCTCGGCCATCCAGGCCGCCGACCGCGCCGCGCATGAGCGCCTGGGCCAGATCACGGTCGCCGACCTGCTGAACGGCGCCCACGCGGCGGTCGAGGGCTGCTGAGGCCTATTCCGCCGCCGCGAGCGTCAGCCGGCGTTGCTGCTGGCGCGCGTCGATCGCGGCGACCACCCAGATCACGAAGCCGCCCAGGGCCAGGGCCACGCCGACCCAGCCGGTCGACGCCCAGCCGTAGCCGGCGGCGATCGCCAGGCCGCCCAGCCAGGGGCCCAGGGCGTTGGCGAAGTTGAAGGCCGAGTGGTTCAGGGCCGCGGCCAGGGTCTGGGCCTCGCCCGCCACGTCCATCAGTCGGGTCTGCAGGGCCGCGCCCAGGCCGCCGCCGCAGCCGATCAGGAACACCACCGGCAGCAGGGTCCACAGGCTGCCGATGGCCAGCGGATAGAGGGCCAGGGCGCCGGCGCTCCACAGCAGGATGGCGCCGATGGCCGGGATCAGGGCGCGGTCGGCGGCCCAGGCGCAGACCAGGGTCCCGACCGTCATGCCGGCCCCGAACACCGCCAACACCACCGGCAGCATGGCCGGCGAGGCATGGGTGACCTCGAGCAGGGTGCTCGCCAGGTAGGTGTAGACGCAGAACAGGCCGCCAAAGCCGATCGCGCCGATCGCCAGGGTCAGCCACACCCGGCCGCGGGCCAGGCCCGACAGCTCGCGCAGTGGGCTGGCGTCGGCGTCGGCCGGAACGCGCGGGGCGTACAGCCACACCGACAGGGCGGTCAGCGCGGCCAGCACGGCGACGATCACGAAGCCCCAGCGCCAGCCGATCCATTGCCCGACGACATTGGCCAGCGGCACGCCGACGATGGTGGCGATGGTCAGGCCGATCATCACCATGGCCACCGACTGGGCGCGCTTCTCCGGCGGCGCCACGCTGGCGGCGACCAGGGCCGCGACGCCGAAATAGGCCCCGTGCGGCAGGCCTGAGAAGAACCGGAAGGCGATCATCCAGTTGAAGTCGGGGGCGAGGGCGGAAAGCAGGTTGCCGACCGCGAACACCGCCATCAGCACCGTCAGGATCACCCGGCGCGGCAGCCGCGCGGCGCCCACGGCGATCACCGGCGCCCCGACCACCACGCCCAGGGCGTAGGCGCTGATCGCATGGCCGGCCGTCGGGGCGTCGACGCCCAGGTCCTTGGCGAAATAGGGCAGCAGGCTCATCGACGCGAACTCGGTCGTGCCGATCGCGAAGCCGCCCAGGGCCAGGGCGGCGAGAACTAGGCCGGGGTGGACGGTCTTGGTGGTCATCAGCGCCTCACACACACATGTGGCGCAACACGGACGTGACGCGGCGAAAACGACGCGTCCCGAGGGCATGCTGCATTGCAGAAGTCCCTTCTGCATAAAGAAATGACAACGTTGTCGCAAGCGGCGAAGGCATTTCGTCGTTCGCCGAGGCCTCGCTTGAAGCGCCGCTGAAACCGACCCGCAGAAAAATTGCACCCAACCTTGTTACTGATCCTCTGGCGGTCCGATCGAGCGATCTTACGTAATCGCTACCGTTTCAGTTTCGAATACGAGGGAAACCAAAATGACCACCGTCGCCATCGCCTACCATTCCGGCTACGGCCACACCGAAGTCCTGGCCCACAAGGTCGCCGAGGGCGTCCGTGACGCCGGCCAGACCGCCGTGCTGCTGAAGATCGACAATGCCGCCCAGGACTTCGCGCCGCTGATCGACCAGATCACCGCCGCCGACGCCGTCGTGTTCGGCGCGCCGACCTACATGGGCGACGTCTCGGGCGTGTTCAAAGTGTTCGCCGACGCCACCGCCAGCGCCTTCTTCACCGGCGCCTGGAAGGACAAGCTGGCCGCCGGCTTCACCAACTCGCACAGCTTCGCCGGCGACAAGGGCCACGCCCTGGAGAGCCTGACGATCCTGGCCGCCCAGCACGGCATGAACTGGATCAACCTGGGCATCGCGCCGCCGAACGTGACCGCCGCCGAGCGGGGCCCCGACACGCTGAACCGCGTCGGCTCGTTCCTGGGCGTCGCGGCCCAGTCGGACAACGCCTCGACCGAGATCACCCCGCCGGCCGGCGACCGTGAGACCGCCCGCCTGCTGGGCGAGCGCGTGGCCAAGGCCGCGGTCCGCTGGGCCGTCGGCGCCAACGCCGCCGCCGAACTCGGCAAGGCCGCCTAACCAACTGCCCTAAGGCCGCGCGGTTTTCCCTCCCCGCAGCGGCCTCGGAAGGGGCGCGCCCGACCCCATCGCGCGCCCCTTCCGCCCCCTTTCCGGAGGATTGCTTGAACCAAATCACGGGCCGTGCTCGTCTCCGGCGAAGTTTAGTCTTCCACCGGATCACCCATGGCCCGCCGCCTCGCCCTGATCACCGGCGCCTCCGCCGGCATCGGGGCCGCCTCCGCCCGCATCTACGCCAGCCACGGTTATGACGTGGCCCTGACCGCGCGCCGGGCCGACCGCCTCGAGGGCCTGGCCGCCGAGATCAAGCTGCGCTCGGGCGTCGAGGCCTATGCCATCCCCGCCGACCTGGCCGAGCCGGCCGGTGTCGACACCGTGCTGGCAGCCATCGCCGAGCAGGGCCGCGTCGTCGACGCCCTGGTCAACAACGCCGGCTACGGCCTGCCGGGCACCTATGACTCCACCTCCTGGGCCGACCAGGCCAAGTTCCTGCAGCTGATGCTGACCAGCGTCTGCGAGATGACCCACAAGGTCCTGCCGGGCATGGTCGAGCGCAAGTTCGGCCGCATCGTCAATGTCGCCTCGCTGGCGGGGCTGGTCCCCGGCGCGGCCGGCCACACCCTGTACGCGGCGACCAAGGGCTTTCTCGTCAAGTTCTCCCAGAGCCTGCACCTGGAGAACCTGCAGAACGGGGTGCATGTTAGCGCCCTGTGCCCTGGCTTCACCTATTCGGAATTCCACGACGTCAACGGCACCCGCGCCCAGGTCACCCAGGGCGTGCCCGAATGGCTGTGGCTGGGCGCCGACGAAGTGGCCGCCGCCGGCTACGAGGCCGCCGAGGCCAACCGCTCGATCTGCGTCCCCGGCGCCCCGAACAAGGCCATCGCCGCCATCGCCAAGATCGTCCCCGACGACTGGGCCCTGGCCCTGATCGCCAACCAGGGCGGCAAGTTCCGGAAGGTGTGACGAGAGGTCTCTAGGGCCTTTTTTGGAAAACCGGCCCGGACCTGCTATATGTCCGCCTCGACCCCCGAGCATCCGGACACCCCCTTGAGCGTCACCCTAGACCTGTCGCGCGTCTCCACCGACGCCGCGCCCGCCATCCCCGTCGCAAAACCCATGGTCAACCTCTCGGGCCTCACGCGCCCGCAACTGGTCGCGGCCCTGGTCGAGAGCGGCGTGGTCGAGCACGGCAAGGCCAAGATGCGCGCCACCCAGATCTTCCGCTGGATGCACCATCGCGGCGTCACTGACTTCGCCAACATGAGCGACGTCGCCAAGGAGACGCGCGCGCGCCTGGCCGAGACCTTCAGCATCGCCCGTCCCGAGATCGTCGAGCGCCAGGTGTCCAAGGACGGCACCCGCAAGTGGCTGATCCGCATGGCCCCGGGCATCGAGGTCGAGAGCGTCTACATCCCCGGCGTCGGCCGCGCCGGCGCCCTGTGCGTGTCCAGCCAGGTCGGCTGCACGCTGAACTGCAGCTTCTGCCACACCGGCACCCAGCCGCTGGTCCGCAACCTGACCGCCGCCGAGATCGTCGCCCAGGTGCAGGTGGCCAAGGACGACCTGGCCGAATGGCCGTCGGACAAGGAAGACCGCGTCCTGTCGAACATCGTGTTCATGGGCATGGGCGAGCCGCTGTACAATCTGGGCCAGGTGGCCGACGCCATCGAGATCATCAGCGACAACGAGGGCATCGGCATCTCGCGTCGCCGGATCACGGTCTCGACCTCGGGCGTCGTGCCGATGCTGGAAAAGCTGGGCAATACGACCCAGGCCATGCTGGCGATCAGCCTGCACGCCACCAACGACGCCCTGCGCGACGAGCTGGTGCCGCTGAACAAAAAATATCCGATCGCCGAGCTGATGGCCGGCATCCGCGCCTATCCGGGCCTGTCCAACGCCCGCCGCGTGACCTTCGAATACGTTATGCTGAAGGGCGTCAACGACAGCCCCGACGAGGCCCGCGCCCTCGTGAAGCTGATCAAAGGCATCCCGGCCAAGGTCAACCTGATCCCGTTCAATCCGTGGCCGGGCAGCGACTACCTCTGCTCGGACTGGTCGACGATCGAGGCCTTCGCCGCGATCCTCAACAAGGCCGGCTACTCCTCGCCGATCCGCACCCCGCGCGGCCGCGATATCCTGGCCGCCTGCGGCCAGCTGAAGAGCGAGAGCGAGAAGGTCCGCGCCTCGGCGCTGCGCAAGCTTTCGCTGGCGGCGATGGCCGGCGTGCTGAGCGACGACGACGAGGATGAGGCGGCTTAAGGGGTCTCGCGCCGATCAGGCGACCGTGGTCTTCAACGCCGCGAACAACGCCTCGGCGTAACGTCGTGCGCCGCCGACATTGGGGTGGCCGACCGAGGCCCGGTCGCAGATGAAACGCTTGTCGCCCTTCGGCTTTTGCACCAGGCGCTTGCAATAGATCTCGCGGTCCTTCCGGATCGGATCCTGCGCCACGCCCTCGCGGTCGAGCCCGAAGATCAGGGCTTTCGGGGTGAAGGCGGCTTCTTCCTCGGAAATTCCCGGATCGACGAAGCGGAAGTTTCCGCCGCCGGTCCGTGCGTTCTCCGCCGCGACCGCCGCGCTCAGCGCCGCCTTCGAGGCGTCGTTGAAGGCCAGGCTGTTGCGGGTGGCGTCGGCGATCGGATCCAGGCCCTTGAGGTCCTTCTGCTTGCGGCGGATCCTGGGCCAGCGCGTGTATTCGACCGCGAACGCCTTCAGCAGGATCCAGATATTGGGCGGCTTCGAGAACCCGCTCAGCACCGGATAGTAGCCGCAGACCAGCACCTTCACCTGTGGGTTGGCCGTTACGAAGGTTTCGCTGACCGTCTGCAGGAACCGGGTCATTCCCTGGCGACAGTGCTTGTCGCAGAGGTCGATGATATCGGCCGGCGTGGTCTTGAAGGGGTTGTAGATCGTGCGGGCGTTGACGTCGTTGATGCCGCCGATCACCACGATCGCGTCGAACAGGCGGTCGGGATGCTCCTCGACAACCTGACGAACCTGTTCGTACAGGGTGGGGCGATCCTGAGGGATCTCACGCGGCCACCAGCCGGGAACCACCTGCGGCCACGTGGCGTCGGGCGTCCCGATGATCGCGCCCGAGGCGCCGTAGGCGAGCACGCTGGCCTCGGCTCCGTCGCTTTCCAGCAGCTTGGCGGCCAGCAAGTTGTGCATCTTCTGGGGTTCGAGCAGTCCCTGGCCCCAGGCCACGGAATCGCCGATCACCAGAATCCGGCTGCGCGCCGTCGGCGACAGCGGCAGGCTCGCCACGGCGAGCAGGAATGTTCGTCTGTCCATGTCAGCGCCCCCCGGCGACACGGCCCGCGCCGCGCGTCGTTAACCTAGAGCGGCTCTCTTATGGGGCGCAATGGAATTTCTGCGCCATTCTGGATTGTGCATGCGCTGTGAGCGGCAGCGTTCAGTCTGCCGTCTCCACCACCTTCTTCAGCCGGCTGAGCATGCTGGCCGCATAGGCCGCGTAGGGGCCGATCCAGCGTTCGTGAATTTCATGCACGGGCAGGGCGTCCAGGTGGTTCCAGCGTTCGCGGCCGCGGCGTTCGGCGACGACCAGGCCAGCGTCTTCCAGCACGCCCAGGTGCTGCATCACCGTGCAGCGATCCAGCTCGACGAACCGCGCGCACAGCATGCCGGTGGTCAGCGGCTCTTCCTTCAGAAGATCGAGAATCCGCCGCCGGACCCGGTGGCCCAGGGCCTTGAAGATCAGGTCCGCTTCGTCCTCGCTTGACATGTTATAAGATTATAACACATGGTTCGCGCCAGCAAGCGAGGAGATGTCCCATGGCGCACGAATTCACCGTCAGTGGCCGGATCGCCAAGCCGGTGTCCGAGGTCTTCGAGGCCGTCGCCGACCCCAAGCGGCTGTCGGGTTATTTCACCACCGGCGGCGCCCAGGGGCGGCTGGAGACCGGCGCGACCGTCACCTGGGACTTCCATGACTTCCCGGGCGCCTTCCCGGTCGAGGTGGTTGAGGTCGTCGCCAACGAGAAGATCGTCTTGCGCTGGGGCTCGGCCGAGCCGAACGCCACCAACAAGACCGAGGTGACCATGACCTTCGCCGACACCGGCGATGGCCGCACCCTGGTCAAGATCCACGAGGCCGGCTGGAGCGACTCCCCGGCGGGCGAGAAGGCCGCCTTCGGCAATTGCGAGGGCTGGACCGGCATGCTGTGCGCCATGAAGGTCTTCGTCGAGCACGGCCTGAACCTGCGCGAAGGCTTCTACAAGTAGGCCTCGGCTCCCCTGACGCGGGCGCCCCCTACGCAAATCTTGTCGACCCGTGTTAGTCAGGGCTCCGCTCTTTTGTTGGAGCGTGACGGGCGCCGAAACCGGCTTCCATTTTCGGCTGTCACGCTCTGGGTTTTTCGGGGTAGTCCGCGTCCATGCCGTCCCAGCTCCAGTCGCCCGAGGTCCAGGCCTTCGCCACCGGCTTCCCGGTCACCCTGCTGCACGCCAGCGTGACCCTGGTCATGCTGATCCTGGGCACGACGCTGTACGCCCTGCTGACCCCGCACAAGGAAATCACCCTGATCCGCGAGGGCAATTCGGCCGCCGCATTGTCGCTGGGTGGGGTGATGGTCGGCCTGGCCATTCCGCTGGCCATCTCGCTGACCGCCTCGACCTCGGTGATCGAGATCATGATCTGGGGCGCGGCGACCATCGCCGTGCAGCTGCTGGTGTTCCGCGTCACCGACATGGTGCTGAAGGGCCTGCCCGAGCGCATCCAGGAGGGCGAGGTCGCCGCCGCCGCCCTGCTGGTCGGCGCCAAGCTGGCCACCGCCCTGATCCTCGCCGCCGCCGTGGCCGGCTGATCAGGCGCGGTCGGGGGACCTTACAGTGCATTTCCCCAAGCTTCCCGATTGGCTGGTCTACGCCGCGGCCGTCAGCGCCCTGGTGATCGTCGCCGTCGGCCGGCAGGAGCGCTCGGACGCGCCGCCGCCGCCGCCGCCGGTGCCGGGCGAGGAAGGCTTGCCTTTAGGTCCGTCCTCGCCGTTCGATCCGTCGATCGTGGTCCAGGTGCCGGACCGTCCCGAGCCCGGCTCGGGCACCGCCTTCTCGGTCGGCGATGACGGGACTTGGCTGACCGCGCGCCACGTAGTCGACGGCTGCAAGTCCGCCGCGATCGTCGTCGCGGATGGTCGTGGCGTCGCGGCCAAGATCCATGTGGATCCGCGCGCCGACGCGGCCATCCTGACCACCGAGGGCGGGGCGCCGTCGGTGCCGTTGGGCCTGGACCAGCCGCTGCGCCGGGGCGCGCGCGCCTATCATCCGGGTTTCCCGCAGGGCCATCCGGGCGAGGCCGCCTCGCGTCTGCTGGGCCGCGAGAACCTGGTCGTCCACGGGCGCGGCGCGCGCACCGAGCCGGTGCTGGTCTGGGCCGAGGTCGGTCGCACCGACAATCTGAAGGGCACCCTGTCGGGCCTGTCGGGCGCGCCGGCCCTGGACGCCGCCGGGCGGGTGATCGGCGTCACCGTCGCCGAGGCGCCGCGCCGGGGCCGCATCTACACGACCGCGCCCGAGACCCTGAAGGTCCTGCTGGGCCCGCACCGCCGGCCCTCGCCGTCGGAATTCGCGCCCAGCGAGCCGATCACGACCGAGAACTACGGCCGCGTGGCCGACGGGCTGCGTCGCGACCTGCGGGTGGCCCAGGTGGTGTGTTTGGCGGTCTAGGCCGCCGCCGCTTCAGGCTCCGCCGGCTTCTGCCGCGCCGCGACCATGAACGACAGCACGATCGCCACCACGCCGATCAGCGCCGTGTAGATGAAGAAGGTCGTGTAGCCCGCCGCCAGGGCCTGGGCGCTGACGCCCAGCTTGGCGCCGGCGGCGGTGAAGCTTTCGGGCGGCAGGCGGGTGAAGAGGCCCTTCAGGAGGCCGATCGGACCGCCGGCTTCGGCGGCCAGGGCCGAGCCCTCGACGATGCGGCCCGACTGCGAGGCGATCAGCTTGCCGGGCAGCGCGTATAGCGACGAGAACAGGGCGTACTGGGTGGCCGTGAAGCCCGCCGTCGTCAGGCTGGACATGTAGGCGATCAGGGCCGTGCCCGCGATGCCGCCGGCCAGGTTGTCGATGCAGATCGAGGCGAACAGCATCGGCACGCTGTGGCCGCTGATGGCCAGCAGGGCGAACAGCAGGTTGCTGATCGGCTGGGCGAAGGCGCCGATGACCAGGGCCTTCATCAGGCCGAGCCGCGCCACCACGACCCCGCCCAGGAACACGCCGATCATCGAGGCGATGATGCCGAACACCTTCCGGATCTCGGCGATCTCGGTGAGGGTGAAGCCCAGGTCCCGGTAGAACGGGTTCATAATGTTGAGCACGAAGTCCGAGACGCGATAGACGCAGATCGCCGCCAGGATCAGGCCGGCCACGCCTTGGAAGCGCTTGGTGAAGTCGATCAGCGGCTCGCCGAACGCGGTCGACATGTAGACGCCGGGCTTGGTGCGCACCTTGGGGATCGGCCAGGCGGCGACCACGACCACGGCCAGGCCGATGATCACCCCGACCAGCTGCAGCCAGACGCCGTTGGGCTTGGCGGTCCAGGCGTCGGCCAGGGCCTCGCCGCCGACCAGCTTGGACAGCAGCGTGGCGTCGCCGGCCAGGCCCGAGCCCAGCACCAGGGCGCCCAGCAGCAGGATGGCCAGGCGCGTCAGCCATTCCAGGATCTCCAGCGCCTTGGGCTGGTTGACGTCGCCGGTCGGGATCGGGCGGATGGTGTGCTCGGCCTCGCGCGGGGCCCACAGGGTGGCCAGGACGCCGAGCCCGACCACGAAGCCCATGACGGCGTACGAGAAGTTCCAGCCGAAGCGCTCGGCCAGCAGCAGCGGCCCGGCGCCGGCCGCGATCATCGCGACGCGATAGCCCCACTGGTAGGCCACGACCATCGGGCCCTGTTCTTCCTTGTTCGCCACCTCGATGCGCCAGGCGTCGATGACGATGTCGTGCGAGGCGGTGGCGAAGCCCACGGCCACGGCGGCCGCGCCGACGGCGGCCAGCTGCGAGGCGGGGTTGAGGCCCGAGATGGCGAACAGGCCCAGGATCATCGCGGTCTGGAAGACCAGGATCCAGGCCCGCCGATGGCCCAGCAGGCCATGCAGCACCGGCACCTTGGCCCGGTCGATCAGCGGGGCCCACAGGAACTTGAACGAGAACGACAGGGTGGCCAGGCTGAAGAAGCCGATCACCGCCAAGGACAGGCCCGCGTCGCGCAGCCACAACGACAGGGTGTCGAAGATCAGCATGTAGGGCAGGCCCGACGCGAAGCCCAGGCCCAGCATCACCAGGCTGCGCCGCTCCAGGAAGAAGGCCAGGGTCTGGAGAAGGGTCTTCTTCTCCTGCGGCTTGGCAGTGTCGGTCATCTGGCGATCCCCCTGCGGGGATCGCCCCGCCCTTTAGCCGGCGACCTTGGCTCGCGTCGCGGTTTTCGTCCAGCCGCTCGCGGCCCCGCCCGTGGTCCAGCGCTTGAGAGCGTCGCGCAGGGCCTCCTGTGTGAGGGGCTTCACCAGGAAGTCGTCCATGCCGGCGGCCAGGCAGGCGCGCTTGTCCTCGTCGAAGGCGTCGGCGGTCAGGGCGGCGATCGGGGCGGCGACGCCCTTGGCGCGCAAGGCCTTGGCGGCCTGGACGCCCGACAGGCCGGGCATGCGCAGGTCCATCAGGATCAGGTCGTACGCGCCCGCGGAAGCGGCGGCCACGGCCTGCTCGCCGTCGGCGACGCGATCGACCTTGCAGCCCTCGCGCTCCAGCAGGGTGCGGGCCAGCAGGGCGTTGATCGGATTGTCCTCGGCCAGCAGCACGCGCACGCCCTGGGCCACGGCTCCGGCGATGCGGTCATCGTGGGCGGGCGCTTCGGCCTCGGCGGTTTCGGTCGCGCCGGCCTGCAGCACCTGGGCGACCAGGGATGCGGCGCGCAGCGGCTTGATCAGGTAGCCCGAGAAGCCGGCGCTCTTCAGGCGGTCGATGCGGTCGCGCTGCTCGGGCGTCAGCAGCACCACGGCCTTGCGGCCGGCGGGCGGCTTGATGGCTCCGCGCGGGCCCGACAGGGCGGCGTCGATCAGCAGCACGGCGTCGGCCGGCGCGCCCGACAGGGCCGAGGCGATGTCGACGGCGGCGAAGGCGCGGCCGCCGGCGGCTTCGATCTGGCGCACGGTGGCGGCGCGGACGATGGCGTTGGGCGAGGCGATGGCGACGCTGCGGCCTTCCAAGGGCGTGGCGCGGGTCGCGGGGGCGGAAATCTCGAAGGGCGCTTCGAACCAGAACTCGGCGCCTTGGCCCAGTTCGCCGCCGACCCCGACCTCGCCGTCCATGGCGTTGGCCAGGCGGGCGACGATGGCCAGGCCCAGGCCCGCGCCGCCCAGCTGGGTGGCGTGGGTGATATCGGTCTGGACGAAGGCCTCGAAGATCCGTTGGCGGGCCTCGGGCGCGACGCCGGGACCAGTGTCGGCCACCGAGAAGCGGATGCGGCCTTCGGACGTGGCGGTGGCGGTCAGCATGACGCCGCCGGCCTCGGTGAATTTCACGGCGTTGCCGGCGAAGTTCAGCAGGATCTGCCGCAGGCGGCCCTCGTCGGCCAGGATCGTCGGCAGGGTCGCGGGCGCGGCCCAGGCGATCTCGACGCCCTTCTCGTGGGCGCGGGGGCTCATCAGTTCGGCGACCTGGCGCAGCAGGCCCTCGACATCGACCGGGGCCAGGGAGAGCTCGATCGAGGCCGCGCCCAGGCGGGCGAAGTGCAGCACGTCATTGACCAGCGACAGCAGGTGGTCGCCGCTCTCGCGCAGGGCCGTGACGTACGACCGCTGCTCGGCCGTCAGCTTGGTGTTTTCCAGCAGGCGCGCCATGCCCAGCACGCCGTTCAGCGGGGTGCGGAACTCGTGGCTCAGGGTGGCCAGCTGCTCGGGCGTGACGCCGGGTTTCGGATCGCTCATGGAGATCGAGGTTACCCCGCGCGGCTTAACGGGCGGTCAAATCCGGAACCGGTATCGAGCGGCGCCGTTCTGCGTGAACAAGCTCGAACAGGGAAGCTCACGCCATGCGATCGATCCTTCTGATGCTCCTCGGAGTGCCGCTGCCGATCATCCTGCTGCTCGCCTTCTGCACGCACCATTTCTGAGACGGGGACGTCCTATGGCTCTGTCACCTGACCTCGTCGCCCTGGATGTGGGCGAAGAAAACCAGTCGGCCGTTAGCTGGGACGCTGTCCTGGCCGGCGCCGTCGCCACGATCGCCCTGCTGTTCGTGCTGCTGTCGCTGGGCGCGGGCTTTGGCCTGAAGATGGCGCCCCGCTGGCCGCTGGGCGTGTCGTCCAGCGACTTCACCCCCGCCCTGGGCGCGGCGTTCATCGCCTGCCAGGTCGTGGCCAGCATGCTGGGCGGCTATGTCGCCGGGCGGCTGCGCACCAAGTGGCTGAACGTCCACGATCACGAGGTCCATTTCCGCGACACCGCCCATGGCCTGCTGGCCTGGGCCGCCAGCGTGGTGGGCCTGCTGGTCCTGGGCGCCCTGGCCGCGCCGACCTCGCCCGCGCCGGTCGCCGGCGACCTGTCGGCCGCCGAGGTCCTCCGCGCCACGCAGATCGGCGCGCAGCTGTCGCTGTTCCTCGGTATCGGCGCCCTGACCAGCGCCTTCGCCGCCAGTGTCGCCGCCGCGATCGGTGGCCTGCGTCGCGACGACATGCACAAGC
The DNA here is from genome assembly GCF_058808315.1 of Caulobacter sp. GW821-FHT11E11. Lineage (NCBI taxonomy): Bacteria > Pseudomonadati > Pseudomonadota > Alphaproteobacteria > Caulobacterales > Caulobacteraceae > Caulobacter > Caulobacter sp. GW821-FHT11E11. Next base: position 447,537 of record NZ_JBXARO010000001.1, read on the forward strand.
TGCACCGGACGCGGGCCTAGGCCGGCACGCCTTCGCCCGGCGTATTGGTTCGCCGATAGGCCAGCGCTTCGGCGACGTGGACGCGCTGGACACGCTCGGCGCCTTCCAGGTCGGCGATGGTGCGGGCCAGGCGCAGGGTGCGGGTCCAGCCGCGCGCGCTGATCCGGCCGGCCTCGGCGGCCTGGGCCAGCAGGGCGCGGCCGCGGTCGTCCAGGGCGGTGATCTTCTCCAGGAAGGCGCCCTCGGCCCGGCCGTTCAGGCCGTCGTCCGCGCCCAGGTCTTCCGCGCGAGCCTGCTGCAGCGTCCGAGCCCGCGCCACCCGCGCGGCGACCTCGGCCGAGCCCTCCTGCGGCGGCGGCAAGGAGAGATCGGCGGCGGTGACGGCGGGCATGTCGACGGCCAGGTCGATGCGATCCAGCATCGGCCCCGACACCCGGCCCTGATAGTCCAACTGGCACCTGGGGGCCTTGCCGCACGCGCCGCGCCCGGCCCCGCCGTGGCCGCAGCGGCAGGGGTTCATGGCCGCGACCAGCTGCACGCGGGCCGGATAACGGATGTGGAAGTTAGCGCGGGCCACCATCACTTCGCCGGTCTCCAGCGGGGCGCGCAGGCTATCCAGCGCCTGGCGGCCGAACTCCGCTCTTATGGCGGAAACACACCTAGCCGTCTGAGACGCAAGTTATTGTTCTTGCTACGTTCTTCCCATGGAAAACAAGCCTGAACGCCCCAACACCGTCGCCGGCCTTCTTGAGAAACGCTCGCTGCTCGCGGGGATGATCAAGTATCATCGCGCCGAGTTGCGGAAGGTCATCTGCGATCTCGACCACATCGACGCGACGATCCGCATGTTCAATGCGAGCGCCGATATCAGCCGCGTGGCCCGCTATCCGACCAAGCATCGCGCCACTAAGGGCGAAGCGTCGATCTTCGTCCTGCGGATGCTGAAAGCGGCGGACCGTCCGCTGACATCGCTCGAAATCGTCCACGCCCAGATCAAGGCGCGCGGACTGAAGGCGGACGACGAGACGATCGTCCTTATGCGCAAGCGCGTCGGCGCCACGCTCTCCGCTCAACAACGTCTTGGGTACGTGCGGTCGATCCCGATGGATGGTCGTTACAAGGGCTGGGAGTTGGTTCGATGAGCCGCGCGGAACAATATCTCGCACTCGCCTATGAGTACGCCGGCGCCGCCGAGCGACTGACTTCGAACACAGCCGGCATACTTCGCCCATTTGACGCCTTTGTCGCGCAGTCGCTCGAACTCTCCTTCAAGGCCGCGTTGAGCCGACAGGGGACGGATGAAGAGTTCTTGATCCTGATCGGGCACGGCCTTGAGCGTTGTCAGCGCCACGCGTCAAGGGGTGGCTTCGTAGTGCCGAATAACGTCTCGGCCCTGGTGGAGGAACTTGACGGTTGCCACGGGGCTCAATCGCTCCGCTACCCCAGCTACATCTACCAAGCTCCGGAGTTAGAGGCGCGCGGCGCCTGCGCCGTTCTGGTGGCGCATCTGGCGGCGGTAGACGCCTATATCCACGGGGAGGCGTCATGACGCCCTCTCGTACCGAGCCGCTCCGCTTCACCCGTGGGCGGCACACTTACATCGTCAGCCGCGCCTACGACGGTGATGGCTACATCGGCCTGCGTGACGGCCGCATCATCGCCCGCGACGCCGAGCGGGCGAATGTCGCTCGGCTCCTGATCGCAGGACAGAACGCTAGATAGGCTGGTCCCCGAATTTCGAACGGTCCGCATCGTGATCGCGTTGGCCACTGAGGAGCAAGCAATCTTGACGTTCCACCTGAAGTGGCGTCACGCTTAGGCCTCCGAGGTCAAAAATGCCCGCTGAAAACACTCCGTCGTTCTTCGTCCCGATAGTCGACCCGACCACCTACGAAGAAGCTTACAGAGATTTGGCACGCTTCTGTCAGAGCGAGCCGGAACCACTTGGGCGGCGGATTTACTCAATCACCTATGAGCACAACGGGGCTGAATGGACTGCCACGGTTGGCAAGACCTTGCAGGGCGTTCAGTGGATCAAGAAGAAGTCGCGTGGCCAAACGAGTGAGCATCAGAGGCACTACACCGACAGTGCAACCGTTCTAGCGATCTTCCCCGGCGACCCGTTCGTGGTCTGCCATGACGGCAATCGATCCGCATGGGAGAATCCGTTTTTCACAGCCCAGCCCAAAGCCGTCACCTATTTCGTGTAGGTGATGGCGGGTTACGGGGCATCGGCTAGGCGCGCCCGCCGCACGCAATCAGTCATGTTGGTCATGAACTCCGCCCTTTCACAGAGGCGGATGCCCTTAGCTGCCGCTCTGGCTTTTCGTCGCTCCTCGACCGCGTTGGCTTGATCGACCTTCGCGAATACCGAATCCCACGTCGGCGGTTCGGCCGCGCGGACCGGTAGCGTACAGCCCATCGCTTCCCAGAAGGCTGGACTAGGGTCGTCGGTCAGGTGGGAACTGTTGTCGCTGATATAGATCACCGACCGACGCACTGCCGGCCCGTTTTGGACCTCCGTACAGGTCGTCCCCTGGTCAGGGCGCCAAGACCGAACTGATGTGCCGCGCGTCGGTGGAGGTGCCGCCTTCACGCTGTTGGCGTACGCCTGCGAAGCGGCCCACACCGCGTTGCACTCCGCTTGGGAATGGCCTTGAGGGCAGTAGGGCGCGCCGGCCTGGAGCAGCGCGACAACAGCAAGAGCGGATAGAGACATAGGACCCTCTCGTGGTTGAATAGGGCCTATCTTGCCTATCGAGGGTTACCAAAATAGGCAGAATGGCTCCTGGAGCCAAACTGCCTGTCGCCGGACATTCCGGGATGGATTGGGCGGCGATAGTTGGGGCGAATATTCGCCGCCTGCGTAAGGCGAAAGGCCTTACGCAGGAGCAGCTGGCCCATGAATCCGGGGTGGCGATGCGGTACGTCGCCGGCGTCGAGCGGGGTGAAGAGAACCCGTCGCTCAAGTTTCTAGTAAAGATCGCTAACGCGCTGGAAGCCCCACCCGCCACCTTGTTTGCGCCTCAGGAACCGAGAGCAATATGAGCTTAGCCGAAGACTTCGATCAAGCTTCCAAGAAGTACAAGCTTACCGAGAGGCGTGTATCCGATTTTGCTGATGAGTTTTTTACGCTCAGTGAAAACACGGAAGACCCGAGATTCGCTGGAAAGCTGCTCCGGGTCGTCGACGGCTTGAGGAATTACCCCCTCGGGTTTCACTTCACTCGCCTAAATAGCCCTGACCTGTTAATGCCGCCGGTCGTCTTAAATACAGACCTTGGTATGGACGGGTTGAATTGGCCTGAGAGTTTCGCGCCTAAAGTATGGGAAGTGCAGCGCGAGCTTATAAATCTGCACAAATATCGTGATTTTATGAGAGAGATATTTTCAAGGTTACCGGAAAATGAGCAGGTCGATCGCGCTAAGCTTCTGCCTTAATCCATGATGTAAGTGAACTACCGCTCACAACAACAAAGTCCTTGCTGTTGGGGTCGGTCGATCGAACTTCAACGCGCATACGCTCGCCTGGAAACAGGCGGTCAGATAGAGCCATGACCGCGTCGAGCAGGGAAACCAGAATTGCGCGATCAGTCGGGAATTGAGTGTCCATTAGAATTCTCGGCTATTAATTCTAATTCTCTCATGGCTATCGCATAAGTCAAGAATTCGGACGAGCCGATCCGTAGAGCCGCCGCAGCAGGATGCTCGTTTGTAGATTTAATACCCAACTAACCATTGTCTAGGAGGCGGTTTATACTTCCCATAACTTCTTCCATTTCCTGGTACTCATGTGATATGTCTAAGTTTTGAACCCGCATGGCCAACATGCATTGAAAGAAAAACGCGGCAGAAAACGCGCCTTTTGAAATCTTATTTCTCAGGTTGCGCTCGTTTTCTTCAATGCCGTTGCGTTCCAATATTTCAACTAGACCGGCGTAGGTAAGTCCTCGCTTCTTCATCTCAGTTTTGAAGAGCGCCTTAGCGACATCAGAACCCCATTTTTCAGTGAGGCCGTTCCGGTCCCAAAGCGGCATTCGCATCCCCCAGAGGTGCATACGTCATCGTTTTCGATGACATTTCGATTGCTGCCCCGCCCTTTGCGTGACATATGACATCGAATTCGATGACAAATGCCACGAAAGGCGGGTTTGAAACAGCACTTTCTCCTCAGCGCCAAAGCGCGGACGCTAAGCGTCGTCGAGATCGCTCGTATGAGCGACGACGAAGCTTACGCCGCGTTCAAGGCGGTCCGCTTCGCGGATAACGGAGGGGAGGCGTTTTGCCCTCACTGCGGATGCGACGCCGTGTACGAGTATCGGGCGCGCAGGTTGTTCAAATGTAAGGCCTGCGAGAAGCAGTTCACCGTCACATCTGGGACCACCTTCCGGAGCCGGAAGATGTCTTTTCAGGACATCCTGGTCGCCGTCGTGCTGTTCGTGAACGGGGTCAACGGCAACGCCGCTCTCCGCCTGAGCCGCGATCTCAATTGCTCATACAAGACCGCGTTCGTGTTGCTGCACAAACTGCGCCGCGCGATGGCGTCGGCGCAGGCCGAGAACACGCTCACCGGTGAAGTGGAAATTGATGGCGTCTACATCGGTGGCTACGTCCGGCCCGCGAATATGAAGGCTGACCGCCCGGACACCCGCAAGGACTATAACCGGAAACGTCGCTCGATCGTGACCATGCGGGAGCGCCGCATCGGTGGCCGATCGCGCGCCGTGGTCGTGAAGGACGAAAAGGCCGCGATACCCGCGATCCTCGAAATGGTCCATTCCAGCGCGCACGTCGTGACAGACGACCAAACCGCCTACAACCGCTTCTTCATCCCGTTCGCGGACCACTCGACGGTCAACCACACGAAGGGCTTGAGCATCGAAGGCGTCCACATCAACGGCGTCGAGGCCCAGCATTCCCGCATCCGCCGCGCCGAGCGCGGGGTCTATCTTCAACTCAACGCCGCGCACGCTCAGCGATATGCCGACGAACTGTCCTGGCGCGACGACCACCGCCGGGTCAGCAACGGTCAGCAGTTCTGGAAAGTGCTCGCGCGAGCGACCGCCCTACGCCCCGACGCGGAACTGGTCGGGTATTGGGGGAAGCGGCCGGCTTGGCTGCTCCAGGCCGCGACGCAGCGCGAACTAAAGGAACTGACGCGGCGCAAGAGGGCGAGGGAGCAGGCCGCCAAACTCGCACGTGAGCGGACCAGCGGATCGGCTTCCCCTCGTCGCTGACAATCAGTCCTTCCCAGAGGAGCCGCCTGAATGAGACGGAAATCGCGTTCGCCAGCTTGGCAATCGCCCGATTGTCGTTCGCGCGGATGCCGTGCAGTGGCGCGATCGCCTTTGCGAGTTCATGCGCTGTGCATGGCTCCTTCGCGGATTTGAGCACCTTATAGGCGGCACGCGACAGCCCCGACCGGCGCCTGAAACGCGGCGGGCGTGGTGTGATGTGGTGGTGCGTCCACATCGGATCGAATTCGACGCGAATCCGCAGGGCGATCCGATCCATCTTCGCCTGCAATGTGGCCTTGCGCTCAGTGATCTGGCGGTCGGCTTCCGCGATGGCGGCTAACCCGACGACGGGCTCGATCGCCAGTTCAGCCGTTTCGTACTCACCGAGTAGCCGGGCGTAATCACGTTCCAGGGCAGCAAGGATTCTTGGTTTGACCATGGAGGAACGAAATCATCGCTCGCTGAACGATGGGTGACCAGGCTTGGATAATGAAAGTATCGCCGACAGGCCGCCCAACCAGTCACATGCATGCTACCTTCAATTGATTCCAATTTCGGAGGGTTGAATGGCTAGTTCCGTTGTCGATATTTATGGAATTAATCGCGCCACCGGCGCAAAGGATGCATCCCCCAGAATTTCCCAATTTCCTGTCGACGAGAACTTAGGGACAACATGGGAAGATCTTTTTAGAGAAGCAAGAAAATTGCTTCCGATTGATCAGTATGATTTAGATCTTCGGATCAAAGTTAAGGCTTAATTTGGCGCATTGAACGCGGCTGACGGCTACGACCCTTGGGCTATCTACGCTTCGATCAATTCGAAGGTGCTCAAGCTATACAAGGCGCGACACATTGCCACGCTTCGCGGGAAGACTCCGGGGGCGGAATCGAAATAGATAACATCGTTGCGAGTTCGAAAATCGCCATCGATTCGATGCCAGCCGACCGCCGAGGCCCGCTGCCTCGGAAAGGAGGTGATTTTCGTGTCAAAGACTCGCAAAATGGCGATCAGCGCTAAAACTGGTCGTATCGTGACGCCGGGCTACGCCGCCAAGCATCCGTCAACGACGGTTGTGATGACGGTTCCGGTTCGCAAGAAGAAGTCCTAACGGGCTTCTGGCGGGCGACGGTTCTTTGCGGGAGCGTCGCCCGTTTCCTTTGGCGTGCGCTTAGTTTCCAGTCCGTTAACGTGCGGATTGGGTATCGAGTTCGCTAGCTTTACGAGAGGCGGGTTGAGGCGCGGCGTCGTCCTCGCAGCACCTTCACTCACTCTCATGCAGCACCATCCCGCATGACCAAAGACAGGGCCGGTGCCGGCGCAATCTTTTCAGCCTCGGCAACCTCCTGCGCCATCGCGATAATCAGGCTCTCACCGTTCGAGAACAGCATGCGCGCATCAGCATCCGTAAGGACGACGCGCGGGTGAACGATGGGGTTTCGATAGTCGTCCTTCATCTGCCTCAGCGCCGAGATCACCTTCTCGGAGGGCTTAAGGGCCTGAGTCGGTGCCGCTAAGGCCGCCTCAAGCTGCTTGATGTAGTCAGACCAGCCATTGAGGGTCTTCTCCTTGCCCGTCGACAGCATGTAGTAGGCCTCCAATGCCCCCTCGACAGCGCGCGCGACGTGAAAGCCCGACGCTGAGAGGAGGTTGAAGGCTAGGCAGCGCCCAGCCGATTTCCAATCGTATCGGGTCTTTTCCGGGATGAACCTCAACAGGTGGGATGGGAACGCCTCGTCGGCCGCGTCAACCAACTTGGCTGTGTTGAAAATTCCCCGATCTGGCACTCGGTATGTGGACGCCTCTCGCATCTCCTCGCGAAAAACGACCTCAAACTCCTCAAGGGCCTTCCGAATTTGACCGAAACGCCACTCCGGTATCCTGGGGGTGTCGTCGGTCGGAAACTTCCATCGGTGACCAAGACCCTCGTCACGGGGCAATTGGTACCACTCTTCAACAACCCCGCCGAGCCAGTCTCGAAGCGTCACTGCGCAGGCCTTGGAGCTGCCTAGGTCGAACGGCTTTCCGTTCAACAACTCCGCCAACGCATCCCGCGACTCAACGATAGGAAAAAAGGCGTCCCTAGCGTCGACATCGCCCTGAGGGATTTCAGACAACTTCGTTAGCTGCTGACCGAGTTTATAGAACTCGAACTGATTGATGCGCTCCAAACGCGCCCCTCCCGCTCGCCGAGTCGTCGTTGATGGTCGATACTACAACGCTGAAGTGTTGACCGAAAGTGCGCCTGGGCATTGTTCCAAACTGCGCAATGGCTATGCCCCGTCCACAGCCCTTTCCCTCGTCCACAAGAACGTATTAAGAACAAAACTCGCAGACGCTGTTCGATGAGTTAATATGCCCTTGCGTCCTTCGGCAGGGCCGATTCTGGCGGCGGTCTAGTCCACCGCCGCCAGACAGGTCACCCAGTTAACGTCTGGGTCGGACGCTGGCGCACCCGGCACTACCGGTGCCTTTGGGGGTCTCTGCCGGACCTCCATTGAGGTCCTTGGCAACCCGATACTTCGTTTTCCAGTGTATGCCTGAGAGACATTTTTTCCAGCCCAAGTTCGGAAATTCCGAACCTTGACTGATGGTCCGACGCCTGGACGCGCCGCGATTCCCACCGGCCTTCAGTACTGAGATAGCGGCGGCGCGGTAACCTCGGCCATCCCGTAGCCTGGCAGTGAGCCGACGGTTTCCTGTTAGAAACGGTCGGACGCACTTGCGAGGCGCTCCTAACACCTAAAAATCACTCCGTGCCTCCGTTCCGAGACTTAGGTGTGTTTCCGCCATAAGAGCGCCGAACTCGGGGAGCTCATCCAGGAACAGCACGCCATTGTGGGCCAGGGACACCTCGCCCGGCTTGGCCTTCAGCCCGCCACCGGTCAGGGCGGCCATCGAGGCGCTGTGATGCGGCGCTCTGTAGGGTCGCGCACGGGTCAGGGCCCCACGCGCGATCAACCCCGCCACTGAATGGACCATCGAGGTCTCCAGCAGCTCGGCGGAGGTCAGGGGCGGCAGGAGGCCCGGCAGGCGCTGGGCCAGCATCGACTTGCCCGAGCCGGGCGGACCGACGAACAGCAGGTTGTGACCGCCGGCCGCGGCGATCTCCAGGGCGCGCTTGGCGTGCTCCTGGCCTTTGACGTCGCGCAGGTCCTTGGCGGCCTCGGCCTCGATGATCGGACCCGGCGCGGGCGCCGACAGGATCTGGCTGCCCCGGAAGTGGTTGATCAGCGAGACCAGCGAGCGCGGGGCCAGGATGCGGGTGTCGCCGGCCCAGGCCGCCTCGGGTCCCGAGGCCTCCGGACAGATCAAGCCAAGGCCCATGGCCCCGGCCGCCATCGCCGCCGGCAGCGCCCCGGCGACGGGCATGATGCGGCCATCCAAGGAGAGCTCGCCGATCGCCGCCCAGCCGTCGAGGGCGTCCATCGGAATGACGCCCAGCGCGGCCATCACCGCCAGGGCGATCGGCAGGTCGAAGTGAGCGCCTTCCTTGGGCAGGTCGGCCGGCGCCAGGTTGGCGACGATGCGCTTGCCGGGCAGCGAGAGACCCAGCCCCGCAAAGGCGCCGCGCACCCGCTCACGACTCTCGGCGACAGCCTTGTCGGCGAGGCCCACGACCACGAAGACGTGCTGTCCCGTGGTCAGCTGGACCTCGACGTCGACGCGCCGGGCCTCGACACCCTCGAATGCAACGGTGACCACGCTGGCGGCCATCGCAAACCCTCATGGATAATGAACTTTATCCACAAGTCACAGCATAGCTTGCGAAATGGAGCAAGAACGAAAAACGAACGTTTCGGGAAATCTCCGTCTTTCCGCAGAGTTACCCACCGGTGCGGCGAATGTCCTCGATGCGATCCCACAGTACGGCCGCGGCGTTGATACCGGTAAAACGCTTCAGCTGCTGTGCGCCGGTGGGCGACGTAACGTTGATCTCGGTCAAGTACTCGCCAATGACGTCGATGCCGACAAAGATCAGTCCACGGCGCTTCAATTCGGGGCCGATGATCTTGCAGAGCTCCAGGTCGCGGGCGGTCAGGGCCACCGCCTCGGCGCGGCCGCCAACCCGCAGGTTCGAGCGCACCTGGCCGGCGGCCGGCACGCGGTTGATGGCGCCCACAGGCTCGCCATCGACCAGCAGGACCCGCTTGTCGCCCTTGCTGACGGCCGGCACGAACTTCTGGGCGATGACCTGCTCGCGGCCGATCATGGCGTGCAGTTCCAGCAGGGCGTCGAGGTTGGGATCGTCGGCCAGCAGACGGGCCACGCCCGAGCCGCCGCCGCCGTACAGCGGCTTCAGCACGATGTCGCCGTGCCGGGCGCGGAAGTCGTAGATCGCCTCGTGATCCGAGGTGATCAGGGTCGGCGGCTGCACGCCCGGGAAGTCGGTGACGAACAGCTTTTCCGGCGCGTTGCGGACCTCGGTCGGGTTGTTCACCACCAAGGTGTGCGGATGGATCTTGTCCAGGAAGTGGGTGGCCGTAATGTAGGCCATGTCGAACGGCGGATCCTGGCGCATCAGCACGACGTCGATGTCGTCCTTCATGTCCAGCACCACGGTCTCGCCCAGCTTGGCGTGCGCGCCCTTCTCGGCGAACACTTCGAGCGGCTGGGCCCGCGCGAACACCCGGCCGTCTTCCTGCGACAGCTTGTCGGGCGTATAGAACCACAGCTTATGGCCGCGCTCCTTGGCCTCCATCATCATCAGGAAGGTCGTGTCGGTGTCGATGTTGATCCCCAGCACGGGGTCCATCTGGACGGCGACTCGCAGCGACATGGGGGCTCCTGGGCTCTGTACGCCCCAGACCTAGAGGGCGACGACCGTCTAGTTAAGTGCGAATGGCGAGATTGCGAGAAGTCTTCGCTGGCGAAGGCCCCGCGCGCGTCTAGTCGCCCTCCAGGATCTGCCGCAAGGCGTCGAAACGCGAACGCCACAAGGTCTGCTGGAAGCGGGCGAAAGCCTCGAGCCTTTCCAGGCCTTCCGGATCGACCGCGCAGAGGCGCTCCCGTCCAACCTTGCGCGTGCTGACCAGGCGGGCGCCTTCGAGGACCCGGATATGCTGGCCCAAACCTGTCAGCGTGATGCCCAGCGGGGTGGCGAGGTCCTTGATGGATTGCTCGCGATCCATGAGCGAAAAGAAGATCTTGCGCCGGGTGCCGTCCCCGAGGGCCGCCAGCAGGCCCTCGATCTCCTGGCGCGGGACTCCTTCGGTCGCGGAGCGCACGGTCACGCCTCCAGGTGGCGACGCAGATCGGCGAGCAGCTGCTCGTGTCCGCGCCGACGCAGGACGGGCCCGTCGGAACCATCGAGATAGGTGCCCTGCTGGGTCAGCTTCAGGCTGGCCTTGTCGCCGTCCGCCGCGAACTCGAACGTCTCATTGGCGATGGAGACGACCTTGCCGCCCGACATCATGCGCGCGCAGCAGACCAGCAGCGCGTTGTCGACGCGCGCGATACACTCGCTTTCCATGTCAATGCGCAGGCCTGGGACCGGGGTCTTGTCGTTCAGCACGATGCGGAAGACCTCCTTGCCGCCCACGCGCGGGTCGAGCGTATATTCGAGCGTCTCGTGCGTGGCGGTGTGTTCGCCGTCCGCATACCAGGCGCGCTTGGTCACGGGATCGGTGAAGGCCGCGAACAGCGCCTCGACCGAACAGGTGAACGTCTCTCTCATCTCGAAACCGTCGAACAGGACAGGCATGCCGTCGCTCCAGATTGATGAAGTTTCAACTTCACTATTGAGCGGCGCCAAAATAGTCAACTACAGACTTCACTTTTTGGGCGCGGCATCGCGCCGGCCGCGATTGGCGGTGCGCTGTCCTAGTTCAGCCGAAGTCTCATCCGTTCGCGCGCCGCCCGCGCCGCGATGGCCGCGCCGCCGTCCAGGGTCTGCGCCCGCGATAATGCCTGTAGCGCCCCCGCCAGCGCCCCCTGGCCCTCGCGGGCGGCGGCGACGTCCAGCCAGGGGCGGTGGTCGTTGGGGTTCAGGAGGGCGCGGCGGAGGGCCGAGCGTTCGGCGCGGGGCCAGTCCTTGGCCTGCTGGGCGCGGGCGAAGATGTTGTTCTGCAGGCGGATCAGGACGGCGCGGTCCGAGATCGGGGCCATCAGCAGCTCGAGCCGCGAGGCGACGTCGGGCATCAGGCCGGTGCGTAAGGCCCGGCGCGACAGCTCCGAGGGCAGCACCACCCGGCCTTCGCTGAACGGGTCGAGCGCCAGCGGGCCTTCCTCGGTCTCGATGCGCAGCAGGAAGTGGCCGGGGAAGTCGACGCCGTGCAGCTCCAGCCCCACCTGGCGGGCGGCGTGCAGGTAGAAGACGCCGAGCGCCACCGGCAGGCCCTTGCGGCGGTCGGCGATGGCGATGACGTCGGCATTGTCGGGGTGGTCGTAGGTCAGGACGTCGCCGGTCAGGCGCAGGTCGCCGGCCAGGGTCTCGGCCACGGCCTCCTCGGGCGACTCGGCTTCGGCCCGGCGGCGCAGGCGGTCGACGGCTTCCCGGGCCAGGTTGATGGCCGGCGTGGTGTCGCGGCTGGGATCGTCGTGGACGGCGCAGGCCAGGGCGGCGTCGAACAGCGGGAAGTCCGCGTCCGTGCCTTCGCCGGCCTTGGTCAGGATTTCCTCGGCGTCGTCGCGCGTCATGCTTACGCTCCCAACCAGGCGTCGGGCAGGTGGCGCGGGGCGCGGCCGGGGGCCAGGGCGATCAGGTCCAGGCGCACGAAGAGGTCGCGCAGGCTGGCGCGATGCGCGCTGACATGGGCGGCCGCGCGGCGCAGGCGCTCGCGCTGGGTGGGCGTCACGGCGTCCAGGGCGTCCTCGATCGTCGTCCTCTGCTTGACCTCCACAACGGCCAGCACCTTGCCGCGTTGCGCCAGCAGGTCGATTTCGCCGAGCGGGGTGGCCAGGCGGAAGCCCAGGATCCGGTAGCCCTTGGCCATCAGCCAGAGCGCCGCCCAGACCTCGGCCCGGCGACCGAGCTTGCGCGCCGCCGCGCCACGGACTTGGCGGGCGCGAGCGACCACTAGGCTTGTTCCTTCAGCGCCAGCGCCTGGCGATAGAGGTCCTTGCGGGACAGACCGAGGGCCTTGGCCACCTCGGAAGCGGCCTCGCCCAGGGGCAGGCGGGCCATGGCTTCGCGCAGGGCGGCCTCGGCGTCGTCGACTGTGGCGACCTTCTCGCTGCCGGGGCCGACCAGGATGACGATCTCGCCCTTGGGGGCTTCGAAGCGCGGGTCGACGGCGAGGTCGGCCAGGGTTCCGCGGATGCAGGTCTCGTAGAGCTTGGTCAGTTCGCGGCACACGGCGGCCTGGCGCGTGCCGCCGAACACGGCGGCCATGTCGGCCAGGCAGTCGTCGACCCGCGAGGCGCCTTCGTAGAAGATCAGGGTGGCGCGGGTGTTGGCGAACTCTTCCAAGAAGGTCCGGCGCGCGGCGCTCTTAGGCGGCGGGAAGCCGGCGAACAGGAAGCGGTCGGTGGGCAGGCCGGCCAAGGTGAGCGCCGCGAGAGCGGCGGAAGCGCCGGGGATCGGGATCACGGGGTGGCCGGCGGCGATCGCCTCCTTGGCCAGGCGGTAGCCGGGATCGGAGACCATCGGCGTGCCGGCGTCCGAGACCAGGGCCACGCGCTCGCCGGCCTCCAGCCGTTCCAGGATGCCGGGGATGGCGCGCTCGGCGACGTGTTCGTCGTGGCGTTCCAGCTTGGTCTTGATGGCGTAGGCCGACAGCAGCTTGCCGGTGACGCGGGTATCCTCGGCCAACAGCACGTCGCAGGCGGCCAGCACATCGAGCGCGCGAAGGGTGATGTCACGCAGGTTGCCGATCGGCGTCGCCACCAGATAGAGGCCGGGCGCCAGGGGCGCGTCGGACAGGGCTGGCGGGGGAAGCTGACGGTTCAACGTATGGATGTCCTTCGTGCTCGGAAAGCAGGCATATCAGGTCGCGAGCGTTCCTGTCAGCCGGTCCAGCACCAGGCGACCCGCGCGAGTGGCGCGCAAACGATTGGCGTCGTCAACCAGCAGGCCGGCCTGCACCAGATCGCGGACCTTGGGCAGGTCGGCGGTAAGGCCCAGCGGCGCCATCTCGGCGAATCCCACGCCGTCGTCGATGCGCAGGCCCAGGACCAGGCGCTCCTCGGCGGATTCCTCGGGGTTCAGGATCTCGCGTTCGAAGCCGACGCCGGTCTCGGTCACGGCGGCGATGTAGTCCTTGATGGCGCGGTGGGCGACCGTGGCCGCGCGGCCTTCGGGCAGGGCCAGGCGGCCGTGCGCGCCGGGGCCGACGCCGACATAGTCGACGCCCCGCCAGTAGACGAGATTGTGCCGCGAGCGGGCTTGTTCGCCCCGAGCGTGGTTGGAGACCTCGTAGGCGTCGAAGCCGGCGGCCTCGAGCAGCTCCTGAGTGGTTTCGAACAGGGTGGCGGCCAGGTCCTCGTCGGGCACGACCAGGGTCCCGCGTCCCACCGCGCGGTCGAAGGCGGTGCCGTGCTCGATGGTCAGCTGGTAGGGCGAGACGTGCTCGGGGCCCAGGGCGATGGCTTCGGCGAGTTCGGCGCGCCAAGCCGCGTCGGTCTGGCCGGGGCGGGCGTAGATCAGGTCGATGGACAGGCGCGGGAAGGCCTTGGTCGCCGCCGTGATCGCCCGCCGCGCCGCGCCGGCGTCGTGGTTGCGGCCCAAGGCTTTCAGGGATTCGTCGTCCAGGGCTTGGACGCCCAGCGAGAGGCGCTGGATGCCGGCGTCGGCCAGGGCCTCGAAACGGCCGGCCTCGGCGTCGGTGGGGTTGGCTTCGAGGCTGATCTCAAGGTCGGCGACGGGCGACCACAGGCGCTTGGCCGTGTCGATCACCCGCGCCACCTGCTCGGGATCCATCAGCGAGGGCGTGCCGCCGCCAAAGAAGATCGACAGCAGCTGGCGCTCGCCGGTCAGCTCACGTTGAGCGGTCAGATCGGCGACGATGGCGTCGGCCAGGGCCGTCTGCTCGTCCGTCTTGCCCCGATCACGCACGACGTTGAAGTCGCAATAGGGGCAGATCCGCGAGCAGTACGGCCAGTGGACGTAGACGCCTAAGGCCTTAGTCAAACAGCGCCGCCTTCAGCTTGGCGAAGGCGCGGGCGCGGTGGCTCATGGCGTCCTTGGCGGCCGGCTCCATCTCGCCGAAGGTGGTGTCGTGGCCCTCGGGGATGAAGATCGGGTCGTAGCCGAAGCCGCGCGTCCCGCGGCCCGGGAACACCAGGGTCCCGTCGACGCGGCCCTCGACCACCACGGCCGGACCGTTCGGCCAGGCGACGGCGAGAGCCGAGGTGAACCAAGCGGCGTAGTCTTCCGTGCTCGTCGCCTCGATCCGCTCGGCGACCTTGTCCATGGCCATGGCGAAGTCCTTGCCCGGACCAGCCCAGCGGGCGGAGTAGATGCCGGGCGCGCCGTCCAGCGCCTTGACCGACAGGCCGCTGTCGTCGGCCAGGGCCGGCAGGCCCGACAGGTCGGCGGCGTGGCGGGCTTTCAGCAGGGCGTTGCCGACGAAGGTGCTTTCGGTCTCGTCCGGCTCGGGCAGGCCCAGCTGGCCGGCGGTGACGATCTCGAAGCGACCGTCCAGCAGGGCGGCGATCTCGGGCACCTTGCCGGGATTGTGGGTGGCGGCCACCAGCTTCGATCCCATTTCAAGCTTCAGCGCCATGTCCATCACTCCTGGGGGAAATCACCTGATGCGGCTCCTTTACTCTCCAATTTCGCCCTTTGCCCGCAAGGTTCGTGTGCTGGCGCTCGAAAAAGGGCTGTCGGAGCTCTTTTCCCTGGAGATCGTCGCGCCGTTCCAGGACGAGACGCTGCGCAGCCAGAACCCGCTGTGCAAGGTGCCGGCCCTGATCCTCGACGACGGCGAAGTGATCTTCGATTCCGGGGTCGTCGCCGACTATGTCGACAGCCTCGCCGAGCCCCGCTTGATCCCGCAGGTCCAACCCGCCCGCCGCCGCGCCCTGACCCTGGAAGCCGCCGCCGACGGCATGGGCGACGCTTCGGTGCTGGTCGTGCGCGAGCGGATGCGGCCGCAAGCCGAGCATCGCCAGGACCTGTTCGAGCGTCAGCTACGGGCCGTGAATGCGGCGCTAGATCTCTTCGAGGCGGCGGTGGTCGACGGCGGCCTGTCGGGCGAGCGCTTCGAGATCGGCGAGATCGCCGTGGCGGTGCAGCTGGCCTACCAGGACGTGCGCCAGGTCAGCGACTGGCGGGCGGGTCGGCCGGCGCTTTCGGACTGGTTCGGAGTCGCCTCGAAACGAACCTCCATGGTCGCCACACACGCCACTGTGACCTAACGGCAACTGTTCCCAACCCACGTGCATCATTACGGTAGTTTAATATCGTTTCTCGATAAACGAGATTGGCGGAACCGAAATCGCCGCCTATCTGTTGACTGTGGCGAGGGACCGAATGGCTCGGCCCCGACCACGTCGCTCAAACTGGAAAACAAGATGTCCGCCGCCCGCCTGTTCCGCATCGCCGACAAGGTCGTCATGACCGCCATCACCGCCGCCCTGATCGTGGCGGTTCCGGTGTCGGCCGTGGCGTTCGTGGTGCAGACGCTTTAAGGCGAGCCAAGAGTTTCCAGGGTTTCCAAGCCCTAGCTTTTGACGTCTCCTCGCGACGCGGGGCATGTTTGAGCGTCGCTGTTGGGGAGCAGCCATGCGCGCGTTGGGGCCCGGCTCCGTATCGAGTTTCCTGAAGATCATCCTCGACGTCATCTACGTCGGGCTTTGGATCTTCGTGAGCCTTCTGTCGCTGTTCACGCTGGTCGCCCTGCTGTTCAGCTTCAATCCCGAATTGCTGGCCTCGATGTTGCCGATCAGCGACGCCGTGGAGGCCATCAGCCGCAACGGCGCGCTGTTCGCCGGGGCGCTGGCGGCCTACGCCCTGCTGCTGGGCGGCTGGATGATCATCGTCGAGCGGCTGCGCAAGATCTTCGCGACCCTGACGGCCGGCGACCCCTTCCATCCCGACAACGTGGTGCGCCTGCGCCTGATCGGCCTGGTCCTCGCGGGCCTGGAAGTCGGGCGCTACGTCTTTTCGGGCATGGCCCGCTGGCTGGCCCCCAAGGCCAAGGTCATCGACGACAGCTTCACCCTGACCGCCTGGTTCTCGGTGCTGGTCGTCTTCGTCCTGGCCGAGGTCTTCCGCGAGGGCGCCCGCCTTCGTCGCGAAGCCGAACTCACGATCTGAACCGGAGCGATCGCCGCATGCCTGTCCGCGTGAACCTCGACCGCGTGCTGCTGGAACGGCGCATGTCGCTGACCGAGCTCTCCGACCGGGTGGGTGTGACCATCGCCAACCTCTCGATCCTGAAGACCGGCAAGGCCCGCGCCGTCCGCTTCTCGACCCTGGACGCCCTGTGCCGCGAGCTGCAGTGCCAGCCGGGCGACCTGCTAACCTTTGAATACGGCCCGGCGGACGGGCTGGACGAGGACTAGTAGGCGCGGCCCTGGCCGTCCTCGCGCCATTTCAGGATCAGCTGGCGGTCGCGGAATTCGAAGGCCTCCAGCCGCTTGAGGAAACTCATCCCCAGCAGCGACCCGCTCATCGGGGCCTTGTTGACCATCACCCGGAAACCTTCCAGGCGAATGGCGCCGACCTCGAGGGTGGTCGCGTCATAGGCGGCGCTGTAGCCCTTGCCGTTGGCGGTCTCGGACTCGTAGCCATAGTTCAGGGTGTCGACGGGGATGCCTAGGCGGCGGGCGTCGGCGGGGCTGAGCACGGTCTCGGTGGCGCCGGTGTCGACCATGAACCGCACGCGCTGGCCGTTGATCAGGCCGTCGACGACATAGTGGCCGTCCTCGCCCTGCGGCACGACCAGGGTGCGCTCGCCGACGGTCACCGGCGTGCCGACGTTGAAGGCCAGCTGCAGGCGCTGCGGGACCTGCATCAGCTCGGCGCGGTATGCATAGCCCAGGGCCAGGACGGCGATGATCCCGGTCCAGACCGCCGCATATTTCAGATATTGGCGCGGCGAACCGTGCAGGCCACGCAGCAGCACCGTCGAGACCAGCACGACCATGCCCAGGCGCAGGAACAGGCTGGCCTGGTCGTCGCCGGTCTGGATCGCCTCGGGATAGGCGCGCATCAGGGCCACGATCAGCACGCCGACGGCGGCCAGCAGGCCGAGCCACAGCCACAGGCGATGACGCGGAGCCGCCGGCCGCGACGGCGTCGCGGCGGCGGGCGGGTCGGGTTGCTCCCAGGGACCCTTGGTCAATTCAGGCGTCGCTTCTTCAGCAGGCTGGCGCGGTCCATCGAACGGATCTCGACCTCGAAGCTGTCGCCTTCGCGCAGGATCTTCAGGGGCACGCTGACGCCGGCGTCGCCCAGACTCCACATCCGGTCGTAGAACTCGGCGAGGTCCGAGATCGGCTGGCCATCGACGGCCAGGATCAGGTCGCCGGCCCGCAGCTCGGCGCGGGCGGCCGGGCCCTTGGGCGAGATGCCGACGATGACGACGTGGTTCTCCATCTCCTGGGCGAAGACGCCCAGCCACGGGCGCGGCGGATGCGGGCTGCGGCCGCGGGCCAGCTCGTCCAGGATCGGCGGCAAGAGCTCGGCGGGCACGAACATGTTGATCGGCTTGGCGTCGCCGTTCTGGTCGCGGCCTTCCAGGGTCAGGGAGCCCAGGCCCACCAGGTCGCCCTTGGGGCCGATCAGGGCCGCGCCGCTCCAGTGCGGATGGGCGGGGCCGGTAATGATCGCCTCGTCCAGCAGATATTCCCAGTAGCCGGCGAACGGCATGCGGGCCAGGACCTTGCCGGCCACGGCGTGGGCGCGGCCACCGGCCCCGGCGGCGATGACCGACGAGCCGGCCTCCAGGTCCTTGGCGCTGCCGATGGTCATGACCGGCAGGTCCAGCGGCTCCAGCGCCTGGACCAGGCCGAGGCCCGAGCGGACGTCCAGTCCCAGCACGTGGGCCGGCACGCGGCGGCCGTCGTTGCGGGTGAGGGTGACTTCCTCGGCCTCGGTGATCAGATAGGCCATGGTCAGGACGAGGCCGCCGGGTCCGACGACCACGCCGTTGCCGACGCGCTCGGTCCCCAGGATGCCGGCCGTATAGGCGTCGGGCGGGACCTGGGCCTCCAGCGCGACCATCGAGGCCAGCGCCTGGTCCAGGTCGAAGCGATACGCCTCGGCCGACGGGCGCAGGCGGGCTTCGACTTCGTAGCCTTCGAACGGGGTGGTCACGCGAAACTCCTGATCTTCAGATTAGGAATCTGGGACCGTTACCCCGTTCGAACAAGTGCGGTGGGGAGGCTTTAACCGCCGATCGCCTCGCGTTGCAGGGCGAACAGCTCGTTGATGCCCTTCTCGGCCAGCGCGTACAGGCTTTCGAACTCGGCGCGGGTGAAGCCGCGCTTTTCGCCGGTGGCCTGAATCTCGCAAATGTCGCCATTGCCGGTCAGCACGAAGTTGCTGTCGGCCTCGGCGTTCGAGTCTTCCTCGTAGTCGAGGTCGAGCACCGGCACGTCGTTGAACACACCGCACGAGACGGCCGCCACCTGGCCCAGGATCGGGTCGGCCTTCAGCACGCCCTCTTCCAGCAGGTAGTTGACCGCCAGGCGCAGGGCGACCCAGGCGCCGGTGATGGCGGCGGTGCGGGTGCCGCCGTCGGCCTGGATGACGTCGCAGTCCAGGCTGATCTGGCGCTCGCCCAGGGCCTTCAGGTCGACGACGGCGCGCAGCGAGCGGCCGATCAGGCGTTGGATCTCTTGCGTGCGGCCGGTCTGCTTGCCGGCGGCGGCCTCGCGGCGGCCGCGGGTGTGGGTGGCGCGGGGCAGCATGCCGTACTCGGCCGTGACCCAGCCGGCGCCCTTGTTGCGCATCCAGCCGGGGACGTTTTCCTCGACCGTGGCGGTGACCAGCACCTTGGTGTGGCCGAAGCTGACCAGGCACGAGCCTTCGGCGTAGCGGTTGACGCCGGTTTCCAGCATGACAGCGCGCAGCTGGTCGGGGGCGCGTTCGGACGGACGCATGGGAAACTCCTGGCTTTCAGGGCTATTTGAATGTGTGTGGGTGGCGCTTATCCTATTGAGAGCCGAACTTGAAAGAGGCCGACAGCTTTTGTCCGCCGACCGGGTCCCAAACGACACGCCCTATGGCCCTAAAAGCATGACGCATCTTTTCCCGGGTCCGATCGTCCGCGCGCCGGGCCTCACCGAGCTGGACACCCGCGCCCGCGATATTTTCCGGCGCGTGGTCGAGTCGTATCTGGAGACCGGCGAGCCCGTCGGCTCGCGCACCCTGTCGCGGGCGGGGCTGGCCTTGTCGCCGGCCTCGATCCGCAACACCATGCAGGACCTGGCCCAGCTGGGCTTGCTGGACGCGCCCCACACCAGCGCCGGCCGCCTGCCGACCCATGCGGGTCTGAGGATGTTCGTCGACGGCCTGCTGGAGGTCGGCGACGTCGCCGAGGCCGACAAGCAGGCCATCGAGGCGCGGCTGGCCGTGAAGGGCCGCTCGTTCGAGGAAGCCCTGGCGGAAGCCTCGTCGATCCTGTCTGGCCTGGCCGGCGGAGCCGGCATCGTCGTCACGCCGGTCCGTGAGGGCGGGGTCAAGCATGTGGAGTTCGTGCCCCTGGGCGGTGGCCAGGTGCTGGCGGTCATGGTGTTCGAGGACGGCCAGGTCGAGAATCGCCTGATGCGCCAGGCCCCAGGGGTGACGCCCTCGGCCCTGCAGGAGGCGTCCAACTTCCTCAATGCCCGCCTGCGCGGCCGCACCCTGTCGGAGACGCGAACCGAGATGGGCGGCGAGCTGGACATCGCCCGCCGGCAGCTGGACGAGACCGCCGCCCGCCTGGTCGAGGACGGCCTGGCCGCCTGGAGCGGCGGGGAGGGCGACGCGCGCTCGCTGATCGTGCGCGGTCAGGCCAACCTGCTGGCCGATGCGCGGGCCCGCGAGGACATCGACCGCGTGCGCCAGCTGTTCGACGACCTGGAGCAGAAGGGCCAACTGATCGGCCTCCTGGACGACGTTCGTGACGCCGAGGGCGTGCGCATCTATATCGGAGCCGAAACGCGCCTGTTTTCGCTTTCGGGTTCCTCGGTGATCGCGGCGCCCTATATGACGGGCCGACAGAAGGTGCTGGGAGCGATCGGCGTGATCGGTCCGGCGCGATTGAACTACGCCCGAGTCATTCCGTTGGTGGACTATACCGCCCGGGTGCTGGGGCGGATGATGGATGGATAAGGACTGTACGAGATGACCGACGAGCAAACGCCGGCTGAAGACATCGCCTTCGAAGCCGATGACGCTTCGCAAGAGATCGAGGCGCTGAAGCTGGAAGTGGCCGCTCTGAAGGAGCAGGCGCTGCGCTACGCCGCCGAGGCCGAGAACACCAAGCGCCGCGCCGAGCGCGAGATGAACGACGCGCGCGCCTATGCGATCCAGAAGTTCGGCCGCGACCTGCTGGGCGTCGCCGACAACCTATCGCGCGCCACGGCCCACAGCCCCAAGGATTCGACCGACGCGGTGGTGAAGAACTTCATCATCGGCGTCGAGATGACCGAGAAGGAGCTGCAAGGCGCCTTCGAACGCAACGGCCTGAAGAAGATCGACCCTGCCAAGGGCGAGAAGTTCGACCCGCACCTGCACCAGGCCGTGACCGAGCAGCCCTCGACCGAGGTCGCCGCCGGCGGCGTGGTCGCCGTGCTGCAGGCCGGTTACGAGCTGATGGGCCGCCTGGTGCGTCCGGCCATGGTCGCCGTGGCGGCCAAGGGTTCGACCGGTCCGGGCGGGCCCGAACAGGCCGGTGCGTCGGCAAATCCGTATGCCGGAGCCGGCGCGGATGGCGACAACTCGGGTGGTTCGTTCGACACGAAGGCTTGAGTTCGACGTTTCTAAGCTAAAGGGGCGCGGAAATGACCGCCGCGCCCCCTTCCCCCGTTCGCGCATTGCGATAATGTCGGCGGTCCATTCTCAACGGGGGTAGCGGTCGATTCCATCGGCCGACCGCGCGATCTGGACCGACTATGAAGCTTACCATCGAACGGGCGGCGCTCCTGAAGGCGCTGGGTCACGTGCAGAGCGTCGTCGAGCGCCGCAACACCATCCCGATCTTGTCGAACATCCTGCTGTCAGCGGAGGGCGATCGCCTGTCGTTCTCGGCGACCGACCTGGACATGGAGATCATCGACGAGGGCTTCGCCCAGATCGACGTTCCCGGCCAGATCACCGCGCCGGCTCACACCCTGTACGAGATCGTCCGCAAGCTGCCCGACGGCGCCGACGTCTCGCTGAGCTTCAGCGGCGATGATCCGCGCCTGGTGATCCAGGCCGGCCGCTCGCGCTTCAACCTGCCGGTGCTGCCGGCGGGCGACTTCCCGGTGATGAGCAGCGACGGCCTGTCGAGCCGCGTCGCGGTCGACACCAACGAGCTGATCCGCCTGATCGACAAGACCCGCTTCGCGATCTCGACCGAAGAGACTCGCTATTATCTGAACGGTCTCTACGTCCACACGGTCAACGAGGGTGGCGAGACCAAGCTGCGCGCCGTGGCCACCGACGGCCACCGCCTGGCCCTGGCCGAGATGCCGGCCCCCGAGGGCGCGGCCGGCCTGCCGGGCGTGATCATCCCGCGCAAGACCATCGCCGAGGCCCGCCGCCTGATGGAATCGGCCGGCGAGACGGTCGATCTGCAGCTCTCGCCCCAGAAGGTCCGCTTCGAGTTCGGCGCGGCCGCCCTGACCTCCAAGGTCATCGACGGCGCCTTCCCGGACTATCTGCGCGTCATCCCGCGCGACAACGCCAAGATCCTGACGCTGGACAACGACCTGTTCGCCAAGGCCGTCGACCGCGTGGCCACCATCTCGGCCGAGAAGAGCCGCTCGGTGAAGCTGGCCATCGAGCCGGGCCGTATCACCCTGACCGTCCGCAACATGGAAGCCGGCCAGGCCGTGGAAGAGGTCGAGGTTGATTACGACGGCGAGCCCTTCGAAATCGGCTTCAACGCCCGTTACCTGCTGGACGTCTGCGGCCAGATCGCCGGCCCGCAGGCCGAGTTCCGCTTCGCCGACCCGGCCAGCCCGACCCTGGTGGTCGATCCGGTCGATCCGGGCGTGAAGTACGTGCTGATGCCGCTGCGGGTCTGATCCGCGGTCTTTGTCTTGAGAAACGGGCGCCTTGGGCGCCCGTTTTGCTTTCGGGGTTCCGTCATGAAGAAGCTGCTCGCCGCCTCGGCCGCCGTCCTGGCCCTCGCCGCCGCCGTTCCCGCGCTCGCCCAGTCGGTCGAGCGCAGGGAGATGGGCAACCAGATCCTCGAGAACGTGCCGGTCGCGCCGCCCGCGATCCGCGAGAGCCTGGCCAGGTACCAGAACGCCCGCTCGGCCTATTTCGGCGACTGGAGCGCGGATGGCGGCATCGTCATCACCACGCGTTTTGGCAACACCAACCAGCTGCACACCGTGGCCGCGCCCGGCGCCGACCGCAGCCAGATCACCTTCTATGACGAGCCCGTCGGCGGCGCCCACACCCTGCCGGGCGGCCAGATCCTGTTCTCCAGGGACACCGGCGGCGACGAGTGGTTCCAGCTGTTTCTGCGCGACGCCGACGGCAAGACCAAGCAACTGACCGAGACCGGCACCCGCAACGGCTCGCCGGCCTGGTCCAAGGACGGCTCGGTCCTGGTCTGGTCGCGGTCGACCAAGGGCTCGGGCGACTCCGACGTCCTGATGCGCGACGCCTCTGGCGCGACGAAGGTGATCTACAAGGGTCAGGGCCAGGTCTCGCCGCTGGCGGTGTCGGCCGACGGCAAGACGGTGCTGCTGGGCCGCTACTTCTCGATCTCGGAGTCCAAGCGCTGGCTGCTCGACGTCGCGACCGGCAAGCTGACCGAGCTGAACCCGAGCAAGACCAAGATCGCCTACAGCGGCGGCAAGTTCACGCCGGACGGCCGCAGCGTGCTGCTGCTGTCGGACGAGGGCTCGGACTTCCAGCGCCTGACGCAGATCGACCTGGCCACGGGCGCGAAGGTGACCCTTTCGGGTGAGCGTCCGTGGGATGTCGAGGACTTCGCCCTGTCCGATGACGGCCGCATCCTGGCCTATGTCGTCAACGAGGACGGCTATTCGAAGCTGGTGGTGCAGGACTTCCGCACCCGCCGCGCCCTGCCGCAACCGCAGCTGCCGGCCGGGGTGGTCAGCGACATCGCCTTCTCGCCCGACGGGTCGAAACTGGGCTTCAGCCTGGCGACCCCGACCGCGGCGAGCGACGCCTGGAGCTGGGGCGTGACCGACGCCAAACTCGAACGCTGGACGGCCTCGGAGCTGGGCGGCCTGGACGCCAAGGCTTTGGCGACTCCAGACCTGGTCCGCTACCCGTCGTTCGACAAGCGCTCGATCCCGGCCTTCGTCTACAAGCCCAAGCTGGCGGCCGGCCAGAAGGCGCCAGTGATCATCGACATCCACGGCGGGCCGGAAGGCCAGTCGCGCCCGACCTTCAACGCCTTCCACCAGCACACGGTGGCCGAGCTGGGCGCGGCGGTGATCGTCACGAACGTCCGCGGCTCGACCGGCTATGGCAAGACCTACCTGAACCTCGACAACGCCGAGAAGCGCGAGGACTCGGTCAAGGACATCGGCGCCTTGCTGGACTGGATCAAGACGCAGCCGGACCTGGATCCGTCGCGGGTCGTCGTCTACGGCCAGTCGTACGGCGGCTACATGTCGCTGGCCGTGATGACCCACTATTCCGACCGTCTGGCCGGCGGGGTCGAGCGCTACGGCATCAGCAACTTCGTCTCGTTCCTGCAGAACACCGAGGCCTACCGCCGCGACCTGCGCCGCGTCGAATATGGCGACGAGCGCGACCCCAAGATGCTGAAGGCCTTCGAGACGATCTCGCCGATGAACAATGTGGGCAAGATCACCAAGCCGATGCTGGTCATGCAGGGCTGGAACGACCCGCGGGTGCCCAAGTCGGAGTCCGACCAGGTCGTCGCCAAGCTGCGCGGCCAGGGCATCGAGACCTGGTACGTCCAGTTCAAGGACGAGGGCCATGGCTTCCTGAAGAAAGCCAACAACGACCGCCGCCGCGAGGTCGAGACCCAGTTCCTGCAGAAGGTGCTGGGAATTTCCCTGGCGAAGTAAAGGGATTGGCAAAATAGGCGGTTACGCGGCATGCTTAGCCACATGGATAAGCATGCCGAAGCGCTCTCCGACACCTTCCAGGCGCTGGCCGATCCCACCCGCAGGGCCATTCTGAGCCGACTGGGCCAGGGTCCGGCGAGCGTCGGCGAACTCGCTGCGCCTTACGACATGGCGCTGACCTCGTTCATGAAGCACCTGAAGATCCTGGAGCGGGCTGGCTGGATCACATCCGCGAAGGCCGGGCGGGTGCGGACCTGTTCGATCGTCACCGATCGCTTTGCCGATGTCGGCGCCTGGGTCTACGGCCACCGATCGCTCTGGGAACGATGACCCTGACGTAAGGGTCATATTGCCGACGCTCATAAGGGGGCTAAGGTCCGTTTTATATCAAAACGGGAGGCGGCCCATGGCCAAGGTGAACTATGTGACGGTCGGCTCGAACGACCTGGAGAAGGCCAAGACCTTCTATGACGGCCTGCTGGGCTCGATCGGCTTCAAGCCCTTGTTCGAACATCCCTCGGGCGGCCGCCTCTATCGCGGCGAGGGCTGCATGTTCGGGGTGCTGGGTCCGTATGACGGCAATCCGGCCTGCATCGGCAACGGCATGATGGGCGGTTTCGCCTTCGACACCGTCGAGGAGGTCGACGCCTTCCACGCCAAGGCCATCGAACTGGGCGGCCAGGACGAAGGCCAGCCGGGCGCGCGTATGCCCAAGGCCTATTTCGCCTATTTCCGTGACCTCGATGGCAACAAGCTCTGCGGCTACAAGATCGGCTGAGCGGGCGCGCTTTTCGCCCCGATCCGGGCCTTTTGCGGCCAAGATCGGGGCGCATCCCCGACGCTTCTGGACATGGAGGCGCGCATGCGCATCGCCTGGGAACGCGTCGCGACGGTGGGGCTGAGCCTCGGGCTCTGGACCGTGTTGCTGTTGGGCGGGCGGCACGCCCTGCACCTGGCGCGGGGCGAGGTTCACACCCTGGCTCACCTGGCGCTGAGGCGGCGCGGCGGGTTCGCCTGAAGTCCGGGGGCTGCGCATCGCCGACGAAGTGCTATTAGGCGGCATGGCGTCGGCCGCTTTGCTTTCCCTGACCCTGACGGACTTCCGCTCGTACGCGCGAGCGCGCCTCGAGACCGAGGGGCGCAGCGTCTACCTGTTCGGCGCCAACGGGGCCGGCAAGACCAATCTCCTCGAGGCGATCAGTCTGCTGACCCCCGGCAAGGGCCTGCGCGGCTCCAGCATGGCCGAGGTCGGCCGGCGCATGCCCGGCGAGGCCGTGGGCCGGGCCTGGGCCGTGGCCGCCGAGGTCGAGAGCGGGGATGACGCCCCTCTGCGCATCGGCACCGGCGTCGAGCAAGGCGGGGCGGCCCGCCGCACCGTCCGCATCGAGGGTGAGACTGTCTCGCCTGGCCGCCTGGCCGACCACGTCCGGCCGATCTGGCTGACGCCCGCACAGGACCGCCTGTTCCTGGAAGCCGCCTCCGAGCGCCGCCGATTCTTCGACCGTCTGGTGTTCGCGGGAGAACCCGCCCATGCGGCCAACGCCAACGCCTATGACAAGGCCCAGCGCGAGCGCATGCGGCTGCTGACCGATGCGGCCGAGGCCGGGGCGGCGCCCGACGCGACCTGGCTGAACGCGCTGGAGGCCCGCCTGGCCGAATCCGGCGCCCTGATGTCCCAGGCCCGCGCCCGCACGCTTTCGGCGCTGCAGAACGAAATCGACGGCCGTGGCGACCGGCCTTTCCCGCAGGCCCGCCTGACCTTGACCGGCGAGTGGGAGAAACTGGCCCTGGACGGGGTTCCGTTCGCCGAGATCGAGGAACGGTTAGCCGCTGCGCTCAGTGTCGCGCGAGCCCGTGACGGGGCCGCCGGGCGCGCCCTGACCGGTCCTCATCGGGGCGATCTGGCCATCTTCCACGTCGAGAAGGACCGTCCGGCGGCGGAATGCTCGACCGGAGAGCAAAAAGCGCTGATTTTGAACCTGGTTTTGGCCCAGGCGGCGCGACTTTCGCGTGCGGAATCCGCGCCGAATCCTGTAATATTACTCGACGAAGTCGCCGCGCATCTCGATCTTACGAGACGAGCCGCATTGGCCGACGAACTCACGGCGCTCAAGCTCCAGGCCTTCCTCACCGGCACGGACGAGTCGCTGTTCGACCATCTCAAGGGTCGGGCATTAGGCGTTCGCGTGGGCGAGGCCGGCCTGACCACCCTGGAAGACGAATGACCGAGAACACCGAAGACCAAGTTCCCGAAGTGTCGGCCGAGATGACGACCGAAGAGGCCGCCGCCCAGTACGGCGCCGACTCGATCAAGGTGCTGAAGGGCCTGGACGCCGTTCGCAAGCGTCCCGGCATGTACATCGGCGACACCGACGACGGTTCGGGCCTGCACCACATGGTCTACGAGGTGGTCGACAACGCCATCGACGAGGCCCTGGCCGGTCACGCCACCAAGGTCCAGGTGATCCTGAACGCCGACGGCTCGGTGACGGTCACCGACGATGGTCGCGGCATTCCCACCGACATCCACGAGGGCGAAGGCGTCTCGGCGGCCGAGGTCATCATGACCCAGCTGCACGCCGGCGGTAAGTTCGACCAGAACAGCTACAAGGTCTCGGGCGGCCTGCACGGGGTGGGCGTCTCGGTCGTCAACGCCTTGTCAGACTGGCTGGAACTGCTGATCCACCGCAACGGCAAGGTCCACCAGATGCGCTTCGAGCGCGGCGACGCGGTGACCTCGCTGAAGGTCACGGGCGAGTCGCCGGTGCGCGAGGATGGCCCCAAGGCCGGCGAGCAGCTGTCGGGCACGGAAGTGACCTTCTTCCCGTCGCGCGAGACCTTCGCCTTCATCGAATTCGACCGAAAGACCCTGGAGCACCGCCTGCGTGAGCTGGCGTTCCTGAACTCGGGCGTGACGATCTGGTTCAAGGACCATCGCGACGCCGAGCCGTGGGAAGAAAAGCTGCATTATGACGGCGGCATCGAGGCCTTCGTGCGCCACCTGGACAAGGTCAAGACCCCGCTGCTGAAGGCCCCGATCGTCGTGCGCGGCGTCAAGGACAAGGTCGAGGTCGACTTGGCCATGTGGTGGAACGACAGCTACCACGAACAGATGCTGTGCTTCACGAACAACATCCCGCAGCGGGATGGCGGCACGCACCTTTCGGCCTTCCGCGCGGCCCTGACCCGGATCATCACCGGCTATGCCGAGAGCTCGGGCATCATGAAGAAGGAAAAGGTCAATCTGGGCGGCGAAGACGCCCGGGAAGGCCTGACCTGCGTGCTGTCGGTCAAGGTGCCGGACCCCAAGTTCAGCTCGCAGACCAAGGACAAGCTGGTCTCGTCCGAAGTGCGCCCGGCCGTCGAAGGCCTGGTCTCGGAAGGTCTGGCGACCTGGTTCGAGGAGCATCCGAACGAAGCCCGGCAGATCGTCAGCAAGATCGCCGAAGCCGCCGCGGCCCGCGAAGCCGCCCGCAAGGCGCGTGAACTGACCCGCCGCAAGAGCGCGCTCGACATCACCAGCCTGCCCGGCAAGCTGGCCGACTGTTCGGAACGCGATCCGGCCAAGTCTGAGATCTTCATCGTCGAGGGTGACTCGGCCGGCGGCTCGGCCAAGCAGGCTCGCAATCGCGACAACCAGGCCGTCCTGCCCCTGCGCGGCAAGATCCTGAACGTCGAGCGGGCGCGCTTCGACAAGATGCTGTCGTCCGACCAGATCGGCACGCTGATCACGGCCCTGGGGGCCGGCATCGGTCGCGACGACTTCAACCCGGACAAGGTGCGCTACCACAAGATCGTGCTGATGACCGACGCCGACGTCGACGGCGCCCACATCCGCACCCTGCTGCTGACCTTCTTCTACCGGCAGATGCCGGAGCTGATCGAGCGCGGCTACATCTACATCGCCCAACCGCCGCTCTACAAAGCCGCCAAGGGCAAGTCCTCGCGTTATCTGAAGGACGACAGCGAGATGGACGCCTTCCTGATCGACGAAGGCGTCGACGGGGCCGAGCTGGACTTGCCGTCGGGCGAGCGCCGCACCGGCCACGACCTGCTGGCCCTGGTGCAGCTGTGCCGTCAGGCCAAGGGCAATATTGATCGTCTGGCCGCGCGCGCGCCGTCCTTCGCCATCGAGCAGTCGGCCTTGGCCGGCCTGTTCGGCGACAAGCCCGACATCGCCGCCGCCTCGACCCGCCTCGATCTCTATGCCGAGGAAGGCGATGGCCCGTGGACGGGCGAGCGTGGCGACACGGCCTATGTGTTCAAGCGCGTCCGTCGGGGCGTCACCGAGAACGTGGTGCTGGACGATGGCCTGCTGCACGCCGCCGACGCCCGTCGCCTGGCCGAGCGGGCAGGAACCCTGGCCGAGATCTTCTCAGGCCGCGCCGTGTTCCGCCGCAAGGACAAGTCGACCACCGTCCGGGGGCCGATGGACCTCGTGGCCGCCGTGATGGATGCGGGCCGCAAGGGCCTGACCATCCAGCGCTACAAGGGCCTGGGCGAGATGAACCCCGACCAGCTGTGGGAAACCACCCTGGACGTCGAGGCGCGCACCCTGTTGCAGGTGCGGGTGAATCATGCCGACGACGCCGACGAGATGTTCAGCCGCCTGATGGGCGACTTGGTCGAGCCGCGTCGCGAGTTCATCCAGGAAAACGCCCTCGACGCCGAGGTTGACGTCTAGAACGGCGTTATCTTCGCCGAAATCTTGAGCGCCGGGCGCCCGTTTCGCGGGCGTTCCGGCGCTTTTTCGTGTTTGGAGAGCCTTCCGGCTTGGGTGTGACCTGCGCTGTCATCGCGCGGCCGTGACGAGGGCGTCATCTTGCGTGGATCGGGCCGATTCGCCCGAAAGTTTGCGTGGGGGCGCTTCTGCCGATGGATCAGGACGCAACTCTGCGCCCGGAACGGATCCTGGATCTGTCCGAGCGACTGTCCAGCGTGGCGGGCGAGAAGATCGGCGAGATCGCCAGGGTCAATCGCGCGGCCAAGATGCTGGCCATCAACGCCCTGATCGTGGCCGCCCGCGCGGGCGAGGCCGGCAAGGGCTTCGCCATCGTCGCCGAGGAGTTCAAGAAGATCTCGACCGAGATCGACGCGGTGGCTGCCGCCCTGGACAGCCAGGTGCGGGCCGACCTCGACGAGCTGTCGGCGATCGGCGGGGCGATCCTGGGCCACATGCGCGGCCAACGCCTGGCGGACCTGGCCCTGAACGCCATCGAGATCGTCGACCGCAATCTCTATGAGCGCACCTGCGACGTGCGCTGGTGGGCGACGGACTCGGCCGTCGTGGCCTGCCTGGCCGAGGGCGACGACACGGTTGTCCGCCGCTACGCCAGCGAACGCCTGGGTGTGATCCTGGACGCCTATACGGTCTATCTCGACCTCTGGATCTGCGACGCCAAGGGGCGGGTGGTCGCCAACGGCCGTCCGGGCCGCTACGGGGGCGTGGTCGGTCAGTCGGTCGCCGACGCCAAGTGGTTCCGGGATGGGATGCGCACGGCTACGGGCGACGACTTCGTGGCCTGCGACATCGAGAAGTCCCGCGCCCTGGGCGATGCGCCCGTCGCCACCTACGCCACGGCCATCCGCGCGGGCGGCCAGGCCAAGGGCGAGGTGCTGGGCGTCCTGGGTGTGCACTTCGACTGGCGGCCCCAGGCCCAGGCGGTGGTTGACGGCGTGCGCCTGACGACCGAGGAGCGCGAACGCTCGCGGGTCATGCTTCTCGACCAGAAGGGGCGAGTATTGGCCTCGTCCGACAATCAAGGCGTACTGAGCGAGATCTTTCCGCTCAATGTCTCGGGCGGCGCGATGGGCAGCTATGCGGATGGCGACATCACCGTCGGCTACGCCCTGACTCCGGGCTACGAAACCTATGCCGGATTGGGTTGGTACGGGTGTCTGGTGCAGCGCCAGCAAGTCGCGACGGCAACTTCCGCGGCAGCTTAATTCCGTTTCTGCTTGGGCTTAACCAAGCTGATTGCGAAATATTCGAACGATCTGATCGCCTATAGGGCGAAATCGACCAGATTCGGAGCATTAACTAAGGATTCTACGCGAGCGCCGTTGCAAGGCGTGGCTGTACATGGTTTTTTAGGCCTAACCAAACCGCCGATAAAAACTCTGCGTATGGCCCACGGCGGGGCAGGCTCGTCATATTCTTAGTCTATAGGCCCGGTAGCGTTCTCTTATTCGCGCGATGATTGCGGCGGTGTGTGATCTTCGAGAGACGGTCTCGCCGAGAAATCGTCGAAAAAGCGTAATCCGGGCTAGAGCATTCGTTTACGTTGTCCTAAACGGACCCCGTTCAATTGGAGGGAGCAATGGCTTCTAACCGCGTTCGCGCTATCGCCATCAGCTTGGCCGTTGCGCTTGCCCCCGTCGGCGCTAGCGCCGTCTGGGCACAAACTCAAACCGCCGCCACCACGGCGCCGGCCACGGCCGCTTCGCTGCAAGCGACCATTCAAGCCGCTGCCCGTACGGCCGCTGCCCAGCCGGGCTTCGCCCGTCTGTCGCCGCAAGCCAAGCTGGCCGCGATCCAGGCCGCTGTGTCCAACGCCCTGGCCGCCTCTGGCGCTTCGCCGACAGTGATCGCCGCGGCTCTGGTGCAAGCCGTGTCGAACGGCACGGTGAGCGCCGGCGTGGCCGTTCAGGTCGCCGCTGCGGTGGCTCCGGAAATGGCCCAGACCGTCGCCACGGCCCCGGCCGTGCAGCAACAACTGGCTGCGACCGGTCAATCGGCCACCGTCACCGCGACGGCTTCGACCGACGCCGGTGGCGCTCCGAGCGTCCTGGTCAGCCTGCAAGGCGTGTCGTCGACGGCTCCCGCCGACGGCGGCGCTGCTGCCGGCGCTGGCGCTGGCGGCACGACCACGGCGCCGCCGACCGCGCCTTACGATCCGTGCGCCGGCGTTATCGCCGCTTACTGCGGCTAAACGAATAAACCTCGAGGTGGACCGGTGCGTCACGACGCGCGCCGGCCACCGCTTACTGGTGGGGATAAACCATGCGAATTCTAACGTGCTCGGCCATTGCGGCCTGTATCGCGTTGACCGCGCCTCAGATTGCTCAGGCGCAAGATCTCGGCTCCAACTTCAAGCGCGACAAGAACGTCTCCGTTCGTCAGCGCCCGCGCCCGGACTATGAAGCGACCGGCCAAAAGGCTGGCGGCTTCACGCTGTATCCGCGCGTGACCGTGGACTTCGAGCATAACGACAACATCTACGCCGTCGCCGCGGGCAAGACCGACGACAACATCTGGCGCGTGAAGCCGGAACTGGCTGTGCGTTCGGATTGGTCGCGTCACGCGCTCGGCTTCTTCGCCGGCGGCAACATCATCCGCTACTCGGACAAGGGTACGGAAGACGCCGAAGAGTACACGCTGTCCGCCAACGGCCGCATCGACATCGCGCGCGGTTCGAACATCACCGGTTCGGTCCAGACGCAGCACCTCGTCGAGCCGCGCACCGCGCCGACCGCTCCCACGGCTTCGGGCGAGCCCGTCGAGTATGACCTGACCCAGGGTTCGGTCTCGCTGACCAAGGAGTTCAACCGTCTGCGCGTCATCGCTCGCGTCGACAACAAGGACTTCAACTACGAGGACGTCCCGAACAATGCCGGCACCGGCATCGTCGACCAGGACTTCCGGGATCGCACCGAAACCTACTACGGCGGCAAGGCCGAGTATGCTGTTGGCCCGGATACGGCGCTATACGTCTCGGCGACCGGCAACAAGCGCGACTACGACAACAATATCGCCGCAACGGATCGCAGCTCTGACGGCTATATCGTGGGCGTCGGCGCTAACTTCGATGTCTCGGAGCTGGTGCGTGGCGATATCCTGGTCGGCTATATGAAGCAGTCGTACGACAACGCGGCTTTCGCCGACATCGACGGTTTTAGCGCTTCGGGTCGAGTGGAATGGTTCCCGACCCAGTTGACCACGATCGGTCTGAACGGGTCGCGCTCGATCGAAGAATCCACCGCTTTGGGTTCGCAAGGCTACATCGCGAACAACATTGGCGCGTCGATCGACCACGAACTGCTGCGCAACGTCCTGCTGTCGGCCGCCTATACCCATGGCAAGGACAATTACAAGGGCGTCGATCGCGACGACAAGCGCGACAACTTCTCGGCGACCGCGACCTACCTGCTGAACCGTCGTGTGGGCCTGTTCCTGACCTACAACTACCTGAAGCAGGACTCGAGCGGCGCCGCCAAGGGCGCTTCGTTCAAGGACAACAAGCTGGTCGCTTCGGTCGCTCTGCAATTCTAAGAACGACACCTAATAACGTCCACGAAACGGCAAGGTTTGCCGTCTACTGAGAGTACCCATGGACGGCTCCGGTTTTGAAACTTCGAACGCTCCGGTGAATGACACCGGAGCGTTGTCTTTTGACCTGAACATCGCGATCGCGACGTTCAGGCGACGCTTCCGCCTGTTCGCGGCGGTGGCGGTGGTGGTATTCGCGGCAGTGGTGCTGTTCACCCTGCAGCAAACGCCCCGCTATACCGCGACGGCCCAGGTCATGCTGGACGTGCGAAAAGAACAGGTCACCGATATGAGCGCGGTGCTCTCGGGTCTGCCGGCGGACTCGTCCGTCGTCGACACCGAGGTCGAGGTGCTCAAATCACGATCCCTTGCCAGCCGGGTCGTCAAGGACCTGAAGCTCCAGAACGATCCTTACTTTAATCCCTACCTGCCGGACGCCAAAGGCGCCGCTGCCTGGCTATCGTCGCTCAAGAAGGCCGCCGCGCCGACCGCGACGACCGATCCGGTCGAGCTACAGCGTCAGCAAGAGCGGATCGTCGACAATGTGTTGAACGGCCTGAAGGTTCGCCGCGCGGGCCTGACATATCTGATCTCGGTCGAGTACACGCATACCGACGCCAAGCGCGCTTCGGAGTTGGCCAATGCATTCGCCAACCTGTACCTGACCGAACAACTGGAAGCGAAGTTCGACGCGACCGCCAAGGCCAATGAATGGCTGGACACCCGTGTCGCAGAGCTGCGTGGTCAGGTGCAACAGGCCGACGCGGCGGTCCAGCAATACAAGATCGCAAACAACCTGCTCAGCGCCGAAGGCGCGACCTTGACCGAGCAGGAAATCTCCGGCCTGAACCAGCAACTGGCCCTTAGCCGTGCGTCGCAGGCCGAAACCGACGCTCGCTTGAACATCGCTCGCCAGCAACTAGCGCGCGGCAGCACAGGCGAAGATGTTGGTGAATCGCTGAATTCGCCGGTCGTTCAACAACTTCGCCAGCAGCGTGCGACCAAGAGTGCTCAGGTCGCCGACCTAGCCGGTCGTTATGGCGATCGTCACCCGGACCTCTTGAAGGCTCGCCGCGAGTTGGCCGATGTCGACAGCCAGATCCAGGCTGAAATCCGCCGGATCATCTCGAACCTCGAAGCCCAGGCCCAGGTCGCGCGTCAGCGCACCGGCTCGGTGGCGTCGAGCGTCTCGGTTTCGCGGGGCACCCTAGCCGGCAACAATCGCGCCGCCATCGGCCTGGCCGAGCTGGAACGCAAGTCACAGTCGGTCAAGACGCTGTATGAAAGCCTGCTGGCCCGCTTCAAGCAGACCACGGCCCAGGACGGTATCGAACAGGCCGACGCCCGCGTGGTGTCGCCGGCCAAGATCCCGACCAGCCCTAGCTATCCCAAACCATCGCTGAATCTGGCCCTGGGTCTGATGCTGGCCTTGGGGGCGGGCGCTGCGGCGGTCATACTCGCCGAGATCCTGATGGCCGGCCTCTTCACCGAGGATGAAGTCGAGCGCCGGTTGGGCCTGCCCTACCTAGGCGCGGTTCCCAGCCTGGGCACCACGGTCGACGATTCCAAGATCCTGAAGGGCCTCACGCCGCCGGACTATCTTCTGGCCAAGCCGCTCTCCAGCTTCGCCGAAAGCCTGCGTAAGCTGCGCGCGTCCATCCTGTTCTCCAAGGTTGGCGAGACGGTGAAGGTCATCGCGGTCACCTCGTCCCTGCCGGGCGAAGGCAAGACCACGACGACGTTCTCCCTGGCCCGCACCCTGGCGACCTCGGGCGCCAAGGTCATCGTGGTCGACTGCGACCTGCGCCAGAGCGCGATCAGCCAGTTCCTCAAGGAACCCGCCCCGGTCGGCCTGCTGGAAGTGCTGAACGGCGTCGCCACCCTGGACCAGGCGCTGATCAACGACGAAAGCGGCGCGCATATCCTGCCGTTGGCCAAGTCGGCCTACACGCCGCGGGACGTGCTTGGCTCTTCGGCCATGCATCGCCTGTTGCAGGAACTGCGGAACCGCTACGAGATCGTGCTGCTGGACACCGCGCCACTGCTGGCGATCGCCGATACCCGCATCCTCGCGCCGCATGCTGACGCCGTGGTCATGCTGGTCCGTTGGAAGAAGACGCCGGTGAAGGCCGTTCAATCGGCCCTGACCCTGCTGCAAGGCACGCGGGCGTTTATCGCCGGCGTCGCCCTGACCCAGATGGACCTCAAGGCTCAGTCTCGCTACGGCTACGGCGACTCCTATTATTACTACGCCAACTATCGAAAGTACTATGCGGACTAGGACGCGGACGGGCGGGGGCGCGCCGTCGCCCGACGCTTCCAAGACACGCAAGTTGAAAGTTTCCGAGGGCGTCGCGGTCGGCGCCCTCGTTGCTTTGGTGCTGGCCGAAATCATCGCGTTCGGGGCCAGCGACATGGCGGTAGCCACTGTCTTCAGCGCCCTACAGGCCCTCCTGCTGCTAGGCCTGCTGATCTTGTGCGGCTGGGCCCGCAAGCTGCCCAGCGTTCTGGCCTCGCCCTGGCCAAGCCTGATGTTCCTGGCCGCGCTGATCGCGGCGGCCTGGAGCCTGACCCCGTTTGGTCCTGACGGCGCTCATCCAGTCTGGCTCTATCTGGGAACCGAGGGTGGCGCGATCACGGTCGATCGTTCATCGCTGCTTTTGAACCTTCTGCGCCTGATGGGCCTGGCCTGCCTGTTCCTGGCCGCGCAGATCATCGGCGCGTCCGAGACACGCCGCCGGGCCATGGTCTGGTGGCTGCTGCTGGCGTTGGGCGTGTTCGCCGCCCTGGCGATCATCGACCATGTCAGCTTGCGCGCCGGTGGACGGTTCAGGGCCACCCTGCTGAGCGCCAATAGCGCCGCCACCCTGATGGGCGTCGGCGTGGTGTTCGCGGCGACCTTCTTCTCACAGGCCATCCAGCGCGCAGGCGGATCCCTGCGACTGGATCGCTTGAGCATGGACGCAAGCCTCAGTCTGGGCCTGACGGCGGTGTTTGGTGTTGCTCTTGCCCTGACCGCGTCGCGCGGCGGCATCTTCGCCACGGTTGTCGGCTTGGCGATCCTGCTGACCTGGCAAGTGATCGCCCAGGGCCGTAAGGCGCGGACTGTCGCCCTCATCGGGGGGGCGGCGGCTCTGTTGGTCGTCGTTGGCGTGGTCATGCGTAGCGCGGATCTGACCGCGGCACGCCTGGAGAACCTGGAAAGCGACGTCGCCGTCCGCCAGACGATCTTCACCGCGCATTGGGAGGCCTTCAAGACCTCGCCTTGGTTCGGCTTCGGCCTGGGCTCGTTCCCGATCGTGAACCAGTTGATCACCAACACCGACAACCTGCGGATCCTGTTCGACGTCCGCGCCACCCACAACCTCTATCTCCAGTGGCTGGAGGAGGGCGGCATCGTCGGCAGTCTGTTCATGCTGGCCTGGCTGTTGGTCACGCTGTGGCGCGTCGGTATCGAGGCGATCAAGCCGGGCACGCTGGGCGCCCTGGCTCGCGCCACCATCGCCGCGACGGTCCTGGTGCTGCTGCACGGCCTGTCGGACTTCGCCGTCCAGGTACCGGCGCTGCAAGCGTTGTTCGCGATCGGCCTGGGTGCGATGACGGCGACCGCCCCGCTGCATCGCCGGGGCGCCAAGCCTCAGACGTCGTGGGGAACGATGACGTTCGCGGGCGGCGTCTTGTTGGTCTCGGCCCTGGTCGCCGCGCCGCTGGTCGCCGCGCGTTTCGGCGGTGACCTGTCGGCGATGCCCACGGCCTCGGCAGAGGTGCTGGCTACCAGCATCGAGGCCGGCCTGGCGCGTAATTCCGCCGATCCCGCCGCTAGGGCGCGCCTGGAGGCCTTGAGCCGCCGTGAGGTGGCCATGCGTCCCGGTTCGGGCGGCGCGTGGCTGCGCAAAGCCGCCGTGGATTTCCAGCGTAAAGACGTCGCGTCCGCCAATGCGGCGCTTGAACACTCTCTGGCAGTCGCGCCTCTGCAGACCAGCCTGTTCATGAGCCGTACGCGTCTGGCTTACGAGAACTGGCCGGTGCTGACCCAGGCTGCGCGCCTGCAGGTGATGTATCAGGTGCGCGCCGAATACGGGCGTGGCAATGGCGAGCGACGCCTGAAGGCTTTGGCCAACAGCATCCGCAACCCGTCGGGCCGGATCGGCTTGGCGTTCCTGATTGTGGCCGAGCGAGCCAATGCTGCCCTCGCGAAAGCGCAGCCCACTCAGTAAGCGTTGTCTGTAACCAACAGGCTGGGAATGGTCAGCAGGACGATCTTGGCGTCTTTCAGGATCGACCAGGTCTGGATGTAGTCGATATCGGCCTCGACCCGCCGGCGCATGGCGTCGACCGTCTCGGTGCCGCCGCGCAGGCCCTTGACCTGGGCCCAGCCCGTCAGGCCCGGACGCGCCTGGTAGCGGGCGTAGTACTCCGGGATCCGCATGCCGTAATAGTCGTCATGGGCGGCGGCGTGCGGGCGGGGGCCGACCAACGACATGTCCCCGCGCAGCACGTTCAGCAGCTGCGGCAGTTCGTCGATGCTGGTGGCGCGCAGGATGCGACCGATCCGGGTGACCCGGTTGTCGCCGCGCTGGGCCTGGAGCACGTCCGGGCCGTTCTCGCGGCAGTGCATGGTGCGCAGCTTGAAGATCTGGAACTTGGCGCCGGCGAGGCCGCCGCGGGTCTGCCGGAAGAGCGCCGGGCCTGGGGACTCGAGCTTGATCATCAGCGCCGCCAGCAGCAGCAGCGGGGCGAACAAAGCGAGCAGAAGGGCCGAAGCCAGGACGTCCAGAGCGCGCTTTCGCAAGTCAACCGCCACCGGAGGCAGCGGGC
This sequence comes from Caulobacter sp. GW821-FHT11E11, assembly GCF_058808315.1. Taxonomy (NCBI): domain Bacteria; kingdom Pseudomonadati; phylum Pseudomonadota; class Alphaproteobacteria; order Caulobacterales; family Caulobacteraceae; genus Caulobacter; species Caulobacter sp. GW821-FHT11E11. The sequence goes on from NZ_JBXARO010000001.1 coordinate 484,959, forward strand.
CGCTCAATCCTGGCGCGAGAAGTTCGGTATACGATCCCCCGTCCACCAGATGACCCTCATATTTCCCCACCACGTCGCGGACTGGTTTCCAGTTCCGACCCTGGCACGCTAGCGCAAATGACTCACAGCGTCGCGGAGAAAAATCCACAACCCCGGGTCTGTATGCTTAACGTCTAATAGACTCTGTTTATTCAGGCGTCCTTATTTGTAGTGACGTTACATCGGGAGCATCAGGAGTGCTGCTCGATGATCGACGCCAAAATGTCCTTCGCCCACGTTGAAGTCGCGCCGGTGGCGCGCGGTAAGCGCATGCCGCCGCTGGTCGGCCTGGGCCTGGGCGCGATGGTTTCGATCGGTCTGTGGGCCGGTCTGGCCCTGACGATCGCCCGCATCTTCTAGGATTTCGACCGGCGGTCCTCCGCCTGGCGATCCCCCCGACTTTCGCGCCCGCTCCGGTCTTGCCGGAGCGGGCGCGAACGCATTCAGAGCGCTGTTTTCCCGCGTCGCTTGATGACTGAAAAAAGCCCCGGACCATCGGGTCCGGGGCTCTTCGTCGTCGACCTCGGGGAGGAGGATCAGACGGTGGTCCACAGGGCGGTGCCGGGAACCTGGCGCTGGACCCAGCGATAGTTGAGGTCTTCCCACGGCGTGGCCCAGGGGGTCAGGTTGTCCAGCACCATGTCGCCGCTCTTCAGCGAGATCATCAGCACGGCGTGGCTTTCGCCGCGGGCGGTGACGGCGACGGCCAGCGACATCGCGCTTTCCGGAACGCCGGCGGCGATCAGGCGGCGGCGCTTTTCCAGGGCATAGTCTTCGCAGTCGCCATACAGCTTGCCGTCGACCAGGCGCGGCAGCGACCAGTATTCAGGCATGCCGTAGAGATCCAGGTCGCTGGCCTTCTTGACCTCGCGATTGACCGTCTGGTTGACGAGGTTCAGCAGCTTCATCTGGTCGCGCTGGTCGCGGGTCGTCCAGCCCAGCACGGCCGGGGTCGGCTCGGCGGCGGCCAGGGCGATCGGCGCGGGCTGGGCGTCTGAGGCGCCCAGGCTCAGCGGGGCGGCCGGGACGAAGTCTTCGATCTCGGCGACCGTGACAGCTTCCAGGGTCTTCAGCGAAACCAGGTTCAGGCCGTCGTCCTCGGCGTCGACCGAAGCGGTCTTCGGCGCGTCGAAGCGGTGGGGCAGGGCGACGCCGATCGACGAGGTCGGGGCGAGGCTGGCGCGCGTTCCCAGGCCCATCAGGGCCAGTTGGCTGTTCGGCAGGCCGCAGGTCTCGGTGTCGCGGCGGCACAGCTCGGCGAAGCCCATCGGGGCCTGAACGCCTTCGCCGCGCGGCTGGAAAGGCATCGAGCCGGCCTGGGCTTGAGCTCCGGTCATCATCGCGACAGCGCTGACGAGTCCGATAACAATGTTTCGCGTGTTGAACATGCTGACCCCGCTGTGTTCGTGGGGTCAATATTCATTCGCGCGCCGAATTTGAGCTGAATTTAGATGGTTTAATTCAAATATTGAACCATGGTTATTTCGGAATTAACTCAAATCAAACCCGAATTTACTTGGTAAATTGACGGAAAAGGATCATGCTAAATTGTAAGTAAACACGAGTGGTCACCGTTGAACCGCGCCGCTACCTGGGGCAAAATCAGCGAATTCCAGTCCGGCGCCTGTCGCCAGCTCGGCGAGTGTGATGTTCAAATCCCTGTTCCGCCCCAAGCAGCAAGCCCGCCGCGCCTCGTCCACCGAGGGGCGTGTGGTTTACGCCGTGGGCGATGTTCACGGACGGCTCGACCTGCTGGATGGTCTGATCGCGCGGATGACCGAGGACTTCCGCGCCCTGGAACGCCCGGACCCGCCGGTGCTGGTGATGCTGGGTGACTATGTCGACCGCGGCGCCCAGTCGTCGGCGGTGATCGACCGTCTGATCGCGCTGAAGGCGCAAGGGGCGGAGGGACGTTTCGAGTTCCGCGCCCTGATGGGCAATCACGAGGAGACGCTGCTGCACTTCCTGGACGACCCGATGGCCGGGCCGTCGTGGGTGGAGTACGGCGGCGGCGAGACCATGGCCTCGTACGGCGTCCAGCGCCCGGTGGGCCGCGCCGAGCCCGAGGTGTGGGAACAGACCCGCCAGGCCTTCCGCGCCGCCTTCCCGTCGGCCCACGAGACGTTCCTCAAGCAGCTGGAGCTGCTGGTCGTCTATGGCGACTATGTCTTCGTCCATGCGGGCGTTAAGCCGGGCCTGCCGCTGGAGCGTCAGGTGGCCGCCGACCTGCTGTGGATCCGCAACGAGTTCCTCGACAACCCGCACGGCCTGAAGGCCACGGTGGTCCACGGCCATACGCCCACCGAAGAGGTGTTCGTCGGCCGCCAGCGGATCAATGTCGACACGGGCGCCTACGCGACGGGTGTCCTGACCGCCGTTAGACTTGATGGCGGCGAACCGAAGATCATTCAGTTCAGTAAAGCGCGCGCGGCCTAGAGCCTGTCCGTTTCCGGTGGAGACATCAGGAACGGAAAAACAGGCTCTATTTCATACACGGGAGCGTGTCGGGCGCCGAAACCGATCACACTTTCGTCTGCCACGCTCCAAGACTTCGCCTTGTTCATCTCGCGGTCACGTGCGATGTGGCATTTCAACTTCCAGGATCGACAAGTCTCAAAGGTGAGAAGCTTCGCCATGATCGGTGTTTCGAAACTTTCGCGCGCGCTGGCGATGCTGGCGCTCGTCGTTTGCGTGATGGTCGGCGCGACGTCCGGCGAGGCCCGCGCCCAGGCGGCGGCCGGCGCCGCGCCGGTCAGCATCCCCGCGCAGACGGCGGACTACGTGCTCGGCTCGGCCGACAAGGTGCGAGTGACGGTGTACGGCGAGCCCTCGCTGTCCGGCGAATTCTTCATCTCGGGCAGCGGCGTGATGTCCTTGCCCCTGATCGGCGAGATCAAGGCCGGCGGCATGACCCTGGGCCAGTTCCAGACCGCCGTGCAGAAGTCTCTCAGCGACGGCTACCTGAAGGATCCGCGCGTCAGCGCCGAGGTCCTGACCTTCCGCCCGTTCTACATTCTGGGCGAGGTCGAGAAGCCGGGCACCTATCCCTATACCGCCGGCCTGACCGTGCTGAACGCCGTGGCCACCGCCGGCGGCTTCACCTACCGCGCCGACAAGAAGAACGTCTGGATCAAGCACAACGGCGAGACCAGCGAGCAGAAGTCGGAGCTGACCCCGTCGATCGTGGTCGCGCCGGGCGACACCATCCGCCTGGGCGAGCGCTTCTTCTAGGCGGCGCGCCACAGGCTGAAAGAAACGAGGCCCGGCGGACATCCCGCCGGGCCTTTTTCGTTTCGATGAACTCAACCCTTTGGGGTGGGGTGCGCCTTAAGGTCGCATCAATATGAGTCTCATAGGTTGAGCACATCAACCCAGGGGGCCCTTCATGCCGCATGCCGAACACGCGCCAGCCGATCAGGTCGCCGGCGCCCGGCTGCCAGCGCTGGAGGGGTTGCGGGGCATGATGACCCTGCTGGTGGTGCTCTCGCACTTCTTCGGCGAACTGCCTCACGGCCTGCGCGCCCTGATGTTCGGCTGGGTGGCGGTCGACATGTTCTTCGTGATGAGCGGCTACCTGATCGGCAAGCTGATCCTGGAGAAGAAGGATCACGCCAACTTCTTCCTGGTGTTCTATGTGCGCCGCTGCCTGCGCATCCTGCCGCCCTACGTGCTGGTCACGGCGGTCGTCTGGGCGCTGGTCGAGATGCTGCCGGCCTGGACCGATACGCCGGTACAGTTCCCGCTGTGGTCCTATATGACCTTCACCCAGACCTTCTTCATGATCGACCAGGCTTCGATCGGCGCGCACTGGCTGGCGCCGACCTGGACCCTGGCGGTCGAGGAGCACTTCTATCTGGTCATCCCGGCGGTGCTGGTGTTCATGCCCCTGCGCCGTCTGACCGGCTGGCTGATCGGCGCGGGACTGGTCGCCATCGTTCTGCGCGCGATCCTGGCCGGAGCCGGACCCAGCGCCGACTATGCCAGCCTGGTGCTGCTGCCGGCCCGGGCTGACATTCTCGTCCTGGGCTTGCTGGGAGCCGTGGCCATGGTGCGGGGCGGCGTCGACTGGGCGCGCTGGATGATCTGGCTGCGGGTCTCGCCGCTGGTCGCCCTGGTCGCGACCTTCGCCCTGCAGATGCTGTCGCCGGCGCTGTTCCTGGTGTTCTCGCCCACGCTGGTGGCCGCTGGTTGCGCCGGCTACCTGCTGGCCATCGTCCACGGCGCGCCCGAGGCCAAGGTCTACCATTCCCCGGTCCTGCGGTTCCTGGGGACCAACAGCTACTGCATCTACCTGACCCACATGCCGGTGCTGGGCCTGATGCATGGCGGCCTGCTGGGCGCCGCGCCGGACCTGGCCACGCCCGTCCAGGGGCTGGTCAGCCTGGCCGCCTTGCCGGTGGCGCTGCTGGTCGGCTGGGGCCTGACCAAGCTGGTCGAGGAGCCGGCCATGCTTTACGGCCGCCGCTGGCGCTGGAGCGACCGTCTGGTCAGCCGTCAACCGACGCGTCTGGCGCCGGAGCTGGTCTGAATTTCAGGAAGTGGCGCACCCGACACGATTCGAACGTGTGACCTTTGCCTTCGGAGGGCAACGCTCTATCCAGCTGAGCTACGGGTGCATCCCTTACGGGAAGCGCGTCTTAGCCGAAAGGCGGCCGCCGCGCAAACAGCTTAAGCCGCCCCCATATAGATGAACCGCGCCACGAACAGGGCCGCCAGGACGAAGAGCAGCCAGTCGCTGGCCTTGGCCTGGCCGCGCACCAGCTTCAGCACGGCGAAGGCGGTGATGCCGAACGCCAGGCCGTTGGCGATCGAGAAGGTCAGCGGGATGGCGATGACGGTCAGGAAGGCGGGGATGGCCACGCCCGGGTCGTCCCAGTCGATGTCGGCCAAAGCGCCGACCATCAGCGAGCCGACGATGATCAGGGCCGGGGCCGTGGCGGCGGCGGGGATGGCCTGGACCCAGGGCGCGAAGAACAGGGTGATCAGGAAGAGCACGCCGACCACGATCGCGGTCAGGCCCGTGCGGCCGCCAGCCGCGACGCCCGAGGCGCTCTCGATATAGCTGACGACGGTCGAGGTGCCGGCCAGCGAGCCGCCGATCGTGGCGATGCTGTCGGCCGTCAGGATGCGGTTCAGGCGCGGGATCGTGCCGTCGGGCTGAACGAGGCCCGCCTTCTTGGTCACCGCGACCAGGGTGCCGACATTGTCGAACAGGTCGACGAACAGGAAGACGAAGATCACCTCGGCCAGGGCCATGCCCATGCCGCCGTTCAGGTGCAGGGCGGCGGGGATGTCGAGCTTGAAGGCCGTGGCGGTCAGGGCGGCCAGGCCGTACTCGCCGGGGACGACCTTGGCCAGGCCCAGAGCCCAGCCGGCGGCGGCGGCCACGAGAATGCCGACCAGGATCGCGCCCTTCACCCGCCAGACCATCAGCCCGCCCATGATCGCCAGGCCCAGGATCGCCAGGATCGCGTTCGGCTGGGTCAGGTCGCCCAGGGCCACCGTCGTAGCCGGATTGGCGACGATGATGCCCGCCTCCTTCAGGCCGATGAAGGCGATGAAGAGACCGATGCCCGCCGCAATGGCCGAGAACAGCGGACGCGGGATCGCCCCGACGATCAGCTGGCGGATGCCGGCCACGGTCAGCACCAGGAAGGCGATGCCCGACAGGAAGACGCAGCCCAGGGCGGTCTCCCACGGCAGGCCCATGCCCTTGACGACGGTGAAGGTGAAATAGGCGTTGAGGCCCATGCCGGGGGCCAGGGCGATCGGGTAGTTGGCGATCAGCCCCATCAGTATCGAGCCCAGGCCCGCGGCCAGGCAGGTGGCGGCGGCGACGGCGGCGATCGGCATGCCGGTCTGGCCCAGGATCGCCGGATTGACGATCACGATATAGGCCATGGTCAGGAAGGTGGTGAAGCCGGCCAGCACCTCCGTGCGGACCGAGGTTCCCTGGGCGCTCAGCCCGAACTGCTTCTCCAGGAAACTCATCTTACGCCCCAATCCCCGTTTCGAAGCGGGAGTGTTGTCGGGCGAGTTCCGGGAAGGCAAGCCTTAGGTGCGCGCGGCCTTCTCGACGCTTTCTAATGCGCCTAACGCTTGCGAAAGCGCTTCGCCTCGGCCTCGAGCTTGGACATCCAGGCTTCCGGCTCCGTGCTTTCCGGCTGGAAGGGCAGGGTTCCGGCCACGCCGCGCACTGCCAGCCACAGCGGCGCGGAGAAGTGACCCAGCACGCGCAACGGTCGGCGCTTGTCGTCGGTGACGTCCCAACCCTCGGCCTCGAACGCGGCGACCTGCGCGGCCGGTGGCCGGGTCTCGATGTCGTCCCAGTCGGCCGGCCGTTCCACCGCCTCGGCGTCGTCGGTGGTCAAGCCGAACAGGGCGAGCACGCAGGCGTCGATCTCCGGATATTCGGCCCGGGCCTCGGGCTCGGCGAAGTCGCGCTTGAGCAACGCCCGGTACTCCAGGTCATTGACGCCGGGGAGGTCGATCAGGCGCCGCAGCGCGTTGCTCGTCATGCGCTTTAGTCCTTCGTCGGATCGGCGGCGTTCGGGTCGCCATAGGTCAGGGCCAGGAAGACGTCCTCCAGGTCCGGGTCCTCGGTGGCGATGTCCTTGATCTGGATGCCGCCGGCCCGCACGGCCGCCAGCACCTGCTCGACGCTGGACTGGCCGGTGCGATAGCTGACCTGGAAGGCGCCATTGGCCCGCAGCTTGGTGTCGAAGCCGGCCAGGGCCGGGGCGGTCGTCACCGGGCTCTCCGGCGTGACCACGACGTTGCGGCTGTCCATCCGGCGCAGCAGGGTCGCGGTCGGCTCGCAGGCGACCACCTCGCCGCGATTGACGATGGCGATCTCGTCGCACAGCTCCTGGGCTTCCTCGAGATAGTGGGTGGTCAGCACGATGGTGACGCCCAGTTCGTTCAGGCCCTTCACATAGTGCCAGAGCTGCCGACGCAGCTCGACATCGACGCCGGCGGTCGGCTCGTCGAGGATCAGCACGGGCGGCTGGTGGACCATGGCCTTGGCGACCATCAGGCGGCGCTTCATGCCGCCCGACAGCTGGCGGACATAGGCATTGGCCTTGTCGCCCAGGCCCAGCGCGTTGAGCAGCTCGTCGGTGCGGCGCTCGTTCTTGGGCACGCCATAGAAACCGGCCTGCACCTCCAGCGACTCGCGCGGGGTGAAGAAGACGTCGGCGGCCAGTTCCTGCGGCACCACGCCGATCGCGGCGCGGGCGTCGCGCGGCCGCAGGTCGATGTCGCGGTCCCAGATCTTCACCGTGCCCGAGCTCTTGCGCACCAGGCCGGCCAGGATGTTGATGAAGGTCGACTTGCCCGCGCCGTTGGGACCCAGGAGGCCGAAGATCGAGCCGCGCGGGATCTTCAGGTCGACACCGTTCAAGGCCCGCTTTTCCGGCGAGGTCTTGGTGCCGGCATAGGTCTTGTACAGGCCTTCGGCTTCGATGGCGTAGGCGGGCAGGTCCATTGAGCGTCCAGATCGGTAAGCGAGAAGGTCGGGAAACGTCGTTTGAGGCGCCCGTCGATTGACGGCGCCTTTGAGCGTCGCATAGGTATGCCTGGTTCGCCGCCGCGCCAAGGCCGCGATCCGAATTCAGGGACTTCCCAATATGGCCAAGGCCAAATCCACCTCCGCCCTCGACGCCCTTCCCGGTTCGGCGACAACCGAGCCCGCGACGGTCCCGACCGCCATGGACACCCTGGCCCAGGTCGGTCCCGCGCTGGAGACGATCATGGTCCGCTCGCACCGCATCGCCTGTGACGGCGTTGGCGGAGCCCTGGGCCATCCGCGCGTGTGGCTGGAGATGGGCGCGGCCGGTTTCGTCGACTGCTCGTACTGCGACCGCCGCTTCGTGGCCGCGACCGGCGAGGGCGACGAGGACGAGCGCCTGGCTCCGGGCGTCTACGAAGGCGCCGGCGGTCACTAAGTCTGTGACCGACAGTTTCCTGGAGGCCCAGCGGGCCGAGACCCTCGCCAAGGCTTGGGAAAAGGCCGAGTGGCCGCACGAGGCGCCGGTGCTGCGCGCCATCGCCATGCCGTCCGACACCAACCCCGAAGGCGACATCTTCGGCGGCTGGCTGCTGTCGCAGATGGACCTGGCCGCGGCCTCGATCGCCTTCCACCGCGCGGCCGGCCGCTGTGCCACCATCGCCGTCGACGGCATGACCTTCATCAGCCCGGTGTTCGTCGGCGACGAGGTCAGCCTGTTCGCCCGCGTGGTCCACACCGGCCGAACCTCTCTGAAGGTCCAGGTCGAGGCCTGGCGCCGCCGCCGCGACGCCGAACAGGCCCACAAGGTCACCGAAGGCGTCTTCACCTTCGTGGCCATCGGCGACGACCGGAAGCCGCGTCCGCTGCCGGTGTTCTGACACGCGTCCGCCGCTTCACGCGATTGCTCGCTGAAGGGATGGAAAGGGCTGCGGAGCGCCGGACAGCGTCCGGTGTAGGGGAAGTGAGTACCGTTTCGACGAAGCCAGACGCTCCGCGCGGTCGTTATCCGGAAGCGTGACGCCGTGATGCTGTTCGCACCCCGACATCCTTGAAGCCTCCGACGGGCGGGCCCGGCCGCGAAGCCTGGTCCCGGATGTCCGGGTTTCCCCGGACCTGTCGCCTCATCGGGCCTCGTCCAACGTCGTTTCTGTGTTCCAGGGTCGACTACCGCCAGATGGACGAAGTTGCGGAGCTGCCTCCGCGCCGACGAGCGCGCCCGCTCGATCGCCCCCCGCCGCCGCAATCGGTCGCTGGCCATGCGCCCTTTCCTCGCGACGAGGTGGGTAGACTGTACGGCGGGATTTGGAGGTGGGGATGGAGGGCGGTGAACGCTCGTCCTTTGCTCACCCTCTCCCATAGGGAGAGGGCGGGGCCCATGCGCAGCATGGGAGGGTGAGGGGTTTCACCGCTGGCCGGAAAGGTCACGGAATGTCAGCAGCTTGCGCGGACTCAGGACCGGCTTCGCCTAACCCCTTACCCTCCCGCCGCTCGCGGCGGGTCCCTCCCTCTCCCTCTGGGGGAGGGGGCAACACCCGTCTCCGTCGACGCGCCCGCCGTCGATTTCACCCCGACCTCACATTTCCCTCATGCCGCTCAGGTCGCTCCCGCCCCACGGTCCAGCCTCTTCCAACCGAGGCCTCACCCATGACCACCGACATCACCCTCAAGCGCGGCAGCCGCTGGACCCTGCTGGTCTGGATCTCCGCCGCCCTGCTGCTGCTCACCCCCGCCGTCGCCATGCGCTTCACCACGGAAGTGGCCTGGACGCCGTTCGACTTCGTGGTCTGGGGCGCGATCCTGTCGCTGGCCTGCGGGACGTTCGAGCTGGCCGTGCGGGCTTCGGGCAGCCTGGCGTTCCGGGCCGGGGTCGCGGTGGCGGTCGTGATCGGCTTCCTGGTCGTCTGGGTCAGCGGCGCGGTCGGGATCATCGGCGACGAGGACAATCCGGCCAATCTGATGTTCGGCTGCGTGCTGCTGGTCGCGGCCGCCGGCGCCTATGTCGGGCGGTTCAAGGCGCCGGGCCTGGCGCGGGCCATGATGGCGGCGGCGTTCCTGCAGGCCGTGGTGGCGGTCATCGCCCAGCTGATCGGCTCGGTCGAAGGCTTGGTCGCCGGCGGCGTGCTCACCGGCGCCTGGCTGCTGTCGGCCTGGCTGTTTGGCCGCGCCGCGCGGGCCGAGGCGGCCTAGAAGCCGAACCGCTCGGCCTTCACGAAGTCGACGAAGGCCCGCAGCGGGGCGGGCATGTGGCGGCGGCTGGGATAGTAGAGATAGGGCCCGCTGAACGGCGGCAGCCAGTCGTCCAGCACGCTCTCCAGCCGTCCCGCCGCGATCGGCTCGGCCACGAAGTCTTCGAAGGTGGCGAGCAAACCCACGCCCGCCTCGCAGGCGGCCAGCTCCAGGTCGAGATTCGTGCTGGTCAACCGCGCGGGCGGATCCAGGCGGATCGTCTGGCCGCCCTTCTCGAACTCCCAGGGGTAGGATGCGCCGCTGGGAAAGCGGTGGCGGATGGCGGCGTGGTTCAGCACGTCGCGCGGATGCTGGGGCCGGCCGTGGGCGGCGAAATAGGCCGGCGCGCCGACCAGCACGAACCGCTGCGGCCCCGACAGCGGCACGGCGATCATGTCCTTCTCCAGCCGCTCGTCGTAGCGCACGCCGGCGTCGAAGCCGGCGGCCAGCACGTCGATGAACTGGTCGTCGGCGATGATCTCGACCGCCACGCCCGGATGCTGGGCCAGGAAACGGGGGATCAGGCGCGGCATCACCACCTTGGACACCACCAGCGGCACGTTCAGGCGCAGGGTGCCGGTGGGGCTGTCACGGAAGGCGTTGACCTCGTCCAAAGCCAGGGCGACGTCGGCCAGGGCGGGGGACAGGCGTTCGAGCAGCTTCTGGCCGGCCTCGGTGGGGGTGACGCTGCGGGTGGTGCGGTTGAGCAGGCGTACGCCCAGCCGGGTCTCCAGCCGCCGCACGGCCTCGGACAGCGACGAGGCCGAGACGGTGCGCAGGGCCGCCGCCGCGCGGAAGCCGCGGGCTTGCGCCACGGCGGTAAAGGCGTCGAGATCGGCGAAGTCGGCGTGCTGCATTGTGCGAAATCCCGAACGGCCCGTGCGGACCTTGTTGGATTATCGCACGGCGGGTCCAGGCGCATAACCCTCCTCACCACAAGGAGAGACCCCCCATGAAAACCCGCCAGCTCGGCAAGACCGGCCCCGTCGTTTCCGCCTTCGGCCTCGGCGCCATGGGCATGTCCGACATGTACGGCCCCAGCGACCGGGCCGAGAGCCTGGCCACCTTCGACGCCGCCGTCGAGGCCGGGATCACCCTGATCGACACCGGCGACTTCTACGGCATGGGCCACAACGAGATGCTGATCGGCGAGGCGCTGAAGAGCCACAAGCGCGACAAGCTGGTGATCAGCGTCAAGACCGGCGCCCTGCGCGATCCGGCCGGCGGGTTCCTGGGCTATGACGCTCGCCCGGCCGCGATCAAGAACTTCCTGGCCTATAGCCTCAAGCGCCTGGGCGTCGACTACATCGACATCTACCGCCCCGCGCGCCTGGATCCGGACGTGCCGATCGAGGACACGGTCGGGACGATCGCCGAGATGATCCAGGCCGGCTACGTCCGCCATGTGGGCCTGTCGGAGGTGGGCGCGGAGACCATCCGCCGGGCCGCCAAGGTCGCCCCGATCGCCGACCTGCAGATCGAATATTCGCTGGTCTCGCGCGGCGTCGAGAAGGACATCCTGCCCACCCTGCGCGAGCTGGGCATCGGCATGACCGCTTATGGCGTGCTGTCGCGCGGCCTGATCAGCGGCCACTGGACCAAGGCGCGCTCGGAGAACGTCGGCCGCGATTTCCGCGCCCATAGTCCTCGGTTCCAGGGCGAGAACCTGGACGCCAACCTGAAGCTGGCCGAGGCCCTGGGCGCGGTCGCCGAGGTCAAGGGCGTGACCACGGCCCAGGCCGCCATCGCCTGGGTGGCCTCGCGCGGCGACGACATCGTCCCGCTGATCGGCGCCCGTCGCCGCGACCGCCTGACCGAGGCCCTGGGCGCGCTGGAGGTGAGCCTGACGCCTGAAGACCTGGCCGCCATCGAGGCCGCCGTGCCGGCCCAGGCGGTGGCGGGCACACGCTACGCCACGGCGATGATGTCCCACCTCGACAGCGAACGCTGACCTCTTGCGTGACGGGCCGGGACCGTCGTCAGATGGGAAACCCCAGATGACGGCGGAGCACGCTTCATGTTCGAGTCCCGGCACATCAGCATCCGGATCCACAAGCCGGCGGCGGCGGTCTACGCCTTCACCAAGGATCCGGAGAGCTTCACCAAATGGGCGGCGGGTCTGGCCTCGGGCCTGACGCCCGAGGGTGATCGGTGGATCGCCCACGGGCCCGGCGGCGATGTCCACGTGAAGTTCTCGGCGCCGAACGACTACGGCGTGCTGGACCACTGGGTGACCCTGCCCGACGGGACCGAGCTCTACATGCCGCTGCGGGTGGTCGCGAACGGCGAGGGGGCCGAGGTGGTGATGACCCTCTACCGCCCGCCCGGCATGTTCGACGACGCCGCCTTCGCCCGCGACGCGGCGGCGGTGGCGCGGGACCTGGCCAAGCTGAAGGCGCTGGTGGAAGCATGAGCGTCACGCTGAGGCCGACGCGGCCGGGCGACCTGGGCTGGATCATCCAGCGACACGGCGAACTCTATGCCGCCGAGGAGGGCTGGGACCACCGGTTCGAGGGCGTGGTGGCCGGCGTGGTGTCCGACTACGTCAAGACCTTCGACGCCGCCCGCGAGGCCTGCTGGATCGCCGAGCACGAGGGCCGGAAGGTCGGCTCGATCATGCTGGCCAAGGAGACCGACACGGTCGGCCGCCTGCGCCTGCTGCTGGTCGAGCCTGCCGCGCGCGGCCTGGGCGTCGGCGAGGCCCTGGTCGAGGCGTGTCTCGCGCGAGCGCGCGAGGCCGGCTACGCCGAAGTGATCCTGTGGACCCAGGCCAACCTGCTCCCGGCCCGGCGGCTCTACGCCCGGTTCGGGTTCGTGCTGGAAGACAGCTGGCCCTATGACGGCTTCGGCGACGGCCTGGTGTCGGAGAGCTGGCGGCTGAAGTTCTGACGGCGAGATCGGCGATGAAAGGCCTTGAACGGGTCGAGGATTTCGCGGAACCCTTGCGGCCATGTTCAAGACGCTTCTCATTCACTGGCGACGCAATCCCTGGGTCGCCTTCCTGCAGTTGGTGCTCGCCATCGTCGTTCTCCGCCTCGTGATGGAGTTCGGCGGCGGGTTCGTGGACGGGCTGACCGCGAGCTTCCGGAACTAGCCGCCCGTGAGGCGCCCCTTCCACGCCTCGCGCAGGACCTTCTTGTCGATCTTGCCGGTGGCGGTCAGGGGCACGGCGGCGAAGACCACGTCGTCGGGTGTCCACCACTTCACGATCCTCGGCGCGAGGTAGTCGAGCACATCGGCCTTGCTGACGTCGGAGCCTTCGTGGGCCTCGATGACCAGCAGGGGGCGTTCCTCCCACTTGGGATGTGGCACGCCGACCACGGCGGCGATCTTCACGCCGGGGCAGCCGACGGCGACGTTTTCCAGGTCGATCGAGCTGATCCACTCGCCGCCGGACTTGATGACGTCCTTCTGGCGGTCAGTGATGCGCATGAAGCCGTGGGCGTCCAGCGTAGCGATGTCGCCGGTGTCGAACCAGCCGTCCTCGCGGGCCGCGTCGGCCTCTTTGCGGAAGTAGCGGCGCACCACCCACGGGCCGCGCACCAGCAGGGCGCCGGAGGTCTCGCCGTCCCAGGGGGCGTCGGCGCCGTCCTCGGTCTCGACCTTCAGCTCGATGCCGAACTGCAAGCGCCCCTGGCGGGTCCAGATCGCCTCGTCCATGGCCTCTTCGCCCAGGGCGGCGAGGGCGGGCGTGGGGGTGGCGACGACGCCGATCGGGCAGGTCTCGGTCATGCCCCAGATCTGCAGGGTCTGGACGCCGTAGAGCCGCTTGAACGCCTCGGCCATGGCGCGCGGCACGGCGCTGCCGCCGATGACGACCTTCTTCAGGCTGTCCGGCCGCTGGCCGGTCTTCTCCAGCCAGTCCAGGTACATGGTCCAGATGGTCGGCACGCCGCCGGTGAAGGTGACGCCCTCGCCCTCGATCAGGTCGTGGAGTGAGGCGCCGTCCATCTTGTCGGCGGGCAGCACGAGCTTTGCCCCGCACAGCGGCGCGCTGAACGGCAGGCCCCAGGCGGTGGCGTGGTACAGGCTTGAGCAGGGCATCACCACGTCAAAGGCAGTGAAGCCGAACGCGCTGTTGAGGCCTCCCGCCATGGCGTGCAGCACCACGGCGCGGTGCGAATAGAGCACCCCCTTGGGATCGCCCGTCGTGCCCGAGGTGTAGCAGAGGAAGGCCCCGGCGTTCTCGTCGAAGACCGGCCAGTCGATCGTTTCTGGCTCGCCGGCGATCAGGGTCTCGTAGCCGTCCGACAGCATGACGAAGGTCTTCACCGTGGTCAGCTGCGGGGCGATCCGCTCGACCAGGGCGGCGAAGTTGCGATCGTAGAACAGCACGCCGCTTTCGGCGTGATTGATCGTGTAGACGATCTGCTCGTCGAACAGCCGTGGGTTGGCCGTGTGCAGCACCGCGCCGATCCCGGGGACGGCGTAGAACAGCTCCAGATGCCGGTGGGTGTTCCAGGCCAGGGACGTGACCCGGTCGCCGGCCTTCACGCCCAGCCGCCGCAGCGCGTGGGCGGCCTGGGCCGCGCGCCGCGCCAGGCCGGCATAGTCGTAGCGGTGCAGGGGCTCGTCGATCAGGCGCGAGACGATCTCGCGCCCGGCATGGGCCTGGGCGGCGTAACTCAGGATGCCGCTGATCATCAGCGGCGTCGTCTGCATCAGGCCCGGCGTCATCGGCCCCTCCCACTTTATCGTTGGGAGGGAGCCTAGAAGTGAACAGCATTCAGGGAAAGCCGTCAGGCGGCGCGGGCGGCCGCGTCCGTGCGTTCCGAACCGACCTGGAAACGGCTGACCAGCACCGCCAGCTCGCCGGCCTCGCCCTTCAGCGAGTGGGTGGCGGCGGTGGCTTCTTCCACCATGGCGGCGTTCTGCTGGACGACCTGGTCCATCTGGTTCACCGCGACATTGACCTGGTGCAGGCCGGTGGACTGCTCCTGGGCCGAGGCGGCGATCTCTTTCACGAGGCTGTCGATCGAGGCGACCTGGCCGACGATGGCGCGCAGGGCCTCGCCGGTCTGAGCGACCAGGTCCACGCCCGCGCCGACCTGCTGCGACGAGGTCGAGATCAGGGTCTTGATCTCCTTGGCCGCATCGGCCGAGCGCTGGGCCAGCGCGCGGACTTCCTGGGCGACGACCGCGAAGCCGCGACCGGCTTCACCCGCGCGGGCGGCTTCGACGCCGGCGTTCAGCGCCAGCAGATTGGTCTGGAAGGCGATCTCGTCGATGACGCTGATGATCTGGTTGACCTGGGCCGAGCTGCTTTCGATCTGGCTCATGGCGCTGACGGCCTGTTCGACGATCGCGCCCGACTTCTCGGCGCCGGCGCGGGCCTGGGCGACCAGGCTGGAGACCTCCAGCGCGCCCGAGGCGGTCTTGCGGACCGTGGCGGTGATCTCGTCCAGGGCGGCGGCGGTCTCTTCCAGGCTGGCGGCCTGCTGCTCGGTGCGGCGCGACAGGTCGTCCGAGGCCTGGGCGATCTCGTCGGAGCCGCTGTTGACGCCGCCGGTCGCGACGCCGATCGCGCGCATGGCCTGCTGCATACGCTCAGCCGCGCCGTTGAAGTTGGTCTTCAGGCTCTCGGCCTTGGGCGAGAACGGGATGGTGATCCGGTGGGTCAGGTCGCCGCCGGCCAGGCGGTCCAGGGCCTGGGTCAGGGCGCCGATATTGATCGCGTCGCTGCGGGCGACCTCGGCCTTCTCGGCTTCGTTGGCGGCGCGCTCGGCCTCGACCTCGGCGCGGTGAGCGGCGGCCTGCGCCTCGACCCGCAGCTTCTCGATCGCGGCGTCCTTGAAGACGGCGACGGCGTCGGCCATCTGGCCGACCTCGTCCTTGCGGCCGACGGCGGGGACCTCGACGGCGTTGTCGCCGGTCGAGAGCCGGCGCATGGCGGCGGTCATGGCCGCGACCGGCGAGCCGATCGTGCGCGACAGCAGCCAGCCCATCAGGCCGGCGATGGCTACGGCGACGGCGCCGCCGATCAGCAGCGCCAGGTGCGCGGTCCGCTGGGCGTCCTCGGCTTCCTGGGCGCGCACGGCGACCCGGGCCTGGGCGGCGACCAGCAGTTCCTTCTGGATGGCGCGGATGTCGGAGAGGCTCTTCTTGCCCGTCAGCTGGCCGGCCTGCTCGCGGCCCGTGGCCGGGTCGGCCATCAGGGCCATGGCCGGCTCGCCGACGGTCTTGCGCCAGGTCGCCATCGCCTCGCGCAGGCGCTGGATGCGGGCCTTCTGTTCGGGAACGGTGGTCTTGGCCTCGAAGGCGTCCAGGCGGTCGTCGAACTTGCCCTTCGACTCCGCATAGGTGTCGGCGAAGCTGGGGTCGCCCATGATCACGTAGCCGCGCAGGGCGTTCTGCTGTTCCAGCACCAGCGCCATGACTTCCTCGGCCTGGGCGGCCAGGCCCAGGCTGCGCTGGGTCGAGACCATGGCGTCGTCGATACGCTTGAGGCTGGCGAACACCATGACCGACGAGATCGTCGAGGCCAGAATGACGGCGCAGAACGCAGCGCCGAGTTTCACTGGTATTCTAAGGTCTTGGTACCGCATATCCCCGAATCCCGAACAGCCTGGTGAGTAAGTTCAAGGAATTCGGGGATAAGCTTTAAAGACTCATTGCAAAATTTGCATATAGCAACGTTATGTTAAGAACGACGGTCTTCGACCTATAGGTTCGAAATGACCGCGTCGCCCATCTGAACAGTGCTCAGCGCGCCACCCAGGTCCTTGGTCTTGGCGCCTTGATCCAGGGTTTTCTTGACGGCGGCCAGCAGGGCATCGGCGGCCTCGACCTGCTTCAGCGACCAGCGCAGGGCCATCTCGAACGACAGGATGGCGGCCAGCGGATTGGCCAGGCCCTTGCCGGCGATGTCGGGGGCCGAGCCGTGGATCGGCTCATACAGGCCTGGCTTGTTGGGATCGCCGATGGCGGCCGAGGGCAGCATGCCCAGCGAGCCGGTCAGCATGGCCGCGGCGTCCGACAGGATGTCGCCGAACAGGTTGTCGGTGACGATAACGTCGAACTGCTTGGGCGCGCGGACCAGCTGCATGGCGCAGTTGTCGGCCAGGATGTGTTCCAGCTGGACGTCCGAATATTCGCGGGCGTGCAGCTCGGTGATGACCTGCTTCCACAGCAGGCCCGACTCCATGACGTTCGACTTCTCGGCCGAGTGGACCTTGTTTGTCCGGCCCCGGGCCAGCTCGAAGGCCACGCGGCCGACGCGCTCGATCTCGCTGGTGGTGTAGACGGCGGTGTCGAAGCCCTTCTTCTGGCCGTCGGCCAGGGTCTCGATGCCGCGCGGCTCGCCGAAATAGACGCCGCCGACCAGCTCGCGCACGAACATGATGTCCAGGCCCGAGACCAGCTCGGTCTTCAGGCTGGAGGCGCCGGCCAGGGCCTCGAAGCAATAGGCCGGGCGCAGGTTGGCATAGACGTCCATGGCCTTGCGCAGGTTCAGCAGGCCCGCTTCCGGGCGCAGGTGGCGCGGGGCGTTGGCCCACTGCGGACCGCCGACGGCGCCCATCAGCACCGCGTCGCTGGCGATGGCCTGGTCGCGCACCTCGTCTAGCAGCGGCGTCCCGTGGGCGTCATAGCTGGAGCCGCCATAGGGAGCTTCCGACACCTGGAGGTCGGGGGTGATGGCGGCGGCCACGCGGCGCACCTGCGCGCAGACTTCAGGACCGATGCCGTCGCCGGGCAGGAGGAGCAGGGTGGACATGAGCTTCTCTCTAAATCTTGCGGTAGTCGGAAACGTCGAACGATTGGAGGTCGCGGCCGTGCACGCCCAGCTCGGCGCAGGCGGCGCGCCAAGCGGCCATGTGCGGGGTGGCGCGGTGGTGCTCCAGCGCCGCCTCGCTCTCGAAATGCTCGTAGACGCGGATCAGGCCGGGATCCAGCGGGTCCTCGGTCAGGGCGTAGTCCAGGCAGCCGGGCTCGGCGCGGGTGCCTTCGACCTGGGCGCGAAGGTGTGGGCGGAGGTCGGCTAGGCGCTCGGGGGCGATGCGGATCGTGCCGGCGAGGATGAGGGTCATCTCAGCATTCTCCCCCTTCCCCCTTGATGGGGGAAGGGTTGGGGATGGGGGTGACAGCCTGTCAGGGTTTAGCGCGGCCGAGCCGCCGCATCACCCCACCCCTACCCCTCCCCATCAAGGGGAGGGGAGGCGGATCAGGCCTCCAGCCAGGGCTGGCTGATCGCGCGCTTGCTCTCGAACACGTCGATGTCGCCGCCGTGCTGCAGGGTCTCGCCGATGGCGTCCAGGCCCTTGAGCATCTTCTCCTTGCGTACCGGATCGATGTCGAAGCCGATGGTCTTGCCCGAGGGCGAGACCACGGTCTGGGCTTCCAGGTCGACGCTGACCATGTGGTTGCCGCCCTTGGCCTCGTCCATCAGCAGCGACAGGTCTTCAGCGCTGACCACCACCGGCAGCAGGCCGTTGTTGAAGCAGTTGTTGTTGAAGATGTCGGCGAAGCTGGTCGAGATCACGCACATGATCCCGAAGTCCATCAGGGCCCACGGGGCGTGCTCGCGCGAGCTGCCGCAGCCGAAGTTGTCGCCGGCGATCAGCACCGAGGCGTTCTTGTACTCCGGCCGGTTCAGCACGAAGTCGCTGATCTCGTTGCCGTCGCCGTCGAAGCGGAAGTCGTAGAACAGGCCTTTAGCCAATCCTTCGCGCTCCACGGTCTTGAGGAACTGCTTGGGGATGATCTGGTCGGTGTCGATATTGGCCAGCTCCAGCGGAGCCGCGCGGCCGTCGAGTCGGGTGAAGGCGCGCATCAGGCGGTCTCCTCCAGGAAGGTGCGCACGTCGGTCAGGTGGCCGGCGATCGCCGCCGCCGCCGCCATGGCGGGGGAGACGAGGTGGGTGCGGCCGGCGCGGCCCTGGCGGCCTTCGAAGTTGCGGTTGCTGGTCGAGGCGCAGCGCTCCTGCGGGGCCAGCTTGTCGGGGTTCATGGCCAGGCACATCGAGCAGCCGGGCTCGCGCCAGTCGAAGCCGGCGGCCTTGAAGATGGCGTCCAGGCCTTCTTCCTCGGCCTGTTCCTTCACCAGGCCAGAGCCGGGGACGACCATGGCCTTGACGTGCGGGGCCACCAGGCGGCCGTGCAGGAAGGCTTCCTGCACCACGGCGGCGGCGGCGCGCATGTCCTCGATCCGGCTGTTGGTGCACGAGCCGATGAAGACGCGGTCGATACGGGCTTCCGAGATCGGCTGGCCGGCGGTCAGGCCCATATAGTCCAGCGCCCGGTGGGCGGCCGCGCGCTTGTCGGGCGTGGCGAAGCTTTCCGGATCGGGGACGTTGCCGGTGACCGGGATGACGTCCTCAGGGCTGGTGCCCCAGGTGACCATCGGAACGAGGGCCGAACCATCGATGACCACGGTGCGGTCGAAGACGGCGTCCTCGTCGGTGAAGAAGGTCTTCCAGTGCGAGGCGGCCATGTCCCAGGCCGCGCCCTTGGGCGCGGCGGGCTTGCCCTGGATATAGGCGAAGGTCTTCTCGTCCGGCGCCACCAGGCCGGCCTTGGCGCCGCCCTCGATGGTCAGGTTGCAGAGGGTCATGCGGCCCTCCATCGACAGCTCGCGCACGGCCTGGCCGGCGAACTCGATGACATAGCCGGTGCCGCCGGCGGTGCCGATCGCGCCGATCACGGCCAGGGCGATGTCCTTGCCGGTGACGCCGGGGCCGAGGCTCCCGTCGACGCGGACCAGCATGTTCTTGGCCTTCTTCTGGCGCAGGGTTTGCGTCGCCAGGACGTGCTCGACCTCGGACGTGCCGATGCCGTGGGCCAGGGCCCCGAAGGCGCCGTGGGTCGAGGTGTGGCTGTCGCCGCAGACGATGGTCATGCCCGGCTGGGTGCGGCCCTGCTCGGGACCGACCACGTGGACGATGCCGTTGCGGATGTCGCCCATCGGGAAGAATTCGATGCCGTTGTCGGCGACGTTGCGAGCCAGCGTCTTGAGCTGCAGGCGCGCTTCCTCGTCCGCCACCGCGTCGACGCCGAGGGCTTGGCCCTCGGTCGGGATGTTGTGGTCGGCCACGGCGAGGGTGCGATCGGGCCGGCGCACCTTGCGGCCGGCCGCGCGAAGCCCTGCGAAGGCCTGCGGGGTGGTGACCTCATGGATGAGGTGCAGGTCGATATAAAGGATCGCCTCGCCGTCGGTTTCGCTGACGACGTGGTTGTCCCAGATCTTGTCGTAAAGGGTTTTGCCGGACATGGCGGGGATATAGGGCGGATCGTGCGCCAAAATCCAGTGTCGGGCCGGGCCTGCGACAGATTATTCCCCTCTGTGGCTTGCCGGTCCTGAAACGACATAGGGCGCGCCAGTGGTTTCGGCGCGCCCTAGCATCATTCTTTGCTTCCGGGGGCCGATGGCTCCGCCCGGAAAGGGCCGTCCACTAGAAAGGAGACGGTCAGGAAGCCCGGCCTGGGCCGGGGGTGAAACCACCATCTCACGGAACGCGGTTTTGTCAACAAGGTGCTAACGCACTTAAAGCTTGGCTATGGCTGCGGCCTCGCCAGCGGCGAGACAGCGGGCGACTCCAAAGGCGCCAGCGCGGCGTAGCGGGCGATCAGCGGATCGGCGGCGGCCTGGGCCAGCACCCAGTCGCGGAAGGCGGCGATCTTGCGCACCCGGGCCCGGTCGCTGGGATAGGCCAGCCAGTAGCCACCGGTGTAGCGGGCCACCACGTCGAACGGCATGACCAGCCTTCCTTCGGCCAGCTCGCGGGCGAAGAAGATCGGCGAGCCCAGGGCCGCGCCGTGGCTGGCCAGGGCGCTGGCGACTTCCAGGGCCTGGGCGTCGGAAGCCAGGCGCGGGGTCAGGCGGTCCTGCGCCACCGTGACGCCGGCGGCCTGGAACCACTCTTCCCACTCGCGGGCGATGCCGATGCGGGCGACGTCCAGCAGGTCCTCGGGCTTGGAGAGGCCGCCGATCCGGGCCAGAAACTCGGGCGAGACCAGCGGGGTCTGGACGGCCGGAACGAGAAAGTGCGCCGTCATGCCCGGCCATTTCCCCTGGCCGCCGCGCAGGGCCATGTCGAAGTCCCCGCGCGCCAGGTCGACGACCCGGCTGGAGGCCTCCAGCCGCACGGCGATGCTGGGGTGGGCGATCTGGAAGCCGCCCAGGCGCGGGGCCAGCCACTGGCCGCCCAGGCTCTGGACCGTGGTGATCGACAGCACGCCTTCCTCGGCCTCGACCAGGTCGGAGACCGCCGCCCGCAGCAGCGAGATCGCCTCGGTCGCCGCCCGCGACAGGCGCTCACCGGCCGGGGTCAGGGTCACCTCGCGCGGCAGGCGGTTGAACAGCGGCTGGTCCAGGCGCTGCTCCAGCGCTTTGACCTGCCAGCTGACGGCGGCCTGGGTCACGCCCAGCTCGTCGGCCGCGCGGGTGAAGCTCTTGAGGCGAGCGGCCGCCTCGAACACGCGGATGGCGGCGAGCGGCAGGCGGGACAGGATGTCTGGCATAAGCTTGCCTTATGCATAGCCAAGGAGGCCGCGTTTGTCATCAGGTCGCTGAACGCCGATCTTCCACGTCATCGATAGCCAAGGAAGGCCGCGATGATGGACCAGGCGCTCAAGATGCATAAGGAAACTTCGTTCGGATGGGTGCTGGCGCTGCAGCAACTGTGGATCGCGCTGCGCACGCCCAGCCCGCCCGAGAAACACCCCCGCCTGATCGCTCCGCGATAAGGCCCCTTGATCCGGTGCGGACGCTCCCCACGTCCTGAAGCTAGGGTGAGGGGACGCGACATGACCGACAGTCTGACCCGGCGCGGGGCCATGGCCGCCCCTCTGGCGCTGGCCTTCGCCTCGGGTCTCGCGCGCGCTGCCGCCTCGGCCCCTCGGCAGCCCCTCGCCGTGGTGCGGGTCGAGGGCCAGCGGCGCGCGCTCTTCGAAGTCGCCAAGGGGCCGGTGACCGTGCGCGAAGGCGATGTCGTGCTGGGCCGGTTCGAAGGCGTCTTCGTCGAGCTGGACCTGCCGGAGACGACCCGCCGCCTCTCCGTCGAGGCCGGCGGCCAGATCACTATCCTCGACCTGCCCGCCTACGACGGCCCGATGCTGGGCCCGCCCCTGCGCGGCGGACCGTGGGCGGCGATCTACAAGGCCGACTGGCCGCGCGGTCATCGGCGGGTGTTCTACGGCGGACGCCTGCCGGGCCGCACCGCGATCGACTGGGTGCGGCTGGACGACCGGGGTCGCATCGCGATCGGCGACCCCGACCTCGCCAGGAGCGCTCTCGGCTACGGCGCCGACGTGCTGGCCGTCGCCGATGCGTTGGTCGCTGCCGCCCGAGACGAGGTGCCTGAGGCCGAGCGGATTTCGAAGAACGGCAAGCACCCCGAGGACCTGGCGGCCGGCAACTATGTCTCGCTGGATCTCGGGAGCGGCCGGTTCGCGATCTACGAGCACCTGATCCCCGGCAGCTTGCGGGTGAAGCCCGGCGATCGTGTCGCCAAGGGCCAGGTCATCGGCCGGCTGGGTTTCTCCGGCGACTCCACCGGCCCGCACCTGCATCTGCATGTGGCCGACGCGGCGCGTCCGCTCCTGGGCGAGGGCGTCGGCTACGGCTTCGAGTCCTTCACCCTGCTGGGCCGTTA
The DNA here is from genome assembly GCF_058808315.1 of Caulobacter sp. GW821-FHT11E11. Lineage (NCBI taxonomy): Bacteria > Pseudomonadati > Pseudomonadota > Alphaproteobacteria > Caulobacterales > Caulobacteraceae > Caulobacter > Caulobacter sp. GW821-FHT11E11. The sequence goes on from NZ_JBXARO010000001.1 coordinate 507,323, forward strand.
CGAGGATCTCGGCCGCCTGGGCTCCGCGCCCTGGACGCCGCTCTCGAGCCTGGCCCCCGAGCGGCGCAACGAGCTGCCCGACTCCAACGTCGTGGTCCGCTTCCCCGACTGACGCGCAAAGAAAAAGGCCCCGGCGTTTCCGCCAGGGCCTCGTTCATTTCCGTGGACCGGAAGCTTAGGCTTCGGTCGAGGCCGAAGCCTTCGGGCCGCCCGAACGCTCGGCGATACGGGCCGACTTACCGCGACGGTCGCGCAGATAGTACAGCTTGGCGCGACGGACGACGCCGCGACGCTTGACTTCGATGCTTTCGATGCTCGGCGAGAGCAGCGGGAACAGACGTTCCACGCCTTCGCCGAACGAGATCTTGCGGACCGTGAAGCTCTCGTGGACGCCGGCGCCGGCGCGGGCGATGCAGACGCCCTCATAGGCCTGAACGCGCTCGCGCTCGCCTTCCTTGATCTTCACGTTGACGCGCAGGGTGTCGCCGGGACGGAATTCCGGGATCGCGCGGACGGCCAGCAGACGGGCCGCTTCTTCTTGCTCGAGCTGAGCGACGATGTTGATCGCCATGGTCTATTCTCCTTTGGGCTTACCCGTTTTCGGGTCGCCTTTTGCCTGTTGATTGGCGAGATGCGCTTCCCAGAGATCTGGACGCCGCTCGCGGGTCGTTTCTTCACGCATACGCTTGCGCCATTGGTCGATCTTCTTGTGATCGCCCGACAGCAGCACCTCGGGGATATCCAGTCCTTCGAACGTCCGCGGTCGCGTGTACTGCGGATGCTCGAGGAGGCCGTCCTCGAAGCTTTCTTCCAGCGTGCTCTCGATATTCCCCAGAACACCCGGGGCAAGTCGAACGCACGCCTCGATCACGACCATCGCCGCCGTTTCTCCTCCTGCGAGGACAGCGTCTCCGACCGAGATCTCCTCGAACCCGCGGGCGTCCAGCACCCGTTGATCCACCCCCTCGAAGCGGCCGCACAGCACCACGATACCGGGCGCCTTGGACCACTCTCTTACGCGCGCCTGGGTCAGGGGCCTGCCCCGGGCGCTCATGTACAAAAGCGGCCGACCGTTCAGCTCCACACTATCGAGCGCAGAGGCGATGACGTCCGCTTTGAGCACGGCTCCCGCGCCGCCACCCGCGGGGGTGTCGTCGAGGAAGCCGCGCTTATCCTTGGAAAAGGCCCGAATGTCCAGTGTTTCCAAACGCCACAGGTCCTGCTCGGTCCAGGCGGTCCCGATCATCGAGACGCCGAGCGGGCCGGGGAAGGCCTCGGGGAACATGGTCAGGACGGTGGCGGTGAACGGCATCCGGGCTCTTTAGCCTCACGACGCGTCGGAGTCGAAGGGGTGTCGAGGGCCGCGTTCACCAACAGCGTTTTCGGCTTGTTCACCCTCCTGGGCCAAGTTCAGGGCGAAAAACCTCGTCCGAGATCCGCCCATGTCGACCCTGAGCCGCCTGATCCGACGCCTGAGCCGAGGCGCATACGCCCTTGGCGGCCGTCTGCGGCGCGACCAGCGCGGCGCGATCGCCGTCCAGTTCGCGCTGCTGGCCATCCCGCTTTCGGTGCTGGTCTTCGCGCTCGTCGACCTCGGCCGCATCGGTGTGCAGCGCCGGCAGATGCAGGACGCCCTGGACGCGGCGACCCTGATGGCCGCCCGCTCGACCGCCACCACGGACGCCGAGCTGGAAGCGATCGGCGACCCGGCCTTCGTGGCCGAGATCGCGGGCCTGAACCTGGGCCTCACCGCCTCGAACGCCAGCTTCAAGAACGGCGCGACCAACCACATCATCGGCACGGCCAGCGGCACCCTGAAGCCGATCATCGCCAACCTGTGGACCGGGTCCAACTTCGACGTCGTGGCGACGTCGGACGTGGTCCGTTCGTCCAAGGACCTGGAAGTGGCCGTCGTGCTCGACATCACCGGCTCGATGTCCGGTTCGCGGATCACCGACCTGAAGACGGCCTCGTCCGACCTGGTGGACATCATCGTCCGCGACGTCCAGACGCCGTTCTATTCGAAGGTGGCGATCATCCCGTACTCGGTCGGCGTGAACGTCGGGACCTACGCCGACGCCGTCCGCGGCCCCATCCCGGTGCGCGACATCACCGGTATCACCAAGGCCAACCAGGCGGTGGTGACCGCCAACAACCACGGCTTCATCGTCAACGACCAGATCTCGTTCGCCGGCATCGTCGGCATGACGGCGCTGAACGGCAAGACCTACAACGTCAAGAACGTGACGACGAACACCTTCACCATCGACGCCAACACGTCGAGCACCAACGCCTACACGTCCGGCGGCAAGGCGACCTGCGAGAAGAGCACCAATCCGGGCTGCAAGATCCTGGCCTTCACCAGCGCCAGCAACACCTCCGAAGAGCGCGACATCAGCACCTGCGTCAGCGAGCGGACCGGGACGAACGCCTATACCGACGTGGCGCCCAGCACGACGTATGTCGGGACCAACTATCCGACGACCAAGGACGACAGCAACTCGGCCAACCCCTGCCCCAGCGCGACGATCACGCCGCTGTCCAGCGACAAGGCCATGCTGAAGGCGCAGATCAATTCGCTGGCGATCGGCGGGTCGACCGCCGGCCAGATCGGCTTCGCCTGGGGCTGGTACATGGTGTCGCCGAACTTCGGCTATCTCTGGCCCAACGCCTCGCAGCGCCCGGCCCCGTATCTGACCAAGGACCTGATGAAGGTCGTGGTGCTGATGACCGACGGCGCCTTCAACACCCCCTACTGCAAGGGCGTGATCGCCAAGGACGCCGGCAGCGGCAGCGGCTCGAGCAGCGACCACAACAGCTGCAACTCGACCAACGGCGACCCTTTCGCGCAGACCAAGAAGATGTGCGACGAGATGAAGAAGAAGGCGACCTACGACCTGACCATCTACACGGTCGGCTTCGACGTCGACGACGACACCGCCAAGAGCATGCTGCAGTACTGCGCCAGTAAGAGCGAGAACGCCTTCTTCCCGTCGACGGGCTCGGAGCTGAAGACGACGTTCAAGTCGATCGCCCAAGAGATCTCGGCGCTGCGGATCGCCAAGTAAGCGGTTCGCCGCCCAACGAAAAAGCCCCGCCGGAGCGATCCGGCGGGGCTTTCTTTTTGGTCGATGCAGGCGGCCCTAGGCCAGCTTGATCTCGCGCAGGCGCTGCTGGAGGAACTCGTCGGCCGTGATCGACTCCGGATAGCGGTCCGGGTTCTCGGGCGTGACGCAGTTGGGCAGGGTCTTGATCTCGTAGTCCGACGCGAAGTGCAGGAAGAACGGCGTCGAGTAGCGCGGCAGGTGGCGGCGCTCGGGCGGCGGGTTCTGCACGCGGTGGATGGTCGAGGGCAGGACGTGGTTGGTCAGGCGCTCGAGCATGTCGCCGATGTTGATGACGATGCAGCCCGGCGGCGGGTTGATCGGCAGCCAGTCGCCGTTGCGGTCCTGCAGCTCCAGGCCGCCTTCTTCCGCGCCCATCAGCAGGGTGATGGTGTTGATGTCACCGTGGGCGCCGGCGCGCACGCCGGTGGCGTCCAGCGGGATCGGCGGATAATGCAGCAGGCGAAGCACGCTGTTGCCGTCCTGGACGGTCGGCTTGAAGAAGTCGCGGTCCAGCTTCAGGTAGGTGGCGATGGCCTCCAGGACCTTGCCGCCCATGGTGTCCAGCGCGTTGTAGAACCAGCTGACGTCGTGCTTGAAGGCCGGGATCTCGGCCGGCCAGACATTGTCGGCCATGGTGGCGCGGAAGCGGTGGCCGGGCGGCAGCTCGCGGCCCATGTGCCAGAATTCCTTCAGGTCATGATGCGTGGCGCCCTTGGCGGTCTCGACGCCGAACGGGATGTAGCCCCGCGCGCCGCCCTTGACCCCGGCATATTGTTTCTTGGTCTCGACCGGCAAGGCGAAGAAGGCCTTGGTGTCGGAAATGGCCGCGTCGATACGGTCCTGCGGGATGTCGTATTCCGACAGCACGGCGAAACCGTAGCGCTCGAACGAAGCGCCAAGCTCCTGAGCGAAGCGCGGGAAGTCCTTGCTGTAAAGCGTGAACGAGATCGGATCGATGGCGGAGGTGGACACGTCTGGCAGCCTTGGAATTAGTAAGCTCCTTCTTACTACACCGAGCTGGGGACGAAACGAAGGCCGTTCATCCAGGCTTCAGGCGCGGTATTGGAACTTGACCATAAGATGGGCGTTTGCCCGTTTGACCTTGATCTACAACAAAGACGTGGGAGTTGCGACAATGCGCAAGACCGCCCTGGCCGCCCTGCTGATGGGCGCGGCCGCCCTCACCGCCTGCAGCACCACCGATCCCTATACGGGCATGCCCGTGCGCAACAACACCGGCACCGGCGTGCTGGCCGGCGCTGCTGGCGGCGCCCTGCTGGGCTACCTGACCAACACCAACAAGGGCGAGCAGGGCCGCAAGAACGCGCTGATCGGCGCGGGCATCGGCGCGCTGGCCGGTGGCGCGGTCGGCAACTACATGGACCGCCAGCAGGCCGACCTGCGTCGCAGCCTGGAGACCTCGGGCGTGATGATCCGCCGCAACGGCGATCAGATCGTGCTGGTCATGCCCAGCGACGTGACCTTCGCCGTCGACAAGTCGGACGTGCAGCCGCAGTTCACCCGCGTGCTGGACGACGTGGCCCGCACGCTGAACGCCTATCCGCAGACCACGATCGACGTGGTGGGCCACGCCGACTCGAGCGGCGGCGCCGACTACAACCAGGGCCTTTCCGAGCGCCGCGCCAGTTCGGTGGCGGACTATCTGACCCATGAGGGCCGGGTGCTGCAGGACCGCGTCTTCGTGGCCGGCATGGGCTCGCGCCAGCCGATCGCCGACAACGCCACGGCCGCCGGCCGGGCTCAGAACCGCCGGGTCGAGATCATCCTGCGGCCGCTCACCCAGTAGCGCGCCAGGGTTAAGTGTGCGCGGTTAACCCGCCCGGGTGCGCGCCCACTTCAATGACGCTTAAGGGCGCGGAATTGTCGCGTCTTTGATCCAAACGGTTGCTTTTCCTCGCGTCGTCGCCAATTCGTCACTCTGAGTTAGAGGCGGCGCGAGGTCGAAGTGAACAAGTTGGCGAGCCAAGGCGTCAGTCTGACCAAGCAGGCCTATGGCCTGACCGAAGACCTGATGACGCCCAACGCGGCCGTCTACTGGATCGACCTCGTCGTTTCAGCCGCCCTGATGTGGGCCGGCCTTTACGTCGCCGCGACGACCGCCAGCCTGGCCATCGGCCTGATCGCGGGCCTGGTCAGCGTGCTGGCCCTCTATCGCGGCCTCAGCTTCATCCACGAACTGACCCACCTGCGCGCCGACGAGACGCCGGGTTTCCTGGCCGGCTGGAACTTGCTGATCGGCGTGCCGCTGATGACCCCGTCGCTGATGTACGAGGGGGTGCACAACATCCACCACATCAAGGACCGCTTCGGCACGGCGCTGGATCCGGAATATCTGCCGCTGTCGCGCTTCACGCCGCTGAAGCTGGCGGCCTTCCTGTTCGTAGCGCTGCTGGCCCCGCTGGGCGTGATCCTGCGCTCGGCCATCCTGATCCCGCTGTCGTTCGTGATCCCGCCGCTGCGCGTCTATGTGCGCACCAAGCTGTCGGCCCTGATGATCAATCCCGACTTCGAGCGCGAGGACCTGCACCGCTGGCGCGCCGGCTGGGTCGCCCAGGACGTCGCCTGCTGGCTGTGGTCGTGGGCGGTGATCGCCGCCACGGTCGCCGGCTGGCTGCCGCTGCGCTTCGTACTGGCGGGGCTGGCGATCTTCGCCGTCGCCACCTTCGTCAACCAGGCCCGCACCCTGGTCGCCCACCACTGGGACAATGACGGGGGCAAGATGACCCTGGACGAGCAGTTCCTGGACTCGGTCAACGTGCCCCCGCCGAACCTGGCGTCCGAGCTGTGGGCCCCGGTCGGCCTGCGCTACCACGCCCTGCACCACCTGCTGCCGCGCCTGCCGTACCACAACCTGGGCAAGGCGCATGCGCGGCTGGCCGAGGCCTTCGCGGCGGACTCGATCTATCATCAGGCGTCCGAGAAGGGCCTGTTCGAGGCCCTGGCCGACCTCTTCCGCCGCGTGGGCCAAAAGCAGCCGGCGCATTAAGCGTCAATTGAGGCGTGGCGTGTAAGGAGGTCTCCTCAACGGAGGTCTTCGGACGTGGCGACGGCCGGACAACTGATCGATCTTGCGGGCGCCGCCCATCGGCTGGCCGCGCCGCTGCTCGACACCCTGCTGCCGCTGGGCTCGACCTTCTCCCTGGTCTCGCTGGCCAGCGCCCTGGTCATCGGCGCCCTGCACATCGTGATCAGCCGCCGGGGGCGGGGGCGCAAGACCTCGCCGCGCCTGCTGCTGAAAGCCCTCTTCCTGCGAAAAGTCTGGCTGACGGCGTCCAGCCGCGCCGACCTCGTGTTCTTCGTGTTCAACGTCTGGGCCGCGGGCTTCATCCTGGGTGCGGCGCTGCTGTCGAGCCAGGCGATCTCGCGCGGTCTGGCCGGCTGGCTGGGCGAGGCCTTCGGGGCGGGGCCGCTGAGCATGACGCCCTGGCCGCTGGTCGCGGTGGTCGGCAGCGTGCTGGGCTTCCTGGCCTATGAGCTGGCCTACTGGTTCGACCACTGGCTCAGCCACAAGGTCCCGTTCCTGTGGGCCTTCCACAAGACTCATCACACGGCTGAGGCGCTGACGCCGCTGACCATCTACCGGGTCCATCCGATCGAGAGCCTGAAGTTCGTCAACATCGCCGCGGTGGTGACCGGCGCGACCGGCGGGGTGCTGGCCTGGGCGTTCGGGGCGGCCTGGCATGAGCCGCTGATGTTCGGCCAGAACGCGGTCTTCCTGGTCTTCATCATGACCGTGCTGCACCTGCAGCACTCGCATGCCTGGATGACCTTCGCGCCGCTGGGCAAGTGGCTGCTGAGCCCGGCCCACCATCAGATCCACCACTCGGCCGATCCCGCCCACTTCGGCAAGAACCTGGGCAGCTGCCTGGCCGTCTGGGATCGGATGTTCGGCACCCTGCACGTGCCTGGCGCACGGCCTCGGGGCCTGACCTTCGGCGCAGTCGCCGAGGATCCTCACAGCCTGACCGGCGGCTTCGCCACGCCGTTCGTCGAGGCCTTCCGCCCGCCGCCGCGTCCCGAGCTGCAGGCGGCCGAATAGAAAACACGGCGCGGACCCGGCGGGGGTCCGCGCCGCGAAGGCTTGGAAGTTCACGCGGCGGATCCGCATCGCCCAACAGTTCCCCACCGGGACGGGGCGGACCTGACCGCTCAGCACAAGGCCGCCAACCAAGGGAATGGGGGCTTTGGCCTCGCGCTGCCGTTCCGGTAGAGCCGGGCCGCGCGCCGAGCAATCGGCGTGGCCAAGGTTGAGACGGACGGTCAGCAATCTGAGACGCCGCGCCGCGCGCCCAAAGCCAAGTTGACGGCTCGCCGTTTCCGCATTTTTCTGGGCGGCTCAGGTATCGCGGGTTTGAGTTCCCATGTCGCAAGCCTCGATGCTCCCCCATTATCAGGCCGGTACGCGCGGCGCGCCCGGTGGCCTGGGCGTGGACGCCTTCGCCGAGGCCATCGAGCCGATCTTTGATGTCAGGCTGGATAATGTCGGCGCGGCCGGACCCGATCTGTGGGTCGACACCTTCAACATCGGGCCCTTCGTGCTGGGCTCGGCGCACATGGCGGGCGCCGCCTTCGCCTATGGCCGCGACGCGCGGAAAGTCGCCGCGACCGGCCTGGAGCTGATCCTAGTGCAGATCATCACCGAGGGCGGCGACTGGCGCCGGACGGGCGGCGAGGAGACGACCGCGCGGCCGGGCGACGTCTGTGTCCTGGACCTGACCCGCACCTTCGAGTCCAAGGCCGGCGACTGCGTGAACCTGAACCTGGTCCTGCCGCGCGACGCCTTCGACGCTCGCGACATCGACCTGGATCCTTTGCATGGCCTGGTCCTGCGCCGCGAAAGCGCCGGCGCGCAACTGTTGAAGGCGCATGTCGAGAGCCTGATGCGGGTGGCGCCGGGCCTGCGGCCCGAAGAGGCCCATGGCGTGGGGCGCGCGACCACCGACCTCCTCGCGGGCCTGACCCTGGGCCATCGCGGTGAGGAGACCCGGCGGGCGGCGGCCGAGACCCAGCGCGCCCGCATGCGCCGCTTCATCGACGCCAACCTGCACGACCCCGACCTGGACGCCGAGCTACTGTGCCGCCGGTTCGGCGTCTCCCGCGCCTCGCTCTACCGGCTGTTCGCGCCGCTGGGCGGGGTCAGCGAGCACATCCGCAATCGCCGCCTGCGCCGGGTGTTCGAGGCCCTGTCCGATCCCGCCCAGCCGTACGCCATGGCCCAGGTGGCCGAGCGCTACGGCTTCACCGTCTGGTCCAGCTTCAGCCGGGCGTTCAAGACGCGGTTCGGCATGACGCCGGGCGAGGCGCGCGGGCAGGGCGCGACGGCCGCCGCTCGCGCCAGCGTGCAGCAGGCCGCGAGCGGCGGCCTGTCCGACTGGCTGCGCGCGCTGGACGCGGCCTAGACGTTTCCCTCCTGCTGCGCCCGTTCGCGCAGTTCCTCGTCCAGGCTGGCCGTGTCCCAGGCTCCGCCGGCGTCGCCGGGGCGCATGCGGTGCAGGTCGGCGTCCAGCAGGCTGTCCATGGTCTTGGCCGCGTCGCGCGAGGCCAGGATATAGGCCTCCTCCTGACCCCACATCGGGCGCAGCTCCTCGAACATCCGCCGGTCGTGGCGGCGGAAGAAGGCCGAGGCGCGGTGGGCGCGGTGGGCGCGGAAGCCCAGCTTCTGCAGGGCGGTGGTCCCCAGGGCCAGAGCCGACTCGAAGGTCTCGCGCTCGACCGCATCGGCGCCGTTGGACAACAGGTCGTAGGCGTGGCGGCGGTCCCAGGCGCGGGCCAGGATCACCAGGTCCGGGAAGGCCTTGCGGGCGGTCTCGACCAGCTCGACGGTCTTCTCGCGGTCGTCCAGGGCGACGATCAGCATCCGGGCCCGCTCGGCGCCGGCGGCGCGCAGCAAATCAAGGCGCGTGGCGTCGCCATAGTGCACCCGGCGGCCAAAGCGCTGCAGCAGCTCGATCTGCTCGATGTCGCTGTCCAGGATGGTCGACTTGAAGCCGTTGGCCGTCAGCAGGCGGCCGGTGATCTGACCGAAGCGCCCGAAGCCGGCGATGATGATGTCGGGCTCGCCCTCGTCGAAGTCGCCGGTGTCGGGCACTACGTCGGGGATGGCCGCGTCCATCAGGGCCGCGACACGCTCGTACAGGATCATGGCGACCGGCGTCAGGGCCATGGACACGGCGACGGCGGCGGTCAGCAGGGCGGCCAGCTGGGCGCCGATCACGCCCGCGCCGACCGTGAAGCTGAGCAGCACGAAGGCGAACTCGCCGCCCTGCGCCAGGGCGGTGGCTACTGCCAGAGCGCCGCGCTTGGGCGCGCCGAACAGGCGGGCGATGCCGTACATGACCAGAAGCTTCAGGGTCATCAGCCCCAGGACGATGCCGGCCAGGACCAGCGGCTGACGCGCCACCAGCGGCAGGTCGACGCCCGCGCCGACGGTGATGAAGAAGAGGCCCAGCAAGAGACCTCGAAACGGCTCGATGTCGCTTTCCAGCTCGCGACGGAACTCGCTCTCGGCCAGCACCACCCCGGCCAGGAAGGCCCCCAGCGCGGGCGACAGGCCGACGATCTGCATCAGGCTGGCCACGGCGACCACGATCAGCAGGGCCGCGGCGACGAAGATCTCGCGCAGGCGAGCCTTGGCGATGAAACGGAACAACGGCTGGACCAGGTACCGGCCGCCGCCGATCACCCCGGCCACAGCCGCGAACACCGACAGTGTCTGGGCCCAGATCGGCAGGTGAGCGACCAGGCTGCCGCCGCCATGACCGCCGCCGGCCTCGGCGTGATGCGTCGCGCCGGTCGCCAACAGGGGCAGCAAGGCGAACATCGGGATCACTGCCAGATCCTGCAGCAGCAGCACCCCGAAGGCGGCGCGACCGACAGGGCCTTGCCTGAGCCCTTTCTCATCCAGTGTCTGGAGCACGATCGCGGTTGAGGACATGGCCAGCACCAGGCCCACGGCCATCGCCGTCTGCCAGGGCAGGCCCAGGGCGAGGGAGGCGAGGGCGACGGCGATGGCCGTGCCCAGCACCTGGGCGCCGCCCAGGCCGAAGATCGCCTTGCGCATGTCCCACAGCATCGAGGGCTGCACCTCGAGGCCGATCAGGAACAGCAGGATGACGACGCCGAACTCGGCGAACTTCATGACGTCGGCCTGCTCGCCGACCAAGCCCAGGGCGAACGGACCGATGACCACGCCGGCGATCAGGTAGCCCAGCACCGAGCCGAGCCCCAGGCGCTTGGCGATCGGCACCGAAATGACGGCCGCGCCCAGATAGACCAGGGTCTGGGTGAGGAAATTCTCCATGCCGTCCTTACGCCTCCGTGCGGGCTGGTAGCAGCGAGGCCACGCGCGCCTTGTAGCGCTCAGCCTCGGCCTTCAGGGCCGCGTCGTCTTTTACCGAAGCGCCGTGAACCACGAACGGCGTCTCCCATTCCATGCCGCACAGGTGCGCGGTCTGCTCCAGCGGCCGCAGGAACTCGTCCATCGAGAACCGGTTGTAGCCGTGCATATGGTAGGCCTTGGCGCTGGCGCCGGTGGTGCAGGCCACGAACAGCCGCTTGCCCTTCAGGGCCTCGCCGTCCTCGCCATAGGCGAAGCCGTGCAGCCAGACGAGATCCAGCCACTCCTTCATCAGGGCCGGGGTCGAGTACCAATACAGCGGGAACTGCAGGGCGATGACGTCGTGCTTCACCAGCGCCGCCTGCTCGGTCTCGATGTCGACCACGAAGTCCGGATAGCTCTCGTACAGATCCTTGAAGGTGACCCCGGACAGACCCTTGGCCGCCTTGGCCAGGGCGCGATTGGCGCGTGAGCGTTCAAGCGCCGGGTGGGCCAGCACGAGAAGCACCCCAGGGGTGGAAGGCGTCACGGAGCTGGTGTTAGCGTCGGTCATCAAGCGACCCTTCTGGAAAATAATTCATCAAGGGTTGAATTTCTTCGCGGCTCGGGCGACACGGTTCGCCAAGCACCCGATTAGCAAGTTCGGGATAGGGAGACACCATGGTCGACAAGGTGAAGACAGACGCCGTCGAGGCCCTGGCTGGGCTGTTGTTCGACGGCATGACCATCATGGCCGGCGGCTTTGGCCTGTGCGGCATTCCGGAGAACCTGATCGCGGCGATCCGCGAGGCGGGGACGAAGGACCTCACGGTCATCTCCAACAATTGCGGCGTCGACGGCTTCGGCCTGGGGATCCTCCTCGAAAACCGCCAGATCAAGAAGATGGTCTCGTCCTATGTGGGCGAGAACAAGCTGTTCGAACAGCTCTACCTCAGCGGCGAATTGGAACTCGAGTTCAATCCGCAGGGCACGCTGGCCGAACGCATACGTGCGGGCGGGGCGGGCATCCCGGCCTTCTTCACGCGCACCGGCTACGGCACCCTGGTGGCCGAGGGCAAGGAAGTCCGCGAGTTCGACGGCGAGATGTACGTGATGGAGCGGGGCCTGGTCGCCGACCTCTCGATCGTCAAGGCCTGGAAGGCCGACGCCGAGGGCAACCTCATCTATCGAAAGACCGCCCGGAACTTCAATCCGATGATGGCCACGGCCGGCAAGAAGACCGTCGTCGAGGTCGAGGAACTGGTCGCGATCGGCGAACTGGACAAGGACGCCATCCACACGCCCGGGATCTATGTCGACCACCTGGTCAAGGGCGCCAAGTTCGAGAAGCGCATCGAGCGCGTGACCACCCGTGCGAAGGAAGCCGTCTGATGGCCTGGACCCGCGATGAGATGGCGGCGCGCGCCGCCAAGGAGCTGCAGGACGGCTTCTACGTGAACCTCGGCATCGGCATCCCGACCCTGGTGGCCAACTACATCCCCGAGGGTATGTCGGTAACGCTGCAGAGCGAGAACGGCATGCTGGGCATGGGTCCCTTCCCCTATGAGGGCGAAGAGGACGCCGACCTGATCAACGCCGGCAAGCAGACGATCACCGAGCTGGATTCGAGCTCGTACTTCTCGTCGGCCGACAGCTTCGCGATGATCCGCGGCGGGCACATCGCCCTGTCGATCCTGGGTGGCATGCAGGTCTCCGAGACCGGCGACCTGGCCAACTGGATGGTGCCCGGTAAGATGGTCAAGGGCATGGGCGGGGCCATGGATCTGGTCGCCGGCGTCAAGCGCGTGGTGGTGGTCATGGACCACTGCGAGAAGTCGGGCGCGCCCAAGCTACTCAAGCAATGCTCGCTGCCGCTGACCGGCGCTGGCGTCGTCGACCTGCTGATCACCGAATTGGGCGTCTTCGAGATCAACCGCGGCAAGACGCCGGTGAAGCTGATCGAGCTGGCCCCGGGCGTGACCGTCGACGAGGTCAAGGCCAAGACCGAGGCGGCGTTCGAGGTTTCGCTTTAATCCGCTCATCCCCGCGAAAGCGGGGACCCAAGCTGATTTGGCCGCTGCCGCTTGGTTTCCCGCTTTCGCGGGAATGAGCGGTTATGGGATGAGCCAGTAAGGGTGCTCCAGGGTGAGCGCCACGTAACGCGCCGTCGCCTTGCCATAGGCGGCGGCGATGTCGTTCAGGGCGGTGGTCGGGTCGCCGTTGCGGGCCTCCACCGTCCGCGCCGCATGCGGAAGCTTGACCGGCGCGATCACCGTCAGACCATGCCGCGATACTGCGCCCTGGCTCGGGAACGCCTCCGAGCGATTGGTCCGCGACCAGGCGTCCAAGGCCGTGGCGAAGGCCAGGTCGTCGAAGCCGTCCGTGATCCGCACCGCGACCTTCTCGGCTCGCCAGGCATTGGCCCAGCCCGACAGGCCGGTCATCGCCGCATCCGTCCCGACCCGGAACGCCGCGCCGTCGTGGGCCTGGATGGGCAGGGGGACGTTCAGCCGCGCGGCGGTCTCCCGCATCACCGCCTCGCCGGCCAGATCGCGCAGCAAGGCCAGGCTGGCCGGGATCGAGGCCGTCACCCCGGCGGTGGTGGTCACGCCGCCGTCGACGGTCCAGCGCCGGTCGCGCCGCCAGCGGACGTTCGGATAGGCCTTGGCCAGGCGGTTCAGCTCATACCAGTGGGTGGTGGCCTCGCGGCCGTCCAGCAGGCCGGCGCGGGCGAGGGTCTCGGCCCCGGCGCAGATCGAGACGATCCGCGCGCCGCGTCTGGCCCGCTCGCGTAGCCAGGCGTCGCGGGCCGGGTCGTAGGCCGGCATCATGAACGGCACGATGACGACATCCGGCTCGCGCTTGAGGGCGGCATAGGTCGTCTGCGGACGGATCCAGGCCTGGCCCGGCATCAGCCGCACCGGCGTCAGGCTCGGCGCGACGATCGTCACCTCGACCGTCCCGGACTCGGCGAGCACCGCATAGGGCGCGATCAGGTCGGTGGTTTCCGTGCCCCGAGGCTCGGCCAGGATCACCACCAGCGGCTTGGCCAGGGCGGATGAGCCGGCGACCAGGGCCAGCAGAAACACGAACAGACGCAGCATCGAGACCTCCCGTGGGACGCGGGAAGCATCGCCGCCGGCGCGGCGGTCGAAAGGACGGTTATCCCTCGAAAGCCGCCACGCCTATTTCGGCGCGTGCTGGGGCCGTGGCGGCAGGCCGGTGATCGGGTCGCGGGGCAGCGGGGCGAAGCCCTCGGCGATGAACAGGTCGACGCGGCGGGAGCGCTTCTTGTCCAGGCGCACGCGGGCGATCTGCAGGCCCGAATGGGCCTTGAAGTCCTGTTCGATCTCGGGCCGATAGCCGCCTTCCAGGCTGACGATCAGGGCGCGGCGGCCGTAGTGGGCGTCCAGCGGCGTCTCGGCCTCGGCCTGGTTCTGGGCGTAGGCCTCGTGCACCCACATCCGCAGCGGCGGCGCGCCGGGCTGGCCGAAATAGTCGCGGCCGTAATAGGCGGCGGCGTTGTAGACGAAGCGGTCGTCCATCGCGACGGCGCTCAAGGGGCCGCGCAGGGCCTGCTCTTCCTTCGAGCGCTCGATGATCGCCTGGACGGTCTGGTCCCAGCCGCGCACGCGCTTGAAGCCGTTTGACAGGCCGGTGGCGTCGACCACCTTGGGGCTGATCATGCAGGCGATGAAGAAGGCGGCGAACACGGCCTGGACGGCCAGGCCGGCGATCATCCAGCGGCGGGCGTTCCAGCGCAGCAGCCAGCCGGCGGTCAGCACCGAGCCGGCCACGAAGGCCGCGCCGGCCCAGTTGGCGTTGGCGCGCGAGACGAAGGCCTCGCCGGCCACGATGATCAGCGGCGGGGCCGAGAAGCACAGCAGCAACAGGTCGGGCGAGGTCAGCTTCCTCTTGACGCCCAGCCAGATCGCCCCGCCCAGCAGCACCGCGAACGGCAGCGGGCCGAACACCCCGAACTGCGAGCCGACGAACTCGATCAGTTCGCGGAAATTAAAGAGCGAGTGCGCGCCCCAGTTGGCGTTGGCGGCCGTGTGCTTGACCGTCGAGAAGTGGTGGCTGGCGTTCCAGGCGAAGTTGGGGGCCAGGGTCAGGACGAAGGTCGTGACGAACAACACGGCGGCGGCCGGGCACCAGCGCTTGCGAGCCTCCTTCGAGATCGCGAAGTGGATGACGATGCTGCCCAGGGCGTAGATCGCCGCGTATTTCGACAGGAAGGCGCAGCCCAGGGCCAGGCCCATGCCGGCGGCGATGAAGTAGCGGCGCGGCGCGGTCTCCTCGGCCAGGGCGACATAGGCCCAGATCGTCAGGGCAAGGAAGAACAGCAGCGGCGCGTCGGTGGCGACCAGGCCCGACGAAAGCACGACCCCCGGCATCAGGCTGTAGATCGCGGCGGCGAGCAGGCCCGCCCAGCCACCGTAGAGCTTGCGGGCGATGCGGTGAATGACCAGGGCGGTGGCCCCGTGCAGGAGTGCGGCGGACAGTCGCACCCAGGGCTCGGCGTCGCCCCCGATCTGGGTCGTCAGCCAGATCAGCCAGGCGATCATCGGCGGCTTGGAGAAGTAGCCGAAGGCCAGCTCCCGCGACCACAGCCAGTACTGCGCCTCGTCGGGGTACAGCTCGAGAGGCGTTGTGAACAAGGCGATCAGGCGGAGAATCGTCAGTCCTCCGACCATCATCAGCGTCAGCCGCCAGGCGCGCGATTCTGCGGAGGTCGGGGCGGGAATTTCGGAGGTCGGGGTCGCTGATCGCATGACCCCTAATTAGCCAAGTAAGAAAAATTTGACCAATTCTTCCGCGTTAACGAAGGTTTATGACAGTTTACGGGATGCCGTGGCCTTTCCGTCACCAAACCTTCTAAAACTTTCGCTAAACGGCCCCAACGACGCTGATCATGCCGGTCCGACGGCAGGCGCGTCGAATAAATGAGGGGATCCTTCAAATGCGTATGAGAAATTTCGCCCTGGCGACGACCGCTCTGGTCGGCTGCCTGGTCGCCGCCGGCTCGGCCTTCGCTCAGTCGACCGGCTCGCAAGCCAACGAAGTTGAAAACGTTGTCGTCACCGCCGCCGGCGCCCGCGCCGTCGCCGGCCAGATCGTCGAGACGCTGCCGAAGTCGCGCGCCTCGGTTGACGCTGCCTTCCTGGCCTCGCAATCGACCGGCCAGAACGTCTTCCAATCGCTGAACCTGCTCCCGGGCGTCAGCTTCACCAACAACGACCCGTACGGCTCGTCGGGCGGCAACCTGCGCCTGCGCGGCTTCGACGGCGCTCGCGTCTCGGTGACCTTCGACGGCGTGCCGCTGAACGACACCGGCAACTACGCCGTGTACCCGAACCAGCAGCTGGACGCCGAGCTGATCAGCCGCGCCAGCGTCAACCTGGGCACGACCGACGTCGACAGCCCGACCGCTTCGGCCACCGGCGGCACGATCAACTACGTGACCCGCAAGCCCGCCAGCGAGTTCGGCGGCATCGCCACCGTCTCGGTTGGCGAAGACAACTATCGCCGCGCCTTCCTGGTGCTGGACTCGGGCGCGATCGGCCCGTGGGGCACCAAGGCCTTCGTCGCCGGCTCGTACCAGAAGTACGACAAGTGGAAGGGCCCGGGCTCGCTCGAGAAGAAGCAGTTCAACGCCCGCATCATGCAGGACATCGGTGACCGCGGCGACTTCATCAGCCTGGCCGCCAACTACAACGAGAACCGCAACAACAACATCCGTCAGCTAACGCTGCCCGAGTTCCGCGCCTTCGGCCGGAACCTCGACTTCACCGCCACCTGCGTGAACCGGGTCGTCACCCCCGCCACCGCCACCATCACCGAGAGTGCCCCGACCGTTCCGGGCAACTGCTCGGACTTCTACGGCCGTCAGGTCAATCCGTCGAACACCGGCAGCCTGCGCGGTTCGGCCCTGTTCCACCTGACCGACAACGTCCGTCTGACGATCGACCCCTCGTTCCAGTACACCCTGGCTGACGGCGGCTCGCAGCTGACCACGATCTCGGAAACCGACGGCAAGGTCCGCGGTTCGAGCACGGCGGCCGGCAAGGACCTGAACGGCGACGGCGACATCGCCGACACCGTCGCGTTCTTCGCGCCCAGCGTCACCAACACCCGCCGCTACACCCTCACCAGCTCGCTGATCTGGGACCTGAGCGACAACCACCGCATCCGCGTCGCCTACACCGGCGACTACGGTCGTCACCGCCAGACCGGCGAGTTCACGACCCTGAACGCCGACGGCACGACCACCAACGTGTTCGGCGGCAAGGACGGCCACGGCGCCAAGGTGCTGACCGCTGACGGCAGCTTCCTGCGCAACCGTGACCGCTACTCGGTCGCCCAGCTGAACCAGGCCGCCGCCGAATACCGCGGCAAGTTCATGGACAACCGCCTGATCGTGAACCTCGGCGTCCGCGCGCCCTTCTTCAAGCGCGAGCTGAACCAGTACTGCTACACGCAGAACGCCACGACCCTGGCCGGTATCGTCACGGGCTTCACCGCCAACTGCACCACCCAGACCCCGAACGCCGCCGCGGCTGACGGCAGCGTGACCTTCGGCACCTCGACGACGAAGTTCATCAAGCCGTTCAGCGCGACCGTGAAGTACGACAAGGTCCTGCCGAACGCGGGCGTGAGCTACGACCTGGGCAGCGTTGGCAGCGTCTACGCCAGCTACGCCGAGGGCTTCTCCTCGCCGCGTACCGACAACCTGTACACCGCGACCCTGAAGAACGGCGCTGGCGCTCCGGCCGACACCCGTCCGGAAACGACCAAGACCTACGACCTGGGCTACCGCTACTCGAACCCGACGGTCATGGCGACCGCCGCCCTGTGGAAGACCGACTACGCCAACCGTATCGTGCAGTCGTACGACGCGGACCTGGGCATCAGCATCGACCGCAACGTCGGCGCCGTGAAGGCCTATGGCTTCGACTCGCAAGTCGCCTGGGCCCTGGAAGAGTACCTGACGGTCTCGGCCTCGTTCTCGTACAACAAGAGCGAGATCCAGGAAGACCTGCGCCTCAACGCCGCCGGTAACCTGCTGCCGCTGAAGGGCAAGCAAGTCGTCGAAACCCCGAAGTACACCTTCGGTGGCCGCGTCGATTGGGACATCACCGACGCTCTGCACATGGGCGTGCAAGGCAAGTTCACCGGTGACCGTTACTCGACCGACGTGAACGACGAAATCGCTCCGCACTACACCGTGTGGGACCTGTCGCTGCAGTACGACCTGCCGTTCGCCAAGCGCACCTACGCTCAGCTGAACGTCAACAACCTGTTCGACGAGACCTACTTCGGTTCGATCAGCTCGCGCACCAACGCGGTCGCGATCACGGGCTCGGTCGCCAGCGCTCCGGGCTACTACATCGGCTCGCCGCGCACCGTGCAGTTCACCCTGCGCACCGAGTTCTAAGAACCCGGCGCTGGAAACAGCCAAGACCAAGAGAAGGGCGGTCCTCCGGGGCCGCCCTTTTTCTTTGTCATCTGCGTTTGCTACGTAGGGGTCCTTGACCCCGCCGTCTGAAGGGGCCATCTGCGCCCCCTTCGTTTTTCTCCCCCTTCAATGGGTTCCCGAATGACCGTCACCGTCCCCGCCGAATGGGCTCCGCACCGCGCCATGTGGGTGGGTTTTCCCAGCCACGCCGAGCTGTGGCAGGAAGACCTGGAGCAAGCCCAGCAGGAGGTCGCCGACCTCGCCCGCGCCCTGGCCGGTCCGGGCGGCGAGCGCGTGCGCCTGATGGTCGTCGGCGACGAGGCGGAAGCCGCCGCGCGCGCCCTGCTCGGCGACACCAGCGTCGAGATCGTTCGCGGCCAGTTCGGCGACATCTGGCTGCGCGACACCGGCCCGATCTTTGTCGACGCCAACGGCTCGGCCTCGGCGGCCGGATTCAAGTTCAACGGCTGGGGCGGCAAGTACAGCCTGGAGGGCGACGACATCGTCGCCGAGCAGATCGCCGCCGCCTCGGGCGCGCCGCTGGCTCGCAATCACTTCATCCTGGAAGGCGGAGCCCTGGACCACGACGGCAACGGCACCATCCTGACCACCCGCCAGTGCCTGCTGAACGAGAACCGCAACGCCGGCTGGGACGAGGCCTCGGCCACCTCCGCCCTGGCTGACGCCCTAGGCGCCAAGAAGGTGCTGTGGCTGGGCGACGGCTTGCTGAACGATCACACCGACGGCCACGTCGACAACCTGGCCCGCTTCGTCGCGCCGGGCGTGGTGGCCTGCCCGATGGCCTATGGGACTGATGATCCGAACGCGGACGTCTATGCCGAGACCGCGCGCCTGCTGGCCGGCATGACCGACAGCCGCGGCTCGCCGCTGCAGGTCGCCCGCATCCCGTCGCCGGGCAAGATCCTGGACGAGGACGGCGAGCCGATCCCGGCCTCGCACATGAACTTTCTGATCGCCAACGAGGCGGTCATCGTGCCGATCTACGCCGAGGAGTCGGGCGCCTTCGCCGTCGAGGTGATCAAGGGCCTGTTCCCAGAGCGCCAGGTCATCGGCTTGGCCTCGACCGCCATCCTGACCGGCGGCGGGTCGTTCCACTGCATCAGCCAGCAAGAGCCGGAGACCGCCTGATGGCCCGCAACCTGAGCGTCGCCGCGATCCAGACCTCGTACGGCATGGATCTGCAGGCCAACATCAAGAAGACCGAGCACTTCATCCGTGAAGCCGCCGCCAAGGGCGCGCAGGTCATCCTGCCGTCCGAGCTGTTCCAGGGGCCGTACTTCTGCGTCGCCCAGGAAGAGCGCTGGTTCGCCGAGGCCCATCCGTGGCGCGAGCATCCGGTGGTGAAAGCCATCGCGCCGCTGGCCGGCGAGCTGGGCGTGGTGATCCCGATCTCGATCTTCGAGCGCGAAGGCCCGCACTACTTCAACAGCCTGGTCATGGCCGACGCCGACGGCGCGCTGCTGGGGCTCTATCGCAAGAGCCACATCCCCGATGGGCCGGGCTATCAGGAGAAGTACTACTTCCGGCCCGGCGACACCGGCTTCAAGGTCTGGGACACGCGTTTCGGCCGCCTGGGCGTCGGCATCTGCTGGGACCAGTGGTACCCCGAAGCCGCCCGCGCCATGGCGCTGATGGGCGCGGAAGCCCTGTTCTACCCGACCGCCATCGGCAGTGAGCCGCATGACCCCAGCCTGGACACCGCCCTGCCGTGGCGCCGGGCCATGCAGGGCCACGCCGTCTCGAACGTCATCCCGGTGGTCGGCGCCAACCGCATCGGCTTCGAGCCGTGGGACGGCTATCCGAACGGCGGCCAGACCTTCTATGGCTCGAGCTTCATCGCCGACCATCGCGGCGACCTGGTCAGCGAGCTGGGCCGGGCCGACGAGGGCATCGTCAATGCGACCTTCGACCTGGACTTCCTGACGACGCACCGCGCCGCCTGGGGCTTTTTCCGTGATCGCAGGCCGGAGTTCTACACCGCCCTGGCCAACGGCCGCCCCGCATGATCCGTACCGACCGCCTGGTTCTGCGCCCGGCGGTCGACGCCGACCGGGACGCCATCGCCGCCATGAACGGCGACGCCCGCGTCGGCGAATGGCTGGGCGGCGTGCGCAGCCGCGCTGAGAGCGACGCCTTCGTCGACCGTGTCCAGGCCCACGAGGCTCAGCACGGCTTCGGCTTCTGGGTGGTCGAGCGCCAGGCCGACATGCGCGTGGTCGGCATGACCGGCGTCTGGTGGATCCCGCCTGAAATGAACATGAAGCCGGCGGTCGAGATCGGCTGGCGTTTCCATCCCGACGCCTGGGGCCAGGGCTACGCCACCGAGGCCGCCAAGGCCGCGCTGGCCCATGGCTTCGAGGTCCTGAAGCTGCCCGAGATCATCGCCTTTACGGCCCGCACCAACCTGGCCTCGCAGAGCGTCATGCGCCGGATCGGCATGAGCTATGATCCAGCGCGAGACTTCGACCATCCGGGCCTGGCGCAGGATGACCCCCTGCGCCAGCACGTGGTGTTCGTGGCGCGGGCTTAGGCCCCGCACCCCTCCGGCGCGCCCTTGGCCTTCGAGGCCTTCACCTCTTCGCGGGCCTTGGCGAAATCCGCCAGGAACGCCGGATCATCGTGCAGCCGGGTGACCAGCGCCGAGCCAAGGTAGCGCCCCGCCTCGACGTCGCTCTGGAAGTGGACGCCGCAGACGATACGGCTGTCGCCGAAGGCCTTGCCACGCGCCAGGATCGGGCTGGCCTTGTCGGGAACCAGTTCGGCAATCACCGAGGCCCAGGCCCAGCCGATCAGGCCGTGGCCCGAGGGGTACGAGCCGTCGGTCTCGATCCAGGCTTCGCGCGGCACGCAGATCGGCGCGGAGTTGCCGACCGGCGGGCGCGGGCGCTGATAGACCGCCTTGGCCGGCTGGTAGATCTTGGCCGCGTCGTCGGTCAGGCGCAGCAGCAGGTTGGCCAGGGTCGGGGTCGCCTCGGCGCTGAGGGTGATGCCGGCCACGCAAGAGAAGCTCTTCATGCCGTTCTTGCCGGAGAGGTCGGCGTCGGCGATGGCCCGGCTCCAGGTCTCGGTGTTGACCAGCTTGCGGGTCTCTTCGAACTGGACGCGCTCGGCCTTGCCGCGCGGGCTGTCCGGCTCGGGCGGCGGGCCGATGATGGTCGCCGCGTCGATCGCGCCGGCGGGCAGGTAGCCGGGCGGCGGCTTCACCCAGCCGGCCGAGGGCGCGGTCATGGCGACGGCGGCCGGCTTGGCGGCGTGAGCCTTGAAGGGATTGGGCAGGCCGTCGGTCGAGCAGCCGGCCAGCGCCAGGCCGCTCAACGCGGCGGCGATCAGCACGGTACGGGTCATGAAATGCGTCCCTGAGGTCATGAGTCCACAGAGCGGCGGGAAAATCCCACGTCAAGCGAAAGCGGATTGACGAGAGGATATGTTATTTCATAACACTCTTCTCGGCCGCTCCCCCGGCCAAGTTTTCAGTCGTCCAGAGACCTTTCATGCTTCGTCGCGTCGCCTTCTCAGCCGCGAGCCTCATCGCGCTCGCCGTCGCCGTTTCCGCCCACGCCGCCGATGCGCCGGCCGCCGCGGCGACGTCGGAACCCGACAACGCCGTCGACAAGGTGGTGATCACCGCCGCGCCTTACGCCGTGTCGCTGGACACCGTGACCAGCAGCGTCAACGTCATCACCCGCGACAAGCTGGACGTGCTGCCGCCCGCCGGCCTGGGCGACACCCTGAACGGCCAGCCGGGCCTGCGCTCGACCTTCTACGGTCCCGGCGCCAGCCGCCCGGTGATCCGTGGTCTGTCGGGTCCGCGCGTGCTGGTGCTGGAGAACGGCGTCGGCCAGGTCGACGCCTCGTCGCTGTCGCCCGACCACGCCGTGGCCTCCGATCCGGGCGAGGCCTCGCGCATCGAGGTGCTGCGTGGCCCCTCGACCCTGGCCTATGGCGGCTCGGGCATCGGCGGGGTGGTCAACATCATCGACGAGCGTGTCCCGTCCAGCCCAGCCGAGAACGGCTTTGAGGGCCGCATCGCCGGCTCGGCCTCGACCGTCGACGACGGCAAGGCGATCAACGGCTCGGCCAAGTTCGGCAAGGGGCCGCTGGTCTTCGCCATCGACGCCGATCACCGCGAGAGCAGCGACTACAAGGTCCCGACCACTCCGGTCTCTTCGCGCCTGGCCAACCGTGACGGCCTGACGTCGGACCCGGACAAGACTGTCCGCAACACCGACGTCGAGGTCGACGCCTATGGCGCCGGCGTCAGCTACGTGCACGATAGCGGCTTCTTCGGCGTGGCGATCAAGAAGACCGACACGACCTACGGCGTGCCCTACCTGCAGATAACGGCGCCGATCGATCCGGACGCGGAAGGCCCGGTCTCGATCCACCTGCAGCAGACCCGTTATGACTTCCGCGGTGAGCAGAATGTCGATCTTGGCCTCTTCGACAAGGTCCGGCTGTCGGTCGGCCACGCCAAGTACGAGCACGCCGAGGTCTCGGTGGAGGACGGCGAGGTCGGCACCCGCTTCCTGTCGGACGGCACCGAAGGCCGCCTGGAGCTGGTCCAGAAGGAGCGTGACGGCTGGCAGGGCGCGGTGGGCTTCCAGGCCCTGGAGCGCCACTTCTCGGCCATCGGCGACGAGGCCTTCGTGCCCTCGACCGACATCAAGGAATACGGCGTCTTCACCCTGCAGCGCCTGGATCGCGGCGTCTGGGGCGTCGATGCGGGCCTGCGCTTCGACTCCCGTGAATTGAAGACCGACTTCACCAGCAAGACGTTCGACAACGTCTCGGCGTCGCTGGGCCTGTTCTACAAGCCGGCCGACAAGCAGTTCGTGGCTCTGGCCCTGTCGCGCAACGGCCGCGCCCCGACCGAGTTCGAGCTTTTCGCCGATGGCCCGCACCCGGGCACCGGCGGCTACGAGGTCGGCGATGCGGACCTGAAGTCCGAGAAGGTCACCTCGCTGGAGGCGACCTATCGCTACACCGGCGAGCGCCTGCGCCTGGAAGGCCACCTGTGGGGCGCCTGGTACGACGGCTTCATCGAGGAGGCCCCGACCGGCGCCGTCGAGGACAGCCTGCCGGTGTTCCAGTACTTCCAGACCAACGCCAAGTTCCGCGGCGCAGAGGCCGAGGCCAGCTACGTGGCCTGGCAGGGCGGCGAGCAGTCGCTGAAGCTGGAAGGCGTCTATGACTGGGTGCGTGGCTCGACCGACTTCGGCGCGCCGGCCCGCATCCCGCCGTGGGCCTTGACCGGCCGGGTGATCTGGAGCGCCCCGCGCCTGAGCGTCCAGACCGAGGTGCGCCGCGTGGCCAGCCAGAACCGCACGGCCAGCTTCGAGCTGCCGACCGACGGCTACACCCAGGTCAACGCCATGGTCACCTTCAAGCCGCTGGCCGACTCGGGCCTTCGCCTGTTCGTCGACGGCCGCAACCTGACCAACGAGACCATCCGCGAGCACACCTCGTTCCTGAAGGACTTCGCGCCCGCGCCGGGCCGCTCGGTCCGCGCCGGCTTCGCCTGGCGTTTCTAGGCGACACAGAACACGCGATCCTCCGCTGCCCCGGAGGATCGCGTTAGTCCGGGACCTGGCCTTCCTCCCCCTCGCCAGGTCCTGGACAATTCGTCGGTGACGATGGATATCAAGCTTAACGGCTCGCGCCGGGGATGAATCCCAGGTCCAGAGTCCGGCTATGACAGCAGCCCAGATTGCCGGGCCTTGCGGGATCGGCTAGAACGCCGAGCCTTTGCGGTCGTCTTGAAGCGTTCGAGCGTCCGTTTCTAATTTTGTCGTAGAGCTCTTCATGACCACGCCCCAGTCCGCCGGCGAAATCTCCGGCAACGTCCTGTTCTACAACTCGCCGGAGCCGCTGAACCGCGAGCAGCACGCCAAGCTGGCCCTGGTCCACAAGGACAAGCCGTACGGCTTCGCCGCCGCTGGCACCGCCGTTCCGCTGACGGTCTCGGAATTCGCGCCCGCCGCCCTGACCTTCCCGGTGATCTTCGCCGGCGACGACAAGGTGCCGCTGGCCGTGATGGGCCTGAACCAAGCCGAGAACCTGTTCATCACCGCCGACGGCGCTGTTGAAGCCAACGTCTACATCCCGGCCTACATCCGTCGCTATCCGTTCGTCCTGGCCAATGACGACACGCAAGACCGCCTGATCGTCTGCATCGACGTGGGTTCGGACCTGCTGTCGACCAAGGGCGACACCCCGCTGTTCGACGCCAAGGGCGAGCCGACCGAATACACCCAGAACTGCATCAAGTTCTGCGACGACTTCGAAGTCGAGCGCCGCCGCACGGACTCGTTCGTCCAGATCCTGAAGGACAACGACCTGTTCGAGCTGAAGAAGGCCATCTTCCAGCCGCAGGACGAAACCGGCGCTCCGGCCGGCGAGCCGGTCACCGTCGCCGAGTACTTCGGCGTCTCGGAAGAGAAGCTGAACACCCTGTCGGCCGAAAAGCTGAAGGAACTTCAGGAAAACGGCGCCCTGGCCCAGATCTACGCGCACCTGGTGTCGCTGCTGGGTTGGGATCGCCTGATCAACAAGACCATGCTGCTGCAAGCGCAGACCGGCGCCGCGAACTAAGGTTCGGCGTCAGCTGAGACTGAGAGGGCGGCGGGGCTTCGGCTCCGCCGCCTTTTTCTTTGTCCGGATCTACCGCGCGAAGATGCTGCGGGTCAGGCACGAGAAGACCAGGCGCCCGGCCTCGTCCAGCAGGTCGTGCTGGGCGATGACGATGCCCTTGCCTTCGCCGACGGGGTCCTTGCCCATCACGGTCATGCGGCCGCGCAGCAGCTCGCCGACGGGGGGATTGCGCATCCAGCGCAGGGCGTCGACGCCCAGGCGCTTGGTCTGCGGCCAGGCGGCGCTGGCCTCGCCGTCCAGGCGGGTCCAGATCGCGAAGACCATGCCGTCCGGCGCCCCGTTCTCGACCGGCCAGCCCGGCGCGAAGGCGGCGATGAAGGCTTCCAGCGCCTTCTCGTCCACGGCCCGCGAGCCCAGATTGACGACCTTGCCGATCTCGATGTCGTCGAAGGCAGCGGGCATGGGCGGCTCCGGTTGATTCCCTAATCGACTGTCGGCCGCGCCTTGACCATTGTCGAGCCGCCGTTAGCGGGCCATGTGTTCGTCCGCAGTCGTTTCTTCCCCGGACCCGCGCATGTTCCTCAAGAGAGCCGTCCTCGCCCTGCAAGCCTTGCTGGCGGCGACCTTGCTGGCCGGAACCGCGATCGCGGGACCCGTGGTCAATTCCGGGCACATCGAGTCCGAGTTGATCGCCCAGGAGAGCGGCATCGCGCCGGGCGGCACGATCTATGTCGCCCTGCGCCAGAAGATCATTCCCGGCTGGCACACCTATTGGCGCAATCCCGGCGACGCCGGCGAGGCGACCAAGATCGCCTGGACCCTGCCGCAGGGTTGGAGCGCCGGCGACATGGTCTGGCCGACGCCGCAGAAGGCCAAGCTGGGCCCGCTGCTGGACTACGCCTATGAGGGCGAGGTCATCATCCCAGTGCCGATCAGCGCCCCGGCCAACGCCCAGGTGGGCACGACGATCAGCCTGAACGCCGCCGTCCAGTACCTGGTCTGCGAGCAGGTCTGCGTGCCCGAGGACGCCAAGCTGACCCTGCTGCTGCCGGTGGTGGCCGGCGCGGCGGGCGCCGATCCCCAGTGGGGCAAGGTCATCGCCGACGTCCTGGCCAAGGCCCCCAAGCCCGCCGGCCTGAAGGCGGTGTTCAAGCTGCACGGCGCGAGCCTGAAGCTGGCCGTCACCGGCGGTCCGCTGAAGGGCGCCGACATGGCCGGAGCCTATTTCTTCCCCTATTCGCCCAAGGTCATCGAGCACGCCGCAGAGCAGGTCATCGATCGCGGCCCCGAGGGGCTGACCCTGACGCTGAAGCCCGGCTACGACTTCGTCGGTGGCGGCACGCCTCCTGCCGAACTGCAGGGCGTGATCGCGACCAAGGCCGGGGCCTGGGAGGTCACCGCCACGGCAGGCGAACCGCCCGCGACCGCCGCCGGCCTGGGCGCGCCGCCGGCCGAGACCGCGCCGGCGTCGACGTCGGGCGGTCTGCTCGGCGCGCTGGCCTTCGCCTTCCTGGGCGGGCTGATCCTGAACCTGATGCCGTGCGTCTTCCCGGTGCTGTCGATGAAGGCCGCCAGCCTGGCCGGCCACGCCCACGACGCCGGCAAGACCCGCCTGCAGGGCCTGGTCTTCCTGTTGGGCGTCGTGGCGACCTTCCTGGCCCTGGCCGGCCTGCTGCTGGCCGTGCGGGCCGGCGGCGCGGCCGTGGGCTGGGGCTTCCAGCTGCAGTCGCCGCTGGTCATCGCGGGCCTGGCCTTGCTGATGCTGCTGGTCGCCCTGAACATGTCGGGCGCCTTCGAGATCGGGACCTCGGTCCAGAACGTCGGCAGCGGCGCCTCGGCCAAGGGCGGCGCGACCGGCGCCTTCTTCACCGGCGCCCTGGCCGTGGTGGTGGCCGCCCCGTGCACCGCGCCGTTCATGGCCGGCGCCCTGGGCTATGCCCTGACCCAGCCGACGGTCATTTCGCTGGCGGTGTTCCTGGCCCTGGCCCTGGGCTTCGCCGCCCCGTTCGTGGCCGTGGCCTTCATCCCGGGCCTCCTGAAGCTGCTGCCGCGTCCCGGCGCCTGGATGGACGTGCTGAAGAAAGGCCTGGCCTTCCCGATGTACGGCGCGGCCCTGTGGCTGGTCTGGGTGTTCGCCCAGCAGTCGGGTCCGCTGTCGCTGGCGCACCTGCTGGCCGCCGGCGTCCTGGCCGCCTTCGGGGCCTGGCTCTACGGCCTGGCGCAAGCGCGCCGCGCCTCGGGCAAGCCGGCCGTGGTCTCGATCCTGGTCGCTCTGGTGTCGCTGGGCCTGGCCTTCACGATCGCGACCTTCGGCGCTTTGCACGCCGCGCCGCCGACCGCCGCCGCCTCGGCCGAAGCGCCGTCGGGCCCTGGTCTCGCCGCCGAGGTGTGGTCGCCCGAGAAGGTCGCCGAGCTGCAGGCCGCCGGCCGTCCGATCCTGGTCGACTTCACCGCCGCCTGGTGCGTGACCTGCCAGGTCAATGAGAAGGTGGCGCTGTCAGGCGCCAAGGTCGCAGAGGCCTTCAAGGCCCAGAACGCCGTCTATCTGAAGGCCGACTGGACCAATCGCGACCCGCTCATCGCCAAGGCCCTGGCCGACTTCAACCGCGTCGGCGTGCCGCTGTACGTGGTCTATCCGAAGAGCGGCGGCCAGCCGGTCATCCTGCCCCAGCTGCTGACCGAAGGCCTGGTGATCGAGGCGATCGAGAAGGCGGGGGCCTAAGCCCTATTTCTTCTTGTCCCCGCCGAACGGCAGCTTGTCCTTGACCTTGTCCAGCGGGGTCTTGGTCACGACCAGCGGCGGCGGGATCACCGGGGTCTCGACCTTGATCGGATAGGCGCGCCAGCCGGTCTGGATCAGGGCGTTGAAGCCCTGGCACCGGGGCAGGTAGCGGACCATGCCGGTGCGCGGTTTGGCGAACGGCGCGAACTGCATGAGGTTCTGGCGCTTGGGATCCACGAACCGCCAGTCGGTCGGCAGGCCATAGCCCTTCTCGCCGCCCAGCCGCACGGCCTGATAGGCCAGGTTGGCTTGGAACGGCGTCACCCCGTAGCGGATCATCGCCCGCAGGAAGATGGCGTCGGCCTCTTCGCGCCTGCCCGGTTCGCCGATCGTGTAGAGCCAGTCGTGGACGATGGCCGCCCGCGCCGTCGGACCCTGCGGATCGACGAAGCCCTGGCCGTACCAGGGCACGCTGGCGAAGTCGGTGACGTACCAGCGCGGCACCACGATCACCTTGCCCGTCTCGACGTCGCAATAGGGGAACTCGGCGTCCAGGGTGAACAGCTTGCGGCCGTCCTTGGTCTGGTTGAACAGCATGATCGGCTGCGGCGTCAGCGAGCTGGGCGGCGTCGGCGCGACGACGGGCACGAAGACCGTGGTGTTCGTCTCGGTGGCGCAGGCCGCCAGGAGCAGGCCGGAGCCGATGACGGCGGCGAGGGTCTTGGTGCGGGACATTGATCGAGGAGGGCAGGGGAGGATGCAGACGTTCTGGGCGTCTGGCTCCCTTGGATCAAGCAAGAATGGCGAAGTTTCGGCGGTTGCGGCGATCCGTCCTGCGACTGTTTCGCAGATCGACGATCTATGAGATGGTCTCGGCGGGGGAGCTTTCTGGTCTGGAGAACCGACATGTCGATCACTCGCCGCCTCGTCGCCGCCGGTCTGCCGTTGACCGCGCTCGTCCCGACCTTGGCGCACGCCAGGCCGGCCCCCGACTTCACCGCCGTCGACGCCGACGGCAAGGCTCGCTCGCTGTCGGAATTTCGCGGCAAGACCGTGGTGCTGGAGTGGGTCAACGAGGGCTGCCCCTATGTTAAGAAGCACTACTCCGGGAACATGCAGGGCCTGCAGCAGGCCGCCCGCAATGACGGCGTGGTGTGGCTGACCATCGCCTCGTCGGCTCCCGGCAAGCAGGGCTATTTCCCGAACGGCGCGGCCGCCAAGACCTGGGCCGACAGCAAGGGCGCCAAGCCGACGGCGGTGCTGCTGGACTCCGACAACAAGGTGGCCACGCTCTACAAGGCCAAGACCACGCCGCACATGTTCGTCATCGATAAGACCGGCGCGGTCGTCTACGAGGGGGCCATCGACGACACCCCGACCAGCAAGGTCGAGGACCTGAAGACCGCCAAGAACCTGGTCGCCGCCGCCCTGTCCGACGTCAAGGCCGGCCGCAAGGTCGCGACGCCGTTCGCCGCGCCCTATGGCTGCGCGGTGAAGTACAAGGACGCTTAAGCCGCCGGCTGCGGCGGCGCGGTGATCACTTCGACATTGTCGTTCAGCAGATAGACCATGTCGCGCAGGGCCAGGTCCTGGGCCTTGATCGTCGTGGCCGCGCCGACGGCGGTGAGCTTTTCGGGCAGGTCCTGGCTGATGCCGCGCAGGATGCACTTGAGGTCGTCGACCGCGCCGCGCTCCTTCAGGGTCACATGGCCCTTCATGTCCAGCGCCGACAGCTCGCCGATCTTGGTCGAGAAGCCGTCGAAACCCTTCAGCGGCTTGGCGGCGGCGGTGGGATCCGTGCCGGCCAGGGCTTTGCGATAGGCCTCGGTCTGGGTCTTCAGCTGGTTGGCGCGCTTGACGATGTCCTGGAACAGCGGCTCGCCGGCCACCGACTGCGGGACGGTCGGCTGTTGCAGCACCGCCGGGGCGGGGCCAGCAGCCCGACCTGGATTGAACGAAGCCATCCAGAGCATGGCGGAAAAGGCGACGGCGTCACAGGACATGGGGGACTCCCGCAAAAAACGTCATTGGTCTGCCATGACGTGGCGGCAGCCGTTTGATAAGCCCCGTTCTGTAAACAGCGATTTACCAAACTTGAGGATGCCCGCATGGCCGATCTCGACACCGCCTGGACCCGCCTGGAAGACGCCGCCAAGGCCGCCGGCGAAAAGCGCATTGTCGAGTTCTTCGATGCCGAGCCAGGCCGCCTCGACGCCCTAACCCTGGACGTCGCCGGCCTTCACCTGGATCTGTCCAAGCAGGCCTGGGACGAGGCCGGCCTGGAAGCCGCGCTCGACCTGGCCCACGCCGCCGACGTCGAAGGCGCCCGGGCCCGGATGTTCGGCGGTGAGGCGATCAATTCGTCCGAAGGCCGCGCGGTTCTGCACACGGCGCTGCGGGCGCCTGCCGACGCCGACTTCAAGGCCCTGGGCCAGCCGGTGATGGCCGATGTCGACGCCGTCCGCCAGCGGATGAAGGCCTTCGCCGACGCCGTCCGTTCTGGCGAGATCAAGGGCGCGACCGGCAAGCCGTTCAAGGCGATCCTGCATATCGGCATCGGTGGCTCGGACCTCGGCCCGCGCCTGCTGTGGGACGCCCTGCGCCCGGTGAAGACCCAGATCGACCTGCGTTTCATCGCGAACGTGGACGGCGCTGAGTTCGCCCTGACCACGGCCGACATGGACCCGGAAGAGACCCTGGTCATCGTCGTCTCCAAGACCTTCACGACCCAGGAGACCCTGGCCAATGCCGGCGCCGCCCGCGCCTGGTTGGTCGAGGCCCTGGGCGAGGAGGGCGCGAACAAGCACCTGGCCGCGATCTCGACCGCGCTGGACAAGACCGCCGCCTTCGGTGTGCCCGACGATCGCGTGTTCGGCTTCTGGGACTGGGTCGGCGGTCGGTATTCGCTGTGGTCCTCCGTGAGCCTGTCGGTCGCCGTCGCGGCCGGTTGGGACGCCTTCCAGGGCTTCCTGGACGGCGGCGCGGCCATGGACGAGCACTTCCGCACCGCCTCGCTGGAGAAGAACGCGCCGGTGCTGGTCGCCTTGGCCCAGATCTTCAACCGCAATGGCCTGGACCGCCGCGCCCGCTCGGTCGTTCCGTACTCGCACCGCCTGCGCCGCCTGGCCTCGTTCCTCCAGCAGCTGGAGATGGAGAGCAACGGCAAGTCGGTCGGTCCGAACGGCCAGCCCGCCGCTCGAGGCACCGCCACCGTGGTGTTCGGCGACGAAGGCACCAACGTCCAGCACGCCTACTTCCAGTGCATGCACCAGGGCACGGACATCACGCCCATGGAGCTGATCGGCGTCGCCAAGTCGGACGAAGGCCCGGCCGGCATGCACGAGAAGCTGCTGTCCAACCTGCTGGCCCAGGCCGAGGCCTTCATGGTCGGCCGCTCGACCGAAGATGTGGTCGCCGAGCTGCAGGGCAAGGGCGTCTCCGAGGCCGAGATCGCCACCCTGGCGCCGCAGCGGACCTTCGCCGGCAATCGCCCCTCGACCCTGGTGGTCCTGGAGCGCCTGACGCCTCGCACCTTCGGCGCCCTGATCGCCCTCTATGAGCACAAGACCTTCGTCGAAGGCGTGATCTGGGGGATCAACAGCTTCGACCAGTGGGGCGTCGAGCTGGGCAAGGTGATGGCGAACCGCATCCTGCCCGAACTGGAAAGCGGCGCGACGGGCCAGCATGACCCGTCGACCACGGCGCTCATTCAGCGGCTACGCAAGTAGCCGCCCAAGAGGCCTATCAGAAGGTCTTCCGCACCCGCAGGCTGACGAACGTCCGCGGGTTGATCTCGCGATCCTCGACGAAGGCCACGGCCCGGTTCGGGGCGCGATCGGCGAAGACCGTGCGGCGGATCGTGAAGTCGTCCCACAGGTTCAGCTGGGCGCGGATCGCCAGGGTCGGGGTCGGCTTGTACTCGGCGAAGGCCTCGTAATAGGCCGAGCCGCGCCAGACATTGGTCTGGTCGACGTCGTACGTCCCCTGGCCCAGCAGCGGCAGCCAGTTGATGCCCCACTGGGTCTTGTACTTCACGAGATCCTGGGTGAAGCCGATATTGGCCTGGGTCGGACGGATGCCCGAGATCGGCCGGTCCTTGCCCGTCGTCGGGTCCTTCACGTGGGTCTCGTTCCAGTCGTTCTTGA
Organism: Caulobacter sp. GW821-FHT11E11; assembly: GCF_058808315.1. Lineage (NCBI taxonomy): Bacteria > Pseudomonadati > Pseudomonadota > Alphaproteobacteria > Caulobacterales > Caulobacteraceae > Caulobacter > Caulobacter sp. GW821-FHT11E11. The sequence continues at coordinate 538,704 of NZ_JBXARO010000001.1, forward strand.
ACGTGAAGCGGCCGCCCTTGATGCCGAACTTGTCGGTCGGGATCACGATGTTGACCGACAGCTTGTCCAGCGTCGCGTCGCCGATATTGCCCGTCGCCGACAGGCCGCCCGGCAGCGGCAGGCGGTCGATCACGCCGATGATCTCGTCGTGGCGGTACGCGACCGAGACGATGCCCTCGCCCCAGAAGCGGCGCTCGTAGCTGACTTCCGAGATCCAGCGCTGCTCGGGCTTCAAGTCGACATTGCCGCCATAGACGGTGCTGTCGTCCAGGTCCGACGAGGCGGCGAAGTCGCCGAAGTCCAGCTGGCCCAGCTCGCGCTCGAAGCGGAAGCGGAACTGATTGTTGGCCTTGGGCGTCCAGGTCGCCAGGAAGCGGGGCTTGGCGTAGAAGAAGCTCTCCTTGTTCGACGCGTCGCCCGACTGCTTGATGGTCGACTTCTCCAGGCGCAGGCCGCCTTCCAGGGTCAGCTTGGGGTTCACCCGCCAGGTCGCCTTGGTGAAGGCCTCGCCGCGCAGCTCCTCGACTTTCACCGACGCGCTGGGCAGGGCCACGCCGACGCCGCCCACGCTGTAGGCCTGCTTCACGTCCAGCATGTTGTAGGCCAGCTCGCCGCCGACCTCGATCGTCAGGGCCTTGGAATATTCGTGGCGCACCAGGCCGCGCACGATCGACTCCGAGCTGTCGCCGTCGGCCACGAACCGCTGCTGGGCGTCCTTGACGCCCGACAGGGTCTGGTCGCTGGTCGAGACGTTGTCGAAGTTCTCGAAGCTGTGGATGGCGCGGGTCTCGAGGTTCCACTTCGGGGCCAGCGGCCGGGTCCAGGTCAGACCCAGTTCGCCCGAATGGCTCTCCTCGGCATAGGCGCTGCGGCGGAAGGCGACGGGCGAGCTCAGCTCCTGCCATTCCTGCCAATCGTTGACGCCGTAGCGGGCCGTGGCCTCCAGCTTGCCGCCGGCGACGGGGCCGGTGTAGTTGCCGCGGATCGAGCGCCCGCCGCCATAGCCGTCATTGATGAAGGCCTCGTCGCGGATCAGCTTGCCCGTCCCGTCGTGGCGGACATTGCGGCCGACGCCGTTGCTGTCGCTGCTGCCCATGCTGTCGCTGAGCGTCACGCCCCAGCTCTTGTCGCCATTGGTGGCGGTGAACTGGTAGCTGCCGCCGTAGATGTCGTGGCCGCCGTCGAACAGCATCGAATTCAGGGTCAGGATCTGCTGATGGCTGACGCCCTTCTTCAGCACCACGTTCACGACGACCGCATAGCCCTGCATGTCGACGCCCGGGGCGCCGCCGCGGATCAGCTCGATGTGGTCGACGCGGTCGGCCGGGGTGCGCGAGAGGACGTTCGAGCCGGTGTCGTTCTTGGACGCCGGCCGGCTGCCGTTGATCAGGATGTTGCCGACCGCGCCCTCGAAGCCCCGGGCCCCCGAGCCGTCGTCGACGTCGAAGCCCGGCACCCGGTCGACCATGTCCAGCGCCGTGTTCGGGCGCTGGGCGGCGAAGAAGTCGGGCTGGAACACCAGCACCCCGGTCGCGGCCGGCGCGGCCACGGGCGGCGCGGCGATCTGTTCCGGCGTCTGGGTCGTTTCACCGGCGTGAGCCGCACTGGCGAATACGATTGCGGCTGCTGTGGCCAGCAGAGCGGTCTTGGTCATCACTGTTTCCCCTCAGTGCGGAGAGGTCTGGACGCCGGAACCGTTCATCTCAAGTTACAAGCCGGAAATGTGGGTTACTTCGTTGTCAGATTACAGCGGGTTCATGTTTCTAGACCGCTCCGGCATGGTGGAGCATGTGGATAAGTCTGGCCCCGATCCGGGTTTGACTTAACAATTCGTGTATAGGGAAACATTACTTGGCTCGCCGTCGTGCTTCGGTCACCAGTCGGTCCAGCACTGGCGTGCGGCTGGGCGCCAGCAGGTCGGCCCGTGCCTCGGCGAAGATCCGCCGGTTCTCGGCGCAGCTCGCCCGCATCCGCGCCAGCTCCTCGGGCGGAACCTTGTCGGCCAGCGCCTCGGCCTCGCGCGCCATGCGCTCGGTCAGGCGCTCCAGCGTGTCGTAGTGGTCGAGCGCCCAGCGGGTGGTCGAGACGACGTGGTGGGGGCGCTTGCGGCGCGGGGGCTTGGACTTGGGCATGGGGGGCTCCTCAGGTGAAAGGACCCTCCCCCCAGCGGGGGAGGTCTCGGCGCAGCCGACGGAGGGGGAAGAAGCCGGCTCGGCAGCACTTCCCCCTCTGGCCTTCGGCCGCCTCCCCCGCTGGGGGGAGGGTCTGGGACGCACGGCTTCGCCGCTTCACGCGGCCTGGCCGCTGAAGGTGATGGGGAGGCGACGGAGCGGCCGGGCGAACCCGGAGACCGTAAGGTTTGTTGTGTTTCGGCTCGCAGACCGCTCCGCCAGGCTGTTCTTGCCCGTGAGGATGGGAGGCGTGAGCGTATTTCAGCTCGGGTCCCCACTAGCCCCCGGACGGGCGCGGACCAAGTCGATCGGCTACATCCGTCTCGACCCCGACGATCCACGATAGGCGGCTTATACGATCACCGCCCTGTCGCTCCGCTGATGGCTTTGACCCCGGACGACCTGTCACTCGCGTGCGATCCTAAAGAGTAATCCACGCGACCTGACGAAACCGCTCGGGAACCGCCAGCGGCCCCGCTCAACCTAACCCCGCCGCCGTTTTGGGCCGGATCCAAACGCCCTCCCCCGCGACGGGGATGGCTATGATTGTGCGGCGGTTCTGAACGCGGATCATTCAGCGGCGTCTAAAATCGACAAGCAGTTGATTTTGCTGGGTTCGAGATCGCGAATTCCGAGGATAGAGGCCGCTCAATCCCCATGCTTCCCTTCTCCCCTTGCGGGAGAAGGTGTCGGCGAAGCCGACGGATGAGGGGTCGATAACCCGTTCCGCCCCCACCCAAAGGCGCTTGCATGCCGCACAATGTTCCCATTATGTTCGCGTCATGGTTGATCACGCTCGCCAACTCGCCTTCGCCCGCCGTCTGCGCCACGACCCGCCCGTGACCGAACGCCTGTTGTGGAAACTCCTTCGCGATCGCCGCCTGGGCGACCTCAAGTTCCGCCGGCAGCTCCCGATCGGCCGCTACGTCGCCGACTTCGTCTGCCTGCGCCACCGCCTGATCATCGAGGCCGACGGTCCCCACCATGACGCGTCCGCCACCGACCCGATCCGCGACGCCTGGCTGCGCGGCCAAGGCTTCCGCGTCCTGCGCTTGCCCAACGCCGAGATCCAATGCCGCCCCGACCACGTGCTAGGCCTGATCCTGCAAGCCGCCGCCGCACCCCCTTCTCCCCTTGCGGGAGAAGGTGGCCGCGAAGCGGCCGGATGAGGGGTCGATAGCCCTGTAAGCCGCACCCAGCCCCAGCCGCCCTACGCAGCGGCGCCGTCCTTCAACCCCTCACCCGACCCGCTTCGCGGGCCACCCTCTCCCGCAAGGGGAGAGGGGCTCCGCCGCCCGACCTCCCCGAGGTCGGCGCGCGCCTCAAATCTCTTGGAGGCTGCAGCGTGCAGGGCTGATCAGGTCAGTCAAGGACGACGCTCGCGCGTCGCCGCCCGGCGGGCGGTCCTTGAGTGACCTGATCAGCCCTGCGATCGTCTCGCCGTGAGATTTAAGGATCATTCTGCTTCCTCCCTTTCGAGCAAAGAGAGGAAGCAGAGCGTTGCGTCCGAAACAGTCGTGACGGCATGCTTAGATAACTTGTCGCTTGAAAGGGGGCGGTTGCGATGTCTGGCCTGTTTCGAGCCCTTTTCCTCTTTAGCTCTTTTGGCCCGCTGTACGCGGTTTTGGGACTGGGTCTGACGATTCAGAAGCTTCCCAAGGCTGCTTTTTGGGCGTGGCTGGCATGTGCAATTTCGATCGCGGTGTTTTTCTGGCTGTGTCGTGGGTTTAAGTCGGGGCCTGTCGTTCATTTGAAAGTCGAGGTCCAGGGGCAGCTAGATGAAAGTATTCTCAGCTACCTGATCGCGTATTTGCCGCCAATTTTGATTGATAACTTCAAGTTACCAGAAAAATTTGTGCCGGCTGTAGCCTTCTATATCGTCCTCATCACGCTTATGACGAGGATAGATACACTTTATGTAAATCCGTTCTTTATTGTATGCGGGTATAAGATTTTCCGCGTGAAGCTCGAATCGGGTAGGTCTGTGATCTTGATTACGCGCAAGCGTGAGATCGCTAGTGGTGAAGTGCTCAACTTGCATGAGCTCGATTCTTCGCGTTTATACTTCGGAGATTAATTTTACAGAGAGCAATCATGGCTCTGGTCGATGATGGATATGCTGCATTAGGTGATCTCCGCCGAGCGATGAACGCGGGCGAGGAGATGGGATTTCACGTTTTCCTCAACGTGCGACCTAGCAGGCAAAGGCGCGAGACTTGGTATCGAATTAGTTTAGCTCGTGAGCTTTCTGTCCAACTAGCCGACGCTGCGCGGCGAGTTTTCTCTGATCTTGAAGCTGCCGCTGCTGGCGAGCAGAATCTGGGGGAGTTCGACTTCGACTCCATGGTCGGGGGCAACGTTGGCGTAATCAACTTGCGCGACGCGGAAGGGCTTGGTGGATGGCTAGATGCTTTGCCATTGCCGGACTTCCCTACAGTTTTTGACGGTGACGAGGAGGTTCTCGGGCGGGCTAAGTTCTACGCCTTCCGATTAACACTGCCCGACGGCCGTACTATTCGCGCGTTCCGAGGACGCTCAGGCCTCGAGATTGCTGCGCGGAAGCGAAACGCCGTAGCGGCGGCATTTCATCGTGACACCAATCAAATGGTGCCAGTTGATGGTGCGGTAGTAACTTTTGATCAGAACGTCGACTTCTTCGAATGGGACGGGTTACTTTACGTCGCTAATATACGATCATTTGAATCTATAACGAATATAAGAGAGATAACGGTAGCTAAGGCGCACGACGCGGTGGAGGCGCTGGCAGCGCGCTTCGATCTTGGTGATATCGATGCTCTGAAAGTCCATGTGCAACAAAGGACGCGGCTCGGAAAGCGCTTGGCTTCAGCGCATAAGCATGGTCTTGCCGCCGATCTTGATCCTGCCGAGATTGAGAAGCTGATTGGCGTCCGGAAGTTGCAATTTAAGTGCGAGCAGGACGGCGGGCGTCTGAAGTTTGATCTCGATCACGCTAATAACAGATCAATCGAAGACTTTGTTGATCTGGTCAGTGATGTATTTTTGACGTCACCAGTTACGCGAAGAGACTGGGAGGCTCTAGCAAAGAGGCCCCCGCGTCGCTAGGCACGAGATCCGTGATCTTGAAGCTGCGTGGCCCCTTCCCCTCTCCCCCCTCATCCGCTAAACCCCCCACCGCAATGACCCGCGCACCGCACCACCACGGCTGCCACCACCATCCGACCTCGCCTCGCGGGATCGGCCGGGTCCGTTCGCTCTAAGCCAGCGACCCAGCCAGAGCCCCGCCTAGCGGATGGGGCTTATGCGCAAGCGCCATCCGTCGAAGCCTTGAAGATCTCAGGACCGACGAATGACCACCGACTCCACCACGCCCGACACCGAAGAGACCTTCCGCCCCGAAGCCCGCGCACCGCGCGGCTTCGCCGACAAGCGCGCGCGCGACCTGCGGGCCGAGCGGGCGATCCTGGAGGCGGTGTCGGCGGTCTATGAGCGCTACGGCTTCGAGGCTCTGGACACCGGGGCGTTCGAATATGCCGACGCGCTGGGCAAGTTCCTGCCCGACAGCGACCGGCCCAATGAGGGCGTGTTCGCGCTGCAGGACGATGACGACCAGTGGATGGCGCTGCGCTACGACCTGACCGCGCCGCTGGCGCGGTTCGCGGCGCAGAACTGGGAGACCCTGCCCAAGCCGTTCCGCCGCTACGCCTTCGGGCCGGTGTGGCGCAACGAGAAGCCGGGGCCGGGGCGCTTCCGCCAGTTCATCCAGTGCGACGCCGACACGGTGGGCTCGGCCCGTCCGGAGGCCGACGCCGAGATCATCGCCATGGCGGTCGAGGGGCTGGAGGCCGCCGGCCTGCCGCGCGGCGCGGCGGTGCTGAAGATCAACAATCGCAAGCTGCTGAACGGCCTCTTGACCTCGGCGGGGGCCGAGAACGCCGGCCAGAAGCTGGCCGTGCTGCGCGCGGTCGACAAGCTGGATCGCCTGGGCGTGGACGGGGTCCGGCTGCTGCTGGGCGAGGGCCGCCTGGACGAGAGCGGCGACTTCACCAAGGGCGCGGGTCTCAAGGGCAAGGCGATCGACTCGGTGCTGGATTTCGTGTCGGCCGGGGCCGGTGGTCGCGCCGCGACCTTGGACAACATCGCCAAGGTGATCGGCGGCTCGGCCGAGGGTGACGAGGGCCTGCTGGAGCTGTCGCGGATCGACGCGGCGCTGACCAGTCTGGGCATCGCCGACGACCAGGCCTTCATCGATCCGTCGATCGTCCGGGGGCTGGAATACTACACCGGCGCGGTGTTCGAGGCCGAGCTGCTGCTGAGCACCACGGACGAGAAGGGGAACAAGGTCTCGTTCGGCTCGATCGGCGGCGGCGGTCGTTATGACGACCTGGTGGCGCGGTTCACCGGCACGGCGACCCCGGCCACGGGCTTCTCGTTCGGCGTCACGCGCCTGGCGGCGGCGCTGCGGGCGGCGGGCCGCGAGCCGGGCGGCGTGGCGCGCGGGCCGGTGGTGGTGATCACCTTCGACCAGGCGCACATGGGCGAGTACTTCTCCGTGGTCGGACAGCTGCGCGCGGCGGGCATTCCGGCGGAGGTCTATCTGGGGACCTCGGGCATGAAGCCGCAGATGAAATATGCCGACCGTCGGGGCGCGCCGGCTGTCGTCATGCTGGGCGGGGACGAGATCGCCGCCGGCACGGTGACCATCAAGGACCTGGACGCGGGCCGCATGGCCGCCCAGGGCCTGGCCGACAACGCCGCCTGGAAGTCCGAGCGCCCGGGCCAGCAGACCATCCCGCGCGATCAGCTGGTCGCGGCGGTCCAGAAGATCATCGGGGGCTAATCACGTGAGGCTCGAGCGTTCCATTCCGGCGGAGGCGCTCGACGCCATCCGCGCTCCCCTGCTGGCGGCCGGCGCCGTGGCCACCGACGCGCCGGTGTTGCAGCCCCTGGGCCTGCTGCTCGATTTGACCGGCGAGGCCATGCGCTCGCGGCTGTTCGTCGTCTCCGGCGACGGCGGCGAGGAGGCGGCCCTGCGGCCCGACTTCACCGTGGCCGTGGCCCGGCAACACTTCTCGAATGGCGGCGGGGCGGGGCGCTACCGCTACGAAGGCAAGGCCTTCCGCGTCGCCCCGCGCGGCAGCGACCGCGCCGAGGAGTTCCTGCAGCTGGGCGTCGAGGCCTTCGAAGCCGGCGACCCCGTGGCCGCCGACGCCGAGATCGCCGCCCTGGCCTGGGCCGCCTCGGCCGCTGGCGGGCGTGAGGACCTCAGCCTGATCCTGGGCGACGTCTCGCTGTTCGCGGCCTTCGTCGACAGCCTGGACCTGGCGCCGCCCCTGGCCGCCCGCCTCAAGCGCGCCTTCGCCAAGCCGCGCCAGCTGAAGGCCGAGCTGGACGGTGACGTCGCCGCGCCCACCGCCGAGCAGTCCCGCATCGCCTCTCTGCTGGCCGGCCTGCCGGAAGCCGACGCCGCGCAGGTGCTGCAAGAGCTGTGGTCCCTGGCCGGCATCGAGCCCGTCGGCGGCCGCCGCCCGGCCGAGATCGCCCATAGGCTCGTGGAACGCGCCGAGGCCGCCAAGGCCGGCCGTCTCGACCCGGAACAGGCCGCCAAGGTCCGCGCCTTCCTGGCCGTCTCCGATCGTCCGGACGCGGCGCTGGACGCCATTGCCGCGCTGGCAGGTCCGAACGACACGGCGCTGAAGGCTGCCATCGCCGGCTGGCGCGCCCGCCTGGCCGGCATGGCCGCGCGCGGCGTACCGTTGGAGCGCGCCACCCTGGCCGCCGCCTTCGGCCGGGCCTTCGGCTATTACGACGGCTATCTGTTCGAGGTGCGCTCGTCAGCGCTCGGCGACGAGCGGCCGCTGGCCGCCGGCGGTCGCTACGACGGCCTGCCCTCTAAACTCGGCGCCGACGCCGACACCGGCGCGGTGGGCTTCATGGTCCGTCCGGCGCGCGCCTATGCGGGAGGCGGCGAATGAGCGGCCCCCAAGACAAGAATGGTCCGATGATCTTCGCCATCCCCTCGAAAGGCCGCCTGAAGGACCAGGTCGAGGCCTGGCTGGCCGACTGCGGCTTCAAGCTGGAAATGACCGGCGGCGCGCGCGGCTATTCGGCCGAGCTGGCCGGCCTGCCCGGCGTCTCGGTGCGGCTGCTGTCGGCCGGCGACATCGCCGCCGGCCTCGACAGCGGCGACCTGCACCTGGGCGTCACCGGCGAGGATCTGCTGCGCGAGCGCGGCGACGACATGGACAGCCGGGTCATGCTGCTGCGGGCCCTGGGCTTTGGTCGCGCCGACCTGGTGGTGACCGCGCCCAAGAACTGGCTGGACGTGGATACGATGGCCGATGTCGACGAGGTCGGGCACCTGCATCTCGCCAAGACCGGCCGCCGCCTGCGCGTGGCGACCAAGTACGTCACCCAGACCCGGGCCTTCTTCGCCCGCCACGGCGTCGCCGACTACCGCATCGTCGAGAGCAGCGGCGCCACCGAGGGGGCTCCGGCCGCCGGCGCGGCCGAGCTGGTCGTCGACATCACCACCACCGGCGCGACCCTGGCCGCCAACGGCCTGAAGATCCTGTCGGACGGCGTGATCCTGAAGAGCCAGGCCCAGCTGACCGCCTCGCTGATCGCGACCTGGTCGGCCGAACAACTGGGCGCCCTGCAGCGCATGCTGTCGGTGGTCGAGGCCAAGGGCCGGGCCGGCAAGCTGGCGACCCTGGTCTGGCCGGCCGAACAGGACACGGCGGGGCAGTCGGCCGTGGCGGCCTTCGTCGCCAAGGGCGGCTCGCGCCGCGCCAACGGCGCCCTGCTGGCCACTGGTGACCTTTTCGACGCCGCCGCGGCTTTGGCGGCCGCCGGGGTCGAGCCGGTGACCGTGTCGCGTCCGGACTATGTCTTCGAGTCGCGCTCGGCGGTGCTGGATCGCTTCGCGGAAGCTTTGCCAAAGTAAGTTTTGACATATCTGTCAAATATGGACGCGGAATCCGGGGGTATCTTCGACTTCCGCGTCCAAACTACGCCTCTCGCGTCAAAAATTCGTCCAAACCTTTGCGAAAAAGGGATTTGCCGCGTTGACACCGTCATGAATTTGACGTTTCTAGACACTGCAAGAGCGAAACGAGCCCAAAGAGAGCTCCCGTTCTTCGGCGTTTCGGGGAGGAAACGCCCGCCTAGATCGAATGATCGAGAAAATAGCCAGCCCGTCGCGATTATCCCCCGCGGCGGGTTTGGTGTATCTGGGCCATGGCTCAGTTTTTTGACGAAAGAGTCAAAATAGGCCGGGCGGGCTGGAAGCGCTTCCAGATAATCCGGCATGCGGCGCGAGCATCCAGGGCCTGAGCGACATTCGTCCGGTGCGCCCGATCTGCTGCTGGCCGGCCCCACGTCCTACTTCCGCACCGCGCGCGCCTCGGCCCCGTTGACGTAGAAGATCATCGTCCGAGGCGGCCCCGGGCCCGGGTCGAAGGTGATCCGCGCATCGACGCCGTGGATGTAGAAGCGGTCCAGGGCCAGGGCATGGATGTTTGCCGGCGGAGCGCCATCGACTTCCAGCAGCACGCCGTCCTCGTCCTCGCCGATGACCACCTTGCGGCCGTCCGACAGGAGGTAGGTCCCGAAATAGCGCTCGGTCTGCGCGCGCGTCAGGGCGATCGGCGAGGGATGCCGGATGGGTTGTGCGCGCGGCAGCAGGAACGGCAGCGCCGCCGACATCACCAGTGGATAGTACGAGATGTGGGTTTCGCCCTCGAAGGCCCTGGTCTTCAGGGCCAGGCGCTCGGGGGCGGTCGACAGGGCGGCGGCGATCTTCTGCCCGCCGTCGACCATGTAGGGCTCTTCCTGGGCGCCCCAGGCGACGAACACCTTGCGGCCCGGCGCCCGGGCGGCGGCTGTCCGGAGGCGATCGATCACGCTCGGGTCGGCCCACAGCGACGGGCTGGTGATCAGGTAGCCGGAAAAGGCCTCGGGGCGGTCGGCCAGCATGTTCGCCGTGAAGATCCCCGACAGCGAATGACCAAACAGCACGGCGGACTTGGGATCGAGCGGATAGCGGGCCTCCATCAGCGGCTTGAGCTCTTCCAGCAGGAAGGCCCGAAACGCCGCTCCGCCGCCGCCCTTGGCCACCGTGCCGTCGGGCCGGGTTCCGGGCGCGAACAGCAGGTCGGTCTCGCGCGTGGACGGGCTGCCGGGTGGGTAGCCGATGGCGATCACATAAGCCGGGGCCATCGCGCCGGCGCCGCCCAGCAGCCAGCCCGTAGGCCCGGCGATGTCGTATCCGCCGTCCAGCACGTAGATCGCCGGAGCGGTCTGGCCTGGCAGGATCGGCGGCGTGCCGGGCGCGGTGACCTGCACTTGGAAGTCGCGACCCGCCTTTTCGGAATGCACGATCAATTGCACCGCGCGCCTCTGCGGCGCGGGACCTTCGGACACGACCCGCAGAACGGTCGGGGCCGCCAGGGCCGGAAAAGCCAGCGCAAGCGCGGCCAGGGTCACGAGGGCGTTTCGGATGCTCATATTGCCCTTGCATTCGCTGGCGACGCGCAATGTAGATTACGGGTGTAATCTGCTGTCAAGATCGACCCATGGGCGAGGTTGAACGCGCGGCGGCCGACGGCTTGTCGCGCGCCTCACCCTATCGAAGGCCTTGGGGCGTCACCGGCTCCGCTATGTCGCCGCGCGAAGTCGACGAACGCCTTGAACGCGGCGGTCGGGTTGCGCCGGCTCGGATAGTAGAGGCTCAAGGGCGACAGGGTGGGCGTCCAATCCTCGAGCACGCGCACAAGCCGGCCGGCCTCGATGTCGTCTCGCACGTCGGACTCCATCGCCAGGGTCAGGCCGACAGAAGCGAGGGCGGCGGTGCGTGCGAGGCTCGCCTCGTCGAGGGTGACGGCGCCCTCGACGTCGATATTGACCGACTGTCCATCCTTCTCGAACGGCCAGCGGTAGATCGCGCCATTGGGAAGCCGGACGCGGAGACAGGAATGCTTGGTCAGGTCCTGGGGGATCACGGGCGTCCCGTGTGCTTTCAAATAGCTCGGCGCGCCCACCACGACATTGCGCCGCGCGCCGCCCAAGGGCAGCGCGATCATGTCGACGGGCACGAAGTCGGTGCTCCGGACGCCGAAGTCGAAGCCGCCCTCGACGATGTCCACCAGGCGACCTTCGGTGACGATGTCGATGTGGACCTGCGGGTGCACGCGCAGGAACGGCAGGACGAGCCAGGAGAAGATCTCCCGCGCCGCCGTGGGAAAGGCGTTGATGCGCAGCGTGCCGGAAGGGGCGACCCTTTGGGAGCGCGCGATCTCCATCGCCTCGTGAATGTCGCGCACGGCGGGCGCGACCTGCGCGACGAACTGCTGGCCCGCCTCCGTCAAGGAGACGCTTCGTGTCGTGCGGTTGAAGAGCCGTACGCCGAGCGTGCGCTCCAGCTTTCCGACCGCATTGCTGAGCGCGGTCGTCGAGACCCCCAGCTCGATCGCCGCCGTGCGGAACTTGCCCCGCCGGGCGACCATGAGAACGGCGTCCAGTTCTGTCAGGCTGCTTTGCGTCATTGTCCCGATTTTCGCGATGAAGCGTGCCGATTTGCCCTGATTATCACGTAAGTCAGCCGTCGCTACCTTGAATGGCAGGCGCATCCCAGCCGCCCCGGCTGCGACCGCCGCCATCAGGACAAGAACGATGTCGCTCGACCTTCCATCCCCGATCGCCGCGTATGTGGCCGCGAATGCCCGCCTAGACGCCGACGGCATGCTTGAGCCCTTCGCCGCCGACGCCGTCGTTCGCGACAACGGCGCGGTTCTTCGGGGCCACGCCGAGATCCGGTCGCTGTTTGACGAGGCCGTGGTCCCCGTGAAGGCGATCTTCACCCCGGACACCGCCCGCCACGAGGACGGCCAGGTCGTCGTCGAAGGCCCCGCCCATGGCGACTTCAAGGGCAGCCCGATCCGCTTCACCTACCGCTTCACGCTCGAAAACGACGCCATCACGGCCTTGGAGATCACGGCATGACCAGCAAGGTTGATCCGACCGAGTTCGCCGGCAAGCGCGTGCTCGTCAGCGGCGGTTCCAAGGGCCTGGGCCGCGCGACCGTCGACCGTTTCCTGGCCGGCGGCGCCCGGGTGATCACCGCCGCCCGCGGAACCCTCGAGCCCATCGACGGCGTCGAGTTCGTCCAGGCGGACCTGACGACGGCGCAGGGCGGGGAAAGCTTCGCCAAGGCGGCGCTCGAGCGTCTGGGCGGCATCGACATCCTGGCCCACGTGATCGGCGGCTCGTCCACGCCGGGCGGCGGCTTTGTCGCCCTGACCGATGATCACTGGCTCTCGGAACTGAACCTGAACCTGCTGGCCACGGTCCGCCTGGACCGCCTGCTGGTTCCGCAGATGATCGCGCGCGGCGCCGGCGCGGTGGTGCACGTCACCTCGATCCAGTCGGTCCTGCCGTTGCCGGAGGCGACCACGGCCTACGCCGCCGCCAAGGCCGCGCTCAGGACCTACAGCAAGTCGATCTCCAAGGAGCTGGGCCCCAAGGGCGTACGGGTCAACGCCGTCTCTCCTGGCTGGATCATGACCGAGGCGTCCGTCGACCTGCTGAAGCGTCTGCAGGCCGCCAATGGCGGCACGATCGAGGCGGCGCGGCAACTGGTCCTCGACAGCCTGGGCGGCATCCCGATCGGGCGTCCGGCCGAGCCGCATGAGATCGCCGACATCATCGCCTACCTGGCCTCGGACCGCGCCGCCGCGATCCACGGCGCCGAGTTCGTCATCGACGGCGGCACGGTGCCGACCGTCTGATGGCAGGGACGCGTCCACGCTTGGCCCAGCTGGCCGGAAGGCCGTCGCCCTTAACGCCTGCCTTCCGGTCAGATGTTGCAACGCGATAGCCGCGCCACAGCGATCAAGTCGCGGCAAACAAGCGCTCACGGGCCTAGGCCCGCGAGAACCCCTTCACGGCGACATTGTCCACGGCCTGGCCGGTCACCGTGTCGACCGTGACGCGCCGCAGCGAGACGTCCCGCACGGGCAGCTGCGGCTCGCCCTTGATCTGGCAGACGAACCGGGCCTCGCCCACCCGCACGTCGCTGACATGCAGGCCCTGGATCGGCGTCAGGCGGCGCTCGTAGGTCGGGACCAGGGTGCGCCACTGGTAGAGGACGTCGGTGTCGACGGCCAGGACGGCCCCGGCGATCCTGGCGGCCGAGACGTTGGACAGGCAGATGTTGCGCACGAAGCCGCCGCGCCGCGCGTTGGTCTTCACGAACAGGATGTTGGCGATCGGCACGGCCCAGCCGTCGGCGCCCTTGCCGTCGCCGGTGAAGTGGCAATTGTCGACCAGCACGTTCTCGACCCCGCCCGACAGCTCGCTGCCGATCGCCATCAGCTGGTGGCCGTTCTTCACCTGGCAGTTACGCACCACGACGTTGCGCGACGGGACGCCGAGGCGCCAGGCGTCGAACTCGCGCCCCGACTTGACCGAGATGGCGTCGTCGCCCTGGTCGAAGACGCAGTCCTCGATCAGCACGTTCTGGCTCATCTCCGGATCGACGCCGTCGTTGTTGTGGCCGTGGGCGACGATATCGACGCCGCGGATCACCACGTCGCGGCACAGATAGGGATGGAGGGTCCAGAAGGGGCTGTTGCGGATGCGCACGCCCTCGACCAGCACGTGGCGGCAGCGGTTGAACTGGATGAAGTGCGGCCGCAGGTTGGCCTCGCCCGTGGTCATCTGGCGCTGCTCGATCGGCACGCCCTTCACGGCCATCGTGTAGAGGGCGACCAGCGCGTCCATGTGCGGCTTGGGGCGCTTGTACCACAGGCTCCAGACGTCGAGCCGGGCCTCCAGCGTTCCGCCGCCGGTGATGGCCACGTTCTCGCAGCCATAGGCATAGACCAGCGGCGAGTAGTTGTAGCACTCCAGCCCCTCCCAGCTGGTCGGGACGGCCGGCAGGTAGTCTCGCGGATCGCTGGAGAACCGCAGGGTCGCGCCCTTGGCGACGTGCAGGTTCACGTGGCTCTTGAGGTGGATCTTGCCGGTGGGCCAGACGCCGGCGGGGACGATGACCACGCCCGCGCCGGCCTGGTGGGCGGCGTCGATGGCCAGGGCGATGGCGCGGCTGGTCAAGGCCTGGTCGCCCTGGACCGCGCCGAAGTCGGTGATCGGGAAGGGCCGGGCGGCGCGGAAGTCGGGGACGCCGATCGCGGGCATGTCGAACGGTGCGGCGGGGCGCGTCGTGGTCAGCGGCGACCGGCGCTGGGCCAGGCCGGCGCAACCGCCCAGCAGCGGGACCAGGGCGGCCGAGCCCAGGACATGGCGTCGCGAAACCGCGCTCACGATCATTCCCCCACTATGTGGATTATTATCTCTATAAATGGGAGCTTATCGGCCGATGGGCCGGAAAGTCAAAGCGTGGGACGCGCGCGCTCGACCAGCAGCATCGCTCCGACCAGGCCGGCGGCGAACAGGGCGCCTTCCAGGGTTCCGGTGACGGCCCGGCCGAGCGGGCCAAAGCCGGGCTCGCCGAACAGGCCGCCGATCGCCGCCAACTTCAGGCGGGAGTCCGGGAAGCTGCGGGCCAAGAGGTCCAGGCTGCCACCCAGCAGGCGTCCGCCCAGCAGCGGGATGGCCAGGCCCGCGACGCCGCCGACGCCGGCGGCCACGGCGATCCGGCGCGGCAGACCGCCCGAGACCTTGCCGGCCAGCCAAGCGCCTAGGCCGACCACGCCGCCCAGCAGCACGCCCTCGCCACCGCCGGTGATGCCCTGCGGCGCGTGGCCCAGCAGCAGGGTGAAGGCGTCCAGGCCCAGCAGCTTGACGGCCGCGCCCACGACGAGGCCGCCGATCGCCCCGCCGAACGGCGCGCGCCACCAGGGTCGGCCGGGCGCGAACTCGGCCAGGGCGATGCCGAACGCCACGCCCGCCCCGCCCAGCAGGGCGACCAGGACGGTGACGCACAGCAGGACGGCCAGGGCCGAGACGCCAGTCTGGGCCGCGCCCGCGAAGCCATAGGCCAGGCCGCCGATCGCGCCGGCGGCGACCGCGCCCAGGGTCCCGGCGCCGCCAAGGGTCAGCACGCGGCGCCAATCGGCGACCGGACGATCCGGCGCCGGAGCATCCTCCGCCTGGATCGGCGCGATGAAGCGGTAGCCATGCTTGGGCACGGTCTGGATCAGCCGTGGCGCGCCGGCGTCGTCGTCCAGCAGCTTGCGCAGGGTCCGGACGCACTGGGTCAGGGCTTCGTCGGTGACCGGAACACCGCGCCAGACCTCGTCCAGGAACCGTTCCTTGGTGACCAGCCGGCCCTGCTCGCGGACCAGCAGCGCCAGCGCGTCGAAATAGCGGGCGTTCAGCGCCACGACCACGCCGTCCCGCGCCAGCCGGCGGTCGGCCAGGTCCAGCGTGAAGCGGTCGAAACGGTAGCTGTCGCAAGCCAAGAGCGGCGAAACCTCAGGGGCTTTCGCGCCGATGCGAAAGCCGAAGCGGCAGACTCTTGCATGGACGCGGGAAAGGCAATGCGCCGCCCGTTGCGGACCCCGCGCGATCAAGGCATCAACGGGACCTTGGAACCGATGGGAGACCTCGATGGCCGACGACAAGGTGAAGGGCCCCGCGTCCTACTTCCCCTCGATCGAAAAGACGTACGGCCGTCCGATCGCGGACTGGAAGACGATCGTCCGCGCCGCCTATCCGGCCAAGCACATGGACCTGGTGGCGGTCCTGAAGACCGACCACGGCCTGGGACACGGCCACGCCAACGCGATCGTCGCCCATACCTTGGCCGAGGATGGCTTGAAGTAGGGCGACGAGGCGGCGTCGACGTCTAGTATCCTGGGCAGATCCCGTTGAAGGTCAGCTTGAACAGCAGGCGCTGATCTTCGCTCGTGAGCCGCACGAGGTGAGGGAACTCCGCGAAGTTCCCGTGTTCACGTTCCGCGCGGTACACGACCTCATGGTCGGGGTCGTTTTCGTCCAGCCACACCTTGACGTCAGACCAGCCAACTACGGCGTCGTGGGTCAGTTCCAACTCGAACCCGGTCATGCCGCGTCTAGCCAGGCCACGGCGTTATCGGCATCGGTGTCTTTGTCCAATCGAAGGGCTTTGGGCCGGGAGGAGGTGGGGCGCCAGCGACCGCCCTGGATCGCCTCCCTGGAGACAACGAATTCCACCGACCAGGCGCCGCCGTTGATGGTGACGAACACCTCGATGGGGTTTTGGTCATCGATGCCGACCGTTGCGCCCTTGAAGTTAAGCGCGTTGCGAAGTTCGCTGCCGTTCATCGACTTGCGGAAATGCCGCTTGGCGAAACCCCGCGCAGCCTTTTCGAGGCGGACGAACGGTGGCTTTACGGGTTTCGGCCGGTTGGCGCGCGCCGCGCGCCTTGCGTTGCGCTTTGCCTCTTCCGCATCGACCTCGGCGCGGAATTCAGCTCCGCGCGTCCGATAGTTCGCAGACGTTTCGCCCGGCTGCGGCGGTGGAACCTCGACGCCCTTGTAGGTCGTCTTGGTCTCGTAGATCGACGCCGACGGTGCGTCGAAGATACTCATAGGCTCAGTCATGTTCGTTCGTTCCACTGGGTTAGCCGCCGGGCGAACGCACACGATTGCGGCCCATCCGAAACGGCGATGGCAAATAGCGTTATAAAATATGGGGCAAGTATTTTTCGGCTCGACCAATAGCGAGCAAATACGGCCTTAGTCTGTAGTGGGATTAGGCGGATTTACAAGAAGAATCTGCGGCAGTTTGGTTAACTGCACCTGTGATGTCTCGGGGCGGGCTCGGACCTGCTCGGCGTTGCTCAGGGTCTAGACCCTGAGCATGACCTCGATCCGGCCCTCGCCTCGCCCTACTCCGGCGCCGCCAGGCTCAGCGTCTCTATGACCTGGAAGGCGTAGGTCGAGCCGACCGGGACCTTGATGTCGTCGGCGAGCACGACGGCAGTGATCGCGCGGCCGTGGCCCTTGACCTCGCGGACGCGGCTGGCGCGGACGAAGGCCGAGCGGTGGACGCGCAGGAGGCCGGCGCCGCGCAGCTCCTTTTCCAAGGCCGACATGGTCGAGCGATGCAGGTAGCTGCGGGTCGAGGTGTGCAGCAGGACATAGTCCTTGGCCGCCTCGATCCAGTCGATCTCCGACAGCGACACCCGCACCGAGCCCGTCCGGGTCTGCACCCAGATGGCGCGGCCGTCGATCATCGGGTCGGCGGGTTGGGCGGACTTCTCGCGCCGGCGCTTGGCCCGTTCGATCGCCTGGCGCAGCCGGTCGAAGCGGACGGGCTTGAGCAGATAGTCCAGCGCCTCGACCTCGAAGGCGTCGGCGGCGAAGATCTCGAAGGCGGTGACGAAGACGATCTCGGGGCGCTGCTGGATCGGCAGCAGGCTGGCCACCGTCAGGCCGTTGAGATCGGGCATCTGGATGTCGAGCAGCACCAGGTCGGGCCGCAGGTCGCTGATCGCCGCCAGGGCGCTCTCGCCGTCGCTGGCCGAGCCCGCCAGCTCCACGCCCGGGATCTGGCGGATCAGCACCTCCAGCCGCTCCAGGGCGGCCGGTTCGTCGTCGACGATCAGCACCCGCATCACGCCGCCGCCTGGCTGGCGACGCCGCTGAGCGGCAGGCGCAGGACGACGGTGAAGCCCGGATCCTTGGGCTGCGCCACGAGGACGCCGCGCGGACCGTAGAGGACCTCCAGGCGCTCGCGGATGGCGGCCAGGCCGATGCCGCTGCTGGGCGCGGGCAGGCTGGAGCTGAGCGGGCGGGCGTCGTCGGAGACGGTGATCACCAGGTCGCCGTCCCGCGCCTCGATGCGGATGACCAGGCTGACGCGGTTCCGGCTGCGCGAGACGCCGTGCTTGATGGCGTTCTCGACCAGGGGTTGGAGCACGAAGCTGGGGACCTGGGCGTCGCGCAGCCGCTCGGGGCAGACGATCTCCATCGACAGGCGCTCGCGGAAGCGTTCGGCCTCGATCTCCAGATAGGCCTCGACCGTGCCCAGCTCGTCCTCGAGGCTGATGAAGGCGCTGGCGTCGGTCGACAGGGTCATGCGCAGGAACGAGGCCAGGCGGGCCAGCATGGCCTCGGCGTCGGCGACGCGCTGGGTGACCACGGCCGAACTGACGGCGTTCAGCGTGTTGAACAGGAAGTGCGGGTTCAGCTGGTAGCGCAGCGCGGCCAGGCGCGCGGCCGTCGCCGTCGCGCGGGCCTGGGCGGTCTGGCTCTCGGCGAGGACGAGCTGTTCCTCGCGGCGGTGCAGGCGGGCGCTGAACTCGATCAGCATGGTGGCGGCCACGAAGATCGCGAACATCCAGCCGAAGAAGATCGTGTTGGTGACCGCGCGCAGGGCGACGTAGCTCAAGGGGCGGGGCGGCGTCAGGCCGGTCTTGGCCAGGACCAGGCCGCCCAGGCCGTCGATCAGTCCCAGCAGCAGGGCGGCGACGACCGCGCCGATCACGGCCGAGACGACATAACGCCTGGGGGTGTCCTGCGACGGACCCCGCAGCCCTTCGTACAGGCCCGCGCAGAGCAGCCAGCCGCCCACGATGAAGATCGCGACGGTGACCAGCGCGCCGGGCGTGACCCCGCCGCTCGCCAGGGCGGGGGCCAGCAGAATCGGAATGTTCACGATCCAGAGCAGGGCGGCGATCGCCCAGGCCCTCGACCGTGGAGCGGTCGGAAGTTTCATGGCGCTCAGCCTAGCAAAGCCCGGGGGGCGCGCCCATCGCGGTCCGTCGTCCCAAACCCGGGGTTCGTCGACGGCCGGCGCGGCGCGATCCGGGCGGTTCGTCGTCCAGGAGCGACCCCTGGTCGAAATCGTCCGCGCGCTCGTCGCAGTGGAATTTCGCCGCCGCCGTTCCCGTGGCTTTCGGAAAGCGAGGCGGCCCCGACCGCCATCCCTTTCCCACAAAGACAGCGAGGCGAACGTGGCCAATATCCGTGGCACAGACGGCGACGACATCCTGACCGGCACGGCGGCCGGCGACACGATCATCGGCGGCAAGGGCAATGACACCCTGACCGGCCTGGACGGCAATGACGCCCTCTATGGCGACGATGGGGCTGACAGCCTCGATGGCGGCGACGGCGACGACTATGTCTATGGCGGCGGCACGAACGATTCCGACAATTTCAGCGACACCCTGAAGGGCGGGGCCGGCTTCGACCGCCTGTACGGCGGCGTCGGCGACCACTTCGACGGCGGCGCGAACGGGGCCCTGGGCGACTACGCCTATCTGAACCTGACCGGCCTGACGTCGTCGGTGATCGTCGACCTGGGCGCGACCGGCGTCCAGGCCCTGACCGGCGGTGGCAGCATCGTCAATGTCGAGCAGTTCGAGCTCTGGTCGGGCTCGGCCAGCGACCGCATCAAGGGCGGCGCGGGCGACGACAAGATCCACGCCGGGGACGGCCACGACGCCATCTATGGCGGCGACGGCGCGGACTTCATCTACGGCCAGGCCGGCAACGACACCCTCCGCGGCCAGGCCGGCATCGACAGCCTGCGCGGCGACGGCGGCCATGACCGCCTGATCGGCGGCGACGGCAACGACACCCTGGCGGGCGACCAGGACGCCGCGCTGGCGACCGACGGCGCCGACCAACTGGATGGCGGCGCGGGCGACGACTACCTGTACGGCCAGGGCGGCAATGACATCCTGGTCGGCGGGACTGGCAATGACGAGCTGTGGGGCGGCGCGGGCGCCGACCGCTTCGCGTTCTCGGGCCTGGGGCAGGGCAACGACCTGATCCGCGACTTCTCCAAGGCCGAGGACCGCTTCGACCTGGACGGCAAGCAATTCACGGCCGTGGCCAGCGACGGGGCCGGCGGCTCGCTGCTGACCTGGGAGGGCGGCACGATCCGGGTCGAGAAGGTCACCGGCACGCTGGCCGAGTGGAACGCCCTGGTGACGACCGGGGCCAACACCCTGGTGCGGCTGACCAACGCCTTCGACAATATCCTGCGCTACGCCCCGGCCAACGACGCTGACCGCGCCTATGTGCAGGGGCTGGCCGACAAGGTCGCCGGCGGCCAGATCACCGAAGCCAATGCGCTGAAGACGATCATCAACCTGGCCGACGCCTCGGCCGCTGTGGCGACCACGTCCTACGCCTTCTTCACCGGCCACACGCCGGGCGAGGGCGGCATGGACTACCTGCTGTCGCCGATCGGTCCGAACCCGAACAACCTCAACAGCGCCTACTACCAGACCTTCAACGCCGAGAACCGCTACATCAATTTCGCGGTCAATCTGGGCCGCGACGGCGAGGGCAAGGCCGCCTTCCAGGCCGAGTACGGGGCCAAGAGCCTGTTCGAGGCCACCCGAAGCGCCTATGCCGAGATCTTCGGGACCGCGCCGGACGACGCCAAGGTCCATGCCCTGCTGGACACGCGGGTCGACTACTTCACCGCCTACGGCAAGACCGACATCGGGACCAAGGCGGCCATGGTCGGCTGGCTGCTGGCCGAGGCCATGAAGGCCGATGTCGGCCAGTACGCCGGGGCCAGCAACGCCTACTTCGCCGACCTGGCCGACGGCGCGGCGTTCGGCGTCGACCTGATCGGCCAGTACGGCAAGCCCGAATACAATCTCTGACGCCTAGCGCAGAGACGGTTTTCTCTGGTCGTCCCCCGAACACGCTGACCAGAGAAAAGGGCCGCCGGAGTGATCCGGCGGCCCTTCATTTTTTGTCCAAGCGGCGCTTTCGAGCAGAATATGTTCATGATATGTTCTTGCCATGGACCGGATATTCGCCGTCTATATCCTGGCAAGCAGCCCCTATGGCACGCTCTATTGTGGCCACACTGACGACCTTGCTCGCCGCACTTGGGAGCACAAGGAAAAGGTTCGGAAAGGGTTCACGGCCAAGTATGGCGTCGATCGGCTCGTCTGGTACGAGCTGTGCGAAACGCGAGAAGGCGTGCTCATTCGGGAGCGGCAGATCAAGAAATGGAACCGCGCTTGGAAGATCAGGTTGATCGAGGCGTTGAATCCAGACTGGACGGATCTGTACGAGACCCTGAACTGTTGATCACAGCCCTGCCCCCACCCCCGACTATCCCCGCGAAGGCGGGGACCCAAGCGGGCTTTCAGGGTGTGGCGCGGCCGCAGTCAATCTGCTGACTCGGCTTGGGTCCCCGCCTTCGCGGGGATGATCGGGGGTGGGTAAGGCCGATCCGGCCCAACCCTAGTCCACCCAACAAAAAGGGCCGCCGGTTACCCGGCGGCCCTTCCTGTCTTCAGGGAGCAGGTAGCGCGAGCTACCAGATCTTCACGCGGTCGGCCGGGGCGACGTACAGCTTGTCGGTCGGCTTGATGTCGAAGGCCGAGTACCAGCCGTCCTGGTTCCGGATGGTGCCGTTGACGCGGTAGTAGCCCGGCGAGTGCGGATCGCTGGCGATCTGCTGCTTGAGGGCGTCGTCGCGCGACTTGCCGCGCCACACCTGGGCCCAGCCCAGATAGACGCGCTGGTCGCCGGTGAAGCCGTCCAGCACCGGCGAGGGCTTGCCGTGCAGCGAGACGCGGTAGGCGTCCAGCGCAAAGGCCAGGCCCGACAGGTCGCCGATGTTCTCGCCCATGGTCAGGTCGCCGTTGACGTGCACGCCCGGGAAGGGCTCGAACGCCGAGTACTGCTTGCCCAGCTTGACCTTCTGGGCGTCGAACTTGGCGGCGTCTTCGGCCGTCCACCAGTCGCGCAGCACGCCGTCGCCGTCGGACTTGCGGCCCTGGTCGTCGAAGCCGTGACCGATCTCGTGGCCGATCACGCCGCCGATGCCGCCGTAGTTGACGGCCGGGTCCGCGTCCGGATGGAAGAACGGGGCCTGCAGGATGGCGGCCGGGAACACGATCTCGTTGTTGACCGAGTTGTAGTAGGCGTTGACCGTCTGCGGGGTCATGCCCCACTCGGACTTGTCGACCGGCTGGTTCAGGCGCTCGACGTCGTGACGATAGTCCCAGGCGCCGGTGCGCATCAGGTTACCGTAGGCGTCGGCTTCCTTGATCTCCAGCTTGGAGTAGTCACGCCACTTGTCGGGATAGCCGATCTTGACGGTGAACTTGGCCAGCTTGTCTTGAGCCTTGGCCTTGGTCTCCGGACCCATCCAGTCCGAGGCGGTGATGCGCGTGCCCAGGACGGTGCGGATGTCGCCGACCAGGGCGACCATCTTGGCCTTGGACTCCGGCGGGAAGTAGGTCGCGACATATTCCTTGCCGACCGCTTCGCCCAGCATGGTGTTGACCTGGGCGACGCCACGCTTCCAGCGCGGGCGCTGCTCGGGCTGGCCCGACAGGGTCTTGTTGCGGAACTCGAAGCTGGCGTCGACGAAGCGCTTGGACAGCAGGGTCGCGCCGCCGTCGATGACCTTGAACGCCTGCCAGGCCTTCAGGGTCTCCAGCGGGGTGTCGGCATAGATCTTGGCGTACTTCGGGAACGAGGTGTTGGTCGTCACGATGAAGCGGTCGACCTTCGGCAGTTCCGTGCCGACCAGGTAGCGGTTCCAGTCATAGCCCGGCGTCTGGGCCTGCAGCTCGGCCAGGGTGGCGGGGTTATAGGTCTTGTCGCGGTTGCGGCGCTCGACGCGGGTCCACGAGGCCTCGGCCAGCTTGGTCTCGAACTCGACGATGGCCTTGGCGTTCTCGGCCGGCTTTTCCCAGCCGCCCAGGGTCAGCATCTTCTCGACATAGGCCAGATAGGCCGTCTTCTTGTCGGCGAACTTGGCGTCCAGATAGTAGTCGCGGTCGGGCAGGGACAGGCCGCCGGTCTGGGCGTAGACGGCGTAGCGCTGCGGGCTCTTGGCGTCGGTCGAGATGCCCAGGCTGATCAGGCTGGCATAGGGCGTGACCGAGCTCTTGCCCATCAGGGCGGTGAACTCGTCCTTGGTCTTGACCTTCTTGACGCCGGCCAGCCACGGCTGGATCGGCTTGGCGTCCAGCGCCTCGATCGCGGCCTCGTTCATGAAGGCGCGATAGGCGGCGCCGATCTTGGCCTTCTCACCGGTCGCGGCCTTGTCGGCGGCCGAGCCTTCGATGATCGACTTGGTGCGGGCTTCCGACAGTTCGGCCAGCTTGTCGAAGTTGCCGTAGCGGGTGCGGTCCGACGGGATCACCGTGCGGGTTTCCCAGGCGCCGTTGGCGAACTTGTAGAAGTCGTCGCCCGGCTTGGCCGAGGTGTCCATGCCGGTGAGGTCAAAGCCCCACGCGCCGTAACGGGGCGACTCCAGCGACGTCGTGGCGTCGGCAGCCGCCGCCACGCCTTGCGGCAGCAGCGATTGCACCGTGCACGCATCATCGATGCAGGCATGTTGTTCGTGGGCCTGGGCCCCGAAGGCCGACATCGACAAGGCAGCCGCCGCTGCAGCGCCGAGCAAAACTCTTTTCATGGAAAGTCGCATCCGTTGGTGTGAGCTGGCGGCAATCTGCACGGACGCGGAAAATTTGCTCCCTTAAAAAAAGTTCATGTGACCCATTTTTTGAGTCCTCAGTGGTGATGCTCACCGGCCGGCGCGGCCTGTCCGCTGGGCGGAACCAACTGGACGGCCAGGTCGACCTGCACCTTGCGGCCATTATCGAAGACCAGCGTTACCGGAACTTTTTGCCCCTGGGCCTGGGCGGTCTTCAGGCTCAGCAGCATCAGGTGATAGCCGCCAGGCGCGAAGGCCACCTGGCCGCCGGCCGGGATCACCACGCCGTTGTCCTGGCGGCGCATGCTCATCACGCCGTTGGCGGTCGAGGACTGGTGGATCTCGACCTTGCCGGCGGCGGGGGTCTCGACGCTCTTGAGCGTCACCGGGGTCTTGCCGGCGTTGACGACGGTGAAGAAGCCGACGCCGTTCATGCCGGCCTGGGCAGGCCGGCTCCAAGGCTGGCGGATGGTCAGGGCGCCCAGCTTGTAGTCGCCAGCTTGGGCGGCGGAAGCGGCGAGGATGGCGGTCAGGGCGATGGCGAACAGGCGCGACATGGGCGCTCCTTTCTTAGTGATGGTGGGCGGTGGCGGCCGCCCCAATGGAAGGCGAGACGGGGATCAGGGTGATGGTCGGAGCCGGGCGGTTCAGCTTGGCGTCCGGGGCTTCGGGGCTGGGGACTTCCGTCCACTGGCTCTCGCCCTTCTCGCAGGTCTGGACGATCGGGAAGACGAGCTTGTCGCCTTGAGCTGGGAGCTTCATCAGCACCGCGAAGTCGTCGAACGCCTCGTCGGGCAGGCGACCCTCGAAGGTGACGGCGGTGGGAGCCGCCTTCGGATCGGCCGGCCGTTCGATGCTGTAGGTCCAGCCGGGCTTCACCTGCGGCCGGGCCGAGGCGACGCCGTCGGGGATCTCGATGCGGACCTTCAGGGTCACGTCGCCGGCCGCGCAGGCATGGCCGACGCGGAAGGCGATGGCCGAATAGGAGCCGGCCTTGGCGGTGTCGGGCACGGCCACCACGTGGGCGGCGGCCGGTGTCGCTAGCAGCGTCAGGAGGGCGATCAGCGGGGTTTTCATCTCATCCTCCTCAGAAGCTGACGGTCACGCCGCCGAACACCGACCGGCCGTCGCCGGGCCAGAGCGTCGCGGTGGCGGCGGTCCAGGCCACGGCGGCCTGGGTGTTGGACACATAGGCCTTGTCGGCCAGGTTCCGCGCATCGACGAACACCGAGACGGCCGGGCTGAGTTTCCAGCCGGCGTTCAGGTTCAGGATGGCATAGCCCGGCGCGGTCTTGGTGTTCTTGTAGTCGATCCACTGGTCGGTCGCCGACCATTCCAGCGATGGGGCCACGAACCAGCCGCGCGGGTCGTCGTACCGAACCTCCGAGCGGTAGAAGTGCCTGGGCACGATCGGCAGGCGGTTGTCGCCGAATTGGACGTCGCCCCGGAAGCGGAAGTCTGAATAGGTCCAGGTCTGGCGGATCCGCCAATGCGGGGCCACGGCCCAGTCCAGCGCCGCCTCGATCCCCTGGTGCAGGGTCTTGTCGGCATTGAAGGTCGCGGCCGGGATCGACGAGGTCACCGCATATTGCAGCATCTCGTCGCGCAGCTCGGCGCGGTACAGGGTCAGGTCGTAGGTGAACGGCCCGCGATGGCCGCGCGCGCCGACCTCGCCGGTCCAGGCCTTCTGCGCCTTCACGGGGGCGAAGCCGGTGTTGGTCGGGCTCATCGAGCTGAAGTTCGGCGGCTCGACCGAGCGAGTCAGATTGGCGAAGACCTGGTCGCCCGCCTCGCCCTGCCACAGCAGGCCGACACGCGGGGAGACCCAGTTGTAGGTCTTGTCGGCCTTGAGGTTGAAGGTTCCCGTCTGGCCGGGGATCGCGAAGCTGGTGTAGTCGCGCTCGGCCTGGCCCCAGGTCGCGCCGGCCACCATGGCGACGTGTTCGCTGACGAAGACGCGCCCCTCGCCAAAGACGTCCATGGCCTTGGCGTTCTGCAGCGTCCGCGACGTCGGCGCGCCGCGGGCGCCCCGGTTGTTGACGTAGAAATTGCTGTCCATGTCGCCGGTCCGGTACCAGGCGCCGAAGAAGGCGTCGGCCCGCTTGCCGGCCAGCTCGCCGTCCCAGTCGAAGCGGCCGAAGGCGCCGTAGTTGCGGCTCTGCTGGTCGATGACCTGGAAGATCGGGTGGTCCAGGTCCTTCCACACCGCATACACCGCGCCCTCGAAGACCAGCTGGTCGGAGAGCCGCCAGGTGGTGCGCAGCGAGCCGCGCAGGCCGCGCTGGCCGCGCGCCTGGTCGCCCGACAGGTTGCCGGCCGCCGACTGGCGCGGATTGGCCTCGAACTGGGCCAGGGTCAGGGATCCGGGGATCTCCTGGTTGATGTTGGAGCCGTTGATGATGAACCGCACCTCGCGGTCCTCGCCGAAGCTGCGGCCGATATTGAGCGCGCCGAACTGGATGTTCTGCTGGCTCTGCGAGCGCCAGCCCTGGCTGGTCTGGTTGGTGGCGGCGGCGAAGACGTCCCAGTCACCCGACTGGCGGGCAATGGCGATGTGCTCGCGGGCCAGGCCGAACGAACCGCCGTCCAGCCGCACCTGGCCGGTGAAGCCCGCGTCCTTGCCCGTCGGCGTCACCATGTTGATCGCCCCGCCCAGCAGCGCCCCGCCGAAACGCAGGGCGTTGCCGCCGCGATAGACCTCGGCATAGCGTGTGTTCAGCGGGTCGGCGACCTGGCTGTCGCCATAGCCGTCGGCCTCGTTCAGCGGCACGCCGTCCTGGGCCAGCAGGAGGCCCCGGTTATGGTTGGCGTTGCCGATGCCCGAACCCCGGATCGAGATGCGGATGTCTCCGCCCCACTTGCGCTGGGCGTACACCCCGGGCGCGTCGCGCAGCATGTCGTCCAGGGCCAGGGCCTGGCGGTTGATGTAGCTCTCCTGCGAGATCACCGACACCGCGCCGGGCGTCTCCGACAGCCGCCGGCGCGCGTCGGCGACGACGGGCGGATCCTCGGGGTTCGGGCGGGCGGTGACGATGACCGACGAAACCTGGTCGGCCTCTTCGGCGTGGGCGGTGGAGGTGAAGCAGGCAAGCGTGGCGGCGCCCAGCAGGGCGTGGCGGAAGGTCGACATGAACGAAGGCGTCCTGAAAGCGTGACGAGGCGCGCGGCGTCTCAAACGCGGCGCGGCGGCAAAAGGGTCAGGCGTTCAGGAAAGAGGGCGGGCCCTGGCTGGGCGGACGGGGTGGCGCGCGGGCATGGCCACGCACGCCCAGGACGCGCTCGACCGGCGTCTCGACATACTCGGCGTAGCGGACGGGGGTGATGGCCGGGACCGGCGTGTCCAGCGTGGCCGCCAGGGTCGGGCCCACGCAGTTGGAGCACTTCAGGCCCATGAAGCCCTTGGCGGGCGCCGTGCGGACCTGGCCGTTCTCGTCGATGACCACGACCTTGGAGCCGTCGGCCGTACAGATCACCATCGCCGACCCGCTCTCGCGCAGGTCATGGGCCATGGCGGCGGCCGGCGTCAGCCCCATCACGAACACGGCCAGCATCGCCGCGAGCGCGGCGAGCAAGGCTCGGAACTGTCCGGGACGGGCGGTCATGGTGTTGGCTGAGTAGGGCGCGGGCGCGGCGGGGTCAATCGGGCCGGGGTGAGGCGGATGGAAGCGTGGGTACTTAAGGAAGGTCACTGATCGCTGGCGGCCGGGGACCTAGAGCCCTAGAAAGGGCCCGCCGCGATCGTCGCCGGCGATGAGAAGGCCCGTGACTTGATCCGATCCTATGGCTGGTCCGATACGCTGCAGCAGGCCTTCGCGCCGCATGCGCTTGCTGGCCACATCCCCGGCCGCATCGTCGCCCAGCACCGCGATAGCTATCAGGTGGTCACCGACGAGGGCGAGCTGCGCGCCAAGTCCGCCGGCCGCCTGATGCACGAGGCGCGCGAGGCCGACCAGCCGGCCGTCGGCGACTGGGTGGCGCTGTCGCTGAACCCGCGCGAAGGCGTCGCCACCGTCCACGCCAGCCTGCCGCGCCGCACCGCCTTCGTGCGCAAGGCGGCCGACAGCGTCCAGAGCCTGCAGGTGATCGCCGCCAATATCGACGTGGTCTTCGTGGTCACCTCGCTGAACGCCGACCTCAATCCGCGCCGGATCGAGCGCTACCTGGCCGCCGCCTGGCAGAGCGGCGCGCGGCCGGTGGTGGTGCTGACCAAGTCCGACCTGGTCGACGATCCGAAAGAGCAGCTCGACGCCATCGCCGCCCTGGCCGGTGACTGCCAGGCGCTGCTGGTCTCGGCCAAGCAGGGGGTGGGCGTCGACGGCCTGCTGGCCCAGGTGGCGCCGGGCGAGACCTGCGTGCTGATCGGCTCGTCGGGCGTGGGCAAGTCCACCCTGGTCAACGCCTTCCTCGGCGAGGACCGGATGGCGACCCAGGCGATCCGCGAGGCCGACGACCAGGGCCGCCACACCACCAGCCACCGCGAGCTGGTGCTGCTGCCCGGCGGCGCGCTGATGCTCGACACGCCTGGTATCCGCGAGGTGGGGCTGATCGACGCCGAGGAGGGCCTGGGCGTGGCGTTCGACGACATCGAGCGCCTGATCGAGGCTTGCAAGTTCAACGACTGCGGCCACGCCAACGAGCCCGGCTGCGCGGTGCGCAAGGCGATGGCGGACGGCGAGCTCGACCCTGCCCGCTGGGCCAATTTCCAGAAGCTGGAGGCCGAACTGGCCGAGGCCGAGAACAAGGCCGAGCGCCTTGCCCGGGACGCCGAGCGCCGCCGCCTGGCCGCGCTGCAGAAGACCTATCGCGCCACGAAGCGCAATGCCCGGGGCGGCGACGGAACCTGACGTAACGAAAGGTTTTTTGAGAAACCTGGTCCGCGACGCGTACAAACAGGGCTAGGTGGAAGATCCAGCCTTACGAGAGATGCCCATGCCCGCGTTCACCATCGTCACGACCAGTGCGACCCAAGGCAGCGATGCGGCGGAAGTGAGTACGCTGAGCGACGAGTTCACCAATGACAGCGAGGCCCTGGGCTATTCGCGCCGCATGGCCGAAGAGATGGTCGGCATGGCCCACCAGCTGTCGCTGGACTTCGACTTCAGCACGGTCGGCCTCTATGACGGCGACCTGATCGACGAAGAGCTCGATCCGACCCACGAGGCCTTCCTGGGCGCCTGGGTCCTGGACGAAGAGGGCGTCGCCTTCGTCGGCGCGGACGAGTTCCGCGAAGGCCCGAGCGACGACGAAGCGCCCGAGGCGTAACGATCCATGACAGCCGCTCACCCCGCTTTCGCGGGGATGAGCGGTGTTTGGCGCCTACTTCTTCGCGTCCTTGACGGCGTCCTTCAGGTCGCCCTGTTTGACGTTGCCGGCGACCTTGTCCTTCTTGCCTTCGGCCTTGAGGTCCTTGTCGCCGACCAGCGTGCCGACGCCGGACTCGACCTTGCCCACGGTCTCCTGCTTGCGGCCGGCTTCCTTGTCGCAGGCGGCGAGGCCGGTCAGGGCGAGGGCGACGGTCAGGGTCAGAAGGGTGCGGGTCATGTGTTGGCTCCGGTTGAACCTTCACAACGCAAGCGGCGCAGCTTGAGATCCTTCGGAACGACCGGCGGAGCTCGGGATTGACGCCTGATGCACAAGGCCCGTCACCTCCTGAATCCCCGCACCGAAGGTTTCGCCCTGGCGGCCATGCTTGGTCTCGGCGTGGCCCTGGCCGTGTTCCAGGACGTCGCCGACGACCAGAACGAGGCCGACGGCCAGGCGTCCGACTGGGCGATCCTGAAAGGCCTGCGGCGGGGCGGCGATCCGGCCCAGCCCGTGGGTGGCGAGTGGGTCAAGGACGGCCTGACCGAGGTCAGCGCCCTGGGCGGCCTCGCCGTGCTGGCGGGGGCGACGGGCGTGGTCTCCGGCGGCCTGCTGATCGCGGGCAAGCGGCGCGAGGCGCTGGTGCTGGCGGCGTCGTTCGCCGGAGCGCTGGCCTTGAGCGAAGGCCTCAAGAACCTGTTCAAGCGCGGACGGCCGCCGGCCGAGTATCGCGCCGCCGAGGCGGTCAACGAGAGCTTCCCCAGCGGCCACGCGCTGCTGTCGGCGGCGACCTTCCTGTCGCTGGGCCTCGTCGTAGCCCAGGGCGCCAAGGGCTCGGCGATGCGCGCCTACGCCCTGGCCTGCGGCGCGGCGGGCGCGGCGGCCGTGGGCTTCAGCCGGGTCTATCTGGGCGTCCACTGGGCCAATGACGTGCTGGGCGGCTGGGCCGCGGGCTCGGCCTGGGCGGCGACCTGCTGGCTGCTGGGCCGCCGCCGAGACTGACGCCTATTTCGCCGGTTCGCTCTCCGCGCCCAGCCAGGCCTTGCGGAAGGCCAGCTGCGCGTCGGTCGGCTTGAGGTCGGCCTTTTCGAAACGGACGACTTCCAGCGTCGGGTCGGCGGCGACCTTCAACGGGGCCTCGCGGGTCTGGCCGCGCTGGACGAACTTCACCGTGGTGGCCTCGTCTGGCTTGAGGCGATCCAGCGCGTCGGTCCAGTCGGCCTCATTGGTAAACTCGAACCGGCCGATGCCGACGATGCGATCGCCGACCTCCAGGCCGGCGGCGTAGAGCGGGCTGTTCGGGACGGGCGGCTGATCCAGGATCAGCTCGGCGCCGTGACCTTCACGCGCGACGCGCCCAGCCAGGCTTTCTTGGGTGACTTGGGGCGCAGCTTCAGGCCGGCCTGCTCCAGCAGCAGGCCGAAGTCGGGCAGGGCCGAGCCTTCGATGCTGGCCTTGAAAAAGTCGCCCGCGAACTTGGCGTCGCCGGTGGTCTGAGCAAGGGCGGCCTGGATGTCGACGGGCTTGTAGGGCTTTTCCGGCGCGCCGTGGGTCTTCCACATCCGCTTCATGAAGTCGTCCAGGCTAAGCGGCTTTTCGCGCCCGCGCAGCTGCAGGTCCAGGGCCAGGCCGATGATCGCGCCGTACGGATAGTACGAGGTGAAGATGTTCGGATTGGTCGGGTCGAGCGCGGCGGCGGCGTCGACGAACGGGGCGCGCAGGCTCATCTCCTGCGGCGAGCCGTACAGGCGCCCCGGGCCGGTGACGACGCCGTTCAGCGTGCCCGACAGGCTGGTCAGGAACTCGTCGGTGGTCGACTGGCCGGCGCGGCGGATCAGCAGCGGGCCGTAGTACTGGGTGAAGCCCTCGGCCAGCCACAGCGACGGGGTCGGGTTGGCCTTGGTGAAATCGAACGGCTCCAGCTCGGCGGGGCGGATGCGCTCGACGTTCCAGGCGTGGAAGAACTCGTGGCTGGCCGTGCCCAGCTGGCTGAAATTGCCCCGGAACAGCGAGCGCGGCTGGCTGATGAAGGTCGAGTTGCGATGCTCCATGCCGTCGCCGGTGATCTGCGGCATGTAGTCGGCGATGAAGGTGTAGGTCCCGTGGTCGAACTTCGGCAGCTCGCCGAACACCTTGATGTGCTCGGGCACGATAGCCTTCAGCTTCTCGGCGAACTTGTCGGCGTCGGCGTCCGTGCCGGGGTGATGCAGGGCCAGACGGAACGTGTAGGTCTTGCCGTTGTCCGTGACCGGCCATTCGCGCAGGGTGAAGGCCGACAGTTCGGTCGGGCTGTCCATGAAATACTGCAGGTTCGGGGCCCAGAACGTGTCCGCCCCGCTGGCGGCGGGCAGCTGGGTGGCGATCTTCCAGCTGGGATCGGCGCGCTTGAAGGCCACGCGGATCGGCTTGTCGTCATAGCCGTCGGCCCACAGGAAGGTGGCGGGCATGTTCAGGTGGGCGTGGGTGGCGTCGACCTGGGAATAGGTGCCGTCGCCCCGGTCGGCGTACAGGGTGTAGCTCACCCGTACAGTCCCGTCGTGGCCGTTGACCGTCCAGCCGTAGGGATCGGTGCGCTCGAGCTGG
Source organism: Caulobacter sp. GW821-FHT11E11 (assembly GCF_058808315.1). Classification (NCBI taxonomy): domain Bacteria; kingdom Pseudomonadati; phylum Pseudomonadota; class Alphaproteobacteria; order Caulobacterales; family Caulobacteraceae; genus Caulobacter; species Caulobacter sp. GW821-FHT11E11. The sequence goes on from NZ_JBXARO010000001.1 coordinate 570,117, forward strand.
AGCGGCTTGCCGGCCCCGTCGACGGCGGTGACCTTGTAGACGTTCTTGGCGAATTCGTGGATCGCGTAGCGGCCCGGCGACGAGCGCGACATCCGCAGATGCAGCGGCCCCTTGGGCGCGCCGCGATAGGTCGCCGTGATCTGGGCCTCGTGGTGGGCGGCGTTCTCGAACGAGACCTCGTACTGGACGGGCGCGTTGGCGCCCGGGTCAGCAGCCATGGCGGTGGTCGCGGAACAGGCCAGGCCGACGAGGCCGATCAGAACTTTACGCATGCGCTCCCCCGAAAAATCGAAGGGCGCACCATGGCCAAGCCCGTGCGTCGCCGCAAGGCGGGCGGGCGTCAGCCCCGGCTGGCGGGCTTGCGGCGGCGCGGCACGCGGACGACCGCCTCGCCGTCCATGATCGGCTCGTCGCCGACCAGGCCTTCGCAGCGCAGGGTGACGCGGGCGCTCTCGAGATCGATGGCGGCGACCGTGACGCGGGCGGTGACGACGTCGCCGATCCGCACCGGCTTGTGGAAGGCCAGGGTCTGCGACAGGTAGATCGCCCCGGCGCCCGGCAGGATCGTCCCGACCACAGCGGAACCGAAAGAGGCCGACAGCAGGCCATGGGCGATGCGGCCGCGATAGGCGGTCTTGCTGGCGAAGGCCTCGTCCATGTGGACGGGGTTGAAGTCGTCCGAAGCCTCGGCGAACAGGCCGATGCGCTCTTCGGTGACGGGGACGTGCTTCTCGGCGACCATCCCGACGGACAGTTCTTCCAGGATGTAGCCGCCGGAGGGGTGACGTTCGATCATCCGGGGCGGTTACCGCTCATGAGGCGCCGTGACCAGTAAAATCGGTCAGTGATGCGTTGAACTGGCCGCCGGTTTCTTCTTCGGCGCTCGCGACAGCATGCCTTTTGCGATCTCTTCTTCGCCGATCAGCGCGTGGGTGGCGCCCATCTGCTTGAGCAGCAGGACGTCGGCGTCGGTATAGGCGCGGGCGACGATCTCGCACTTGGGATTGGCGGCGCGGGCCTGCTCGATGATGCGGGCGGCCTCGAACGGATTGGGCACGGCGACGAAGAGGTGGGTGGCCTTGTCGAGGCCCGCCTTCAGCAGCACCTCGGGCTTGACCGCATTGCCGCCGATCGTCTCGTAGCCGGCCTTGCGCAGTTCCTCGGCCCGCTCGGGATCGTCCTCGATCACCACCAGCGGCGTCTTGCCCTTCAGGCCCTCGGCCACGGCCTTGCCGACCCGGCCGTAGCCGATCAGCAGGGCGTGCGGCTTGGCGGCAGCGGTGAGCGGCGGCTCGCCGGCCGCGGCGCGCTCCTTGGCGATCATCTTGGGCAGGATGCGGTCCAGCCAGGCGAACAGCAGCGGATTGACCAGGATCGACAGGATGGCGCCGGCCAGGACGAGGTCGCGGCCGTTGTCGGGCAGCAGCTTCAGCGAGACGCCCAGGCCCGCCAGGATGAACGAGAACTCGCCGATCTGGGCCAGGCTGACCGAGATGGTCAGGGCCGTGCTCATCGGGCGGCGGAAGGCCAGGACGATGACCAGGGCGGCGATCGACTTGCCGACCACGATGATCGCCAGGGTGGCCAGCACCGCCAGCGGCTCGCGCAGCAGGACGCTGGGGTCGAACAGCATGCCGATCGAGACGAAGAACAGCACCGCGAAGGCGTCGCGCAGCGGCAGGGTCTCGTTGGCGGCCTGCTGGGACAGCTCGCTCTCGGCCATGATCATGCCGGCGAAGAAGGCCCCCAGGGCGAACGACACGCCGAACAGGGCGGCGGAACCGAACGCCACGCCCAGCGCGATGGCCAGCACGGCCAGGCGGAACAGCTCGCGCGAGCCGGTGTGGGCGATGCGATGCAGGATCCAGGGGATCACCCGGCGGCCGACGATCAGCATGAAGGCCACGAACGCCACGACCTTGCCGATGGTGACGGCGAAGGCCATCGCCACGCCGCCGCTGGCATTGGCCGGCGGCTCGCCGCCCAGCACGCCCGACAGGGCCGGCAGCAGGACCAGCGCCAGCACCATGGCCAGGTCTTCGACGATCAGCCAGCCGACCGCGATCTTGCCGCGCCCGGTCTCGATCAGCCGCCGCTCCTGCAGGGCGCGTAGCAGCACCACGGTCGAGGCGACCGACAAAGCGAGGCCGAACACGATCCCCGCCCCGACGCTCCAGCCCAGCGCGACCGCCAGGCCCAGACCCATCACTGTCGCCGCCGCGATCTGCACGACCGCGCCGGGGATGGCGATGTTCTTCACCGCCATCAGGTCCTTGAGCGAGAAGTGCAGGCCGACGCCGAACATCAGCAGGATCACGCCGATCTCGGCCAGCTGCGGGGCCAGCTCCTGGTCGGCCACGTAGCCGGGCGTGAACGGCCCGACCAGCACGCCGGCCAGCAGGTAGCCGACCAGCACCGGCAGCTTCAGCCGGTTGGCGATGGCGCCGAAGATGAAGGCGAGGCCGAGACCCGCGACGATGGTGGCGATCAGCGAGGTGTGGTGCAAAGGCTCTCCTTGACGATCAGCTTTTTCGGGCGTACTCAACCAATATGGGTGATAAAACCCAGGTACGCCAGATGCCGCACGCAAAAATTCTCCTTCCGGCGCAATGCCGGGCCGCCCGCGGGCTGATCAATTGGTCCCAGGGCGAGCTTGCCGACAAGGCAGGCGTGTCACGGAGCACGGTCAAGGACTTCGAGACCGAGCGCCACGCCTTGCACCATAGCACCGAACGCCTCCTGATCGACGCGATCGAGGCCGGCGGGGTGTCGCTGATCGTGGCGGACGAGGCGGGGGCCGGCGTGCGGTTCAAGCGACCGGTTTAAGGCGAGCGCGTCAGGCGAAGTGTGAGCGGTTCGCCGCCCGGACGCGCAACAAAGGAAGACACAGCAGGAGGGCGCGTGCAGCACGAGGTTTCACCAGAGAGCTACAAGGACCTGGTCCTGTTCCTGGCGACCGCCGGCATTGTCGCGCCGCTGTTCAAACGCCTTAAGATCAATCCGATCCTAGGCTACCTGCTGGCCGGGGTGATCCTGGGCCCGTACGGCCTGGGCCGGTTCATTCCCTACGCCCCGTGGCTGGACTACGTCACCGTCGACAACCCCGACGAAATCGCCCAGCTGGCCGAGTTCGGGGTGGTGTTCCTGCTGTTCATGATCGGGCTGGAGCTCTCGTGGGAGCGCCTGCGGCTGATGCGCAAGTGGGTGTTCGGCCTGGGTGCGATCCAGGTGATCGGCTGCTCGCTGGCCCTGGGCGCGGGCGCCATGATGCTGGGCCAGAACCCGGTGGCGGCCCTGACCCTGGGCGCGGCCCTGACCCTGTCGTCCACCGCCATCGCCGTGCCGGTGCTGGCCGAGCGTCGCCGCCTGCATTCCGAGGCCGGCCGCGCCACCTTCTCGGTGCTGCTGTTCCAGGACCTGGCCGTCGCGCCGATCCTGATCACCCTGGCGATCCTGGGACGCGGCCACGGCAGCTTCCAGCTGCAAGACCTGCTCGCCCTGGCGCCGGCCGCCATCGGCCTGGGCGCGATCGTGCTGGTCGGGCGCCTGGCCCTGCGGCCGATGCTGAAGTCCGTCGCCAAGGCCAAGAGCGAAGAGATGTTCATGGCCGCCTGCCTGCTGGTGATCATCGGCGCGGGCATGGTCGCGGCCCTGTCGGGCCTGTCGATGGCGCTGGGCGCCTTCGTGGCCGGCATCCTGTTGGCCGAGACCGAGTATCGCCACGAGGTCGAGGTCAAGATCGAGCCGTTCAAGGGCCTGCTGCTCAGCCTGTTCTTCGTGTCGCTGGGTATCCGCCTGGACCTCTCCCTGCTGGCGGCCCAGCCGGCCGCGATCCTGGCCACGGCCGTGGGCCTCCTGGTGCTCAAGACGGCGGTGGTGTTCGGCAGCGGCCTGGTCATGGGCCTGAACAAGCGCGCGGCGATCGAGGCGGCCCTGATCCTGGCGGCCGGCGGCGAGTTCGCCTTCGTGCTGCTGGACAACGCCATCGGGGCCGAGGTCGTCTCCCCGGCCATCGGTCAGGCGGTGCTGGTCTCGGCGACCCTGACCATGTTCCTGATCCCGGGCCTGGCGGCGCTGGGCGGCTATCTGGGCCGCAAGACCGCGCCCCTGCCGATCAGCGAGACGCCGCCGTCCACCGAGCGCGAGCCCGACCGCGTCGGTCCCGAACCGGCCGGCCAGGTGCTGGTCGTCGGTTATGGTCGCGTGGGCAAGCTGGTCGGCGACATGCTGGGGCGCCACGACCTGCCCTGGATCGCCGTCGAGCGCGACGCCCGCCTGGTCGAACAGGGCCGCCGCGACGGCTCGCGCATCTATTACGGCGACGCCTCGCGGCTGGAGCTGCTGGAACGCTGCGGCCTGGCCACGGCCCGGGCGGTGGTCGTGACCATGGACGCCTTCGAGGTCGCCGAGGCGGTGGTCGCTGCGGCGCGCGGCGCCCGGCCGGACGTGCCGATCGTGGTCCGCGCCCGCGACGCCCGCCACGCCGCCCGCCTATACGAGCTGGGCGCCACCGACGCCGTGCCCGAAACCATCGAGGCCTCCCTGCAGTTGTCCGAAGCGGTGCTGGTCGACATCGGCGTGCCGATGGGCCTGGTCATCGCCTCGATCCACGAACGCCGCGATGAGTACCGCAAGGTGCTGAACCGTCCGGATGCGCTTGGGGGAAGACGCCGCCGCCTGCGTGATGCAACCCTGCGGTAGACTTGGGAGTCTCAGATGATCGAACGCATCGGCAAGGCCGCCCGCTGGAGCGACGCGGTCGCCGCCCATGGCCTGGTGTTCCTGGCCGGCCACGTCGCCGAGGAGACGCGCGGCCAGTCCGTGCTGATCCAGACCCAGGAGGTCTTGGCCCAGATCGACGACACCCTGGCCCAGGCCGGGGTGACCAAGGCGGCCCTGGTCAGCGTCACCATCTACCTGGCCGACATCGCCGGCTTCGACGAGATGAACCAGGCCTGGGACGCGTGGGTCGACACCGACAACCCGCCGGCCCGGGCGACGGTCGAGGCCCGCCTGGCCCGGCCGGACTATGCGGTGGAGATCGTCGGGGTCGCGGCGCGGTAAGGAACTCAAGGACATGATCACCCTGTACGGCGAGGGCCGGGGCTTTCGGGTCGCGTGGCTGCTGGAGGAGATGGGGCTGCCCTATAGGCTGCGGCCGGTGGACATGCTGGCCGGGGTCGAGAACGATACCGAGTTCATGGCCCTCAACCCGGCGGGCTTCATCCCGGCGCTCCAGGACGGCGACGTGGTGATGGTCGAGTCGATCGCCATCCTGGAATATCTGATGGGCCGGTATGGGCCCACGCCCTTGGCGCCCGATCCGCAGGATGCGAGCTTCCCGAACTATCAGCAGTTCCTGCATCTGGGCGAGGCGGGCCTGGCCGTGCCGATGTTCATGCAGGTGGTCAGCCGGATCCTCGCGCCCGACGACGAGAAGGACAATTGGGGCGCCCGCAAGGGGCTGACGATGTTCAAGGGCCGCCTGAAGCTGGTGAACCGCCAGCTGGAGCGCGCGCCCTACATGGCCGGCGAGGCGTTCACGGCGGCCGACATCTCGGTGACCTACGCCCTGCAATTCGCCAAGCGGGCCGGCGGCTATGTGCTCAATGACGCCGAGCGCGCCTATGTGGCCCGCACCACGGCGCGTGAAGGCTATCGGCGGGCGATGGACGTGTGCGCGGCCACCAAGGGCTGGGCGGAGTCCATGGGGGAAGTGGTCTCATGAGCCACCGCATCTACACGATGAGTTTCGCCAGCGTTTATCCGCTCTACGTGGCCAAGGCGCAGAAGAAGGGGCGGACCAAGGAAGAGGTCGACGAGATCATCCTCTGGCTGACCGGCTTCAGCCAGGCCGAGCTGGAGGCCCGGATCGCCGACAAGATCGACTTCGAGACCTTCTTCGCCCAGGCGCGGCTGAACCCGGCGCGGAGCCTGATCACGGGGACGGTCTGCGGCGTGCGCGTCGAGACTGTCGAAGAGCCGCTGATGCGCGAGATCCGCTACCTGGACAAGCTGATCGACGAGCTGGCCAAGGGCAAGGCGATGGCCAAGATCCTGCGTTAGGCCAAGGCCGTCTTCAGCACCGCGAACACGCGCGGGTCCTGCATCTGGCCGACATTGAAACGCATGAAGTCGCCGGCCGCCTGGGCGACACTGAAGACGTTGCCGGGGGCCAGGATCACGTCCTGTTCGAGGGCTGTGCGGGCGATGTCCGAGGCGTCCTTGCCGTCCGGCAGCTGGCCCCAAAGGTAGAAGCCACCGCGCGGTGTCACCCAAGGCTCCACGTCCAGATTGGCCAGTCGCGTGGTCGCGTCCCGCCGCGCGCCAGACAGCCGCCGGCGCAGGGCCTCGACGTGCCCGCGATAACCGCTGTCCATCAGGCTGTCGAAGATCAGCTTGGCCGCCACCGGGCTGGCCCCGCCGAAATTTGTGGCGACCTGCAGGTCGACCATGGCCTCGATCCAGTCGGGCCGCGCGGCGATGTAGCCGCAGCGCACCGAGGCCGACAGGGTCTTGGAGAAGCTGCCGATGCGGATGACGTTGGTCAGACCGTCGAAGGCCGCCAGGCGCGGGGAGGGCTCGGGCTCGAACTCGGCGAAGATGTCGTCCTCGACGATGACCAGGCCATGGGCGGAGGCGACGGTCAGCAGCTTGTGCGCGGTCTGGGCCGACATGGTCGCGCCGGTCGGATTGTGGATCGCCGAATTGGTGATGTAGAGGCGCGGCCGCTCGGCGGCGAGCAGCTCGGCGAAGCGCGCCACGTCCGGGCCGGTCGGCGTGTAGGGCGCGCTGACGATCCGCACCTGATGGGCGCGCAGCAGGGCCTGGAAGTTGAAGTAGCAGGGATCGTCGACCAGCACCGCGTCGCCGGGCTTGAGCATGAAACGACAGATCAGGTCGATGGCCTGGGTGCCCGAGGCGGTCAGCAGGATCTGCTCGGGCCCGACGTCCAGCCCGTCGGCGGCGGCGCGGCGGGCCAACAGCTGACGCAGGTCCAAGAGGCCTCGCGAATTGCCGTAGTCGACCAGCACCGCGTCGTCGGCGTGCGAGAGGCCGCGCATCGCCCGGCGCAGGATGGCGCCCGGCATCCAGTCCGGCGGCAGCCAGCCGCAGCCGGGCTTCAAGGCTTGCGGCGTCGCGTCCAGCGACTGGCGCGAGACCCACAGCGGATCGATGGCGCGGTCGGTGCGAGGCTGCAGCGCATTGACCGCCGGGGTCGCCACGCCCGCCGAGACATAGAAGCCCGCTCCCGGTCGCGAGCGCACCACGCCCTCGGCCGCCAGCCGGTCATAGGCCTCGACCACGGTGGACGGTGAGACCTTCAGGGTCGCGGCCAGGACGCGGATCGACGGCAGCCGGTCGCCGTGCGCCAGGGCGCGGCTGGCGATCCGGCCTTGGATCACCTGCATCACCTCGCCGGTCCGGCGCGCGGCCTTGGCCATGGGATCGCTCCTTAACTGTATGGCTATCAGTAGCATACAGTTCGGTCGAAATCGTAACGACCGTTCCTGGGTGAGGCGCGGCGGTGTCCCTAAAGCACGGCGATGGAACAGACATCCAAAGGCTGGGGCAGCGGGCTCCTGGGCGTAATCATCTTCAGCGGTTCGCTGCCGGCCACGCGGGTGGCGATCGGCGGTTTCGGGCCCGTGTTCCTGACCAGCGCCCGCGCCGTGATCGCGGCCTTGCTGGGCGTCTTGCTGCTGCTGGCGCTGCGGCAGAAGCGGCCGGCCGCCTCGGACCTGAAGCCGTTGCTGATCGTGGCCTTGGGCGTGGTGGTCGGGTTTCCGTTGCTGACCGCGCTGGCTCTTCAGCACATCGACACTGCCCACTCGGTGGTCTTCGTCGGCCTGCTGCCCTTGGCCACCGCGCTCTTCGGCGTGCTGCGCGGCGGTGAGCGGCCCAAGCCCGCCTTCTGGATCTTCTCGATCATCGGCAGCCTGTCGGTGGCCGGTTTCGCCCTCTCGCGCGGCGGCTCGGGATCGGTGGTCGGGGACCTGCTGATGGTGGCGGCGATCGTGGTCTGCGGCCTGGGCTATGCCGAGGGCGCGGTGCTGTCGCGCCGGCTGGGCGGCTGGCAGGTGATCTGCTGGGCGCTGGTTCTGGCCCTGCCGGTCATGGCGATCATCGCGGTGGTGACCTTGCCCATGCGCTGGAGCGGCGTCGGGACCAGCGCCTGGCTGGGCCTGGCCTATGTCTCGGTGTTCTCCATGCTGATCGGCTTCGTGTTCTGGTACCGGGGCCTGGCCCTGGGCGGCATCGCCAAGGTCGGGCAGCTGCAGCTGCTGCAGCCGTTCTTCGGCTTGGCCCTGGCCGGCCTGCTGCTGCATGAGCCGGTCGCCATCGGCATGCTGGCCGTTACCGCCGTGATCGTGCTGTGCGTGGCCGGCGCCAAGCGCTTCGCCTAAACGGCTTCTGCCCGATACCGCCGGCGGCGATGACCGGCCGCCTTCACGATGCGCAGGAAGTGCGGGCAGTCGGTCAGCACCGGGACCTTGCAGTCGGCGGCATGGCGCAGGCCGTCGCGCATGCGGGCCAGCTGCTCGATCCGGCGATCCAGGTCGTCGGCCTTGGAGCGCAAGCGGTCGCGGTCGATGTCAGGGCCCCCTTTGTAAGTATTGGCCAGCATCGCGGCGATCTCCTCCAGCGAGAAACCCGACGCGCGGCCCAGGGCGATCAGTGACAGCCGCTCGGTCGTGTCGGGCCTGAACAGGCGCTTGAGGCCCCGCCGGCCGGTCGAGACGATCAGGCCCTTCTCCTCGTAGAATCTCAGGGCCGAGGCCTGCACGCCCGAGCGTTTCGAGAGTTCTGAAATGTCGATGTCGAACACCGCTTGACCTCAAGTGCGCTTGAACTTGCAGGATGCGCGGGCAGGCCGATGCTGGCAATGACGGAGACCACGATGACCAATACCCCCGAACGCGACATGGCGGCCTATTGGGACCGCGCCGGCCGGGTCTGGGTCGAGCACCAGGCGCTGCTGGACCGGATCATGGCCCCGATCGCACAGGCGGTGGTCGACGCTGCTGGGCTGGTGAATGGCGACGCGGTGCTGGACGTCGGCTGCGGCTCGGGCGCGACCACCTTCGCGGCGGCCTGGCGGACCGGGCCCACGGGCCGCGCGGTCGGGGTCGACATCTCGCCGGCCCTGGTCGAGCTGGCCCGTCACCGCGCGGGCGAGGACGGGATCGAGGGCGTGGAGTTCCTGCTGGCCGACGCCCAGACCCACGCCTTCCAGCCGGAGTTCGACACGATGGTCTCGCGCTTCGGGGTGATGTTCTTCCCCGATCCGGTCGCGGCCTTCGCCAATCTGCGCACGGCGCTGAAGTCCGGCGGCAAGCTGGCCTTCGCTGCCTGGCGCTCGCCCGAGGAGAACCCGCTGTCGCAGGTCCCGCTGCAGGCCGCCGCGCCGTTCCTGCCGGAGACGCCCAGGTTCGAGAAGGACGCGCCGGGCCGCTTCGCCTTCGCCGATCCCGACCGCGTGCGGGGTATCCTGGCGGACGCCGGCTGGCGCGAGATCGAGATCGCGCCGCTGGATACCGAGGCTCCGCTGAGCTTCGACGAACTGCTGACCATGAGCCTGCGGGTCGGTCCGCTGAACCCGATCCTGAAGGACGCCGATGAGGCGACGCGGGCCAAGGTCGTCGCGGCGGTGACGAAGGCGCTCGAGCCCTATGCCGACAATGGCATGGCGACGATGAACTCGGCGTCCTGGCTGGTGACCGCCAAGGCTTGAGTTTTCGGCCGATATGCCTCTAATGACTTCTCGGTCATTAGAGGCGAGAACATGCAGGCCGGATCCCCCAAGTGGCGCCGACGCGCCGAAGCCCGCCCGGGCGAGATCGTCCAGGCGGCGTTCGACGTGTTCGCGGAGAAAGGCTTCGCGGCCGCGAAGCTGGACGAGATCGCCGCCAAGGCCGGGATCTCGAAGGGCGCGCTCTATCTCTATTTCGAGACCAAAGAGGACATCTTCCGCGCGGTGGTCCGCGAGGCGGTGGCGCCTAATCTGAACATGGTCGAAGCGATGTTGGCCCAGGCCACGATGCCTTTTCCCGATCTGCTGCGTCTGATGTTCGGCCGCATAGCCCAAGTGATCGCGACCACCCGTCTGGGCGCGGTGGCCAAGCTGGTGATTGGCGAGTCGCGAAACTTCCCCGAGCTGGCGCGTGTCTGGCACGATGAGGTGGTCAGTCGCGCTCTGACAGCGATCAGCAACGCGATCCGGTGGGGCCAGGAGCGCGGCGAGGTCAGGCCTGGCGATCCGCGCCTCTACGCCCTCAGCATCATGGGTCCCATCCTGACAGGCGTAATCTGGCGCGAGACCTTCACCCCTGTTGGCGCGCCCGACGTCGATCTGGAGGCGCTGATCGCGCAGCATGCCGACACGGTGCTGCTGGGCCTGACGCCGCGTCTGGAGGCCAAGCCATGAAGCCAACTGTCCGCATCATCGCCGCCGTCGCGGCTGTCGGCGTGGTCGGTTTCCTGGGCTGGAAGCTGCTCGGCCCCGACGCTCATCGGCCGCATCGCCTGTCGGGTTATGTCGAGGGCGAGACGCTTTATGTCGGGGCCTCGAACGCCGGCCTGGTCAGCGCCGTGACTGTCCAGCGCGGCGACCGGGTCAAGGCTGGCCAGCCTCTGTTCGCCCTCGACGCCGCCCAGCTGACCGCCGCCCGCGACCAGGCCGCCGCCCAGGTGGCCATCGCCACGGCGCAGCTGCGCGACGCCGAGAAGGGCCAGCGCCCGCAGGAGCTGGCCGTCTACGACGCCGAGCGCGCCGCCGCCGAGGCTCAGGTGCGTCAGGCCCAGGCCGACTACAACCGTATCGCGCCGCTGGTGAAGAAGGGTATCTACGCCCCGGCCCGTCTCGACCAGGTCAAGGCCGCCCTGGACACCGCTCGCGCCAACGCCGCCGCCGTCGCCCGCCGCAAGGATGTCGGGACCCTGGGCGCGCGGCCCGACGCCGTGAACGCCGCCCAATCGGCCGTCGCCTCGGCCCGCGAGGCTCTGGCCGCCGCCCAGGATCGCCTGGACCAGATCAGCCCGCGGTCGCCCAAGGCCGCCCGGGTGCAGGACGTCTTCTACCAGCCCGGCGAATGGGCCGCCGCCAACCAGCCGGTCGTGGCCCTGCTGGCCGACGACCGCGTGCGCCTGCGGTTCTTCGTGCCGGAAGCCGAGGTGGCGCGGTACCGGGCCAGCGCGGCCGTGCGGTTTGCGTGCGACGGCTGCGGGGCGGAGCGGACGGCGCGGATCAACTATGTCTCGCCGCGCTCGGAGTTCACCCCGCCGGTGATCTACAGCCGCGAGGCTCGCCAGCGGCTGGTGTTCCTGGTCGAGGCGCGGCCGGATCCCGGCACGCCGTTGGCGGTCGGTCAGCCGGTCGACATCGTCCCGCTGGAGGACGGCCGGTGAGCGACCTCGCCGTCGATGTCCGGGGGCTGAACAAGAGTTTCGGTCCGCGCCACGTGGTGCAGGACGTTTCGATCCAGGTCGAGAAGGGTCGCATCACCGGCTTCCTGGGGCCCAACGGCTCGGGCAAGACCACCACCCTGCGGATGCTGTGCGGCCTGCTGACCCCCGACAGTGGCGATGGCCGGGTGCTGGGCCTGGACTTCCGCAAGGACGCCGAGGCCGTCAAGCGCCAGACCGGCTACATGACCCAGAAGTTCTCGCTCTATGAGGACCTGTCGATCGAGGAGAACCTCGACTTCGTGGCGCGGGTCCACGAGCTGGATCGCCGCCGCGAGCGGGTGAAGGAGAGCCTGGACCGCCTGGGCCTGACCGCGCGCAAGAAGCAGTTGGCCGGATCGTTGTCCGGCGGCTGGAAGCAGCGCCTGGCTCTGGCCGCCAGCGTCATGCACGAGCCCAAGCTCCTGCTGCTCGACGAGCCCACCGCCGGCGTCGACCCCAAGGCCCGCCGTGAGTTCTGGGACGAGATCCACGCCCTGTCGGCCGAGGGCCTGACCGTGATGGTCTCGACCCACTACATGGACGAGGCCGAGCGCTGCCACGACATCGCCTATATCGCCTACGGCAAGCTGATGGCGCGGGGCACGGCCGACGAGGTCATCGCCCAGTCGCAGCTCGTCACCTTCCGCGCGGAAGGGCAGGGGGCCGACCGCCTGGCCCGCGAGCTGGCCGGCAAACCCGGCGTGATCATGGCCGCCCCGTTCGGCGCGGCCCTGCACGTCAGCGGGACCGACCGCGCGGCGCTGGAAGCCGCCATCGCGCCCTATAGAAAGCCGCCCCTGGTCTGGACTGAGGTCCAGCCGACCCTGGAGGACGTCTTCATCCGGCTGATGGGCCAGTCCTCGGACAACTTCCAATGAGTGCGAAAGGTCTCTCCGGGGCCCGCATCCTGGCGGTGCTGATCAAGGAGTTCATCCAGCTCACCCGCGACCGGCTGACCTACGCCATGATCCTGGTCATGCCGATCGTGCAGCTGCTGCTGTTCGGCTACGCCATCAACAACGACCCGCGCGACCTGCCGATGGCGGTGCTGGTGCAGGACCAGGGGCCGATGGCGCGCTCGACGCTCTCGGCCCTGGTCAACAGCGGCTATTTCGAGATCGTCCGCACCGCGACCTCGCCCAAGGAGCTGGACGACGCGGTGGCGCGGGGCGAGGTGCAGTTCGCCCTGACCATTCCCGCCGACTTTACCCGCAAGGTGGTGCGCGGCGACGACGCCCAGATCCTGATCGAGGCCGACGCCTCGGATCCCGCCGCCACCGGCGGGGCGATCGCGGCGCTGTCCAACCTGCCGCGCACGGCGCTGACGCGAGACCTGGTGGGCGCGGTCGCCAGGCCGGGCGGCGATCCGTTCTCGGTGGTGATCCACCGGCGCTACAATCCCGAGGCCATCACCTCGTACAACATCGTGCCGGGCCTACTGGGCGTGATCCTGTCGATGACCCTGGTGATGATGACCTCGCTGGGCGTCACGCGGGAATATGAGCGCGGCACCATGGAGAGCCTGTTGGCCACGCCGGCCCGGCCGATCGAGGTGATGATCGGCAAGCTGGCCCCCTATGTCGTCGTCGGCATCGTCCAGACGGCGGTGATCCTGATGCTGGCCCGGGCGCTGTTCGACATCCCGATGGCCGGCGGCTGGACGGCGCTGAGCCTGGGCGTCGTGCTGTTCATCGTCGGCTCGCTGGCCCTGGGCTTCCTGATCTCGACCGTGGCCCGGACCCAGCTGCAGGCGATGCAGATGTCGTTCTTCTATATCTTCCCGTCGATCCTGCTGTCGGGCTTCATGTTCCCATTCCGTGGGATGCCCGACTGGGCGCAGGGCCTGGGCAGCGTGATACCGGTGACACACTTCCTCAGAGTGGTGCGCGGCGCCCTGCTGAAGGGGCTGGATGTCGCCCAGCTGTGGCCAAGTCTCTCCGCGCTCGGCGTGTTCGTCCTGGCCATCTCGGCCCTGGCCATGGCGCGCTATCGGACCACTCTGGATTAGGGCGTCATCCGCTCAAGGTTGGTCGAGGACCTGACCAACGCCTGCAAAAGGTGAGGTTTTTCGGCGACGATCTGCGAATGCTTGACCATTTCCTGGCTGCAAGCCCTTGCGTGCAAACGGTTCACGTGCGAACCCAGCGGAGCAGACGCTTATCTTCCGTGGATGACGGCGGGCACGCTCGGAAGTTGATTCTGAGGGGCGGTCATGTGTAGCTTTCCTGAGCAAAGGGCAGGGGGGCGAAACCTGACGAGTGTGTCTTTGCTGACACTTTCCCGTGGCGTTCGCCTTGGTATAACAGTGCTCGGTCGGTCTCCGGCCTGGGCAGGGCAATAGAGGGCTCTTCAATTATGAAACTCAACCTCCTGGCAGGAGCTGCTCTGGCCGCGGTGTTCGCCGCGTCGGGCGTTTCGGCCCAAGAGACCGGCTGGTACGGCGCGGTCGACCTTGGCTATCACTGGCCCCAGAGCGTGAAGACCGAGTCGGATCAAAACGCTCCGGACGGCGCTCACTATCACTGGGCCTGGAAGTCCGAGAAGGACTGGACCGGCTTCGTTCGCCTCGGCTACCAGTTCAACCCGAACTGGCGCGCTGAAGTCGAGGGCGGCTATCGCCCCGGCGACTTGAAGAGCGTCCACGGCCCGGCCCAGCGTCTGCCGGTCGGCCTCTGCACCCCGGGCGTCACCCGCACCGCCGCCGCTCCGACCTGCGGCTCGCCGGACGGCTCGATCGAATCCTGGACCCTGATGGCGAACGTCATTTATGACTTCGCTCCGGGCTCGTGGCTGAACCCGTTCGTGGGCGCTGGCGTCGGCATCAACCGCCTGGACGTCAAGACCCTGGGTCAATTCAGCAGCGTTCCGGGCGCCATCACGGCGACCAACCCGGCCATCCAGAACCTGACCGTTGACGACGACGATCTCGCCATCGCTTGGCAAGCTCTGGCCGGCGTCTCGATCAAGGCGACGGACAAGCTGAACGTCGACTTCACCTACCGCTACATCACGGGCGGCGAGCACACCTGGCAGTCGCTGGGTTCGAACTCGCTGCAGCCGGGCGCGTTCGAAGGCCAGTACAAGGACCAGTCGGTGACCGTGGGTCTCCGCTACTCGTTCGCGTCGCCGCCGCCTCCGCCGCCCCCGCCGCCGCCGCCGCCTCCCCCGCCGCCGCCGCCTCCGCCGCCGCCGCAGTATGAGGCCCGCGAGTTCATCGTGTACTTCCCGTTCGACCAATCGGTCCTGACGCCGGAAGCCCAATCGGTGGTCTCGGAAGCTGCGAAGTACTCGAACGACGGTCACGCGACCAAGATCGTGGTCGTCGGTCACACCGACACCTCGGGCTCGCCGAAGTACAACGCCAAGCTCTCGGAACGTCGCGCTCGCGCCGTCGCCGACGCCCTGGCGTCGCAAGGCGTCCCGACGACGGCCCTGGCCGTCGACTGGAAGGGTGAAAGCGCTCCGGCCGTCGCCACTGGCGATGGTGTCAAGGAACCGCTGAACCGCCGTTCGACGATCTCGATCAACTTCTAAGATCGAATCGACTGAAGACTTGGGAGGGCCCGGCGGCGACGCCGGGCCCTTTCTCTATGTCGCGACCCCAAGTTCGAACGCGGGGGTCCGAATCTTCGCATCCGGACCCTCGGCGACGCTTGGCGGCCGGGTCCGTTGACCCCACATTGGAGCGGAAGGCCCGGTTTCCGGGGCTTTGGCCGTGGTCGCCCAGCAGGCGACCTGGCGGGCGCTATCCACCGCCGACCACTATCCCTTGTGGTCGTCCTGTTAACGAACGGCGTTGTCCGGGGGCGGATGTCTCGAGGCCACTTGCGGCGTCCTGTCGCGGCTGAAAAAAGTTCGCCCAGGCAACCCCTTGTCCCACCTACGCAAGTTCAGGCCGTTCACAGGTTGTTAACGAAAAACTCGGGGTGGAGCCGTTGACGAGTCATTCACCAGTATGGCCCCATATGTGGGTTGAGGGGGCTCCTCAGCCACAAGATATAGCGGCTGGACGGGGCGTTTCTCTCTCCGGAACACGCTGATTGAGCAATGGATTTGGTCATGAACGGCAGTGAAGCGGCGAAGACGAGCGTCCGAAACGAGGCCCGACTGGCGGCCATCAAGCCCGCCAAGCGCCCGCAGCTGGCGCTGGTGCAGAAGGTCGAGGTCGATCGCTCGCGCGACGCCCTGCTGACCGACTTCGGCAAGACCACCCTGGAAGATCGTTATCTCCTGCCGGGCGAGTCCTATCAGGACATGTTCGCCCGCGTGTCGACGGCCTTCGCCGACGACGCCGAGCACGCCCAGCGCGTCTACGACTACATGAGCCGCCTGTGGTTCATGCCGGCGACCCCGGTGCTGTCGAACGGCGGCGCGGATCGCGGCCTGCCGATCAGCTGCTTCCTCAATGCCGTCAACGACAGCCTGGACGGCATCCTGGGCGTCTGGAACGAGAACGTCTGGCTGGCGGCCAACGGCGGCGGCATCGGCACCTACTGGGGCGGCGTCCGCTCCATCGGTGAGAAGGTCAAGGGCCAGGGCCAGACCTCGGGTATCATTCCCTTCATTCGCGTGATGGATTCGCTGACCCTGGCGATTTCGCAGGGCTCGCTGCGTCGCGGCTCGGCCGCCGTCTATCTCGACATCCACCACCCGGAAATCGAGGAGTTCCTCGAGATCCGCAAGCCGTCGGGCGACTTCAACCGCAAGTCCCTGAACCTGCACCACGGCCTGTCGATCACCGACGAGTTCATGCACGCGGTGCGTGACGGCGCGAAGTTCGGCCTGCGCTCGCCCAAGACCAACGAGGTCCTGCGCGAAGTCGACGCCCGCGCCCTGTGGCAGAAGGTTCTGGAGCTGCGCCTGCAGACCGGCGAGCCCTATCTGATCTTCTCCGACACGGTGAACCGCGCCATGCCCTCGTTCCAGCGCGAGCTGGGCCTGAAGGTGCGCCAGTCGAACCTGTGCAGCGAGATCATGCTGCACACCGGCACCGACCACCTGGGCCAGGAGCGCACCGCCGTCTGCTGCCTGTCGTCGGTCAACGCCGAGACCTATCTGGAGTGGCGCGACCACCCGACGTTCATCGAGGACGTCATGCGCTTCCTCGACAACGTCCTGCAGGACTTTATCGACCGCGCCCCGGATGCGGCCTCGACCGCCGCCTACGCCGCCATGCGCGAGCGTTCGGTGGGTCTGGGCCTGATGGGCTTCCACAGCTTCCTGCAGAGCCAGAACGTGCCGTTCGAGAGCGCCCTGGCCAAGAGCTGGAACATGCGGATGTTCAAGCACCTGCGCCGCGAGGCCGACAAGGCCTCGATCGCGCTGGGTGAAGAGAAGGGCCCGTGCCCGGACGCCGCCGATCGCGGCTCGGTCGAGCGCTTCTCGCACAAGCTGGCCATCGCCCCGACCGCCTCGATCTCGATCATCTGCGGCGGCACGTCGGCGGGCATCGAGCCGATCCCGGCCAACATCTACACCCACAAGACCCTGTCGGGCTCGTTCGCGGTGAAGAACCCTTATCTGGAGAGCCTGCTCGCCGAGAAGGGCCAGAACACCGACGCGGTGTGGGGTTCGATCCTGGAGCACGAGGGCTCGGTCCAGCACCTGGACTTCCTGAGCCAGGACGAGAAGGACGTCTACAAGACCGCCTTCGAACTGGACCAGCGCTGGGTGGTCGAGCTGGCCGCCGACCGCACGCCGGAAATCTGCCAGAGCCAGTCGGTGAACATCTTCCTGCCCGGCGACGTCGACAAGTGGGACCTGCACATGCTGCACTGGCAGGCCTGGGAGCGCGGCGTGAAGTCGCTGTACTACCTGCGCTCCAAGTCGGTTCAGCGCGCGGCCTATGCCGGCGCCGGCGAGAAGGCCGAAGTGATCGGCGGCTTCGATACGCCGGAAAAGACCGACTACGACGAGTGCCTGGCCTGCCAATAGGCTGGGCGACACGACGACATTGATGACGGCGGCGCGAGCGATCGCGCCGCCGTTTTCGTTTGTGCCCATTGGGGCGCCAGCGATCGCGCCTCCAATTCTCCTTTGTGTCCGAAATCGGGCGGAACCTCGGAGGTTTATGGCGGGTTCACCATGTGCGCATTCGTCACGATGGACACATCCCACGAAGCGCGTAGGCTGAACCTGTGTTGGATTGGGGAATCCGCGATGCGGAGCGCTGGGGAGCGTAGCGTGTTTTGTCTCGTGGCCATGCTTATGGCCATGGTCTCCGCTCATGCGGGGACGGCCTGCGCGGCCACCAAGACCGCCAAGCTCAAGCCGTCAGATAAGGCCGCTTCGGCCTCCGACAAGCCCACCACACCGATTTCCTTCCAGGTGAAACCCGAAAGCCTGCGCCCGCTGGATCCCGGCAGCGCGACCGGCTTCATGGCCCGCCAGATCGACGCCCCCGAGGCCGAGCTCGAAGGGGGCTTTGCCCTCTCGCCGGCCGCCAGCATCGCCGGCGACGCCCGCATCCTCGACGCCGACCGCTACTATGACGGCGCGGGTCCGGTGACCTGGCGCTCGAACGCCTTCACCCGCCAGGCCCAGGCCGGCGGCCCGATCGACAGTGTGCGCGTCTCGATGGCCGGTGTGGCCAAGACCGCCGCCGTCGCGCCCCTGACCCTCGTTCGCCCTGACAGCGACGCCTACGACGTCCAGGACGTCGACGTGACCCTCACGCGCGGCTGGCCGGCGGCGGTGTCGCTGCAGGGCCGCAGGTTCGCCCTCGACGTCACCCCGCACGCCGGCATCGGCTATGGCGGAGCCGGCGGCTCGGCCGAGGCCGGCGCCACCGTGCGCCTGGGCAAGAAGAAGAACATGGGCGACCGGGTGAACCAGGCCCTGGGCGTGCGTGAAGGCGGCGAGGCCTATGGCGACCGCGGGCGCTGGTACATCTTCGCCGCCGCCAGCGGCCGGGCCGTGGGCCTCAACATGCTGCGCGGCCAGAACGGCGACTGGAGCCGTGGCGGCCTGACCCAGGACGTCACCAGCAAGCTGATCGGCGACAGCCAGGCGGGCGTGGCTTGGCGACGTGGCCCCATGCAGGCCTCGCTGGGCTACATCCACCGCGAGATCAAGGCCAAGGAAGGCATCATGGGCCTGGCCACGCAAAAGGACGACGTGGTGGCCCTGTCGTTCAGCCTGAAACCGCACTGGTAAAAGGCTTTCGCCCTATAAAGCTTGTGTTTCCGGCCGCTTTCATGCAGCAAGCCCGGGTCCTATTCTCAAGCCCCCCATTCCCTTAAGATTAGCGAGACCATGAGCGAGAGCGAGCCCCCGCGCCGCAAGACCCTGAGCCTCAAGAGCGCGGTCGCCGCGCCTGGCGGTCCGCCGCCGCTCGAACGCATGGTCAAGCCGTCGGCCCGCACCACGGTCTTCACGCCGTCCGCGCAACCGGTCGCGCCGCCGCCTCCGGCGCCCGTGGTCGGCGACTGGAAGTGCAAGCCGTGCGGCACGCGCTTCGACCCGCCGACCGACATCCCCGACGAGGAGTCGGTGCGCTGCCCGTCGTGCAACGCCCGCCTGGGCCTGGCGTCGGATTTCCGCAGCGACCCGCCGAACGTGGCCAAGCTGCGCGCGCGCTGGCTGAAGAAGGCCTAGCTCGCCACCGCCTGATGCGGGCGGAAGTTCAGCGGATCAAAGCCTTCGATCCAGCCCTTCAGGAACAGTCCCTCGGACTGGTGCGCCTCGAACGCCTCGACCTCATAGACCTGGCCGGCGAAGACGCCCAGGTGCGGCAGGTCGATCCCGGTGCGGATCAGCAGATCGCCTTGGCGAAAGTCGGTGTTCATGAATGGGCTCCCTCTCCGGGCGCGATACTGCCGCGCGTGTCGCCGGCGACAACACACGAAAATTTCAGGACCGGCTCTGGAACCTTTCGGATGTTGGAGCGTGCGGCGCCTAGAGCCAGCGTCCGTAGTGCGGTGACAGCTGCGCCTTCAGGTCGTCGACCTCGCGCTCGGCGTCGCGGATCGCGGCCTCGGCCCGGCGGCCGTCCTCGATGGCCTCGCGGCGTTCGCGGCGCAGCCGCTGCAGGCGGTCGCGCAGCTCGCGGGTCTGCTCGTCGGTGAGCTTGGGATTGCGCAGCTCGTCCTCGACACCGTCGGCCTGACGCGCGCGCTTGTCGGCCCGGTTATCGGCCGAGCTGAGGTCGGACCTGGCCGACTCCAGCCGCTGGGTGGCCCGATAGACCCGCTCGCCATCGGCATAGCCGCCCAGGAACGCGCTCTCGGCCGGTATGGGGCAGACATTGGAATAGACACCGCCGTCGCGCCCGACGGCGAAACCGCTCATCTCGGTGCAGTAGCGAACCAGGCCCTCGGTGCGACCCTGCGCATAGAGCGAGGCGTCGGGCGTGACGCCGCTCTTGGCGCAGGCCTTGGCGTGGTTTTCGATGCGGCTCATCGGATAGCCGCTGGCCCCGTCGCCATAGCCGACCCCGCGCCAGTCGCCCTGCAGACACTGCTCCTGGCTCATGGTCGCGCAGCTGGCGACGACGATCGCGGCGACCGTGACGCCCGCCGCGACGACCAGGCTCCGTATCGGCAAACGACGCATCTGGCGGCTCCCCAAGGCTGTGCTTGGGCGAGCTTAGAGCTTGGCCGTGTGAACCGTGGCTGAACGATGTTTGGGACGTCGGCTTTCGACCCTTGCCAGACCTAAGCGAGCGCCTGCGCCACTATCGCCACGCCGCACAGGACGCCTAGTGCAACCAAGAACACAGGCGCGAAGGGATGCGACACATTGATCGTCCACCCCATCATGGGGATGCGCTTCGGCACGATAAACCGGGAGTCGTTGCGGCCGTGGTAGAGCCCGAAGCCGTCATACCAACCGTCCATCTCGACATCTCCCAACGGCGGAAGTTTGCCAGAACAAACGTCGAATTTCCACCCAAGAGCGACCTCGCCCCTAAGGCTCCAGCGGCGCCTCGATGCCGACCGGGCCGGGTTCGTCGCGGATGATGACGCCGGCGCCGGCTGAGATCGGAGGCGCTTGCTTGCGGAACAGGCCGCGCCACAGGCTTTGCTCCTCGACGGCGTTGGTCCAGACCCCGCCGTCCAGCGCCAGCTGGTGACCGGCGTCGTAGATGCCGCGCATCAGGTCGGTCTCGAACTTCAGGAGGTTGAAGCCCTCGAAGCTGTTGGGGATCGAGGCCACGCTGAGCGGCAGGTTGTGGCGCGAGCAGAAGCCGGCGGCCAGACTCAGCGCCTGGCGGTAAGAGAACCGCAGCATGGTGTCGAAGCTGCGGCTCATGATCGAGGCCACACCCGGCGGCGTTGACTGGGTCGAGGGATCCAACACCGTATTGACGATCACGTGCACCCGGCCGCGCCGGAAGCGGGGGCCGAGGTTGCGCCAGTGCAGCAGGGCGTCGGGCATCAGGAACAGCGGCGCGGCGACCCCGCCGTCGACATGCATCTCCTGATAGACGTGACCATCGACCTCGACCTCGATCAGCTTGGGCGGGAAGATGCCCGGCACCGAGGACGAGGCGACCAGCAGGTTGCGGAACAGCTTCAGGGCGTTGTCGCCGCCGTGGGTGGCGATCTCGCCCATGTCCCAGACCACGGCCCGCTGGCTGTCCAGGTTGGTGGTGGCGATCAGCAGACGCCGGCCCTTGGCATGCTCGACGGCGACGGCCTCGACCATCTCCTGGTCGACGAAGGTCTCGACCAGGGCGTCCAGGCTCTCGCCCTTGAAGATGCTGGGGCCCAGCGCCGGGGCCAGGCGGCGCAGGCTGAGCAGCTCGGTGGCGTGGCCGCCGACATAGGCGTCGGTCAGGCGCTCGTCCCAGGCCGCGCCCAGGAAGGCCAGCGGGGCGATCAGGGCCCCGGTGCTGACCCCGGTGACGATGGCGAAGTCGGGACGGCGGCCGCTCTTGGACAGGCCCGTCAGCACGCCCGCGCCATAGGCGCCGCCGGCCGCGCCGCCCGACAGGGCCAGGATGTTGAACTCGTCGCGGCCGATCAGCGAACGCAGCGGCGCCAGGCGGTCGGCGGCGCTCTTGAGGGCGTCATCGGCCTGGTCGACCGAGAGGCGCACGCCCGGAAAGCCGGCGGCCTCGACATGGCGGTCGGACGGCGGGGCGGGCAGGCGCTTGCCCCGCAGCGGATCGGCGGCCTTCCAATCCTTGAAGAAGCCCTGGAGGCTGATCTTGCCGTTCGGGTCTTTGTCCAAGGCGGTCCTCTAGTGCGTGCTGGCCAGCACCACGCCCACCAGGACGGCCGCATAGTGCAGGCCGGCGCCGCCGATCACGTGGCCGTGCCAGATGGCGCGGCGGAACTTCAGGCGACGCATCAGGTAGAAGATGGTTCCGGTGGAATAGACCAGGCCGCCGATGGCCAGCAGCAGCAGGGCCACCCAGGACAGGCCTTCGATCATCGGCTTGATGGCCACGAGGACCAGCCAGCCCAGGGCCAGGTACAGGCCGACCCAGAAACGCTTGTCCAGGCCAGGCAGGAACAGCTTGGCCGCCACGCCGACGACGGCGACGGTCCAGACCGCCGAGGTCATGCCGATGGCCCACCAGCCATGCAGGTTCTGGGTGGTGAAGGGCGTGTACGAGGCGGCGATCATCACGAAGATGCCGGCATGGTCGAAGCGGCGCAGCAGCGGCCGCCAGCGGGCCTTGGCGAAGTTGTAGGCGGTAGACAGCGACAGCATCAGGATCAGGCCCACGGTGTAGACGCTGACCGCGGCGACCTGCTTGAGATCGCCCATGCCGAAGGCCAGGCCCAGCAGGATGCCGCCGCCCAGGAGGGCGAAGGCCAGGCCGGCCAGG
Source organism: Caulobacter sp. GW821-FHT11E11 (assembly GCF_058808315.1). Classification (NCBI taxonomy): domain Bacteria; kingdom Pseudomonadati; phylum Pseudomonadota; class Alphaproteobacteria; order Caulobacterales; family Caulobacteraceae; genus Caulobacter; species Caulobacter sp. GW821-FHT11E11. Next base: position 592,345 of record NZ_JBXARO010000001.1, read on the forward strand.
TGCACCATCAGGTCGGCGCACTTGGCGGCCGGCGTGGGATAGTGCGTCGTAACGGGAGCCGTCGTGACGGCCATGTCGGTGTTGGTGCTCGCAGTCATAGCCCGCCCATTCGTATGGCAACTACGTCCGAACCCTAGGACGGTTCCGTGACATATAAGCGTTGATCATCGTGGCGGGGAAAGGGCTTCGGCGACACGATCGGCCAGAAAAGCGTTCAAAAAAACAGGCCGCGCGCGCCATCGAAGGCCAGCTTGCCGCCGACGGCGACCAGCAGGACGTAGATGACCTTGTAGAAGCCCTCGGCGGGCACGCGGCGCACCAGCCAGACGCCGGCCCAGGTGGAGGCGATGGCCAGGGGCAGCAGCACCCCGGCGGTGGCCAGCACCTTGGGGGTGAACTGGCCCAGGGCGACATAGGCCGGGACCTTCATCCAGTTCACGACGGCGAAGAAGATGGCGCTGGTGCCGATGAAGGTGTCGCGCGCCAGGCGGCGGGGCAGGACGTAGATCTGGAAGGGCGGGCCGCCGGCGTGGGCGATCTGGCTGGTGAAGCCGGCCGCCGCGCCGCACAGGGCGCCCAGCCACGGCCTTGCGGGCCCGGCCTCTACCTGGGCGGCGGCCTTGACCGCGCGCTCGGCCCACAGGCGCTGCAGGGCGAACACCACCGAGATCGCGCCCACGGCCAGCTCGACGGCGGCCTCCTTGACGAAGGCGGCCAGCGCCCAGCCCAGGAAGATGCCGACGGCTGCGGCCGGCAGCATCAGGATCAGCAGGCCCTTGTCCCAGCTCTTCCGGAACGCCCAGACGCTGACCACGTCCTGGACCAGCAGGATCGGCAGGGTGATCGAGGCGGCCATGACCGGCGACACCGCCAGGGCCATCAGCGGCACGGCCACCACCCCGATGCCGGCGAACCCGCCCTTGGCCAGGCCCAACAGGATCACGGCGGGGATCGCCACCGCATAGAAGAACGGATCGGTCAGCATGCGCGCTGCTTAGCAGTTTCCGGGACGTTGGCGAGGCGGATCGGCGGTTCTTTGCGCGACTGCAACGTTCGGTAACGCCTTCACCGATTTCTGACCCTAGCGTGCCGCTGCTCACCCTGTCGAAAAGTCGCGTCCCCTGATGTCTCCGCCCGGTCGGCCGTCCGAAATCTTCGAGGTCGACGCCGAGACCTTCGCCCGCGACCTGACGCCCCTCTATCAGCCCACGGTGCTGCGCGGGATCGCCCGCGACTGGCCGGCGGTGCAGGCCGCGCGGACCTCGCCCCAGGCCCTGGCCGACTATCTCAAGCGCTTCGACAAGGGCGCCGTGGTCGAGGCCATGCTGGGCGCGCCGGCGATCGGCGGGCGGTTCTTCTATGACGACAGCGGTCGGGGCATGAACTTCGACCGCCGCTCGGCCCCGCTGGGCAAGGCGCTGGACGAGCTGCTGCGGCTGGCCGACCATCCCGAGCCACCGGCCATCTATGTAGGCTCGACCCCGATCGGGCCGGTGCTGCCGGGCTTCGAGCGGGACAACGCGCTCGATCTGCTGGACGACAAGATCCAGCCGCGCCTGTGGCTGGGCAACGCCTCGATCATCCAGACCCACCACGACATGTCCGACAACATCGCCGTGGTGGTGGGCGGCCGGCGACGCTTCACGCTGTTTCCGCCCGACCAGGTCGGCAACCTCTATATCGGTCCGCTGGACTTCACGCCCGCCGGGCGGCCGGTCAGCATGGTCGCGCTGGACAACCCGGACCTGGAGCGCTTCCCCAAGTTCGCCGAGGCGCTGGAGGCCGCCCTGGTCGCCGACCTCGAGCCTGGCGACGCGATCTACATCCCGACCCTGTGGTGGCACCACGTCCAGGCCACCGGGCCGCTGAACATGCTGGTCAACTACTGGTGGGAGCCGGCGGACATGCCGGGCGGCCAACCGTTCGACGCCTTCGTCCACGCCCTGCGCAACGTGCGCCGGCTGCCCGCCAAGCGGCGCAACGCCTGGCGGGCCTTCTTCGAGCACTATGTCTTCCACGCCAATGGCGACCCCGCCGAGCACATCCCGCAAGGTCGCCGTGGCGTGCTCGAGGACAAGCCCGACGCCCGCCGCGAGGCCGAGATGACCGCCTTCCTGCGTAAGGTGCTGGGGCGAGACTAAACCAGCGGCGGATTGAGCGTCTTGAAGCCGCCCTCGCGCCAGTACGGGTAGTAGGGATAGGCCGGCGTCACGGCGCTGGCCGCGTCCAGGCGCGCGACTTGCTCGGGAGTCAGGTTCCAGCCGACCGCGCCCAGGTTCTGACGCAGCTGCTCTTCCGTGCGGGCGCCGATGATCACGCTGGACACCGTGGGGCGCTGCAGCAGCCAGTTGATGGCCACCTGCGGCACGGTCTTCTCGGTCTCGGCGGCGATGGCGTCCAGGGCGTCGACCACGCGGTAGAGGCGCTCGTCGTCGACCGGCGGACCGGCGTCGGCGGTGTCGTGCAGGCGGCTGGTTTCCGGCAGCGGCTGGCCGCGGCGGATCTTGCCGGTCAGGCGTCCCCAGCCCAGCGGGCTCCAGACCATGGCCCCGACGCCCTGGTCGGCGGCCAGCGGCATCAGCTCCCACTCGTAGTCGCGGCCGACCAGCGAGTAGTAGGCCTGGTGGGCGACATAGCGCGGCCGGCCGTCACGATCGGCGGCGGCCAGGGATTTCATCAGCTCCCAGCCGGAGAAGTTGGAGGCGCCGACGTACAGGACCTTCCCCGTCCGGACCAGGTCGTCCAGCGCCGACAGCGTCTCCTCGACCGGCGTCGTGCCGTCGAAGGCGTGCAGCTGCAGCAGGTCGATGCGGTCGGTCTTCAGGCGCTTCAGCGCGGCCTCGACGCCCGGGATGAGGGCCTTGCGCGAAGCGCCGCCGTTGAGGCCCAGCTTGGTCGAGATCAGCGCCTGGTCGCGGCGGCCGTCCAGGGCGGCGCCCAGGATCTCCTCGGACGCGCCGTTCGAATAGACGTCGGCGCTGTCGAACAGGGTCATGCCGGCGTCGAGCGCGATGTCGACGATGCGGCGGGCGCCGGCGACGTCGGTATCGCCCCAGGCCGAGAACAGCGGGCCCTGGCCGCCGAACGTGCCGGCGCCAAACGACAAGGCGGGGACCTTCAGGCCTGAACGGCCCAGCGTGCGATATTCCATCGGAGTTTCTCCTAAGCCAGCGCCGGCGTGCGGCGCTCGAGGGACAGGCTGAAGAAGGCCAGGGCCAGCGCCGACAGCGGCACGGCGGCGGCGATCAGGGGCACGGCCGACAGGCCCGGGCCGTGGGCGATCACCGTCCCGCCCAGCCAGGCGCCGAAGGCGTTGCCGAGGTTGAAGGCGGCGATGTTCAGGCTCGACGCCAGGCCCTGACCGGCGCCGCCGGCTTGCGAGAGGACCCGCATCTGCAGCGGCGCGACGGTGGCGAAGGCGGCCGCGCCCAGCAGGAAGGCGGCGATCACCGCGCCGACCTGGCTATGGAAGGCCAGGGCCGAGCCGCCCATCACGACGGTCAGCGCGATCAGGGTGCCGACCAGGGCCGCGTTCAGCCCCTTGTCGGCCCAGCGACCGCCGACCAGGTTGCCGGCCACCAGGCCCGCGCCGAACACCAGCAGGATCGGCGACACGGCCTCCTTCGAGAACCCGGCCAGCTCCATCAGGATCGGCTGGATGTAGGTGAAGACCGCGAACACGCCGCCGAAACCGAGGACGGTCATGGCCAGGCCCAGCTGCACCTGCGGACGGGCCAGGACGGCGAACTCCTCGCGCAGCGGCGCGGGTTCGACCTTCTCCTGGACGCTGGGCACCACGGCGGCCAGCACGATCAGCGCCACGGCGCCGACGCCGGCCACGGCCCAGAAGGCCATCCGCCAGCCGAAGGCCAGGCCCAGCCACGCGCCGAACGGCACGCCCAGCAGGGTGGCGATGGTCAGGCCGGTGAACATGATGGCGATGGCCGAGGCCTTGCGCTCGGGCGGGACCAGCGAGACGGCGACCAGCGAGCCGACGCCGAAGAAGGTCCCGTGCGCCAGGGCGGTCACCAGGCGCGCGCCCATCAGGATCCCGTAGGTCGGGGCGATGGCGGCCAGGATGTTGCCCAGGGTGAAGATCGCCATCAGCACCAGCAGGGTGGTCTTACGGGGCAGGCGGCGGGTGGCCAGGGTCAGGACGGGCGCGCCGACGAAGACGCCCAGGGCGTAGCCGGTGATCAGCAGGCCGGCGGTTGGGATCGAGACGCCGAGATCGGCGGAGACCTGCACCAGCAGGCCCATGATGATGAATTCGGTGACGCCGATGCCGAAGGCGCCGACGGTCAGGGCATAGAGGGCGAGGGGCATGGCGGCCGGCTCCGGTTTGGTGCGGACCATCAGATGGCGCCTTTCTGTTCGATGAATTAGATTGCGGTCAGGAACTTCACTTGTGACTTGAGGGCATGATGGCGCGCTCGGACATCAACCGGTCGGGCGAGATGGAAGTCTTCGCCCGCGTCGTCGAAGAGGGCGGCTTCACCGCCGCCGCCAAGGCGATGGCGATGACTCCTTCGGCGGTCAGCAAGCTCGTGGCGCGGCTGGAGGCGCGGCTGGGCTCGCGCCTGGTGATGCGCTCGACGCGCAAGCTGCAGCTAACGGCCGAGGGCCTGATCTTCCACGAGCGCTCTCTGCGGGTGCTGGCCGATCTGGACGAGGCCGAGCGTTCGGTCGCCGCCTGCGCCGTGCCGCGCGGCCGGCTGCGGATCAATTCCAACGTGCCGTTCGGTCTGCATCACCTGCTGCCCCTGGTCCCGAAGTTCGTGGCCCTGAACCCGCAGGTGCAAGTCGACGTCACCTTGACCGACCAGGTGATCGATCTCTTGGACGAACGCGCTGAATTGGCGATCCGGGTGGGGCCGATGCGGCCTTCGCAACTTGTGGCCAGGAAGCTGGGCGACAGCCGCACAGTCCTGGTCGCCTCGCCCGACTATCTGGCGCGACGAGGGACGCCGAAGCATCCGGATGAGTTGGCCGACCACGACCTGATCACCTTCAACTTCTCGCGCCAGTCCGATGAATGGCCGTTCGTGATCGGTGGCGAGCGGGTCAGCTACCCCGCCCAAGGCAGCGCTCTGGTCGGCGACGGCGAGAGCGCCACGCACCTGGCCCTGGCCGGGCAGGGGATCACCAAGCTGGGCATCTTCCACATCATCGACCACATCCGGGCCGGCCGGCTGGTCCCGGTGTTGGACGAGTTCAATTCCGGCGAGCTGGAGACGGTCAGCGCCGTCTATGTCGGGCATGCGGGCCCGCTACCGGCGCGGGTGCGGGCGTTCATCGACTTCCTGGCGGCGGAGGTCGATGTGCACTGGCCGATGGGGCGAGCGGTCTAGCCGCTCGCCCCTTGAGCCTTAGGCGTCCAGCATCACTTCGGCGATCTGCACCGCGTTCAGCGCCGCGCCCTTGCGCAGGTTGTCGCCGACCACGAACAGGGCCAGGCCGTGCGCGACGGTCGGGTCCGGACGGATGCGGCCGACGAACACCGGGTCCTGGCCGGTGGCGGCCAGCGGGTTCGGCACGGCCTCGACCACCACGCCCGGCGCGGCGCCCAGCAGCTCGGTTGCTTCAGCCACTGACAGCGGACGCTCGAACTCGGCGTTGATCGATAGCGAGTGGCCGGTGAAGACCGGCACGCGCACGCAGGTGCCGCTGACAGGCAGGCCGGGGATCTCGAGGATCTTGCGGCTCTCGTCGCGCAGCTTTAGCTCTTCTTCGGTGTAGCCGTCCTCGCCCAGCACGTAGTTCAGCGGCACGACGTTGTAGGCCAGCGGCACGGCCCACTTGCGCGGCTCGGGCAGCGGCGCGGCGTTCGGCGAGGCGGCCAGGCCGTCCAGGTCACCCTCGGCGCCGGCCCGCAGCTGCTCGGACAGCACCTGGATGCCCTCGACCCCGCCGCCCGACGCGGCCTGATAGGTGCTGACGGTCAGGCGCTTCAGGCCCGCCTTCTCGTGCAGGGGCTTGAGCACCGGCATGGCGGCCATGGTGGTGCAGTTGGGGTTGGCGACGATGCCCTTGGGGATGTTGTTCAGCGCGTGCGGATTGACCTCGGCCACCACCAGCGGCACGTCCGGGTCCGAGCGCCAGGCCGAGCTGTTGTCGATCACCACGGCCCCGGCCGCGGCGGCCTTGGGCGCCAGCACGCGCGAGGTGTCGCCGCCGGCCGAGAAGAACACGATGTCCAGGCCGGCGAAGTCGGCGGTCGAGGCGTCCTCGACGACCACTTCGGCGCCCTTGAAGTCGACCTTGGTGCCGGCCGAGCGGGCCGAAGCGAACAGGCGAAGCTGGGCCAGCGGGAAGTCCCGCTCGGCCAGCAGCTCACGCATCATGCCGCCGACCAGGCCGGTGGCGCCGACGACGCCGACGCGCGGCGGATTGGATCGGGAAAACTTGAAGCTCATAGCGGTGCGTACTCCTGGTGTTTAGGAGCGCGGGGAGCTGTTAGATCTCGTGAAGGAGAGCCGCCCCGCGCCATTCGGCGGGGCTGGTTCGAGGATGCCGCTTAGATCGCGCGCATACCCGCCGCCCCACCGAAGCGGGTCGTTTTGCGGGTAATAATTGGGGTCGCGGCGAATTGCATCGAGGGTGCTTCTAGCGGCGAAGCTGGGCTGCGTAAAGGGTGGGCCGGGGAAGAATGATGCGGCGAGGCGGCGCAGGGCTCGCTCCGGCGCAATAAAACACCCGCCTCAGGTCGTCGGCCGTCCCCGCATCAGCCACCACGCGCCGGTCAGAACCTGAGCCAGGATCATCGCCAGGAAGCAAGGGACGACGAACAGGGCCGGGAAGATCAGGAAGCCGCAAAAGCCGGCGATCACGGCCATCGGGCCTTCGGCCAGGTCAGGCGGCAGGGTGTTGCTCCAGGCCATTGAACCGACCCAGGCCAGGGCGCAGTAGCCGCCCAGCAGGACCACGACGCCGACGGTTTTGCCCACGGCGTACTCGCCGGACTTGAACTCGGCATAGACGGGACGCAGCATGCACAGGGTCACGATGACCAGGATCGTCAGCATGAATTCCATGGGACCCTCCCGAGCAGATGCGCGAGCATAACCCAGGGTTGGTTTGCGAAGCTTTAGCGCTGTGCGTCCTTCGAGGCGCGCTCAGGAGCGCGCCTCGAAGGACGCACAGCGCCTAGGCCTGCTGCCCCAGCCGCTCCCAGCCTTCGAAGAACGGGAACCGCTTCGGCCAGAATTCCGCCAGCCTCGGATCGGCGTCTACCCGGCGCACCACCTCCGCCATCCTCGGCGCCGCCTCGTAGAATCGCACCCGGCGCGGCCCCCAGCGGCTCACCACCGTGACGTAGAGGTCCAGCACCGTCAGCTCGTCGCCCAGCAGGTACCGCCCCGGCGTCAGCTGGCTCTCCATCATCGCCCAGCAGTCGAGGATCCGCTCGGCCGTCGCGGCCTTGATCCGCGCGCCGACCTCGGGATCCGGTCCGCCCAGGCGTGACGGGTCATCCCGCACCCAGAACAGCGAATAGATCGAGGCCGGGATGAAGGTCATCCAGCGCAGGAACTGGGCGCGGCGCGGGTCGTCGATCGTCGGGCCGAGCTTCGCCTCGGGGTAGCGGTCGGCCAGCCAGATCAGGATCGCGGCGCTCTCGGTGATGGTCTCGCCGTCGGGCGTGACCAGGGCCGGAATCTGCTTCAGCGGGTTGACCGTGGCGACCTTGGCCTGCTCGGCTTCGCCTTCCCAGGTGGGGGCCTCGACGATCTCGTAGGGCAGGCCGATCAAGGACATAGCGGCCTCGACGGGCACGCCGCCCGAGCCCAGGGCGCTGAAAATCCGATAGGTCGACATGGTCAAGCTCTCCGACTTATCCACACGCCGCTCACAACATCTTGTGTGGCTGCGACATCAGAACCACTAGATGAACGGGAGGGCTTTGGTAGGGTAAGAGCACCATATCGCTCCTCCACGATTCTCGCGCCCAGGGTTCGCCATGTCCGCTTCCTCGCTCATCCTGCCCGGCCTCCTGACCCCTTCCGGCGCCTACAAGCCGTTCCGCTATCCGTGGGCCTACGACTTCTGGAAGAAGCAGCAGCAGGTCCACTGGATGCCGGAAGAGGTGCCGCTGGGCGAGGACCTCAAGGACTGGGCCGTCAAGCTGAACGACAAGGAACGGAACCTGCTGACGCAGATCTTCCGCTTCTTCACGCAGTCGGACATCGAGGTCGCCGACAACTACATGGAGCGCTACGGCCGGGTGTTCAAACCGACCGAAGTGAAGATGATGCTGTCGTCGTTCGCCAATATGGAGACCATCCATATCGCGGCCTACGCGCTGCTGCTTGAGACCATCGGCATGCCGGAAAGCGAGTTCGGCGCGTTCATGGAATACCAGGCCATGCGCGACAAGCACGACTTCATGCAGAAGTTCGGCGTCGAGACCAATGCCGACATCGCCCGCACCCTGGCCATGTTCGGCGGCTTCACCGAAGGCCTGCAGCTGTTCGCCTCGTTCGCGATGCTGATGAACTTCCCGCGCTTCAACAAGATGAAGGGCATGGGCCAGATCGTCTCGTGGTCGATCCGCGACGAGAGCCTGCACTGCGAAGGCATCATCAAGCTGTACCACGCGTTCAACGCCGAGACGCAGTGCGTCACGCCGGCCGTGGCCGCCGACATCGTCGACTGCTGCAAGACCGTGGTCGGCATGGAAGACAACTTCATCGACCTGGCCTTCGAGGCCGGCGAGATCCAGGGCATGACGCCCGACGACATCAAGCAGTACATCCGCTTCATCGCCGACTGGCGCCTGCGCCAGCTGCACCTGCCGGAAGTGTACGGCGTGAAGGAAAACCCGCTGCCCTGGCTGCAGTCGCTGCTGTCGGGCGTCGAGCACGCCAACTTCTTCGAAGCCCGGGCGACCGAGTATTCGAAGGCCGCGACCAAGGGCCAATGGCACGGCGCCGAGGGCGTGTGGGGCAGCTTCGACGAGATGATGAAGAAGCGCTCGGACCTGACGCCGGCGGAATAAGCCTTTTACGAGGGGCGTGGTGAGGGGCGGGGCCGTGAGGTCCCGCCCTTCGTCGTTCTGGGCGTATGGAAGTTCGTGACCCCGTCGTGATCGCGACCTATCAGGAGGTTTGCGTCGAACGGAGCTTCAGCATGACCAGCATCGCGGTGATCGGCCCGGGGGCCGTGGGCGGCACGGTGGCGGCGTGGCTGGCGCAGAATCCAGCGCATGCGGTGACGGTCTGTGTGCGCACGCCGTTCGAGAGCCTGGCGGTCGAGACGCCCGAGGGGCCGATCACGGCCAGTCCGCGCGTGGCGACCTCGCCGGAGGGGCTCGCGCCCGTCGACTGGGTGCTGGTCGCGACCAAGACCTACGACACCGACAGCACGATGGCGTGGCTCTCAGCGCTGGTCGGTCCGCAGACCCGCGTGGCGATCCTGCGCAACGGCGTCGAGCACACAGCTCCGTTCGCCGGCAAGGTCGCGGCCGAGAACCTGGTCCCGGCGGTGGTCGACATCCCGGCCGAGCGCTCGGCGCCGGGGCGGGTGCTGCAGCGGCGCAATGGCTGGATCAAGGTCCCGGCGGGCGCGGCCGGCGAGGGCTTCGCGGCCCTGTTCGCCCATACGCCGATCCAGCTCGACGCAGTCGACGACTTCGTCACCGAGGCCTGGAAGAAGCTGGCGCTGAACTGCGCCGGGGCGGTCAATGCGCTGGTCCTGAAGACGGCTGTCGTCGCCCATGACGAGGGCGCCGCTGCGGTGATGCGGAGCCTGGTGCGCGAGTGCGTGTTGGTGGGCCGGGCCGAGGGCGCGGATCTGTCCGACGACCTGCCGGACGCGGTGATCGCCGGCTATCGCGGCCAGGCGGCGGACTCGATGAACTCGCTGCACGCCGATCGCGCCGCCGGCCGGCCGATGGAGCTGGACGCCCGCAACGGCGTCATCGTGCGCAAGGGCGCGGCGCACGGCATCGAGACGCCCGCCAACGCCATGATCGTGGCTTTGCTGAACGCGGCCGCCTCCTGACGGAGACGGCCGTTGGTCAGGCCTAGGGCCGGTCCTTCTTGGGGATCGCCTGGATCTGTTCCGGCGTCAGCTTGGTGATGGACTTGGCGCGGATCGGGATGGAGAAGCCCGTGCCGTCCGACACCCGCAAATCCAGGTCCAGCGGGTTGCAGATGCTGTCGGTGCCGCGCACCACCGAGACCAGGTGGTTGCCCGGCCAGGTCAGCTGGTTGGAGCCGTACGACAGGTCGACGCGATAGACCTCGCGGTTGCGGACCTTCAGATACAGGGTGTTCTTGTCCGGGGCGCTCCAGCCGCGCCAGTCGGACAGGTAGAAGCACTGGCGGGCGGGCTTGGTCGCCTTGGTCGGGGCGTCGCCTTGAGCCGCCGAAGCGGCCGTCGCGCCCAGGCCGGCGGCGATAGCCAGCCCGATCAGCGCGGCGCGCGTGACGTGGGTGAGCTTGCTCATGGCGTGGTCGTCCTAAAAGGTCCCTCGGATCAAGAGATTGGGCCTCCGAGGGGCGAAGTCAAGTTTTTACTGTACATTTGAAACTGTACACGAAAAAGCCCGCCTCCGAGGGGGAGGCGGGCTCTCGTCAAAGCCTTGCGGCTAAAGGGTTTAGGCCTTGGCCGGCTCGGCCTCGTCGGGGACGATGTCGTCCAGCTCGCCCTCCCACTTGGCGACCACGGCGGCGGCGACGCTGTTGCCGACGACGTTGGTGGCGCTGCGGCCCATGTCCAGCAGGTGGTCGACGCCCAGGACCAGGGCGATCCAGGCGTCGGGCATGCCGAAGTGGGTGAGGGTGGCCATGATCACCACCAGCGAGGCGCGCGGGATGCCGGCGATGCCCTTGGAGGTCACCATCAGCAGGGCCAGCATGAAGATCTGCTGCTGGATCGACAGGTGCACGCCGTGCGCCTGCAGGATGAACATGGTGGCGAACGTGCAGTACAGCATCGAGCCGTCGAGATTGAACGAGTAGCCCAGCGGCAGCACGAACGAGACGATGCGGCGGCGCACGCCGATCTTGGGCAGGCCGTCCAGGATGCGCGGATAGGCGGCTTCCGACGAAGCGGTCGAGAAGGCCAGCAGGGCCGGGTCGCGGATCACGCCGAACAGCGGGAAGACGCGCTTGCCGATCACCAGGAAGGCGGCGACGAACAGCAGCGCCCACAGCACGCCCATGGTGGCGTAGAAGCCCAGCACGAACTTGCCGTAGACCACCAGCATCGAGATGCCTTGGGTGGCGATCGACGAGGCCAGGGCGCAGAAGATCGCCAGCGGGGCCAGCTTCATCACGAAGCCGGTGACCTTCAGCATGATCTGGGCGCCCTGCTCGGCCAGCTCCATGATGTGCGGAGCCTTGTTGTCCAGCGAGGCCACGGCCGTGCCGACGAACAGGCTGAACACCACGATCTGCAGGATCTCGTTCTTGGCCAGGGCGTCGAAGATCGAGGTCGGCACCAGGTGGGTGATGAAGGTCTGAAGGGTGAAGCCTTCGGTCGAGGCCGCCGGCGGCGCGACCGTCGAGGCCGCGTCGTGCAGCACCAGGCCTGCGCCGGGCTGCAGCAGGTGGACCATCAGCAGGCCCAGCAGCAGCGACACGGCCGAGGCGCTGATGAACCAGCCCATGGTCTTGACGCCGATCCGGCCGACCGAGGCGGCGTCTTCCATGTGGGCGATGCCGGCGATCAGCGTGGTCAGGACCAGCGGCGCGATGATCATCTTGATCAGGCGCAGGAAGAGGTCGGTGCCCAGCTTGAACCACTTGGAGGCCTCGGCGGCCTGCGTCGGGTCCAGGTACTGGTTGCAGGCCCAGCCGGTGACGACGCCCAGGACCATGGCCCCGACGATCATGAAGGCGAAGCGTTTGTTCATTCAGTCCCCCTGGCGCCTCTACTGGGCGTCGACGGCGTGTGTTCTGGTTCCGGAAGGAACGACGCACGAGAACGCCCGCGCCGCCATTCGCTCCTTCCTTGAGCATTTCAGCCCTTGTGGCCGACCGACGCGGGTTCGTCCATGCCCTTGAGGTGGTCAAACCTGGCTTCCGCCGCGCACAGCCGAAGATACGGGCTCATCCTGTAGACGGATGCCCGCGCGGCTTCCTCATCTTGGCTAAGTAATAAATCATTCTCACGGGCGGGCTCGCCGTCTCGCCAATGTCGCGAAACATCGCTATAAGGACCCATGTCAAACCAAGAAAAAGCAATCGCCGTCGTTGAACGGCTGAATGACGAATACGAACGCGCCGTCCACGCCCTGCGGACCGCCCTGCGCGCCTATCTCGAAAACGGAACCCGGCCCGACCCGCAAGCGCGGTTCGACGGTACGTTCGCCTATCCCGAGCTGCGCCTGACCTACGATCCCGAGGCCCTGCCGCCCAAGCTGGCCCGTTCGTACGCCCGCGTCAGCCGCCCCGGCGTCTATTCGACGACCGTGACCAAGCCGGCCCAGTTCAAGGACTATCTGGTCGAGCAGCTGACCCTGCTGATGGACGACTTCGAGGTCGAGATCGAGGTCGACAGCTCGCGCCAGGAGATCCCGTACCCCTACGTGCTGGACGCCACCATCGACCTGAACCAGGCCGACGTGCGCAGCGAGGATATCGCCCGTTTCTTCCCGACCACGGACCTGGCCTTCATCGGCGACGAGATCGCCGACGGCGTCTGGGATCCGGCGCTGGAGGACACCCGCCCGCTGTCGCTGTTCGACGGCCTGCGCACCGACTTCTCGCTGGCGCGCCTGAAGCACTACACCGGCACGCCGGCCGAGGACGTGCAGCAGTTCATCCTGTTCACGAACTACAACCGCTATGTCGACGAGTTCGTGCGCTGGAGCATCGAGCAGCTGCAAAAGCCCGACAGCCCCTATACGGCCCTGTCCTGCGCGGGCGGCCTGACCATCACCGCCAACACGGCCAATCCGGAGCTGGCGGTGGCGGAGTCGACCTGGCGCAAGCACCAGATGCCGGCCTACCACCTGATGGCGCCGGGCGGCTCGGGCGTGACCCTGCTGAACATCGGCGTCGGCCCGTCCAACGCCAAGACGATCTGCGACCACCTGGCCGTGCTGCGGCCCCAGGCCTGGCTGATGATCGGCCACTGCGGCGGCCTGCGCGACACCCAGACCATCGGCGACTACGTCCTGGCCCACGCCTATCTGCGTGACGACCACGTGCTGGACGCCGTGCTGCCGCCGGAGATCCCGGTGCCGTCGATCGCCGAGGTCCAGCGCGCCCTCTACGACGCCGCCAAGGCGATCAGCGGCGACAGCGGCGACCAGCTGAAGAAGCGCCTGCGCACCGGCACCGTCGTCACCACCGACGACCGCAACTGGGAACTGCGCCACAGCCTCTCGGCCCTGCGCTTCAACCAGAGCCGGGCCGTGGCCATCGACATGGAGTCGGCGACCATCTCGGCCCAAGGCTATCGCTTCCGGGTGCCGTACGGGACACTGCTGTGCGTGTCGGACAAGCCGCTGCACGGCGAGATCAAGCTGCCCGGCCAGGCGAATGCGTTCTACGAGCGGGCGATCAGCCAGCACCTGCAGATCGGCATCATGGCCTGCAAGCTGCTGCACGCCGAAGGCCCGAACCTGCACTCGCGCAAGCTCCGGGCGTTCGACGAGCCGCCGTTCCGGTAAGCCGGCGGCGAGGAGGAGGCTTACGCCTCCTCCGCCCAGCTCTTGATCAGCTGGTGCGCGATCGCCAGCGGCGGCGGGGCGAACAGCCCCTCCAGCTCGCCCTTGATCAGCTGCGCGGCCTCTTCCTTCGAGAACCAGCGCACCTCTTCCAGCTCGGTCTGGTCCGGCGCGGCGTCGGCGCTGTCGACATCCGCCATCAGCCCCATCATCAGCGACGAGGGCCACGGCCAGGGCTGGCTGGAGTGGTAGCGCACCGCCGTGGCGGTCAGGCCGGCCTCTTCCTTCAGCTCGCGGGCGCAGGCCTCCTCGATGGTCTCGCCGGGCTCGAGGAAACCGGCCAGGGCCGAGAACATGCCGGCGGGCCAGGCGGCCTGGCGGCCCAGCAGGCACTTGCCCTCGTGCACGGCCAGCATGATCACCACCGGATCGGTGCGCGGGAAGTGCTCGGCGTCGCAGGACGGGCAGATGCGCTTCCAGCCGCCGTCCGACACCTCGGTCTTCTGGCCGCAGGCCGCGCACCAGCGGTGGCGGCGGCGCCATTCGAACATCGACTTGGCCGTGGCCAGGATGCCCGCGTCGGCCGGCGGCATGCTGGCCGCTGCGCCGCGCAGTTCCTCGAAACGACCCAGGCCCTTCAGCGGGCCTTCGGCCGGATCGGCGGCCGTGTCGATATCGACGGCGAAGACCGCGATGTCCTTCCACAGGCCCATGAACAGCAGGCGTTCGTTGCCGCCGGCCAGGTCCTGGGCCAGGTCGGCGCGCAGATAGGCGATCTGGACGCCGGACGGCTGGCCGTCCTCGCCCAGGATGTCCTCGACCAGCGGCTTGCCGTTCCACAGCGCCACGGCCAGGGATTCGGCGTCGGCCAGTTTTTCGGCCAGCCAGGACTCGTCCCCTCGGCGCTCGCTGGCGCGGTTCAGGGGGTTGCCGGAGAAGGTGTTGGTGATGAGCGAGAGAGGCATGCGCGACTCTCTAGCGCGGACTAAAGGACTCGTCAGCCTTGCATCCTTCGTCCGGAGTCGCGATATAGGCCTCGGAGATCGGCGTGGACGGAAGCCTCGCCAACCTGGTCAGGGCCGAGAGGCAGCAGCCACAACGAGATCACCTCTGGGTCACTGTCCGGTCTCCACCCTCTCTTTCCCCTGAAATTTGTCAGCAGATACGCGCTCCGGTCGGGGCGAGGCTTTTGCTGTGCGCTCTGCGCCACTACACTCGGACCCATGGCCGACCACGACGACCTCTCGCCTGATTCCGCGCCGCCGTGGGACGAGGCTCCCGCCGAGCGCGACGAGAACACCGCCGATATCTTCGGCGGCGGCCCCGCGCCCGCGCCTGTGGTCGAAGACGCCCGCCCCGTCGTTCAGGACCCGCCGCCCGAGACCGGCGACGCCTATACGGTGCTGGCGCGGAAATACCGTCCGCGCACCTTCGAGGACCTGATCGGCCAGGAGGCCATGGTTCGCACCCTGGCCAATGCGTTCTCCACGGGCCGTATCGCCCACGCTTTCATGCTCACCGGCGTGCGGGGCGTCGGCAAGACCACGACCGCCCGCCTGCTGGCCCGCGCGCTCAACTACGAGACCGACACCGTCAAGGGGCCTTCGGTCGACCTGACCACCGAGGGCTACCACTGCCGCGCCATCATCGAAGGCCGGCACATGGACGTGCTGGAACTCGACGCCGCCTCGCGCACCAAGGTCGACGAGATGCGCGAGCTGCTGGACGGGGTGCGCTACGCCCCGGTCGAGGCGCGCTACAAGGTCTACATCATCGACGAAGTGCACATGCTGTCGACGGCGGCGTTCAACGCGCTGCTGAAGACGCTGGAAGAGCCGCCGCCGCACGCCAAGTTCATCTTCGCCACCACCGAGATCCGCAAGGTGCCGGTGACGATCCTGTCGCGCACCCAGCGCTTCGACCTGCGCCGGGTCGAGCCGGACGTGCTGGTCAAGCACTTCGACAAGATCTCGGCCAAGGAAGGCGCGCGGATCGAGATGGACGCCCTGGCCCTGATCGCCCGCGCGGCGGAGGGTTCGGTGCGTGACGGCCTGTCGCTGCTGGACCAGGCGATCGTCCAGACCGATCGCGGCGCGACCGTCACCTCGGCCGTCGTCCGCGACATGCTGGGCCTGGCCGACCGCGGCCAGACCATCGCCCTGTTCGAAAACGTCATGGCCGGCAAGACCAAGGACGCCCTGGAGGGCTTCCGCGCCCTGTGGGGCTTCGGGGCCGATCCGGGCGTGATCATGCTGGATGTCCTCGACCACTGCCACAGCTCGGCGGTGTCCAAGGCCCTGGGTCCCGACGCGCTGTCGATGCCCAAGGAGCAGGCCGCGCGCCTGGCCGCGATCGGGGCGCACACCTCGGCCGGCACCTTGTCGCGCCTGTGGCAGATGCTGCTGAAGGCCCATGAGGAGGTGCGCCGCGCCCCCGACGCCATGGCCGCGGCCGAGATGGCCCTGATCCGCCTGTGCTACGCGGCCGACCTGCCGGGCCCCGAGGAGGCCCTGAAGGCCCTGCGCGACGGTTCGCCGATCGGCGGCGGTGGTCCCGGCGGCGGCGTCTCCGTCGGCGGTGGTTCGAGCGGTGGCGGCGCGACCGCCCATGCCCCGATGACCATGGCCGCGCCGGGCGCCCAGGCCATGCCGGTGGTGGCCTCGTTCGACGACGTCATGGCCCTGATCGCCGCCAAGCGCGACATTGGGCTTCGGCTCGACGCCGAGCAGTATATCCGCCCGATCAGCTTCCGGCCCGGCGCCATCACCTTCGAGGCCGCCCCCGGCGCGCCTGGCAACCTGGCCGGCCGCCTGGTTCGCTTCCTGAAGGAGGCCACCGGCCAGCCCTGGCTGGTCGCGGCCGAAGGCGGCGGCGGGGCCGAGAGCCTGATGGAGCGCCAGAAGCGCGAGGAGCGCGAGGCGCTGGAGGAGATCAAGAAGGATCCCTTCGTGTCCTCGGTGCTGACGGCCTTCCCCGGCGCCGAGATCGTCGAGATCCGCAAGCTTCTCACCCCGGAGGCGGCGCCTCTGGAGCCGGACGAGGAAGAGGGCTGAGCGCCCACGTTTTTAAGTTGGAGTTCTAAGATGAAAGACCTCGGCGGCCTGATGAAGCAGGCCCAGGCCATGCAGCAGAAACTGGCCGACGCTCAGGCGCGCCTGGCCGAAAGCACCGTCGAGGGAACCTCGGGCGGCGGCATGGTCACCGTTACCCTGAAGGGCACCGGCGAGCTGGCCAAGGTGGTGCTGGACGAGAGCCTGATCGAGCCGGGTGAGGGCGAGGTCATCGCCGACCTGGTCGTCGCCGCCCACGCCGACGCCAAGAAGAAGCTCGACGCCAAGCAGGCCCAGATGATGCAGGACGCCGCCGGTCCGATGGCGGGCCTGATGGGCGGCATGCCTGGGATGAAGTTCTAAAAACTTGGGAGCCTCCGCCGGACCCGAGATCGAGCGCCTGATCGCCCTGCTGTCAAAGCTGCCAGGGCTGGGACCGCGTTCGGGTCGGCGGGCGGCTCTGGCCCTGCTGAAGAAGCGCGACACCCTGCTGGCGCCGCTGGCGCTGGCCATGGCGGAAGCGCAGGCCAAGGTCCGCACCTGCGGGGTCTGCGGCTCGCTGGACGTCACCGACCCCTGCGCGATCTGCGCCGACGCCACCCGCGACGGGCGGCTGCTGTGCGTGGTCGAGGAGGTCGGCTCGGTCTGGGCCATGGAGCGTGGCGGCTCGTTCAAGGGCCGCTACCACGTGCTGGGCGGCCTGCTCTCGGCGCTGGACGGCGTCGGTCCGGAATCCCTGCGCATCGGCGAGCTGGCGGCCCGCGTGGCCGACGGCGAGGTGTCCGAGGTGATCCTGGCCCTGCCGGCCACGGTCGACGGCCAGACGACCGCCCACTACATCGCCGACCGCCTGGCCCGCACCAATGTGCCGGTGACCATGCTGGCGCGCGGCGTGCCCGTCGGCGGCGACCTCGACTGGCTGGACGACGGCACCATCGCCCAGGCGCTGCGCGCTCGGCGCCCGGCCTGACGCAAAATCTCCGAAGCGAAGCAATAGCGCCCTGACAAGACCGCGAAGACGGTGGCAAGCTCCAGCGTCACGTCGGCGATGATCGCCTGACGTCAGCGTGAGGACATCCCCATGAGCGCTCCCGAGGACGAAACCCCCGAAGTCGAAACCGAAGCGCCGCACCCGGCCAAGGTCGGCGTGGTCGATCGCGGCCACAACGTCACCGGTTTCGGCGGCGAACCGATCAGCGGCATGATCGCCGACCTCGCCGACGGCGACGACTGATCATGATGAAGCGGCGGCCTTTAAGCCGCCGCCGACTCCCGGTAGGAACGGAGCATGAACTTCTCTGATCCGTTCCTGATCCTCACCATCGTCTTCGCCCTGGCGGCGATCGCCTGCGCCCTGTGGGCCTTCGCCGCCCAGCGTCGGGCCGCCAAGGCCGAGGCCCAGGCCTGGATGCTGAACGAGCGCGTGGCCCAGGCCGAGGAGCGCCATCGCCTCCTCGAAGACCAGAGCGCCACCCAGATCGAACTGATCAAGGCCCAGGCCGCCCAGAGCGCCAACGCCATCGCCGAGCAGCTGATCAAGCGCGCCGATGAGAACGCCAAGAGCCGTGACAACCTGGCCCAGGCCCGCCTGGAAGCGCAGCTGAAGCCGGTCGCCGAGACCCTGGCCAAGTTCGAGGCCCAGGTCACCGCCGTCGAGAAGGCCCGCGCCGAGGAGAACGGCGGCCTCAAGGCCCAGATCGCCGCCCTGCTGGAGGCCTCGACCGCCACCCAGGCCGAGGCCCGCAAGCTGTCGGCCGCCTTGCGCCGCGGGGCGGGCGTCCAGGGGCGCTGGGGCGAGCAGACTCTGCGGAACGTGCTCGAGGCCGCTGGCCTCAACAGCCGCTTCGACTTCCAGGAGCAGTTCAGCGTCGACAGCGAGGAGGGGCGCCGCCGCCCCGACGTCAAGGTCACCCTGCCGGGCGGCGGGGTGTTCGTGATCGACGCCAAGTGCTCGCTGAACGCCTTCCTGGAATCGCAGGAAGCGACCGACGATGTACTGCGCGAGGCGGCCATGGTCCGCCACGCCCAGAGCGTCCGCAGCCACATGCAGGGCCTGTCGTCCAAGGCCTATTGGGACCAGTTCGCGGGCGAGGGCTCGCCCGACTTCGTGGCCATGTTCGTGCCCGGCGACGGCTTCCTGGCCGCCGCGCTCGACCGCCTGCCCGAGCTGATGGCCGAGGCCATGGACCGCCGGGTGGTGCTGGTGACGCCGACCACCCTGTTCGCGCTGTGCAAGGCCGTCGCCTACGGCTGGCGGGCCGAGGACCAGGCCAAGAACGCCGCCCGCATCGTCGAGGTCGGCCGCGAGCTCTACAAGCGTGTCTCGGTCATGGGCGCCCACGCCGGGGCCATGGGCAAGGCGCTGGAGAGCGCGGTGGGCAAGTACAACCAGTTCGTCGGCTCGCTGGAGAGCCAGGTCCTGACCCAGGCCCGCCGTTTCGAGGAGCTGTCGGTCGACCACGAGGGCAAGGACATCGCCGAGCCCGCGATGGTGGAGCAGGGCGTTCGGCCTCTCACGAAGCTGGCCGTGGGGCAATCTCCCACCTTGACGCTCGGAAATGACCCCACTACCTGAGTGGGATCATGGCTATCCGTCGCATCCTCACCGTCGATAACGCCGCCGATCTGGCGACGCTGAAGAAGATCTCCACCCCGGTGGAGACCGTCACCGACGAGCTGCGCGCGCTGATGGATGACATGCTGGAGACCATGTACGACGCCCCCGGCATCGGCCTGGCCGCCGTGCAGATCGGCGAGCCGATCCGCGTCATCACGATGGACCTGGCCCGCGAGGGCGAGGAGCCGGCCCCGCGCTACTTCGTCAATCCCGAGATCCTGTCGACCTCGGAAGAGACCCTCGGCTACGAGGAAGGCTGCCTGTCGGTGCCGGAATATTTCGACGAGGTCGAGCGCCCGTCGAAGGTCACGATCCGCTATCTGAACTACCAGGG
This sequence comes from Caulobacter sp. GW821-FHT11E11, assembly GCF_058808315.1. NCBI lineage: Bacteria > Pseudomonadati > Pseudomonadota > Alphaproteobacteria > Caulobacterales > Caulobacteraceae > Caulobacter > Caulobacter sp. GW821-FHT11E11. Next base: position 611,964 of record NZ_JBXARO010000001.1, read on the forward strand.
CGAGACCGTCGTCGAGGAAGCCGAGGGCCTGTTCGCCGTCTGCATCCAGCACGAGATGGACCACCTGGAAGGCGTGCTGTTCATCGACCACCTGTCGCGCCTGCGCCGCGACCGCGCCATCACCAAGGTCAAGAAGGCCCGCCGCGCGGCTTAAGGCCCGCGCCTGGCCATAACCGCAAGATCGGTCGAGCACGCTTCGGCGGCCAGCGACTAACTGTCCCTCGCCACGGAGACGGGGAGACGATGAAGGCGGCGCTTGCGAACTATAACGCCCGGATGCAGCGGGTGCTGGACCATATCGACCAGCACCTGGACGGCGATCTGGACCTGGAGACGGTGAGCCGCGTGGCCGCCTTCTCCAAATTCCATTTCCATCGGCAGTTCATGGCGACCTTCGGGTTGTCCGTGCATCGCTACGTCCAGCTGGCCCGACTGAAGCGCGCCTCGCACCAACTGGCTGCGGACAACGTCCGGAGCGTCACGGAGATCGCGCTGGAGGCCGGCTACGACGCGCCGGACGCCTTCGCGCGCGCCTTCCGGCGACGGTTCAAGCAGTCGCCGTCATCGTTCCGGAAAACGCCCGACTGGGCGCCGTGGCTTGCGGCCTTCGGGCCCTTGGACAACGCCAGGAGCAAGCTGATGCAGATTATCTACGAACCCGCCGACGTGACGATCCGCGACGTCGCCCCCACGCCGGTGGCGGTCATGGAGCATCGTGGCGACCGAGCCGCGCTGGGTGACACGATCGAGCGGTTCATCGCCTGGCGCAAAGCCGCCGGTCTGTCGCCGCAGACCAACGCGACCTTCAACATCTTCCGGTCGGAGCGGATCCCGGAGAACCCCGACCACTACAGCATGGACATATGTGTCGGGACCGACCGGCCGATCGATCCCGACGATCCGCGGGTGAAGGCCGGGCTGATCCCCGGCGGGCGCTGCGCGGTGCTTCGCGTCGCCCATAACACCCACAACCTCGAGCCCGCCGCGCTCTATCTCTATCGCGAGTGGTTCCCGGCCAGCGGCGAGGAGGCGCGGGATTTCCCGATCTATTGCCAGCGGCATTTCTCGTTCTTCCCGAACACGCCGGCGCACGAGGTGGTGGTCGAGCTGTTCCTGCCGCTGAAATAGCCTCAGGCCGCGCGGGAGGCGTCGCCCTCCCGCTCGGCCGCGAGCGTCTCCGCCAGCGCGTCGACCGCCGTCTCCACGCGGAGCAGCGAGGCGGCCAGGCGCTCGTCCTGGAACTCGTCATACTCGACCGCCGCCGTGCGGACGTCGGTGATGCCCAGATAGCCCAGGGGCTTGGCCAGGCTGGGCGTGACCAGTTCCAGGTCGGCGATCCGCTCGCCGGGGTCGTAGCCGTAGTCGCCGCGCGCGGTCAGGACCACCAGGGTCTTGCCCTGGCCCGCCAGCATCGGCCAGTAGGGCTCGCCCTCGCGCGCGCGGTCGAAGCCGAAGGTCAGGCCCACGCGGACGACGTTGTCGATCCAGGCCTTGAGCGGGGCCGGCGGGCCGAAATTGTACATCGGGGCGCCGATGACGATGACGTCGGCGGCCTTCAACTCGGCGACCAGGGTGTCGCTCTCTGAGAGCACCTCATGCATCCACGGCTCGCGCAGGGCGGGCGCGGTGAAGGCCGCGTGGATCCAGTCGCCGCTGACCGGGCGCGGCGGGCGGACGCCGACGTCGCGATAGCGGACCTCGTCGCCGGGCCGCAGCTGGCTCCAACGGTCGACGAAGCGGTGGGTCAGGCGGCGGGTGTGCGAGCCGTGGCGGGCCTCGCCCGAGCGGCCCGAACGGGCGCTGGCGTCGATCTGCAGGAGGGTGGTCATGAGCATCTCCGAGCTGATGAAGGATCATCCGTGGAGACGTTCTGCGCGCGTGACGCGGCGCTGACGAACGCGTAATCATCAGGCCATGGATGAGATCAGTTCATCTTTCACACGCCGCCGCCTGCCGCTGGGCGCCCTGCGCGCCTTCGAGGCCGCCGCGCGGCTGGAGAGCTTCCGCCTGGCCGCCGAGGAGCTGGCCGTGACGCCGACGGCGATCAGCCACCGCATCCGCGAGCTGGAGGAGACGCTGGGCCTGAAGCTGTTCGACCGCCAGGTGCGGCGGGTCAGCCTGACCGTCGCGGGCAAGCGATTGTTCCCGGTGCTACGCGACGGCTTCGACGCCTTCGCCGAGGCGCTGCGGGGGCTCAAGCCCGAAGATGGCGAGACCGTGGTGACCCTGTCGGCCCTGGTCGGCTTCACCGCGCGCCGGCTGCTGCCGCGCATGGCCGACTTCCGCCGCGACCACCCCAAGGTCCAGCTGCGGCTGCACGCCTCCGACGATCCGGTGGACCTGCGCTCGGGCGCGGCGGACCTCGCCATCCGCTACGGTTATGGCCCGTTCCCTGGTCTGGTCTCCGAGCCGCTGTTCGTCGAGACCTTCGCGCCAGTGTTCAGCCCTCAGCTGGTGCTGGCCTCGCCCGAAGACGTACGCGGCCAAGCCCTTCTGCACTGCGAGTGGCGGCACCCGTCGGCGGACACCCCGACCTGGGCGCGCTGGGCCCAGACGGCGGGCCTCGTCGACCTCGACACCACCCCGCGCCTGGTCTTCACCGACGACAGCCACGCCTACCAGGCGGCGGTCGGCGGCCTGGGCGTGGCGATGGGCAGTCTCAGCCTGGTGCGGAATGAGCTGGACTCAGGCCTGCTGGTCCAACCGTTCGGCCCGGTCATCGAAGGCCGGCCCTACAACCTGCTGCGCCTGCCCACGGCCTCGCCGGCCGTCTTGGCGGTGTATGACTGGCTGCTGGCCGAGCTGAGGGCCTAGACCTGCACGAACGAGATCCGGTTGCCGTCGGGATCGCGGACCTGGAAGTCCAGGCCGCCCCAGGGCTGCTGGATCAGCGGCTGGATCAGGTCGGCGCCGGCCGCCTCATATTCCGCGAACAGCGCCCGCACGTCGACGACCTCGATCGTCGCCAGGATCAGCGACTCCTCGCGCGCGGCCAGGTCAGCGAAGTTGGGCTCGTCGACATGGCGCAGGTGCAGGCAGGCCTCGTCCCGGCTGACCGCGCCGTAGAAGACCGGCTCGCCATACAGGAAGTCGATCGTGAAGCCCAGCACCGAGGCGTAGAAGTTCGCCGCCGCCGCGACGTCGCGCACGAACAGGATCGGCGTGACGCGGGCCAGGCGCGGGCTCATCGCTTGCGGCCCTGGTCGGTCTCGTAGGGCGTCCCGTCGCGGTGGCGATAGACGTCCTCGCCATCGCGCAGGACCAGGTCGATATCGGGATAGTCGCAGCCGTCCTCGGCGGGCCTGCGCGAGCCGATCTCCAGCAGCAGCACGTCGCGGTCCGAGCGGTTCTGGAAGTGATGGCCGTTGGCGACGCCGGCCTTGAAGCCCGCGCACTCGCCGGCCCGCAGGATCGTCTCGCCGTCATTGTCGACCAGCACCACCTCGCCCTCGACCACCCAGGTGAACTCGTCCTCGGCCGTGTGCCAGTGGCGCTGGCTGGACCACACGCCGGGCTCCAGGCGCAGCAGGTTCACCCCGAACTGGTCGAGCCCTACGGCGTCACCCAGCTTGGTGCGATGGCGGCGCAGGCAAGGTTCGTTGAACGGCGCGGGATAGGCCGTGCCGATCCGGGTCGGGGCCGTGGTCAGGTCGATCTTGGGCAAGGGCGTCTCCTCCGCCCAAGCAGTTAAGCACGCCCGCCGTCCGTCTCAACGGAGAGAGCCTCAACCGACCCGCTGCACCTTGGCGTTTCGCTTCCACGCCGGACGGGTCATGCCGACGAAGGCGACGCCGGGATCGGCGCCGTTGCGAACCAGCAGGTCGCGCAGGCTGTTGGCCGACGTGATCGCCGCCAGGCCCTCGGCGGTGAAGGCCGCCTTCTGGTTCTGCTCGTTCCCCCAGATGTTTTGCGACAGCAGCGGGTTGGTCAGGGCCTGGGAAAAGGCGTCGATGGCCACCATGCGCAGGATCAGCGGCGGCAGCGGCGAGTTGGCGGCGGTATCCTCGGCGAACAGGCCGACATAGAGCTCGATCTTGTCGACATGGCCGTACAGCGTCTTCAGTTGGTCGGCGACGCCGGGGCGGGTGCTGATCTCCTCGAAGGTCGTCACGGGCTTGAGGCCATTGGCGACACGATAGGCGTTGTAGCCGTCGATCTGGTTGTCGCGGGCCTGCTGGATGGCCTTCCACTCGACATCCTGCAGATAGTCGGCGGTGTTGCGGGCCCCCAGCAGCGCGGCGGGCTGGGCACTCATCCAGGCGAAGGCGTTGGCCAGGCCGTGGGTGGTCAGCTGGTCGCCGGCGAAGCGCAGATTGCCGGTCTTGGCCGGCTGGCCGGCCCAGGTGATGTCTTCGGACACCAGCGAGTGCCAGCGATAGAGCAGGCTGAACTCGGCGGTGATCCAGTTGGGCTTGTTCCATGGCCGCTTCCAGCCGTCGTTGGGATAGGCCAGCAGGCGGATGCGCGAGGGCGAGATGTGGTTGATGTACTCTTCGACCACCAGCTTGATGTAGAGCACGATCACCGCGTTGCGGGTGGTCTCGAACACCTGGCCATCGTCCCAGTCCGGATGGGCCGCGGCGATCACCCCGGCCAGCCGGTTGTGTTCGCGCAGCAGCAGGGTCCCCATCATCATCGTGCCGACCGTGGCGTTGGCGCGGTCGCCGCCCAGGGCGAACAGCTGGCGCTTGATCTCGATCGGCGCGGAGTCGGCGCCCAGCGGCGGGTCCAGTTCCGCGAACTCGGCCAGGATCTGGCCGGCCGCGTCGTAGAGCGCTGGCGGATATTCCCCGCTCGGCAGCTGTTGCGACTTCAGCCGGCCGCCGGTCGAGCGCAGGGCCTTGGTCTGGGCCTCGGTGCGGCCATACAGCGTGCACAGGTCGATTTCGTGGTTCGAGGTCGTGCGGCGGCGATCCTCGTGCGCGGCGAACACCATGGTGCGGATGAAGCCGTCGGTCAGGTACTGGGCGAAGGCCGGGAACAGCATGGTCGACTTGGCGCACGAGGCCTGGGGCGCGCCGTCCGGACGCGTGAACACGGCCGTCGTGTCTCCCTGGCTGGGATAGGGGCCCAGATCCTTGGCCGGCAGTTGGCGGGCGCTGTAGGTGCGGTCGGTCAACGCCGCCCAGCTGATATACGGGGTCTTGGTGCTCCAGGGGTGCGGGCGGGGCCGGGTCTGGGTGACGATGCCGTTGATCAGCAGGCCGCTGACCCAGCGGTGGAAGGCGGGCCAGCGCTCGGTCAGCCAGGCGATGAACGGTTCCAGCACAGCGACGATCGTGGCGAACATATCGGGCCTCCCCAGATCCGATTGAATTTTTAGACGGTACAGCTTTGGCGGGAATTGTCGACGGATCAAGTTTGCGTCGCGCGGACGCCGGGCCTAAAGGCAGGGCCATGACCAGCTCCGCCCTCATCGACCCCGTCGAGCTCGCCCAGGCCCTGATCCGTCGTCCGTCGGTGACTCCGGCCGACGCCGGCGCGATGGACACGCTGCAGCGCCAGCTGGAAGCGCTCGGCTTCAATTGCCGTCGCATGAAGTTCGGTGAGATCGAGAACCTCTACGCCCGGCGTGGCACGGCGCGGCCGAACCTCTGCTTCGCCGGTCATACCGACGTGGTGCCGGTCGGCGACGACGCGGCCTGGACCGCCGGGCCGTTCGAGGCCGAGATCAAGGACGGGATCCTCTACGGCCGCGGCGCGGTCGACATGAAGTCGGCCATCGCCGCCTTCGTCGCCGCCGTCGCCAAGATCCCCGAGCACGCCGGCTCGATCAGCTTCCTGATCACCGGCGACGAGGAGGGCGTGGCCGAGGACGGCACCGTCAAGGTCGTCGAGGCCCTGGCCGCCGAGGGCGAGATCATCGACCACTGCATCGTCGGCGAGCCGACGTCGGCGAACCTGCTGGGCGACATGGTCAAGATCGGCCGGCGCGGTAGCATCAACGCCTGGATCGCCGTCGACGGTAAACAGGGCCACGTGGCCTATCCGCACCGCGCGGCCAACCCGATCCCGGTGCTGGTCGACATCCTCTCGCGCCTGCAGAGCCGGATCCTGGATGACGGCTATACCGGCTTCCAGCCGTCGAACCTGGAGGTGACCACGGTCGACGTCGGCAACACCGCCACTAACGTCATTCCGGCCTCGGCCAAGGCCCGCGTGAACATCCGCTTCAACCCGGCGCACAAGGGCCACGAGCTGGCCAGCTGGATCGAGCAGGAGTGCCGCGAGGCGGCCGGGGGCTTCTCCGGCCGCGTCGAGGCGCTGTGCAAGATCAGCGGCGAGGCCTTCCTGACCGCACCAGGCGACTTCACCGACGTGATCGTGGCCGCTGTCGGCGACGCCACCGGCCGGGTGCCGGAGCTCTCCACGACCGGCGGCACCAGCGACGCCCGCTTCATCCGCGCCCTGTGCCCAGTGGTCGAGTTCGGCCTGGTCGGCTCGACCATGCACCAGGTCGACGAGCGCGTGCCGGTGGAAGAGATCCGCTATCTCGCCGACGCCTATGAGGCGCTGATCAACCGCTACTTCGCGGCCTTCGCGTAAGAGAGGGAGCGTCGGCGATGAAGGCGCTCTCGATCCCCGACGTGCTGGCCGAGGTGGCGGTGCTGGTGAAGCCGCACTTCGGCAAGGGCCGCACGGCCGACTACATCCCTGAACTGGCCGGCGTGTCGGGCGCCAAGTTCGGCATGGCCGTGCGTACGGTCGACGGCGGCGAGCACGTGATCGGCGATGCCGACGAGGGTTTCTCGGTCCAGAGCATCACCAAGGTCTTCGCCCTGGGTTTGGCCCTGAACCGCCTGGGCGACGAGACCTGGACCCGCGTCGGCAAGGAGCCCTCGGGCACGCCGTTCAACCACCTGTCGCTGCTGGAAGCCGAGCAGGGCGTGCCGCGCAATCCGTTCATCAACGCCGGAGCGCTGGCGATCACCGACATCCTGATGGACGTCACCAAGGACCCGGCCGCCCTGGTCCGCGACTTCGCCGGCTTTCTCTGTGACGAGCGGCTGGAGATCGATCCGACGGTGGCGGCGTCCGAGCTGGCCAACGCCTGGCAGAACCGCGCCATCGCCAGCCTGATGCGCGGCAAGGGCACGCTGACCCACGATCCCGAGAGCGTCGTGGCCGCCTATTGCCGCCAATGCGCCCTGACCATGAGCTGCCGCCAGCTGGCCCGGGCCTTCCTGCCCCTGGCGGCGGGCGGCTTCTCGCCGGTGGCGCAGGAGACGGTGTTCCCCGAGCGCCTGACCCGGCGGCTGAACGCGCTGCTGCTGACCTGCGGGATCTATGACAGCGTCGGCAACTTCGCCTATCGCGTGGGCCTGCCCAGCAAGAGCGGCGTCGGCGGCGGCATCGTCTCGGTGATCCCCGGCAAGGCGACGGTGGCGGTGTGGTCGCCGGAGCTGGACCGCTACGGGACGAGCGTGGTCGGCACGGCGGCGCTGGAAGCGTTCAGCCAGATCACCAACTGTTCGGTGCTGTAGCTTCGAACCGCCCTGACTCCGGGGCGTTGATCGCGTCCCACCTTCAGGAGCGCGACATGGGTATTCTCAGCAACATCATGGGCAAGATCTTCGGTCACAAGCCCAAGGCCGCCCCGACCCCCGGCGCGGCTCAGCCTGTGCCGACCCCAGCGCCGCCCACCGCGACCGCCGTCGCGCCGGTCGCGCCGCCGCCAGAGCCCGTCGACGTCACCGCCGTGCTCGACGACCTGGCGGCCGCCAATCCGCAGAAGCTGGACTGGCGCCACTCGATCGTCGACCTGATGAAGCTGGTCGGCATGGAAAGCTCGCTGGCCGAGCGCAAGGAACTGGCCGACGAGCTGGGCTTCACCGGCGACAAGGGCGACAGCGCTTCGATGAACATCTGGCTGCACAAGCAGGTGATCAAGAAGCTGTCTGAGAACGGCGGCAAGGTGCCGGCCGACCTGGTCGACTAGGCGCCGTAGCCGACGCCCACCAGATACAGGCCATCGGCCGGCGCGACGGGTCCACATTCGCGCCGGTCCTTGGCCGCCAGCGCCGTCTTGACGTCGTCGGGTGTCCAGCGGCCCGCACCGACCTCGACCAGGGTCCCCGTCATCGACCGCACCTGCCGATGCAGAAAGCTGCGGGCCTCGAAATCCAGGTGGATCTCTTCGCCCACCCGCCGCACGCGGGCGACGTCGAGCGTCTTCACCGGGCTCTTGGCCTGGCAGTGCATGTCGCGGAAGGTCGTGAAGTCGTGCAGGCCGATCAGGTGCTGGGCCGCCGCGTGCATGGCGTCCGCGTCCAGATCCTTCTTCACGTGCCAGACCTTGCCCTTGTCCAGGGCCGGCGGGGCGCGGCGGTTGAGGATCCGGTAGAGGTAGCGGCGCTCATTGGCCGAGAACCGGGCGTGCCAGTCGCCCTCGGCGACCTCGGCTTCCAGGATCGAGACGGCCTCGCGCATCAGGTGGGCGTTGAGGGCGTTCAGCACCGTCTGGGCCGACCAGTCGCGCTCGAGGTCGACATGCACCACCTGGCCGGTGGCGTGGACCCCGGTGTCGGTGCGGCCGGCGGCGGCGATGCGCACGTCCTGGCCGCTGAAGGCCTTCACCGCCGCCTCGATCGCGCCCTGCACGCTGGGCAGCACGGCCTGGGCCTGGAAGCCGTTATAGGGCCGGCCGTCATACTCGACGAGGAGGCGGTAGCGGGGCATCAGGCGACGACGGTTCCGGCGGCGATCGGGAAGCCGCGCGTGAAGGTCTCGGCGTCCTGGACGCCCTTGCCTTCGCGCTGGGCCTTCAGCAGGCGCACGGAGCCTTCGCCGCAGGCGATCAGCAGGCTGTCGTCCAGAGCGGTCCCGGCAGCGCCTGAGGCCGCCTCGACGCGCGATAGCAGGGCCTTCACACGGACGGGACCTTTCTCCGAGGGCGCCTCGAACCAGGCGCCAGGGAAGGGCGACAGGCCGCGGATGTGGTGGTCGATCTCGGCGGCGGGGCGGGTCCAGTCGATGCGGGCCTCGGCGGACTTGATCTTCTTGGCGTAGGTGACGCCGTCTTCGGCCTGGGGCGTCTCGCGGGCGCCGCCGCGTGCGATGGCGGCCAGGGCGACGGGCAGCAGGCGCGCGCCGACTTCGGCCAGCTTGTCGTGCAACGAGGCGACGGTGTCGTCGGCGGCGATCACCACCTGCTCGGACATCAGGATCGGACCCTCATCCAGGCCCTCGCTCATCCGCATGACCTGGACGCCGGTAACCGGATCGCCGGCCATGATCGCCCGCTGGATCGGGGCCGCGCCGCGCCAGCGGGGCAGCAAGGAGGCGTGCAGGTTGAAGCAGCCGTATTGCGGCGCGTCGAGCACGGCCTTGACCAGGATCTGGCCGAAGGCGACCACGACGGCGGCGTCCAGCTCCAGGGCCTGGAAGGCCTCGATCTCTTCGGGGGTCTTCATCGAGACGGGCGTGCGGACCGGCAGGCCCAGGCCCTCGGCGAAGGCGTGGACCGGCGAGGGCTTCAGCTCCTGGCCGCGCCCGCGCGGGGCCGGCGGCTGGGAATAGACGGCGACGATCTCGTGGCCGGAGGCGACCAGTTCGGCCAGGCAGGTCACGGCGAAGTCGGGCGTGCCGAGGAAAGCGATGCGCATGGCGGGGGTTTAGACGCCCGCGCGCCCGGACGCAAAGGCGAGTCGGAACCTAGGCCGTGGGCCTTCGTTATCCAGCCGACTTATCAAGGAGCACGACCATGCGTTCCAAGCTGATGCTGATTGCCGCCGCCGGCGCGGCCCTGACCCTAGCCGCCTGCTCGCAGGAACACGCCACCGAGGTGAAGGAAGGCGCGCAAGCCGCCGCCTCCGACATCAAGGACGCCGCCAAGTCCATCGCCAACGACCCGGACGTCAAGGAAGCCGGCACGGCGATCAAGGAAAGCACCAGGGAGACCGCGGGCGAGCTGAAGGAAGCCGCCGGCGACGCCGCCGACAAGGCCCAGGAGCTGGGCGAAAAGGCCGGCGACAAGGCCAAGGAAGCCGGCTCCGAGCTCAAGCAGGACGCCAAGAAGGGCGCGGCCGAGAGCAAGAAGCAGCTGAACGAGGCGACGCACTAGGCGGCGGTCTTGGGGTCCGGCCCGTAGCGGTTCGGACCCTTCTGGCGCAGAAAGCCGATCTCGATCCAGCCCCAGATCGCCAGGACCACGCTGGCGAGGGCCAGCAGCAGCGCGCCCAGCAGCAGGCCGGTCGAGGCGCTTCGGTCCAGCAGTCGGCTCGGCGCAACCAGGGCGAGCGGGCCGAACGTAAAGATCGCCAGCCAGACGACGCCCTTGCCCCGGTCATGCAGCCGCCGCAGGCCGGCGACGAAGCCGGCCAGAACGACGGGGATCACGAAGAGCAGGGGAACCGCGCCCAGCCAGCCGCCGGCGATGGTCGCGAAGCAGGTCACGATGACGACCACGGCGGCCGCCAGCGCCAGGCGCAGCTGGATCCGCCAGTACTGCAACGGCGTCAGGCGACCGCTGAGCGTGAAATAGCTATTCAAAGAACCCATCGGTCGTCCCCGTCGAACGGGGACAACCTTAAGGTGGTGCTTGCGCGGAGACTAGTCCCGCAGCAGGTCGTTGATCGAGGTCTTCGACCGCGTCTGCGCATCGACCGTCTTCACGATCACCGCGCAGTAGAGACCCAGGCCGCTCTTCGGATCGGTGCGATTGCCCGGGACCACGACGCTGTAGGGCGGCACCTTGCCGATGTGGACCTGGCCGGTCGCGCGGTCGATGATCTGGGTCGAGGCGCTGATGAACACGCCCATCGACAGGACCGAGCCCTCACCCACGACCACACCCTCGACGACTTCCGAGCGGGCGCCGATGAAGCAATTGTCTTCGATGATGGTCGGGTTGGCCTGAAGGGGCTCCAGCACGCCGCCGATGCCGACGCCGCCCGACAGGTGGACGTTCTTGCCGATCTGGGCGCACGAGCCGACGGTCACCCAGGTGTCGACCATCGTGCCTTCGTCGACATAGCCGCCGATGTTCACGAACGACGGCATCAGGATGACGTTCTTGCCGATGTGGGCGCCGCGACGGACGATCGCGCCCGGCACCGCGCGGAAGCCGCCGGCCTCGAACTGCGGAGCGTCCCAGCCGTCGAACTTGTTGGCCACCTTGTCCCACCACGGACCGACGCCGCCGCCCATGGCGCCGGCGCGCATGACGGTGTTGGGATTCAGGCGGAACGACAGCAGCACGGCCTTCTTCAGCCACTGGTGGGTGATCCACTCGCCGTCGACCTTCTCCGAGACGCGGGCCTTGCCGCTGTCGAGCAGCAGCAGCGACTCTTCCACGGCGGTGCGGACCGGGCCGGTGGTGGCGGCCGAGACGTCGGCGCGGGCTTCCCAGGCGGCTTCGACTTCGGTTTGCAGATCCGAGAGGCTGACGGTCGCGGTCATTGCGGGCTTCCTTGCAGGCGGGCCGAGTTCAGGAACTCGGCTAAGTCGTTGGTGCGGAAATGGACGTGTTCGGAGGTCGAGTCCTTGGCGTGGGCCCCGACCAGGATGGTGGTCATGCCCAGTCGCGCGGCCGGCACGAGGTTCTTCTCGCTGTCCTCGAAGAAAGCGGTCTTCGGCGGATCGATGGCGTGCAGCTTGCTGATCCTGTCGAAGGTGCTCAGCGAGGGCTTGGGGATGTAGTCCGCCGTCTCGATGGCGAAGATCTCGGAGAACAGGTCGCGCAGGTTCAGGTGTTTCAGCACCCGCTCGGCGTGGCCGACCGAGCCGTTGGTGAAGATCAGCCGGCGGCCGGGCAGGCGCTCGATCGCGGCGCGCAGCTCGGGGCTGGGGATGAGGCCATCCATCGAGACGTCGTGCACCTCGTCCAGGAACGTCTTGGGCTCCAGGCCGTGGTTCATCATCAGCCCCGACAGCGTGGTGCCGTGCTCGGTGAAATACTGCTTCTGAAGCGCGCGAGCCTCTTCACGGGGCAGCCCGGTCAGGCGCTCGACGAAGTCGGTCATCTTGACCTCGATCAGGCCCATGAACTCGCTTTCCAGCGGGTACAGGGTGTTGTCGAGGTCGAACAGCCAGGTGTCGACGTGGGAAAGGTCGGCGCTCATTGCGAGATGAGCGTACCCGCGCCGTGTTCGCTGAAGAGCTCGACCAGCATGGCGTGCGGCCGGCGGCCGTCCAGGATGACCACGGCCTCGACGCCCGCCTCGATGGCGTGGATGGCGTTCTCAAGCTTGGGGATCATACCGCCGGTGGCGACGCCCGAGGTGATCAGCTCACGGGCCTGGTCGACCGTCATCTCGCGGATCAGCTCGCCATTGCCGTCGAGGACGCCCTTGATGTCGGTCAGCATCAGCATCCGCTTGGCCTTCAGCGCGCCCGCCAGCGCGCCGGCCACGGTGTCGGCGTTGATGTTGAAGGTTTCTCCGCCGGCCGAGACGCCGATCGGCGCGATGACCGGGATGTAGTCGGTTTCCGAGGCCAGCAGCGTCTGGATGATGTGCGGATCGACCTTGGTCGGCTCGCCCACGAAGCCCAGGTCGACGGCCTGCTCGATATTGCTGTCCGGATCCTTCTTGGTCCGGGTCACCTTTTCGGCGGTGATCAGGCGAGCGTCCTTGCCCGACAGGCCCACGCCGCGCACGTCGGCCTCGGCGCCGGCCTGGGTGATCCAGCTGGCGATTTCCTTGTTGATGGCGCCCGACAGGACCATCTCGGCGACTTCCATGGTCGCTTCATCGGTGACACGCAGGCCGTCCACGAAGGTCGACTTGACGCCGGCCTTGTCCAGCATGCGGCTGATCTGCGGACCGCCGCCGTGCACGACCACCGGGTGGACGCCCAGGAGCTTGAGCAGCACCGCGTCGGCGGCGAAGACCTTGGCCACCTCTTCCTGGCCCATGGCGTGGCCGCCGTACTTGATCACGACCGTCTCGCGATCGTAGATCTGGATGTAGGGCAGGGCCTCGGCCAGGGTCTTGGCTGTGGCCCAGCCGGCTTCCTCGGCGGCGACGTCGGTCAAGGGCTGCTGTCCTCGAAGGGGAAATAGGCGGCGCCTCGATAGCGGACCCCGCCTCCCCTGTCATCAAAAAGGGACCCTACGGCCGCTTGTCGAACCGCCATTTCATGGCCAGCACCGCGCCGGACATCAGCAGGCAGGCGACGTTGGAGGCGATCACCGGCCAAGCCTTGATCAGCACGCCGTAGACGATCCAGCAGGCAAAGCCGGTAACGGTGACAATATAGGTGCGCAGCGAGACGGACGAGGCGTCCTTCTCCTTCCAGATCTTAAGAATCTGCGGCGCGAAACTGGTGATCGACAGCAGGGCGGCTGCGGTGCCGACAAAGGCCGCGACGGGCGAGACCGCCACTAGGCGGTTCGGGGCAGGACGTCGTCCAGGCCCCATAGCGCGGCATAGGCGGGGGCCAGGGTCAGGCCGACCGGCACGGGGCCAGGCACATGGCCCTGCTGCAGGCAGAACCGCAGATAGGACAGGGCGGTCTTCACGCCGTGTTCGGAATAGGGCTTGCCGATCACGCCGCAGGCGCCGGCGAAGTCGTCGGGCAAGCGCTTGACGTTGGCGGTCATGAACAGCGCCACGCCGCCGCAGTCCTGCGAGATCTTGCGGGCCACGTCGACGCCGGTCGGGCCGTCGCTGAGGTGGACGTCGACCAGGGCCAGATCAGGGTGAAGCTTCTCGGCGAGATCCACCGCCTCGTCGGAACTCATCGCGCAGCCGAGCGAGTGGCAACCCACTTCCTCGACGAGGTACTCCAGCTCGATCGCCAGAAGCATCTCGTCCTCGACTATCAGCACATCGAGCGCACGACCGCTCATCAAGATAACTCAACCTTCCTAGTTCGCCCCGTTCACGGGCAGGAGAACGACTACACGGACGCCAGGCGCCGCATCGGTCGTCTCACTTTTGGCCTTCAGCTGCTGACACAGCAGTTGAACAATGGTCAGACCGAACCCCGATGGTTTGGCGTCCTTGTCGAAACCAACGCCGTCGTCGGTTATTTCGATCCTGAAATTTCCCTCTTCGCGGCGAACGCCGACGAAGATCCGGCCGCCGCGCTCCTCCGAGAAACCGTGCCGTAGCGCGTTGGTCAGCAGCTCGTTGACCACCAGGGCGAACGGCGCGGCCTTTGAGGCGGGGATCTCGACGCGCTCCAGATCCAGCTCCATGCGGATATCGTCGCGATTGGCCGAACCCATCAGGTCGGCGACCATGTCGCGGATGAAGGCCGAGACGTCGAAGCGCTCGACGTCCTCGCTCTGGAACAGGCGGCGGTGGACGGTGGCGATGGCGTTGACGCGGCCTAGCATGCCTTTCAGCGACGCCTTCAGCGCCGGATCGGCCACGCGGCGGTTCTGCAGCAGCAAGAGGCTGGAGATGAGCTGCAGGTTGTTCTTGACCCGGTGGTCCACCTCGTGGAGCAGGGCGGTCTTCTGCTCCAGGGCTTCCTTCAGCTCGTGCGTCCGCGCCTCGATGATCGCTTCCAGATCCGCGGGGCTGCGCCCTGTGGCCTGGCTGACATCGCGTACAGATTCCGAATAGTCGTCCATGCCTGCGGTCAAGCTCTCACCACCCCGTGGACGCTCAACGTACGCCAACTTGTCGGGTTCCCAACATAGGTGGGCGCTGAAAACGAAAACGGCGGGAATCCAAGGGATTCCCGCCGTGCTGTCTGATGGTCCGTCCGTGCTTCCCGGAACGTGCGGGCCGTCAGGAAGGCCTATTTCGGCTGGTAGATCTTGTCGAACACGCCACCGTCGTTGAAGTGCGTGGCTTGCGCCTTCTTCCAGCCGCCGAAGGTGTCGTCGATCGTCACCAGCGGGATCTTCTTGAAGCGGGCCGCGTACTTGGCCGCCACGTCGGCGTTGCGCGGGCGGTAGTAGTTCTTGCCGATCAGCTCCTGGGCCAGCGGGCTGTACAGGAAGTTCAGATAGCCTTCCGCAATGGTGCGGGTCTTGTGGCGGTCGACGTTCTTGTCGACCAGGGCCACCGGTGGCTCGGCCAGGATCGACAGCGACGGATAGACGATGTCGAACTTGCCCGGCAGTTCGTCCTGGGCGAGGTAGGCCTCGTTCTCCCAGGCCAGCAGAACGTCGCCCAGGCCACGCTGGGTGAAGCTGGTGGTGGCGCCGCGGGCGCCGGTGTCCAGCACGGGCACGTGCTCGAACAGGCTCTTCACGAAGGCCTCGGCCTTGGCGGGATTGCCGCCCGGCTGCTTCAGGGCCCAGGCCCAGGCGGCCAGGTAGTTCCAGCGGGCGCCGCCCGAGGTCTTCGGGTTCGGCGTGATCACGTCGATGCCCGGCTTCACCAGGTCGCCCCAGTCCTTGATCTTCCAGGGGTTACCCTTGCGGACCAGGAACACGATGGTCGAGGTGTAGGGGGTCGAGTTCTGGGGCAGGCGCGACTGCCAGTTGGCCGGCAGCAGCTTGGCCTTGGCCGAGATCTCGTCGATGTCATAGGCCAGGGCGAGCGTGACGACGTCGGCCTGCAGGCCGTCGATCACCGAGCGGGCCTGCTTGCCTGAACCGCCGTGGCTCTGGTTGATCACCAGGGTCTGGCCGACCCGGTCCTTCCAGTACTTGGCGAAGGCGGTGTTGATGTCCTTGTACAGCTCGCGCGTCGGGTCGTAGCTGACGTTGAGCAGGGTGATGGTCTTGCCGGCCTGGGCGTTGGCCAGGGTCGGCAGGCCGCCCGCCGCCAGGGCGGCGGCGCCCGCGCCGGCGCCGGCCAGGAGGCCGCGGCGGGTGGTCTTGTTCAGGTCTTGGGTCATCACTGAAGCCTCTGTTTTTTCGGGCTGCTCGCTTTAAAGCGAGCTTGAGATATGCCGTCCGCCGTCAGGCGGGTTTGTAGATTTGATCGAACACGCCGCCGTCATCGAAGTGCCGGGCCTGGGCCTTGGCCCAGCCGCCGAACTGCTTGTCGATCGTCACCAGCGGAATCTTGGGGAACTTGGATGCGTACTTGGCCGCCGCCGCCGGGTTGCGGGGGCGGTAGTGGTTCTTGCCGATCAGGTCCTGGGCCAGCGGGCTGTACAGGAAATTCAGGTAACCCTCGGCGATGGTCCGTGTTCCACGGCGATCGACCACCTTGTCGACCACCGCGACCGAGGGCTCGGCCAGGATCGAGAGCGACGGATAGACGATCTCGAACTTGTCGGCGCCGAACTCCTCGCGGGCCAGGTGGGCCTCGTTTTCCCAGGTCAGCAGCACGTCGCCGATCTCGCGCTGGGCGAAGGTGGTCATCGAGCCGCGCGCGCCGCTGTCCAGGATCGGAACCTGCGAATACAGCTGCTTGACGAAGGCCTGGGCCGAGGCGTCCGAACCGCCGGGGCGCTTGAGGGCATAGGCCCAGGCCGCCAGATAGGCCCAGCGCGGCGCGCCGCCGGTCTTGGGGTTGGGCGTGATGATGCTGACGCCCGGCTTCACCAGGTCGCCCCAGTCGGCGATCTTCTTCGGATTGCCCTTGCGGACCAGGAAGATGATCGTCGAGGTGTAGGGCGCGGAGTTGGCGGGCCGCCGCGACTTCCAGTTCTTGTTAATCAGGCCGCGCTTGGCGATCTGGTCGATATCGTCGGCCAGGGCCAGGGTGACCACGTCGGCCTGCAGGCCGTCGATCACCGAGCGCGCCTGCTTGCCCGAGCCGCCATGGCTCTGGCTGATCGTCAGGTCCTGACCGACCCGGGCCTTCCAGTACTTGGCGAAGGCCGGATTGATCTCCTTGTAGAGTTCCCGCGTCGGGTCGTAGCTGACATTGAGCAGGGTGGCGGCCTTGGGCGCCCTGGCCTGCGCGGCGCCGGCCAGGACCAGGCCCGCCGTTCCGACCCCCGCCGCGACCATGTCGCGGCGGGAGGGAGCGAAGGACCGTACGTCGCGGGACTTCGTCATCGTCTGATACCTTAGAAAGCGAACTGGCTGCGGAAGTTGATCGCTTGGTAGCTCTGGCTGAGCGGCAGCAGGCCGCCGGCCGGATCCTTGCGGTCGATGTCGACGTCCAGATAGTCGACCGAGAACTTGGTCACCGAGTTGGGGAACCAGTTCAGGCCGACGGTCCAGATGGTCTGCTCGCCGCCGCGCACGCGGTCGCCGGCCAGGGTCGCATTCTCGTGGTGGTTCAGATCCAGCACCGAGTAGCGGCCGGCCAGTTCCCAGGCGCCCCACTTGCCGGCCTTCGGGTCGAAGGGGTTGGCGATCGCGGGAGCGTCGAAGGCGAAGGTGTTGGGGTTGTACTTGCGGGCCTCGCCCGTCAGCACCCAGCCGCCTTCCACGTACCAGCCCGTGAACTTCGGGTCGGTGACGCCGGCGGCCGCGTTGCGGCGGTCGATCTTGTAGTCGAAATATTCGCCCTGGATCAGCAGGCCCTTCTTCTGGGCCGCGGCTTCCAGGCCGAAGTGGCGGGCGCCCTTGGCGTCGATGGCGCCGGTCGTGATCAGCTGGGTGCCGTCGACGCGCAGTTCCGGGCGATCCTGGATGGTGACGCCATAGGCGCCGGTCAGGGCCGCGGTCTGGGCCGGAGTGGCCACGACGCTGGCGTTGGCGCCGACATGGACCAGCCAGTCATAACCCTTCAGCGGCACGGCGGCGAAGCGGCCCAGATAACCCAGCTGCTCGTCGAAGGTCTGGCCGTCGCCGGCCTTGGCGCCGGTGACCGCGCCCGACAGGATCCAGCGTTCCTGGACGACCTGGCCTTGCAACGCGATGCGGCGGTCGGCGCCGGCCAGGCCGCGAGCGGCTTCGGCGGCGGACGGACGTTCCGGGAACAGCGAGCCGTTGGTCGAGGCCGCGTCTTCCAGGCCCAGGTTCGGGGCGTAGGCGCCGACCCGGACCTTGAAGGGCGCGTAGTTGTACTGGAGGAACAGCTCCTGCAGCTGGCCGGCGCCGTCGGTGCCCGCGCCGCCGAAGTCCAGCAGGATCGAGTAGTCGAAATACTTGGCGAACTTGCCGTCGACGCCCAGGCGGGCGCGGCGGAAATTGGTGCCGTTGTTTAGGTCGCGGGCGTTGCCGAGCACGGCCGGCAGGCCCTTGTCCTGGAAGTACTGGGCGGCGTCCAACTGCATCACCCCGTGCAGGGTGGCGCTGTAGGCGCCGTCGCCGGACGAGATGGTCGGGCGGCCGGCCGCGATGCTGACGTTCGTGACGCTCTGAGCAGCGCGCACGTCCTTCAGGCTGGCGGCGGTGGCGGCCTTCAGGTCGGCGACCTGTTGTTGCAGCGTCTGGAGCTGAGCCTCCAAGGCGGCGATACGGGCTGCGGCTTCGTCCGGGCTGGTGGGCGCCGTCTGAGCCGACGCGGCGCCGGCCGTAGCCAGCAGGGACACGCCGGCGATCAACGCGGCGCGCAATGCGAGTGTGGTTTTTGTCATGTGTATTCCCCTCTCGACGCCGCCTGGGCGGAGCCGAACCTGCAAGAGCTAGGGAAAACGATTATCCCTAGTTCCCAAATCGAGATTAGGAAAACCGGCCGTGAGTTTTTCTGGAGGCGCGGCGAAATGTCGCGAAAAACGCTGCGAAACTTCCATCAAATCAGACACTTGAACGGTTAAGCATCCGTATACGGAAAAAGCCGCCCCGGTTTCCCGGGGCGGCTTTCCATATTTCAAACGCTCAAGTTCAGGCCCGGCTGGGCCTTTGCGGCATGCGTTAGAACATCGCACGTCCGGCGAGGCGCAGGTTGTAGCGCTTCTGTTTCTTGGTGGCTTCGACGCCGCCTTCCAGGGCCAGGTACGACATCGGCGTGCCGGCGCGCAGGGCGAAGCCCGCGGTCAGGGCGCCGTCCTTGTCGTTCAGGGCCGCCAGGGTGAACGGGTTGCCGCCCTTGAAGCGGGCGATGGTGTCGCCGGTCGCGCCGGCCAGGGTCTGGCGATAGCCGACCCGCACTTCCGGACGCCACCAGACATTCTTGCCGAAGTCGGCGCCGAACACCACGCCCAGTTCGCCGCTGAGGTTGTCGGACGTGCGCTTGTCGACGGTCAGGTCGAAGCCGTCGCCGCCACCGGCTTCGGTGCGCTTGCCTTCACGCAGCCAGACATAGTCCAGGCGGCCTTCGGGGCGGGCGAAGAAGCGACCGAACTTCTGCTCGTAGGCGACGCCCGCATAGGCGTTGGCCGTCAGACCCTTCCAGTCGGCGGTGTTCTTGAGCACCAGGTCGGCCAGGCCGTCGCCGTTGTTGTCCGGCGCGATGAAGCGACGATCGCCCTGGAAGAAGCCGTAGCCAAGGCCGCCGCCGGTGTTGAAGCGCCAGCCGCCGACCGAACGACGCCAGTAGGCGCCGGTCTGGACGAACGAAGCGGTGGTCTGCTCGCCGACCTTGGCGACGGTGTCGTGTTCCTCGACGCTGACATAGGCCAGGGTCAGGCCCAGCGCGCCGCCGGCGTCGCCCATGGCTTCATAGCCGCCGACGAAGCCGAAGGCCTGCGTGTCCGAACCCAGGGTCTGGTCGGTGTCGCGGCGGGTCAGCGAGTTGATTTCCTGGACCCAGATGCTGTCGGGGCCATAACGGTCGCCCGGATCGGGCCGGAACATCGTGGCCTGCGAGATCTGCTGGTTGACCGATTGCAGGGCCGCGAACAGGCCCTCGCCCTGGTCGGGCAGCATCTGGTCGTACAGGTCGCGGAAGCCGTCGCGGGTGTTCTGGCCCAGGAACTGGGTGGCCACGTCGCTGTTGGCGCTCAGGGCGGAGAACACGGCGTCATAGGCCGAGGTCTCGGCCTTGTTGAAGCCGATCTCGGCGGCCGTGCGGCGACGCACGTCGATATAGACGTTGTTGGTGTCGGCGCGGCTGGTGGCGACGTACAGGTACGGCGACTCGGCCAGCAGACCGCTGCCGATGGTGCCGACATTGATGTTGCTGCCCTGGATCACCAGGAAGCTGGTCGGCGCCTTGACGATGTTGGCCAGGCGGATGCCCAGCTCGGCGCCGGTGGCGATGTTGGTGGCGCCCGAGACGACCAGCTTGGTGTTCTGGCCCGCGGCCGGATCGGCCGAGAACAACAGCTTGGACTTGGCGCCCATCGTCAGGCTGGAGACGTTGATGGCGTCGGTGTTGACGATGCCGAGGCTGCCGTTGGCGATGGCGATGTCGAGCTTGCCGTCGCTGTCGCTCAGCTTGCCCAGGGCCACGGCGCCGCCGTCGATCGACAGGCGGTCCTGGCCCGCGCCGAACGACATGTTGCCCAGCAGGGTGCCGCTCCAAAGGTTCAGCGTGTCGTTACCGCCGCCGAACAGCACGTCGCCGACCATGCTGGGGGCGATGGTGACCGTCGTGGCGTCGCTGCTGGTCACGGTGTCGGTGGTCGGCCAGGTGGTGGTCGACGCATAGTCCGCCGGACCCGACTGGGTGAAGGTCACGCCCGAATTGTTGGCCCGCAGGTCCAGGGCGATGGCCTGGCCCGTGGCCGTGGTCGTCGCGGAAGTGCCGTCGGCCTTGAAGGCCGGGGCGCTGATGGCCGCGCGGATCGAGCCGGTGTTGGTGATCGTCTTCAGCGTGCCCGACTGGTCGAGGATCGCCACGGCGTCGCCCGTCTCGCCGACGCGGCCGACGGTGATCGAGCCGGTGTTGCGCAAGGACGTGCTGGTCGCGCCCGTCCCCACGACGATGCCGCGCGCCGAGGCGGTGACGCCCGAGCCGGCATAGGAGGACGAGCTGGCGGCGATGGCGCCGCGGTTGAGGATCTCGTTGGCGATCGCGCCGGCGTTCAGGCTGACGGCGGTGGCGTTGGCCTCGAAGCTGGTGGCCTGGATCTGGCCGTCGTTGCGGATGCCGCCCGTCACGGTGGTGGTGCGACCGCCGCCGGCGCCGACCGACAGGGCGGTCGAGGCGATGCCGTTATAGACGCCCGCGGCGCTGATCGCGCCCTTGGCCACCAGGCCGTAGGCGTTGTCGGCCGCGCCCACGGCGCCCAGGGTGATGTTCTTGTCGGCCGAGCCGATCTGCAGGGCCGGCGCGCCGCCGGAGACGCTGATGCTGGACGAGCCCGAGGTGCTGGACGTGGTCGTGCTGGTGACGGTGTTGCCGTCGGCGCCGACCTTGGTCGAGTAGTTGGCGCCCTGCAGCAGCACGCCGCCGGTCACGTCGCCGGCCACGCGCACGGCCGGGCCGCCTTGCAGCAGGTCGTCGGCGTCCAGTTTGTTCAGGGCGTCGACCGTGGTCGGGCGCGAGGTGTAGCGGTAGCCGGTGGCGGCGGTGGAGCCTTGCAGCACCAGCGCGCCGTCGATCGTCGAATCGATGGCCTGGGCGACCGCGCCCTGGCCCTGGACGTTGATCGTGCCCCCCAGGGTCACCTTGCCGGT
Source organism: Caulobacter sp. GW821-FHT11E11 (assembly GCF_058808315.1). Classification (NCBI taxonomy): domain Bacteria; kingdom Pseudomonadati; phylum Pseudomonadota; class Alphaproteobacteria; order Caulobacterales; family Caulobacteraceae; genus Caulobacter; species Caulobacter sp. GW821-FHT11E11. Next base: position 633,220 of record NZ_JBXARO010000001.1, read on the forward strand.
GACGGGGGCTGCGATCCGCACGCCATAGGCGTTGTCGCCAACGACGCTGATCGTGCCCAGATTGGTGACGTTGCCGACGATCGGGCCTTCCAGCAGCATGCCGGCCGAGTTGTTGCCCTCGACCGTGATCGTGCCGCCGGCGCTGTTCTCGATATTGCCGGTGAACGTGCCGGCATTGGTCAGGCGGACGCCGAAGCGGTTGTTGCCCTGGGCGAACACGCCGTCCAGATCGCCATCCGAGTCGCTGTCGGTGGCGGTGTAGTCCTCGATCAGCGAGATCGTGCCGGTGTTGGTCAGCCCGCCGGTCTTGCCGCCGATGATCAGCACGCCGACGCCGTCGTTCACGCCGGTCGTCGAGATCGTGCCCTGGTTGGTGACCTTGTTGTTGCTGTCGATCGTGACCAGCGCGCCAGACGTCGTCGTCTTGATCGAGCCGTCCGTGGTGATCTTCAGATCATCCGCCGCCGAACCCGTTGCCGTGCTGGTGGCAATGGGCGTCGTACGCGCGGTGGAGACCGAGGTTTCCGCCATCGCGGCGAAACCCATGGCCAAGAGAGGAGCGGCCGCGACTGTCGCGACCAGGACCTTGCGCTGCATTACGTATGACACCCCAACGGAAACCGGCGCACCTAATTCGGGTCACGTTGCGGCGAAAATGCGGTGCATCTCGCTCGTGACACGTACTGAAACGTCATCCGTCTATCGCATGGCTTGGCGGGGCGCCATATCTGGATCGACGAATCGCCTCTCGCTTGAATCGGTGAGCCTCCACATGCCGCTGGCGAACACGCCCCCGGACGGGTCCGAAACACGCCCCGCGAGCGCTTTCTGGCCTTCAATGATTGGACCTGGAGTCATTCTGGGCCTGGCCGTGGTCGGCGTGGCCCAGCCTGTTCCGGCCGTGATCGCGGCCCTGGCGACGGGCGGCGCGGGTTGGTGGCTGTCGCGCCGCGCGGCCGTGTCGGCGGTGATTCCGGTCTCCGGAGGCTTGGTTCCGGTGGCCGCCGTCGCCGAGGCGCCGCCTTTCGCGGCGATTCTCGACCGCCTGCCCGATCCGCTGATGGTCATCGCCGCCGAAGAGGCCGACGACCTGACCGGCCGCCGCTTCCTGTTCGCCAACGCTGCGGCCCGCGAACTCTTCAAGATTCAGCACCAGGGCGCTCTCCTGGTCACCGCCGTGCGCAATCCGCGCGTGCTGGAGGCCGTCGACGAGGCCCTGTTCGGCAATGTCGAGGGCGTGGTCGAGTTCGAGACCGGTGGAACCCAGGGCCGCGCCTGGCTGGCCCATGCCCGGCCGCTGAAGGAAAGCGTCGGCCGCTCGCGTCTGGCCTTGCTGGCCCTGCGCGACGAGACCGACGCCCGCCGCAGCGAGCGCACCCGCGCCGACTTCCTGGCCAACGCCAGCCACGAACTGCGTACGCCGCTGGCCTCGCTGTCGGGCTTCATCGAGACCCTGCGCGGCCACGCCAAGGACGATCCGGGCGCCCGCGACAAGTTCCTGGCCATCATGCTGGCCCAGGCCGAGCGGATGTCGCGCCTGATCGACGACTTGATGAGCCTGTCGCGAATCGAGCTGAACGAGCACATCGCCCCGGCCGGACGGGTGGACCTGGCCATGGCCGCCATCGACGTGATCGACGCCCTGGCCCCGCAGGCCCGCGACAAGGGCGTGACCTTCGATCCGGTGCTGCCGCCGCGCGGGGGGGCCGTGGTCGAGGGCGATCGCGACCAGATCATCCAGGTGATCCAGAACCTGGTCGACAACGCCATCAAATATACGCCCAAGGGCGAGACGGTGCGGGTCGAGATCTTCCCCGGCCTGGCCGCCGAGGCCGCCGCCGCCGCCCGCGACCCGGCCGCCCAGCGCATGTCGCTGCTGACCCCCGACCACGATCTGGTCGAGCGCTATGCCGTGCTGCGCGTCACCGACAAGGGGCCGGGCCTTGCGCGCGAGCACCTGCCGCGCCTGACCGAGCGCTTCTATAGAGTCGAAGGCCAGAAGAGCGGCGACCGCTCGGGCACCGGCCTGGGCCTGGCCATCGTCAAGCACATCATGAACCGCCACCGCGGCGGACTGACGGTCGAGAGCGTCCAGGGCGAGGGCGCGACCTTCGGCGTCTACCTGCCGATGGCCAAGGCCGGCGCGACCGTCGCGCCGCCGTCTCCGGCCACGGCCGAGGCTTAGGGCCCTAGAATTCGGTCCAGGCGTTCGTCTTGATCGCCACGGCGGCCGAGCCTGGCCGCTGGATCGGCATGCGGGCCTGAACCGGCGCGGGGCGGTGCTGGACCGGCGCCCGGGCGTTGGAACTGGTCGCAAAGCGGCTGACGAGCGCCGACAACTCGGCTGACTCCTGTTTCAGGCTGGCGGAAGCCGCATTGGCCTCCTCGACCATGGCCGCGTTGCTCTGGGTGACCTGGTCCATGCGGTTGACGGCGGTGTTGACCTCCGAGAGGCCGGCGGACTGCTCGCGCGACGACTCGGCGATCTCGGAGATCAGGCCGTCGATCTGGCCGACCTTCAGGGCGATGGTCGACAGGGCCTCGCCGGTGTCGCCGACCAGGCGGACGCCACGCGCGACCTGGGCCGTGCTGCTGGCGATCAGGATCTTGATCTCCTTGGCCGCCTCCGCCGAGCGCTGGGCCAGGGCCCGCACCTCGGACGCCACGACCGCGAAGCCGCGACCGGCTTCCCCCGCCCGCGCGGCCTCGACACCGGCGTTGAGGGCCAGAAGGTTGGTCTGGAAGGCGATCTCGTCGATGACGCCGATGATGCTGGTGATCTTGGTCGAGCTGGCTTCGATCTCGCCCATGGCGGCCACGGCGTCGCCGACGATCTGGCCCGAGCGGGCGGCGTCGGCGCGGGCGGCGGTGGCGGCTTCCGAAGCCTGCTTGGCCCCCTCGGCGCTGCGGCCGACCGTGGCGGTGATCTCGTCCAGGGCCGCGGCGGTCTTCTCCAGGTTGGCGGCCTGCTGCTCTGTGCGCTGGGCCAGGTCCTCCGAGGCGGTGGAGATCTCCTGGGCGCCGGCCCCGACGCTCTGGGTGGCGTGGGCGACGACGCCCATGGCCTCGTCCAGCACCGACATGGCGGTGTTGAAGTCGTCGCGGACCTTGCTGAACTGCGGATCGACGCTTTGCTCGATGCGATAGGTCAGGTCGTTGTGGGCCAGATGCTCCAGGCCCTGGGCGATCTCGTTGACCGCATGGACCCGGCCGGTGACGACGGTGGCGAACTTCACGACCTTGGTGATGTTGTGCTTGTGGTCGAAGATCGGGTTGTACGAGGCCTGGATCCAGACCTCCTGGCCGCCCTTGCCCAGGCGCTTGAACTCGGCGGCGACGAACTCGCCAGCGTTCAGCTTGCGCCAGAAGGCGGCGTAGTCGGCCGAGGCGCCGTAGGCCGGCTCGACGAACATCCGGTGGTGCTTGCCCTGGATCTCCGACAGGGCGTAGCCCAACGCGCCCAGGAAGTTGTCGTTGGCGGTGATGATCTGGCCGTCGGGCGTGAACTCGATCACCGCCTGGGCGCGGCAGATGGCTTCCATCTTGCCGCGTTCCTCGGCGCTCTTGCGCTTCTCGTCGGTGATCACCGTGGCGATCTTGACGATGCGCGAGACCCGGCCGCGGCCGTCGCGGATCGGGTTGTAGGAGGCCTGGATCCAGATCTCGACGCCGCCCTTGCCCAGGCGCAGATATTCGCGCGCGTCGAACTCGCCGCGACCCAGCTTCCGCCAGAAGTTCGCATACTCTTCACTGACCGCGTGGGCCGGCTCGACGAACATGCGGTGATGCTGGCCGACGATCTCGTCGAGGCCGTAGCCCATGGCCGTGCAGAAGTTGGCGTTGGCCGACAGGATCTTGCCGCTGGTGTCGAACTCGATGGTCGCCAGCGACTTGTCGAGGGCGGCCAGGGTTTCCACGGCGTGGGCGTGCGAACGCTTGAACATGGTGCCGTCTTCCTAGGGCGGTGGGGCTTGGACGCGAACCTGTGGGCGCAGCTCTTCACCAACTCCTAAATGAACAGGTGCGCAGAGGTCGCATCTCACCCGTTTTGGGGCGATGTAATCGCTCGCGATCTATTTGACCTTTCTAGCGCCTTGAAATAACGCGGAAATTTAGAAGCTCGGTGCGGGTCGCGCAGGGCGTGCGGTCAGGCGCGGCATATCGCCCGGCGTCAGGATGCCGGTGGTTTTCGACAGTGAGCGGAGGGAGGACCGGGCGCTGTCGTCAAACTGTCACAGATCCGTCGCATAAGCACAGCGCCTGCCCGGCATAGATCGCGGCGGGGGAAGGCCGGCGATCCTGCGGGGCCTTCGACACATTCGCGCAAGATTAGCCTCACGCATGCTGACCTGGCTCTCGCTCATTGTTTTGGCGCTGTTCTCCGGCCTGGCTTTCGCCGCCGGACGCCGCCGCGCCGTCGCTTCCGCCGGAGGCCGCAAGCGCGTCCTCCACTCCTTGCCGGACTACTACGGGACCTACGCGGCCCTGTGGGCCGGCGTGCCCGCCGCTCTGCTGCTGCTGCTGGGCGCCGCCTTCGGGGGCCGCGTCGAGGACGCGATCCTGCAGTCGAGCCGCCCCGCCGCCGTCCAGGCGCTGGAGCCGGACCGCCAGGCCGTCTTCTATAGCGACGCCCACGCGATCGCTTCGAAGCAGGCTCCGTCGGAAGTGACCTACGAAGGCGAGATCAAGGTCGCGCTCGACGCCAAGGTCGCCGAGGCCCGCCGCATCGAGACCGTGCTGAACATCGGCATGCTGGCCGGCGCCGGCGTCCTGGCCCTGGCCGGGTTCCTGCTGGCGTTCCCGCGCATCTCCACCGAATTCCGCGCCCGCAACCGGGTCGAGGGCTGGGTCAGCGTCCTGCTGATCGGCTGCTCGGTCGCGGCCGTCCTGACCACCCTGGGCATCGTGCTCTCGCTGGTCTGGGAAAGCTGGCGCTTCTTCCAGAGCGTCAACCCGATCGCGTTCCTGTTCGGCACCGAGTGGAGCCCGCAGATCGCCATGCGCGCCGACCAGGTCGCCTCGGCGGGCGCGTTCGGAGCCGTGCCGCTGTTCGCCGGCACCTTCCTGATCATGCTGATCGCCATGCTGGTCGCCGCGCCTGTCGGCCTCTACTCGGCGATCTACCTGTCGGAATACGCCAACCGCACCGTGCGCGGCGTGGTGAAGCCCCTGCTGGAAGTCCTGGCCGGGGTGCCGACCGTGGTCTACGGCTTCTTCGCCGCCCTGACCGTGGGCCCGCTGTTCCGCGCCGGCTTCAACGCCATCGGCGCGGCCCTGCCGGCCAGCCCGCTGGCGACCTACCTGATGGAAGTCCAGAACCAGATGGCCCTGGTGGCGGGGGTGGTGATGGGGATCATGCTGATCCCGTTCGTCTCCTCGCTGTCGGACGACATCATCAACGCCGTGCCGCAATCCCTGCGTGATGGCAGCTACGCTATGGGCGCCACCAAGTCCGAGACCGTCAAGAAGGTCGTCCTGCCGGCCGCCCTGCCGGGCATCATGGCCGCCATGCTGCTGGCCGTGTCCCGCGCCGTCGGCGAGACCATGATCGTGACCATGGCCGCCGGCCTGCAGGCCAAGATGACCGTCAACCCGCTCGACACGGTGACCACCGTCACCGTCCAGATCGTCACCTTGCTCACCGGCGACCAGGAATTCGACAGCCCGAAAACGCTGTCGGCCTTCGGCCTGGGCCTCACCCTCTTCGTGGTGACCCTGACGCTGAACATCGTCGCCCTGCGCATCGTCCAGAAGTACCGGGAACAATATGACTGACGCCACTCTTGGCGCGGCCGCCCCGCGCTCCGCCGCCTCGACAGCCATGGAAGCCCGGCTGAAGAAGCGCCACGCCGCCGAACGGACCTTCAAGGCCCAGGGCATGGCCGCCATCATCGTGGCGCTGGTGTTCCTGGTCGTGCTGGTCGGCCGGATCGTGAGCCAAGGCTACACGACCTTCGAAACCCACACGCTCAGCGTGCCAGTCTATCTGAACCCGGACCGCATCGACACGTCGGACCTCTCGGGCGTCAACTACGACTACATCGTCGCCGAGGCGGTGATGAAGAAGTTGAATGTCCAGGACGACGACCTGGGCTCGGTCTCGACCAAGGTCCAGGACCTGGTGTCGCGCGACTTCGGCTTCCAGATCCTGAACAAGCTGAAGGCCGACCCGAAGCTGATCGGTCAGACGATCACCCTCACGGGTCCGCTCAAGGCCGACGCCGATCTCTACTTCAAGGGCGAGATCAAGCGCACGACGGCCGAAGGCGACCGCAAGCTGGACAACCAGCAGCTGGACTGGCTGGACAAGCTGGAAAAGACCGGCGCGGTCACCTCGGGCTTCAACACCGCCTTCTTCACCAACTCCGACTCGACCGAACCTGAACAGGCCGGCGTGCTGGGCGCGGTGGTGGGCTCGGCCATGATGCTGATCATCACCGCCCTGATCGCGGTCCCGGTCGGCGTGCTGGCGGCGACCTACCTGGAAGAGTTCGCCCCGAAGAACCGCTGGACGGACATCATCGAGGTCAACATCAACAACCTCGCGGCCGTGCCGTCGATCGTCTACGGCCTGCTGGGCCTGGCGCTCTTCATCAACTGGCTGAACGTGCCCCGCTCCTCGCCGCTGATCGGCGGCCTGGTGTTGGCCCTGATGGCCCTGCCGACCGTGATCATCGCCACCCGCTCGGCCCTCAAGGCCGTGCCCCCCTCGATCCGCGAAGCCGCTCTGGGCGTCGGCGCGTCGAAGACCCAGACGGTCTTCCACCACGTGCTGCCGCTGGCCATGCCCGGCGTGATGACCGGCGCGATCCTGTCGCTGGCCCACGCCCTGGGCGAGACGGCTCCGCTGCTGATGATCGGCATGGTCTCGTTCGTGCCCGGCGTGCCGGAAGGCTTCACAGGCGCTGCCACCGTGCTGCCGGTCCAGGTGTTCATCTGGGAGAACGCTTCCGAGCGAGCGTTCCACGAGCGCACCGCCGCCGCCATCATCGTCCTGCTCGTCTTCATGATCGTCATGAACGCCGCAGCCGTCATCCTGCGCCGCCGCTTCGAACGCCGCTGGTAGGTTTCACATGACCCAGATCCTGAACCCCAACGCTTCGCCCCTTCTCCGCGGACACGCCATGACCGTCCAAAGCCCCGACGACACCGCCCACACCCCGGTGATCCACACCTCCGTCCCGCACGGCCACGCTTCGGCGGCGGTCGGCGAGGCCAAGATCAAGGCGCGCGACGTCAAGGTCTTCTACGGCGAGAAGCAGGCCCTGTTCGATGTCAACATCGACATCCCGGGCAAGTCGGTCACCGCTTTCATCGGCCCGTCGGGCTGCGGCAAGTCGACCTTCCTGCGCTGCATCAACCGCATGAACGACACGATCCCCTCGGCCCGCGTCGAAGGTTCGATCGAGATCGACGGCAATGACGTCAATCTCAAGAGCGTCGACCCGGTGGTTCTGCGCTCGCGCGTCGGCATGGTGTTCCAGAAGCCGAACCCCTTCCCGAAGACGATCTTCGAGAACGTCGCCTACGGCCCGCGCATCCACGGCCTGGCCTCGTCCAAGGCCGAGCTGGAAGCCGTCGTCGAGAGCAGCCTCAAGAAGGCCGGTCTCTGGAACGAAGTCGCTGACCGCCTGCACCAGCCGGGCACTGGCCTGTCGGGCGGCCAGCAGCAGCGCCTGGTGATCGCCCGCGCGATCGCCGTGTCGCCGGAAGTGATCCTGATGGACGAGCCCTGCTCGGCCCTGGACCCGATCGCCACCGCCAAGATCGAGGAGCTGATCGACGAGCTGCGGACCCAGTTCTGCATCGTCATCGTCACCCACTCGATGGCCCAGGCCGCCCGCGTCTCGCAACGCACGGCCTTCTTCCACCTGGGCAAGCTGGTCGAGAGCGGCCCGACCGAGGAGATGTTCACCAATCCTCGCGACAGCCGCACCCAAGACTACATCACTGGCCGCTTCGGCTAATCGAGAAGCGGGAGAGAGCTGACATGACCGAACATACCGTCAAGTCGTACGGCGAAGAGCTGGCCCACCTCACGGCCGAAGTCACCCGCATGGGCGGCATCGCCGAGAGCCAGGTCGCCGATTGCATCGCCGCCATCGCGCGTCGCGACGCGCCGCTGGCCCAGGCCGTGGTCGCCGGCGACGAGCGCCTGGACGCCCTGCAGGGCGAGATCGAGCGCAAGGCCTTCCGCCTGATCGCGCTGCGCCAGCCGATGGCCGTGGACCTGCGCCACGCCGTCGCCGCGCTGAAGATCTCGATGAGCCTGGAACGCTGCGGCGACATGGCCAAGAACATCGGCAAGCGCGCGCTGATCCTCACGGAAGCCGACCCGATGACCGCCCTGACCCGCTCGATCGAGCGCATGGGCAAGCTGGTGCAGAGCCGCCTGAAGGACGTCCTGGACGCCTACACGACCTCGGACCTGCAACGCGCCATCGGCGTGTGGAGCCGCGACGAGGAAGTCGACGAGCACTACAACTCGATCTTCCGCGAGCTGCTGACCTACATGATGGGCGATCCGCGCACGATCAACGCCTGCGCTCATCTGCTGTTCGTGGCCAAGAACCTCGAGCGCATCGGCGACCACGCCACCAACATCGCCGAGATCATCCATTTTGAGCTGACCGGCGACGAACTGATTTCCCAGCGTCCCAAGCTCGACGTCGTGGCGCAGTAATCGATAGAGGCGACCTGAAGTGACTCCCTACGTTCTGGTGGTGGAAGACGAAGACGCCCTCGCCACCCTGCTGCACTACAACCTCGACAAGGAAGGCTACCGCGTTGGCGTGGCCGGCGATGGCGAGGAAGCCCTGATCATGGCCAACGAGCGGGCCCCGGACCTGGTCATCCTTGATTGGATGCTGCCCAAGGTCTCGGGCATCGAGGTCTGCCGCCGCCTGCGCGGCCGGGCCGAGACCCGCAACGTGCCGATCATCATGCTGACGGCGCGCGGCGAGGAAACGGATCGTATCCGTGGCCTCGACACCGGCGCCGACGACTATGTGGTGAAGCCGTTCTCGATGGTCGAGCTGACGGCCCGCGTCCGCGCGGTGCTGCGCCGGATTCGTCCGGGCCTGGCCGACGACCGCATCACGGTCGGCGACATCATCATCGACCGGGTCGCCCACCGCGTAAAGCGCAGCGGCAAGGAGATCCACCTGGGTCCGACCGAGTTCCGCCTGCTGGACTATCTGATGCAGCACCCGGGCCGGGTGTTCAGCCGCGAACAGCTGCTGGACGCCGTCTGGGGCTCGGACGTCTATGTCGAAGCCCGCACGGTCGACGTCCACATCGGCCGCCTGCGCAAGGCGCTGAACGGCTCGTCGGATGGCGACCCCATCCGCACCGTGCGCTCGGCCGGTTACTCGCTGGACCTGGACGCGGCCTAGAGCCCGTCCAGCAAGGCGGCGATCTCGGGCCTGCCTGCGTGGCGGGCCCAGTCGGCCGCCGTTCCGTTCCACAACGTATCGCGCAAGTCGCGCCGCGCGCTGCGCGCCAACAGCAGCCGGACGGCGTCCGCATGCCCGGCTAAGGCCGCCTGGTGCAGGGGCGTGGAATGGGCGTGGGCGCCCGGCGGATTGAACCGGCTGGGATCTTCGCCGGCGTCCAGCAACATCTCCAGGATCGCGGTCCGGCCGAACTGCGCGGACAGGGCCAAGGCCAGGTGGCGATCGGCGGGGCTCGCCGTCTCCATCTGGCGCGAGGCCTCTTCGACATCGTCCAGGGCGGCGGCGGCCGGCAAGGTCGGCGGCGCGCCTCGCTGCAACAAGGCGCGGGCCGCCGCGAATTCCCCATGGACCAGGGCCGCGTCCAAGGCCTGGGCCGGGTCGGCCCCGTGCGCGACCAGCAGGTCGATCAGCGCTTCCTGGACGCCGGCCTCGCGGACGACACGACCCGAGGCGACCAAGGCCAGGGTTTCCTGCACGTCGGCCGGCGCGGTCCCAGCGTCGAGAATGACGCGCGCGACCTCGACCACGTTCGGCGGCAGGCGCGCGTTGCGGACCGGGTTCTCGGCGACGAAGGCCAGCAAGGCGGGGCTGCGGAACTAGGCGGGCTCTTCGAACGCCGCGCGGCGACCTGGCAGATCGGGATAGGCGGCCAGCAAGGCGCGCAGGGCGGCGACGTCGCCCGCATCCACGGCCTCGACGGCTTGGCGCAGAACAGGGTCCACGATCTGGTCCCGAAGCGTGGACACGAGGACCTCCTGCCTGGCGGCTGCCTCAGGCTCCCGCCGTACGCTCGATCTCGTCGTCCGCCTGGGCGGCCATGTCAACGGCCGCCGCGATGCTCTCGAACAGCGCCGTCACCGTGATCGGCTTGGCCAGGTGCAGGTCGGCGCCGGCCTCCAGGCACGCCTCCACCTGATGCGGCATGGCGTTGGCGGTCAGCGAGATGATCGGAATGTGTCCACCGCCGGCGGCCTGTTCGCGGGCCCGGATGGCGCGGATCGCCGTCAGCCCGTCCATGACCGGCATCTGGGTGTCCATCAGCACCACGTCGAACGGCTGGCTGTCGAACGCCTCCAGGGCGATCGCGCCGTTCTCGGCCACCACCAGGTCGGCCGTTTCCCCCAGCATCAGCTCCACCACGCGCTGGTTGGTCGGGTGATCCTCGGCCAGCAGCACGCGCAGGCGCTCGGCTGACGGCGCGGGCGCGGCCCGGCGCGCGGGGGCGGGGACTTCGGCCTGCGCCTTGGCCAGGCGGGCGGTGAAGCGGAAGGTCGCGCCTTCGCCCGGCGTTGAGTCGCAGGTGATGTCGCCGTCCATCAGCTTGGCGAAGCGCAGGGCGATGTTCAGCCCCAAGCCCGAACCGCCGAAGCGGCGGGTGATCGAGCCGTCACCCTGGACGAAGCGCTCGAACAGGCTGGCCTGCACTTCGGGCGTGAAGCCCTCGCCGCTGTCGGCGACCTCGACCGACAGTTCGATCGAACCGTCGGCGGCCTCGCGGGTGGCGGCGCGCACGGCGACCGAACCCTCGCAGGTGAACTTCACCGCGTTGCTGATCAGGTTGTTGACGATCTGGCCGATCTTCAGGGCGTCGCCCGTCGCGCGCTCATGGAAGTCGCCGGCGAAATCCAGCGAGAAGGTCAGGCCCTTCTGGTGGGCCAGGCCCTCGAAGGTCGCCGCCGCCGCCGTCAGGCCAGCGCGCAGGTTGAACGGCGCGGGCTCCAGCTCGACCTCGCCGGCCTCGACCTTGGCCAGGTCCAGGATGTCGCTGAGCAGGGCGTTCAGCACCCGGCCCGACCCCAGGATCACGTCCATCATCTCGCGCTGGCGGGCGGTCAGCTCGGTCTGGGCCAGCACCTGGGCCATGCCGAGCACGCCGTTCAGCGGCGTGCGGATCTCGTGGCTCATATTGGCCAGGAATTCCGACTTGGCGATGCTGGCGGCCTGGGCGCTCTGCAGGGCGGCCTCCAGGGCGACGGCGGAATTCTTCCGGTCGGTGATGTCCTCGCTGATGATCAGCAGCAGCTTCTCGTCGCCTTCGCCGGGGATGGCGATCTTCTTGGTCTGCAGCCAGCGGTCGCCGTTGTGCGGGGTCTTCAGCGGCTCCTCGTCGATGACCCAGACGCGGTCGCTCTCCAGCACCTTGCGGTCCATCTCGGCGAAGAAGGCGGCCTGGTCAGCGGGGAAAAAGTCGGCGTCGTTGCGGCCGATCAAGGCCGAGCGCGGCACGCCCAGCAGCTCCTCGCCGGCGCGGTTGACCAGCACGAAGCGGCCGTCCTTGCCGTTCTTGACCACCAGCATGGCGGGTACGCTCTCGACCACGGCGTCCAGGAACGCGCGCGAGTGCAGGGCCTTGGTCGGGTGGGAGGAGCGGTCGTGTTCGTCGGCGGCCATGCGTGGCGTCGGCTTTCCTGCGGCGCTGCGGCCTTAAGGCCTTGAATGAATGCGTGAACTCAAAACGCATTCAGGCGATGGATGGCAACGCTGGCAAGCGCCCGCAGGTCGTAATCAGCCAAACGAGACGATAGGACGCACCGTCAGCGGCCCAGGCGCCGCAGCACGTCCTCGCGATAGGTGCGGCTGGTGACGACCTCGGCCCCGCTGGCCAGGGTCAGCCGCCACGAGCCGTCTGACAGCGGCTGGGCCTCGCGCACATGGGCCAGATTCACGAGCGTCGAGCGGTGGACGCGAACGAAGACGCGCGCATCCAGCCGGGACTCCAGGCTTTGGAGCGTGGCCCGCAGCAGGCCCTCCCGGCCGGCCCAATGCACGACGACATAGTTATCGGCCGCCTCGAACCGCTCGACCGCCGAGGCCTCGACGGGCGCGCGGCGAGAACCGGCCATGACCATCAGCCGCTCGGGCGGCGCGGCGACGGCGCGGGCCTCGGCGAGCGCGGCCTCCAGCAGGGCGTTGCGGGCGCGGGCCTCGGCGGCCCGGCGATGATGGACGGCGGCCAGGCCGACGGCGACGATGGCGGTGTAGAGCAGGATGCAGACGGGAACCCGGCCTACGACCCGTCCGGCCAGGTCCGTTCCGCCGATGAAGGCTTGGTCGATCAGGCTGGACGCCAGCGCCTCCAATGGCACGGCGATGATGCCTGCCAGAGACGCCGCCAGCAGACCCCGAGGACCGGCGCCGAACCCTCGCAGGATCCGCCAGACCAGACCCGCCGCCGGCAGCCAGGCGGCATAGACCGCGCCCTGCCAGAGCAGTGAGGTGGCGACATCCAGCGCCACCCCGCGCTCGGCCGAGAACCGCCGCGCGAACCACGCCGCGCAGACCGTGGTCATCGCCCAACTATAGGCCGCGAACGCCCAGACCCAGGCCGAGGTCGGCGCGCGTCTCAAGCGGGCGCCGAGGCCCGTCGCCGGCGCGTGGCCAGCACGACGATCCAGATCACCGCCATCGGTTGGAACAGCAGGGTCGGCCAGAGCTGGCTCCATGGCGTGGGCAGGAAGGTCAGGAAGTTGCCCGAGAAGGCGCTCATCACCGCCCCGTAGGCGCTCAGCATCTTCACAAGATGCTCGTAGGTCCAGAGGTTCGGCGAGAACGGCCAGTCGGTCGGGCGCGCGAAACGCCACAGGTCCCAGCCGCCCAGGGTGAAGGCCCCATAGACCAGGGCCATCGACACCGCGCCGTTACGGCCGGTCTGACCCGTGGCGGCCAGGAAGAGCACCCAGGCGCCGATGGCGATGACGAATAGGGTGACGCCCCAGTCCATCGCCGTCGCCCGCTGGCGGGGATCCAGGTCCGGCCGCTTGCGGCCCAGGACCCGCGTCCCGGAGAGGACCGTGATCGTCGCCGTCGCCGACAGGGCCGCGAAATAGGCGCTGAAGTGCATCGCGGTCATCACCCAGGCGGCGGCCAGCAGCCCGCTCATCAGGACGACGAAGGTCCGCCCGGCCCAGCGATGCAGGCGCGAGCCCTTGCGGGCCAGGATCGGAACCAGGCCGACGACGACCAGGGCAAAGCCGCAGGCGACGTGCAGCGCCAGGGTTGGGGAGAAGAGCGTTTCCATGAACCGCAGCTTCGGCGAGCGTCCTCGGCCTCTCCATCGCGATGGGGTGAACGGCGGCCGACAGGGGCGAACCGCTTGACCCGGGGGCGCGCGCACGCCACACCCCGCGCTCATGGAAAAGCTGACCATCCTCCTCGTCGGGTCCGGCGGGCGCGAGCACGCCCTGGCCTGGAAGATCGCCCAGTCGCCGCTGTGCGGCCGCCTTGTCGCGGCCCCTGGTAATCCCGGCATCGAAGCCGTCGCCGAGCTGCGCGCCGTCAAGGTCACCGACGCCGACGGCCTCGTGGCTCTGGCCCAGGAGATCGGCGCTGACCTGGTAGTGGTTGGCCCGGAATCGGCGCTGGAGGTCGGCCTGGCCGACAAGCTGGCCGAGGTCGGCATTCCCTGCTTCGGCGGCAGCCAGCGCGCCGCGCAGCTGGAAACCTCCAAGGCCTTCACCAAGGACTTCTGCCAGCGCCACGGCCTGCCGACGGCGGCCTATGGCGTGTTTGAGGACGCGGCCTCGGCTGGGACCTTCCTCGATACGCTGGAAGCGCCGTTCGTGATCAAGGCCGACGGCCTGGCGGCCGGCAAGGGCGTGGTCATCGCCGCGACCCGGGCCGAGGCCGACGCCGCCGTGGTCGACATGCTGGGCGGCCGCTTCGGCTCGGCCGGCGCCCGCGTGGTGATCGAGGAGTTCATGCACGGCGAGGAGGCCTCGCTGTTCGCCCTCTCCGACGGCAAGACTGCCGTGCTGTTCGGCGCGGCCCAGGACCACAAGCGCGCCTATGACGGCGACGAGGGCCCCAACACCGGCGGCATGGGCACCTATTCGCCGCCGCCCGTCCTGACCGACGCCCTGATCGAGCAGGCCTGGCGCGAACTGATCGTCCCGACCGTCGAGGGCATGGCCGCCGAGGGCAATCCCTATGTCGGCGTGCTGTATGCCGGCCTGATGCTGACGCCCACGGGTCCCAAGCTCGTCGAATACAACGCCCGCTTCGGCGATCCCGAGTGCCAGACCCTGATGCTGCGGCTGGAGAGCGACATCGTCCCGATCCTGCTGGCCTGCGCCAAGGGCGAGCTGGCCAGCGCCGAGCCGCCCAAGTGGCGCGAGGAAGCGGCGATCTGCGTGGTCCTTGCCGCCGAGGGTTATCCCGACGCCCCCAAGACCGGCGGCCTGATCCAGGACGCCGAAGCCGACTTCGGCAACGAGGCCGTGGTCTTCCACGCCGGCACGACCCGCGACGCCGAAGGCGCCCTGCGCGCTTCTGGCGGCCGGGTGCTGAACGTCTGCGCCCTGGGCGCAACCCTGCACGAGGCCCGCGATGTGGCCTATGCGGCGCTAGGGACGATCTCGCTGGAAGGCGGCTTCTACCGCAGCGACATCGGCTGGCGGGCGCTCAAGCAATAGGCCGAGCGCCCGCTGCCGGCGGCTAGGTCCGGTGGGCGATCTCCACCAGGATCTCGCCCGGCGCGGTGACGTAGAAGCTGAAAGCCCCGCGCTGCACCGAGGCCTCGCCGACGGCGACGCCGCCCTCGGTCATGCGCCGATGCAGGTCGTTGACCGCGTCCTCGGTCTCCAGATGGAAGCCGATGTGGAACGGGTAGGGCCAGGTCTCGGCGCCGGTGTCCTGCAGACGGCTGAGGACCAGCACCAGCCCCGCGCTGTCCCGCAGAATCGCGAGGCCGTTCTGGCCCAGCGTCCGCTCGTGGGTGAAGCCCAGCCAGGTTTCGAAGAAGTCCCGCGTCGCGGCGATGTCCGGAACGGGCAGGTCGAGGTGGTTCAGGCGCATGGGCGCTCTCCTTGATGAGGGGCGCGGCGCACGGGGGCTTTGAATATCATCGACAGGACCACAGATGCGCCGAGCCAACGGCGCGGGAGTGCGCCGTCGTCTCGTCGCGGGTCCCTGCCCGGAGGCTGGGTACAGGTTCTCCGCGATGCGGAGCGACCGGGCTTACCTAGGTTGGTTCCGGTCCTTGGCCCTTTTTCGACGCCGGGATTGTAGCGGGTTGCCTCCGCTGCGTCTGCCTCTAAACTCGCCGTTCAAACAAGCGTTGGGGAGAAGCGCCATGGCCGAAGCCGCCGAACAGTCCGCCCAGGACTTGAACTCGGGCACCAAGCCGGTCGACCCGCGCCATGCGATCGACGAAGCCAAGCTGGCGGCGTGGCTCGAGGCCAATGTCGAGGGGTATGCCGGTCCGCTGGAGGTGCGCCAGTTCAAGGGCGGCCAGTCGAACCCGACCTATCAGCTGGTCACGCCGGCCAAGAAATACGTCCTGCGCCGCAAGCCGCCGGGCAAGCTGCTGCCCAGCGCCCACGCCGTCGACCGCGAGTACAAGGTGATCTCGGGCCTGAACAAAGCCGACTTCCCGGTCGCCAAGGCCTACGCCCTGTGCATGGACGAGGAGGTCATCGGCACGATCTTCTACGTGATGGACAATGTGGAGGGCCGGATCCTGTGGGACGGCACCCTGCCGGACTACCAGCCGGCCGAGCGCCGCGCGATCTACGAGGCCCAGATCGACACCCTGGCGGCCCTGCATAACGTCGACTACGCGGCCGTGGGCCTGGCCGACTACGGCAAGCCGGGCAACTATTTCGCCCGCCAGATCGATCGCTGGACCAAGCAGTACAAGGCGTCCGAGACCAAGCCCATCGACGAGATGGACAAGCTGATGGCGTGGCTGCCGCAGAGCTGCCCGGTCGACGACAAGACCTCGATCGTCCATGGCGACTACCGCCTGGACAACATGATCCTGCACGCCACCGAGCCGAAGGTGGTGGCCGTGCTGGACTGGGAGCTGTCGACCCTGGGCAATCCGCTGGCCGACTTCAGCTACTTCCTGATGAACTGGGTGATGCCATCCGACCAGCGCGGGGGCCTGGCCGAGATCAAGGACCTGGAGGCCTATGGCGTGCCGACCATCCCGCAGGCGGTCGAGCGCTATTGCAAAGCCACCGGCCGCGACGGCCTGCCCGAGCTGGACTGGTATTTCAGCTACAACCTCTTCAGACTGGCCGGCATCTGCCAGGGCATCGTCGGCCGCGTCCGTGACGGCACCGCCGCCAGCGCCCATGCGCAGCTGATGGAGGCGCGCGTGCCGGTCCTGGCCAAGGGAGCCTGGGCCTTCGCGCAGAAGGCGGGGGCTTAGGGGCTACATGCGGAAACTGCTGTCGGGCGTCTGCGCCCTGGCGATCGCCGGGGCGCTGGGTGGTGTCGCGCACGCCGAAACCGTCTTCGTCCAGGCGGGTCGCCTGCTGGCCGATCCCGCCTCGGGCAAGGTCGAGACGGCCAAGACCCTGGTGCTGGAGAACGGCAAGGTCACGCGCATCGTCGACGGCTATGTCTCCGAGCCCGGCGGCAAGGTCGTGGACCTCAAGGACAGCTTCGTCCTGCCCGGCCTGATCGACAGCCACGTCCACCTGACCCACGAGCAGAACCCGAACGGCCGGCTGCAGGCCGTCACCCGTGGTCCCGCCGACGACGCGCTGGTCGGTGCGGGCTTTGCGCGCAAGACCCTTATGGCCGGCTTCACGACGGTCGCGGACCTGGGGGCCGACAACAAGGCCATCTTCGCCCTGCGCGAGGGCATCAAGCGCGGCGACGTGCCCGGCCCGCGCGTCCTGGCCGCCGGCTCGGCCGTGTCGGTCCACGGCGGCCATGGCGACGTCAACGGCTACAGCGAGGAGGTCATGCACGTGCTGCGGCCGACCTCGGTGTGCTCGGGCGCGGATGACTGCCGCCGCGCCGTGCGCGAGCAGGTCTGGCTGGGCGCCGACATCATCAAGATCACCGCCACGGGCGGCGTGCTCTCCAACACCGCCGCCGGCCTGAACCAGCAGTTCTCGGACACCGAGTTGTCGGCCATCGTCGAGACCGCCCACCGCATGGGCCGCAAGGTCACCGCCCACGCCCACGGCGTAGACGGCATCAACAGCTTCCTGAAGGCCGGCGGCGACTCGATCGAGCACGGCACCTATCTGGACGCCGACAGCATCGCCGCCTTCAAGAAGAACGGCGCCTACCTGGTGCCGACCCTGATGGCCGGCGACTTCGTCTATCGGGTCGCCACGGGGCCGAACAACTTCCTGACCCCGGCCCAGACCGCCAAGGCGCTGGACGCTGGCCCGAAGATGCTCGCCATGGCCCGCCGCGCCCATGAGGGCGGGGTCAAGATCGCGTTCGGCACCGACACCGGGGTCTCCGCCCACGGCGACAACGCCGGCGAGTTCGTTTTGCTGGTCAAGGCGGGCCTGACGCCGCTGGAAGCGATCCAGACGGCGACGGTCAACGCGGCCGACCACTTCTCGCTGTCGAGCGAGATCGGCAGCCTCGCGGCCGGCAAGTCCGCCGACCTGATCGCGGTGAAGGGCGACCCGCTGAAGGACGTCACCGAACTGCAGCGCGTGACGTCGGTGATCAAGGGCGGGGTGGTCTACAAATAGGCCGCTACAGCCCCACCTTCGCCAGCAGCTCTCCCAGCGCCGCCTCGTCGTCGAAGCGGGCGCGGACGGGCCAGGGGGTGACCTTCTCGCGCCACTTGGCCGGCAGGCGGACCCAGTCCTTTTCGGTGGTGACCAGGCCGGCGTCATAGACCTTGGCGCGGTCGGCCAGCATCTTCAGCGTGGCTTCGTCATATTCGCCGTGGTCGGGGAAGGGGGCGAAGTCGACCAGCTGGCAACCGGCGGCGGTCAGGGCCTTCTCGACCTTCCAGGGCTTGCCGATGCCGGCGAAGCCGACCTGCGGGCCCGCAGGGACGGGGGCGGCCGCCTCGAGCCGCGCGACCAGCACCGGCATGTCGCCGAACTGCACGAGCAGGTCGAAGTCGGGCTGTTCCATGTCGACCGGCAGCAGCACGATCACCGCGTCGGCGCGCGACAGACCCACCTTCAGCGGCTCGCGCATCGGGCCGGCGGGGAAGACCCGGCCGTCGCCGAATGGCCACTCGCCGCCGCGCGTCTCGCCATCGACCACGACCAGGGACAGGGCCTTCTTGATGCTGGGGTTCTGGTGGCCGTCGTCCATGACGACCGCCTGGGCGCCGCGACGGACGGCGGCCTTGGCCCCGGCGACGCGATCGACCGCGATCCACATCGGAAAGTCCTGGGCCAGCATCAGCGGCTCGTCGCCGACGTCCTTGGCGGTGTGGCGGCTCGTGTCGACCTGGGTCGGGCCCTTAAGCTTGCCGCCGTAGCCGCGCGACAGGCCGTGGGCGTTGACGTCGCGCTTGGTCAGGGTCAGCAGCAGCTCGCGGACGATCGGGGTCTTGCCCGCGCCGCCCATGGTGACGTTGCCGACGCAGATCACCGGCGCGCCGACAATGGCCGGGGTCGCGCGGGCGATGCGGCGACGCGTGGCGTCGGCCCAGATCCACGACAGTGGGGTCAGCAGGGCGCGGGTCAGCGGGGCGGGGCCGCCGTGCTTGACGTACCACCAGCGGGGCGTGCCGAGTTTCATGGGACCAGCTCGAGGATTCGGAAGAGCCCGGCGCGGGCCTCGGCGTCGCGGGTGTCGACATAGCTACGAGCGCGGGCGGCGCGAGCCTTGGCGGCGGCAGGATCGGCGAGGTCGGCGGCGATCGCGTCGCGCAGGCCTTGTGGAGCCGCCATGACCACGCCTCCAGCAGCTTCCAGGCCTGCGAAGGCCGAGGTCCAGTTGTCGACGAACGGGCCGCTGATCGCCGGGCAACCGAGGCGCGCGGCTTCCAGCGGATTGTGGCCGCCGATGTCGGGGATCAGGCTGCCGGCGATGACGGAGGTCCCGGCCAGGCGGAACCACAGGCCCATCTCGCCCAGGGTGTCGGCGACGAGCACATCAGACCCAGCCTGGTGCGCTACTTGACTGCGCAATGCGGCGGAGAGCCCTCGAGCCTTAGCCAACTCCACGATCGCAGGACCGCGCTCGACATGGCGCGGGGCCAGGGCGACGGGCGGACGGTCCGGTAAGGCGATGATGGCGTCCAGGGCGATCTCGTCCTCGCCTGGATGGGTGCTGGCGATCAGCAGGGGCGGACGAGCGAAGCTGATGTCGCCGGCCACGGTCGGCAGCGGCGCGGCGCCGAATTTCAGATCGGCCTCGCCGGCGACCTTGCCGCCCAGGGCCTCGAAGCGGTCGTGGGCCCTTGAGTCCTGGGCCAGGATCAGGTCAAAGCCCGACAGCAGCTGGCGCGCGGCGTCGGGGCGTCTCTGCCAGCTGGCGAAGCTGCGGTCCGACAGCTTGGCCGAGACCAGGGCCAGGCGCGTCCCGGCGGCTTTGGCTTCCAGCAGAAGGTTGGGCCACAGCTCGCTCTCGACGAAGACCGCCAGGCTCGGCTTCCAGCGGGCGATGAACCGCCGCGCCGCGCCGGGGGCGTCGACCGGGACGTACTGGTGGATCGCGCCGGCCGGCAGGCGCTTGGCCAGCAGGGCCGCCGAGGTGGTGGTGCCGGAGGTGACCAGCACCGTGACCTCGGGGCGTTCGGCCCGCAGGCGCTCGACCAGCGACAGGATCGACAGGCTCTCGCCGACGCTGGCGCCGTGCAGCCAGACCAGCGGACCGTCGGGACGCAAGACCTCAGTGCGGCCGAGGCGTTCGGCGAGTCGCGACGGGTCCTCCTTGCCCTTGCGGGCGCGGCCGGCCAGCAGGGCGGGAGCGATGGGTTCGAGCAGGCCCGTGGCGACCCGGTAGAGGTTCAGGGCGCCGGGGCGGATCACACGACGCCTTCAGGGGCGAGCGAGCAGTTGTGGGCGCCGTGGGTGGTCTCGACCTGGATGGTCACGTGGCCGATCTTGAACTTGCTGGCCAACTCGGCGCAGGCGTCGTGCAGGAACTGGTCGTGATCGCCGTCCAGCGGACGGACGACGTGAGCCGTCAGCGCCGTCTCGGTCGTGCTCATGGCCCAGATGTGCAGGTCGTGGACTTCGCTGACGCCCGGGCGCGCCGCCAGCCATTCTCTCACCTTTCCAGGATCGATGCCGCGCGGCGCGGCGTCCAGGGCCATGTCCAGCGAGTCGCGCAGCAGACCCCAGGTGCCCAGCACGATGACGACGACGATGGCCAGGCTGACCACGGGATCGAGCCACAGCCAGCCGGTGAAGGCCATGGCCAGGGCCGCGACCACCACGCCGGCCGAGACACCGGCGTCGGCGGCCATGTGCAGGAAGGCGCCCCGGACGTTCAGGTCGTCCTCTGCGCCCTTCATGAACATCAGGGCCGTGGCGGTGTTGATGGCGATGCCGATGGCGGCGACGATCATCACCGGACCGGTCTGGATGGGCTCAGGCGCGCCGAAGCGGCGGATGGCCTCCCAGGCGATGGCGCCGACGGCCAGCAGCAGCAGGGCGGCATTGGCCAGCGAGGCCAGGATGGTGCCCTTGCGCAGGCCATAGGTGCGACGGGCGCTGGGCGCGCGCTTGGCCAGCACGGCCGCGCCCCAGGCCAGCAGCAGGCCCAGAACGTCCGACAGATTGTGGCCGGCGTCGGCCAGCAGGGCCAGCGAATGGGTGATCAGCCCGGCGCCGGCCTCGACCAGCACGAAGCCCAGGTTCAGCGCCACCCCGATCGCGAAGGCGCGGCCGAAGTCCTTGGGGGCGTGGTGATGATGACCGCCGGGACCGTGGTTGTGTCCGTGATGATGGCCGTGACCATGCGCATGGTCATGATCGTGGTGATCATGGTCGTGCTTGTGATCGTGGCTGTGTCCGTGAGCGTCGTGCGGCATGGGTCCTACATCCCACCAAGGGCGGGTCGGATCAATCTTCGACCAGTTGTTCGGCGCGGCGGGTGACGGCCGAGAGGCGATCGGCCCAGGCTTCGACCAGCTGGTCGGGGTCGTCGCCACGGCCGGCGCCGGTCGGACCGTCCCAGACCATGGCGGCCTTGGCGAAGGGCAGGGGGACCATGGTGTTGTCCCACGAGCCCAAGCGGATGCAGGGCTTGGCGGCCAGGCCCACGAAGATCACCGGCGCGCCGGTGAGGCGGGCCAGGGACGGCGTGCCCTTCTCCATGTGCTCGGCCGGGCCGCGCGGGCCGTCCGGCGTGATGGCGATGCCGCCGCCGTCCTTGACCCACTTGACCATGTCGCGGAAGGCCTGCTCGCCGTTCTTGTTCTTGGCCAGATCGGTCTTCTTGGCCGACGAGCCGCGGATGGCCGGGAAGCCCAGCTTCTCGACCGTGCGGGCGATGAACTCGCCATCGTTGGAGCGCGAGATCAGGGCGCGCATGTCCTGGCGACGGGCCAGGTCCTGCGGCCAGCTGAGCGGCGACATCGGGATGCGCGAGTGCCAGAAGCACAGGATCGCGCCGGCGCCGGTCTCACGGCCCTGGGCCCAGACGGCTTCCGCCTGCTCGGCGCCCTCGACGGTCATCCGCAGGGTGCGGAACACCAGCTTGGAATAGCCGGCGAAGATCGAGGACAAGAGCCAGATCACGAACGGCGAACGCAGAGGCCTCAAGTGGAAGTCTCCGGAACGTGGTCGAGGTCCTGGGCCTTGGCCAGGCGCGCATAGAGGCCACCGGCACGGGCCAATTCGGCGTGGGCGCCGGTCTCGACGACGCGGCCCTTCTCGATGACGTAGATGCGGTCGGCGTTCTTCACGGTCGACAGGCGGTGAGCGATCAGGATGGTGGTGCGGCCGGCCATCAGCCGCTCCAGAGCCGCCTGGACCTGGGCTTCGCTCTCGGTGTCGAGGGCGCTGGTGGCCTCGTCCAGCAGCAGGATCGGGGCGTTCTTGAGGAAGGCGCGGGCGATGGCGATGCGCTGGCGCTGGCCGCCGGACAGGCGCGCCCCGGCCTCGCCGACAGCGGTGTCGTAGCCCTCGGGCAGGTCCAGGATGAAGTCGTGGGCGGCGGCCTGGCGCGCGGCGGCCTCGATCTCCAGCTGGCTGGCGCCGGGGCGGGCATAGGCGATGTTGGCGCGGATGCTGTCGTCGAACAGGAACGGCTCCTGGGTGACCAGGGCGATGCGGTCGCGCAAGCTGGCCAGGGTCACGGCGCGGACGTCGTGGCCGTCGATGGTCACCGCGCCGGCGGTCACGTCGTAGAAGCGCGGGATCAGGTTGAGGATCGAGCTCTTGCCGCCGCCCGAGGGGCCGACCAGGGCCACGGTCTCGCCCTTGCGCGCGGTCAGCGAGACGTCCGACAGGGCGGGGGCGTCGTCGCCATACGCGAAGCTGACGTGGTCGAAGGCGATGGCGCTATCGCCGGCCGGTAGGGCCTTTGCGTCGGCGGGATCGACGATGGTCGGCGCGACGTCGAGAGCAGCAAACAGCCGGCGAGCGGCGGTCAGGCCCTCGCTGAACACTGTTTGCAGATTGGCGACCTGGCGCAGCGACTGGGCGGCCATCAAGAGGCTGGTCATGAAGGCGAAGAACACCCCGGCCGTCAACGGCGACAGAGTGAAGGGGCCGAGATTCAGCACGCCGCTGGTCGCCCGCCAGCCGGCATAGGCGAAGACCACGGCGACGATGGCTGTGGTGAAGGTCTCGGTGGCCGGGGCGGCCATGGCGCGGGCGTTGCTACCCTTGATCAGGTGGCGCTGACGGCGCGCGACCACGGCGGCGACGCGGGCCTCCTCATAGGCTTCGCGGTTCTCCATCTTGACGATCTTGACCCCGTCCAGGCTCTCCATGATCGCCGTCGACAGGTTCGAGGTCTCGCCCATGGCCCCCTTGGCGGCCTTGGTAGTCTTCTTGGAGAAGCTGCGGATGATCAGGCTGGCCAGCGGCGCGATGACCAGCACGCCAGCCGCCAGCAGCGGGTCCAGGGTGAACATGGCGGCGAGCGCCCCGACCACGGTCAGGAACTCGCGGACATAGTTGACTACGCCCGTGGTCGCCGCCTCGCGGATCAGACCGGCGTCATAGAGCACCGAGGCGACGTAGGAGCCCGAGTGCGCGCCGCGCAAGCGCTGCAGGTCCGAGCGGACCAGGCGGCCGAACAGGCGCACCTGCATGTCGCCGACCACGCCATTGCCGATGCGATTGATGACCTGGGCCTGGATCACCTGGAACACGCCACGCGCCAAGGCGAGGCCCGCGATGGTCAGCGGAATGGCCCAGATCGCGCCAGCGCGCGGATGGGTGATCAGCTGGTCGATGGCCGGCTCGATGATCTTGGCCAGCTTGACCGACAGGGCCGCGACGATGGCCGCGCTGACGATCGAGACCGCCAGGCCCTTCCAGCGGGGCTTGAGGAACTCGCGCCACATCCGGCCCATCAGGGCGCGGTTCGAGGGCTGGTTGTCCGGCGAGGTCATGCGGGAGGGGTCGGATTTCGTGCGAGGACTGTCAATGACTTGCGGGACGCACTGCCGGGTAAAAGCGACACCATGAGGGCGGGTTTTGCCTTTCGAGGCCGATACCCTTACCTAGGCGGCGAAATCCCGAAGGAAAGCGCCCTCTTGGCCAAGTTCGACCTCGCCACGCCCTGGGGCCGGTTCAAGACCTATCTCCACTATCTGTGGAACGACCACGCCTATCTGCGCCTGGGCTTCTCGAACGCCCACTGGATCAGCCCCGAAATGGTTCGCGCCAACCAGCCCTGGCCGTTCCAGCTGGCCTGGTGGAAGAAGCAAGGCATCAAGACGATCGTGAACCTGCGCGGCGGCTTCGACGGCAGCTTCTACGCGCTGGAGAAGGACGCCTGCGAGCGCCTGGGCCTGAACTTCGTCGACTTCACCATCACCTCGCGCGAGGTCCCGATCCGCGAGCGGGTGCGGGGGGCGAAAGAGTTATTCGAGACGATCGAGTACCCGGCCCTGATGCACTGCAAGTCGGGCGCGGACCGGGCCGGGATCATGAGCGTCTTCTACGCCCACTACCGCCTGGGCCTGCCGATCCGCGAGGCGGTCGAGCAGCTGTCACCGCGCTACCTGCACATCAAGCACGGCAACACCGGCGTGCTGGACTACGTGTTCGAGCAATATCTGGAAGTCGGCGAACCCAAGGGGCTGACGTTCAGCGAGTGGGTCGAGAGCGACGACTACAATCCTGTCGAGATGAAGAAGACCTTCCGCGCCGGGATGCTGGGGAAGATGCTGACCGACAAGATCCTGCGGCGGGAATAGGGGCCGGCAGGCCGGCCCCCGAGCCCTTAGCCCTCGCTGGAGGGATCCAGCAGCTTGTGCGCGTGGATGATGAAGTAGCGCGCGTGCGCGTTGTCCACGGTCGCCTGGGCTTTCGCCTTCCAAGCCTTGTGGGCGTCTTCGTAGCTGGGATAGGCGCCGACGAACTCGACCTTGCTCAGGTCGCGGAATTCAATACCGGCGACATCCTTCAGTTCGCCACCGACCACGATATGAAGAAGCTGCTTATCGACCATTTGAAGCATGTTCCTGCGAGGAATTATGTTTATGGCAGCTCGATATGCCCGACGCGTGACAGGATCAATGGCGCCAGGGCCATATTGGCGCAAACCAGGCTCGGAACCAGCGGCACGGGGCGATTATAGGCGAAATCGCGGCCTTTGTGATCGCTGACGGCGGCGCCGGCGCGGCGGCAGATCAGGTCGGCGGCGGCCAGGTCCCACTCGCTCTTGGGCGACAGGGCGACGGCGGCGTCGAAGGTCCCGGCGGCCACCAGGCACATGCGATAGGCGATCGAGTTGCGGCTCTCGATGCGCATCTCCGGCCAGGGTTCGCGCCAAGCGGGGTGAGCGAACATCTTGGCGTCGCCCAGCATGGCCGCGCCGAAGAGCTCGCTCGTGGTGCTGGGCGCGATGGGCTGGCCGTTCAGGGTCGCCGGGCCGTCGATCGTGGCGGCGTAGGTCTCGTTCAGGGCCGGGGCGTGGACGACGCCGGCGATCGGTTGGCCGTTCTCCACGACCGCGATCGAGACCGCGAACCACGGCTTGCCCTTCATGAAGGCGACCGTGCCGTCGATCGGGTCGACCACGAACTGGCGGCGGGTGGTCAGCCGGGCCGGATCGTCGGCGGTTTCTTCCGACAGCCAGCCATAGTCGGGACGCTCGGCGGTCAGCTCGGTCTTCAGCAGGGTGTCGACGGCCAAGTCCGCGTCGGTGACCGGCGAGCCGCCCTCCTTGGACCAGATCTTCAGGCCGCTCTCACGGGCCGAGAGCGCCAGCTCGCCGGCTTCCCTGGCGGCTTGAAGGATCAGGTCCAGGTCGTTCATTTGCCCGCGATCGCCAGGGCGTCGACCAGGATCGACGGACTGTTGCTGGCGCCGCGATATTCCAGGTCCGAGCCGGGGACCAGGCGGGCGTAGATGTCGATCAGGTTGCCGGCGACGGTGATCTCGGTCACCGGGCCGGTGCTCTCGCCGTTCTCGAACCAGACACCCGAGCAGCCCACCGACCAGTCGCCGGTGTTGCCGTTCAGCGAAGGCCCGAACATCGAGGTGACCAGCAGGCCCGTGCCGGCGTCCTTCATCAGGCCGGCCAGATCCTTCTCGCCGGGCTGGAGGGTCAGGTTGTGGGTCGAGACGCCTGACGGGCCGGCCAGGCCGCGCGAGGCGTGGCCGGTGGTGGTCAGGCCCAGCTGCTTGGCCGATGACGTGTTCAGCAGCCACGTGGTCAGCACGCCGTCGTCGATCAGGCTGCGCACTTCCGTGGCCACGCCCTCGTCGTCGAACGGGGCCGAGCCCAGACCGCGCACGCGGTGCGGATCCTCGGTCAGGCGGATGCCGCGCGGGAAGATCGCCTGGCCCAGCTTGTCCTTCAGGAACGAGCTGCCGCGGGCGATCGACGGACCCGAGATCGCGCCCAGCATCGGACCTATCAGGCTCATGGCCAGGCGGTTCTCGAAGATCACCGGGGCGGTGGTCGAGGCGATCTTGCGCGGGTTGAGGCGGGCGACGGCCTGGCGGCCGGCCTCCATGCCGATGTCGCCGGCGGCCGGCAGGTCGCCGAAGTGGCGGGTCGAGCGGCCTTCGCCGCCGCGCTCCATACCTGCGCCCTCGCCGGCGATGGCCGAAGCGGAGACCGAGTGGCCGGTGGCCGCGTGGGTCCCGTGGAAGCCGGCGGTGGTGACCAGCGACCAGCTCGACTTGCTCCAGCTGGCAGAGCCGCCGTCGGTGTTGGTGACGCCCTGGACCGCGCGGGCGTGCTCCTCGGCCTGGCGGGCCTGGGTCTCCAGAGCCTCGGCCGTGGGCTCGTAGGCGTCGATCAAATCAAGGTCAGGGAACGGGCCCTTGGCCAGGCGATCATGCTGGGCGAGGCTGGCATAGGGATCTTCCGGGGCCAGGCGGGCCATGGCGACGGCGCGCTCGATCAGCTTGGCGCGGGCCTCGGCCGAGACGTCGGAGCCGGAGACGGTGGCGCTGCGCTGGCCGATGAAGACGCGCAGGCCCAGGTCGCGGGCTTCTTCGCGCTCGACCTCTTCCAGCTCGCCCAGGCGAACCGAGACCGAGAGGGATTGGCGCTCGGCGAAGACAGCTTCGGCCGCGTCGGCCCCGGCCTTGCGCGCGGCGGCGACCACGTCATGCAGCAGATTATCGTCCATGCGGTCTTATGGACGAGGCTCCCCCGCAGGGGCAAGCTTTAGCCGATAGCCGACAGCAGCAGGGCCACGCCCGCGAAGATGTAGGCCAGCCAGGTGGCGACCATGCCGACCGATCGGCCGATCGACGCGCCGCCGTTGGTGGAGAGGCCGACGGCGTGGATCACGCGGCCGGCGAACAGCACGAAACCGACGACGTGGATGGTCAGCGGCGAGGCGCCGGCCACGGCCAGCACGGCCAGGGCCCCGACGCCGGTCGGGACATATTCGGTGGCGTTGCCGAAGGCTCGGATGGCGCGGGCCAGTTCCGGGATGCCTTCGTCGCCCAGCGCCACCTTGTGCTTCTGGCGCAGACGCACCACCAGCAACGACAGGATCAGCAGCAGGAAAAGGTGCAGGCCGGCCCACAACGCCGCGGCGTGGCCGGAAGCAATCGTATCCATCGGTAACTCAAGCCCTAGTAACTATCCCGCCCCCCGGCGAAGGGCTCATATGAGCCCTTCAGTGCTCGGTCGGCAAGCCGACCCGCCTATCGCGCGATTTCGCGAGCGATCGGATAGAGCAGGTGGTGGTCGTCGTAGAACGGCGTGCGCTTGTAGAACCAGGCCAGGCGCGCGTCGGGATCGGCGGCGAACTTGGGCTCCGCGGCCAGCTTGGCCTCGAACTCGGCCTTCAGCTTCGGATCCGCCGCCAGCATCTTCTCGGCCAGCGGGGCGATGGCGTAGGGCTCGATATATTCGACCCGGCTCAGCACCTCGGGGACCATGCCCCAGGCGAAGAAGCTCTCGCTGGACTGCGGCTCCAGCAGCAGCACGACCAGGTCGCCCAACGGCTGGTCGGTCGGCACGCGCACCGAGCCCTTGGGGAAGGTCCAGGCGCGGCTTTCGGTGGTGACCTTGTCGACGCTGATCTGGACGTGGCCTTCGTTGGCGCGGGTCGCGAGCTTCGGATCGACCAGGCGGATCATCTCGACGTTCACGCTCTTGTCGGCCGGCAGGGTCTCCAACGTCACGCCATGCAGCTTCAGGCGCTCGATCAGGTCGGCGCGGTAGCTCGGCACATAGTAGGCGACGGGACGCTTGAGGCTGAGGGTCGAGTGCGAGCCGTAGAAGGGCGTCTTCCAGATTTCGGGATCGGCCTCGCCCAGCCAGCGCACTTCCTTCCGGCCCGAGGCAGGGCTGTCGTAGGTCTCGTACTTGATGCCCTTGAAGTCGCGCATATAGGCCGGCTTGTCGTCGCCCACGAAGTTAGCCAGCACTTGCTCCGGACGCAGGGCGCTGTCGGCCGCGATGGCGCCGCGTAGATCGCCGCCCTTGTCGGCCAGCAGCTTCAGGGCCGTCTCGATGAAGACGTAGGTGCCCAGCACGCGCTGAGCGTGGGGCTTGAGGCTGTGGTTCTCGATCAGGATGGTCGGGACGTGGGCCGCCGCGCCCCAGCCGTTCGAGAAGCGCTCGCCGAGGCCGCCATCGTTGAAGCCGGCCTTCGGATTGTGCTCGTCGATGCCGAACACCAGCTCGCCGGGGATGTGGCCCTCGGCCTCCAGGCCCTTGTTCATGGTCGGCTTGAGGACGTCGTCCAGCCACTTGGCGATGGCCGGCGAGCGGTTCCAGACGCCGTTCTCACCGTTGAAGCCGTAGGTGACGTCGTACTGGTAGTCCATGCCGTCGGTCACGTGGACGTCGACATAGAGATCGGCCCGGTACTTGGCCTGCAGGCGCTTGAGGGCCTGCATCTCCGGCTGGTCCAGCTTCATGAAGTCGCGATTGAGGTTCTGGTTGGTGGCGGTGTTGCGCCAGCCCTGGATGCGCGGCCCGCGCTGGTTGGGGCGCGAATAGGCGCCCGAGCGCTCGTGGCCGTCGACCGACAGGATCGGGATCAGGACCAGGTTGACCTTGTCCAGCAGCTTGTCCTTGCCGTGGAAAGCCATGTCCCGCAGCAGCATCATGCCGGCGTCCTTGCCGTCGATCTCGCCGGGGTGGATGCCGCACTGGACCAGCAGCAGCGGCTTCTTGGGATCCAGCTTGTCGCCGTCCTTGGAGGCGATGACGGCGAAGATCTCGCGGCCCTGCGGCGAGACGCCGAAGTCCTCGACGCGGATCAGCTTGGACACCTTGTCCAGCCGGTCGAACCAGGCGCGGGTGTCGACATAGGTCGGCGAGAAGTCGTGGTCGGCGTCGGCCTCGAACGGTGTCACCCACGGATCGGACTTGTCGCGGATCAGGGCCTGGCTGGCGCCTTGCCAGTGCGGGGCGGGCGGCAGGAAGGCTTGATCCCAGGGAGCCTTGGACGACGGGGTCTGCGACATGGCGGGGGCTCCCAGGGCAAGCAGGGCGGAGGCGATGATCAGCGAGCGGCGCATGTCCGCTGTCGTCGCCGTTCCGCGCGGGCGTGGCAAGAGGCCCGCCGCCAAAGCCGGCCTAGAAGGTGAACATCACCACCACGAAGATTGCGTTCAGTATGGCCAGCAGCACCACATTGACCGCCCGGTTACGGACCACGAACAGGGCGATCACCAGCAGGTAGAAGGCCAGCAGCAGCGTGGCCTGCAGGCCCATCCAGCGCGCCTGGAAGGTTTCGGCGAAGCCCTTGACCAGCGCCGAGCTGAGCTCGAAGCCCAGCAGGCTGGCCACGGTGATCGCGCCGACGACCAGGCGCTTGTGGCGGTCGTAATAGGCGTCGAGGTCAGGCCAGGCGGCGAAGTCCTCCGGCGCGACCAGGGCGGCGGCCAGATAGTAGACGGCGCAGGCCAGGATGCCGGTCGAGACGATGCTGAGCCTGAGGTCAGCCAGCCCCATCAGGCGCGAGGCGCTGTTGATGAAGCTGCAGATGTCGAGCAGCAGCAACAGGATCAGAAGCGGCGTCAGCCAGCCGATGCGGATGTCGGATCGCCTGCGGATCAGGCCCGCGACCGAGGTCATCAGCTTGCCGATGGCGAGCGCCAGCAAGGCCCCATAGGCGCCGTAGAAGATCTCGATCGCGTCCATCAGCCCCCCCGGCGTCGAGGCTCCCCCGAGCGCCGACTCAGGCGACGCTACTTCCAGATCGGCGTTCCGTCTCCCGGCAAACCCAGCCGCGCCCACTTTTCGGTGACGGCCTCCACCACCGATTGGTCCATGCGGATCTCCTCGCCCCACTCGCGCTTGGTCTCGGGCGGCCACTTGTCGGTGGCGTCCAGACCGATCTTGGAGCCGAGGCCGCTCTCAGGGCTGGCGAAGTCGAGATAGTCGATGGGCGTGTGCTCGATCACCGTGATGTCCCGGGCGGGATCCATCTTGGTGCTGATCGCCCACATCACGTCCTTCCAGTCGCGGGCGTTGATGTCGTGGTCCACGACGATCACCCACTTGGTGTACATGAACTGGCGCAGATAGCTCCAGACGCCCAGCATCACGCGCTTGGCGTGGCCGGGATAGGCCTTCTTCATCGACACCACGGCGATGCGGTAGCTGCAGCCCTCGGGCGGCAGCCAGAAGTCGACGATCTCGGGGAACTGCTGGCGGATGAGGGGAATGAACACCTCGTTCAGCGCCTCGCCCAGCACGCTGGGCTCGTCCGGCGGCCGGCCGGTGAAGGTGGTGAGATAAATCGGGTCCTTGCGCATGGTGATCGCCGTCACCTGGAAGACCGGGAACTTCTCGACGCTGTTGTAGTAGCCGGTGTGGTCACCGTAGGGGCCTTCGTCCTCGAACTCGTCGAGCAGGACGTGGCCCTCGATGACGATCTCGGCGTGGGCTGGGACCATCAGCGGCACGGTCTTGGCCGGCACGAGATCAACCTTGGCCCCGCGCAGCAGGCCGGCGAACTGGTATTCCGACAGGGTGTCGGGCACCGGGGTCACGGCGGCCAGGATGGTGCCGGGATCAGCCCCCAGCACGGCGCAGGCGGGCAGGGGCTCTTTTCGCCCAGCTTGCTTGTGGCGGGCGTAGTGCTGGGCCCCGCCGCGGTGGGCCAGCCAGCGCATGATGCACTTGTCCTTGGACAGGACCTGCATGCGGTAGATGCCGAGGTTGAAGTCGTCCTCGCGGTCCTTGCCCGGACCCTTGGTCACCACCAGCGGCCAGGTGATCAGCGGCGCCGGCTCGCCCGGCCAGCAGGTCTGGACCGGCAGCTTGGTCAGGTCGATCTGGTCCCCGGTCAGGACGACCTCCTGCACCGGGGCCTTCTTCACCGTGCCAGGGCGCATGCTCATGACCGTCTTGGCCAGGGGCAGCATGTCGATGGCGTCCTTCAGGCCCTTGGGCGGCTGGGGCTGGCGCAGGAAGGCCAGCAGCTCGCCGACCTCGCGCAGCTCGCCGGCGGTGGTGCGCGGCTCGCCGCCAAGGGTCACGCCCATGGCCACGCGCTTGACGGTGCCGAACAGGTTGGCCAGGGCCGGCATCGACGAGCGCGAGCCGTCGGGCAGCAGCACGTGCTCGAACAGCACCGCCGGACCGCCGGTGGCCAGCAGGCGGGTCTGGATCTCGGTCATCTCCAGCACGCTGGAGACCGGCTCGGTGACGCGCACCAGCTCGCCCTTGGCCTCCAGGACGTCGATGAATTCGCGCAAGGAACGGTAGGCCATGGGGACTCTCGAACTAGTTCGCGACGGCCAGGTCGTCGGCGTGGATCATCGGGCCTTCGGTGAAGCCCAGCTCGGCCTCGATAGCGTCGGAGCGCAGGCCAGCGATGCGGTGGGCGTCGGCGCTGTCGTAGCGGACCAGGCCGCGGGCGACCTCGCGACCGGTCTCGTCGCGCACGCGGACGGCGTCGCCCTTGTCGAACGGACCCTCGATGGCGCGCACCCCGGCGGCCAGCAGGCTCTTGCCGGTGGCCAGCGCCTTGGCGGCGCCGGCGTCGACCGTCACCCAGCCCTGAGGGGCCAGCGAGCCGGCGATCCAGGCCTTGTAGGCGGCGGCGGGCGAGGCGTTGGCCTCGATCAGCGTGGCCTTCTCGCCGTCGGCGATGGCGGCCAGAGGGCGCGGGCGCGAGCCCAGGGTGATCAGGGTGGCGCAGCCGGCGGCGCGAGCGATGCGGGCGGCGGCGATCTTGGTGGCCATGCCGCCAGTGCCCACGCCAGCGGCAGCGTTGGCGCCCTCGGCCATGCCGGCGATCTCGGGCGTGATCTCGCTGACTAGCGGGATGTGCGCGGCGTCGGGGTTCTTGCGCGGATCGGCGGTGTAGAGGCCATCGATGTCCGACAGCAGCACCAGCAGGTCGGCGCCGGCCATCTGGGCCACGCGGGCGGCCAGGCGGTCGTTGTCGCCGTAGCGGATCTCTTCGGTGACGACGGTGTCGTTCTCGTTGACCACCGGCACCACGCCCAGGCCCATCAGGGTCTCGGTGGTGGCGCGGGCGTTCAGCCAGCGGCGGCGCATCTCGGTGTCGTCGCGGGTCAGCAGGATCTGGGCGACGCCGATGCCGTGCGGCTCGAAGGCCTCTTCCCAGGCATGCATCAAGAGACTCTGGCCGGCGGCCGCGGCGGCCTGCTTTTCCGGCAGGGTGGTCTTGCGGCCCACGAGACCCAGGCGGCGGCGGCCCAGGGCGACGGCGCCCGACGAGACCACCAACACCTGCTTGCCGGCGGCGCGCAGGGCGGCGGCGTCGGCGCAGAACGCCTCCAGCCAGGCGCGGTTGGCGCGGCCCGTCTCGGCGTCGACCAGCAGGGCCGAACCGACCTTGAACACGATGCGACGGGCGCTAGAGAACGCCCCGGCGGCCTGGCTCACGGCGTCCAGCCCCCGGGGGTCTCCTCGATGTGGTCTTCGTCCTCGTCGATATCCGCCTCGAGTTCGCCGCGACGGATGCGCACCTGCTTGTAGGCGGCGCGCAGCAGTTCGGTGACGCCCTGGCCCGAGACGCCCGAGACCAGGAACGGCTTGATGCCGGACACTTGCGTCAGCTCGGCGATCTTCTCGGCGAGGGTTTCCTCGTCGAGGGCGTCGATCTTGTTGAGGGCCAGGATCTCGGCCTTGTCGGCCAGGTCCTCGCCATAGGCTTCCAGCTCGCCCCGGATCGTCTCGTAGGCGCCGGCGATGTCGTCCTGCGTGCCGTCGATCAGGTGGATCAGCGTGGCGGAGCGCTCGACGTGACCGAGGAAACGGGTGCCAAGCCCCGCGCCTTCCGACGCGCCCTCGATCAGGCCGGGAATGTCGGCGATGACGAAGCGCTCGTCGGTCGACAGGTCCACGACGCCCAGGTTCGGGGTCAGGGTGGTGAAGGGATAGTCGGCGATCTTGGGCTTGGCGGCGCTGGCGGCGGCCAGGAAGGTCGACTTGCCCGCGTTGGGCAGGCCGACCAGGCCGACGTCGGCGATGAGCTTCAGCCGCATCCAGATCCAGCGTTCTTCGCCTTCCTGGCCGGGATTGGCGTATTTCGGGGCCTGGTTCACCGGACCCTTGAAGTGCAGGTTGCCCCAGCCGCCGTTGCCGCCTTTGGCCAGCAGCAGGCGCGCGCCCGCGTGGTCCAGGTCGGCGATCAGGGTCTCCTTGTCCTCTTCGAGGATTTCGGTGCCCACCGGAACCTTCAGCAGCACGTCGTCGCCGGCGGCGCCGTGGCGCGCGCGGCCCATGCCGTGGATGCCCGTGCCAGCCTTGAAGTGCTGCTGGTAGCGGTAGTCGATCAGGGTGTTGAGGCCTTCGACGGCCTCGATCCATACATCGCCGCCGCGACCGCCGTCGCCGCCGTCCGGGCCGCCGTACTCGATGTACTTCTCGCGGCGGAACGACACCGATCCGCCGCCGCCGTTACCCGAGCGGATGTAGATCTTGCATTGGTCCAAGAATTTCATGGCGCTCTTTAGTCCCAAGGCGTCCCATGCGTCGAGCCAAAATGGCTTCTGAGGCTTACGCTACGGTATCCAGACCGGTCTTTCGAACTGTGGCGCTTGGCCGCGTTAAAAAGCGTGACCGCTGTTCGTCGTCGTGACGAAATGTTAAAACACAGAGTGCGACAAAGTGTCTTGGCAGCGTAACCGTCGTTTCTCTCGGCGGAATGGGAGGCTGACCTTGGCTACGGTAGAAGACACCAACGCGATACTGATGAAGGATCTGCGCGATTTGTCGACGCAGGAGCTTCATCGTAAGTATAGCGTCGAGGCCTCGGTCCACCGCAACATCTTGATCGGGCGGGGCACCGGCATCGCGCCGCAGTGGCGCGAGTTCAAGACGTTCGTCGCCGAAGTGGGCCTCAAGCCCTCGGCCGGCCACAGCCTGGTCCTGCTGAATCGCTACGAGCGCACCTACGGTCCCGGCCGCGCCAAGTGGATGACGGCTGAAGAAGAAGCCGCCCACGAGATCGAATTCGACCGCCTGCGCGCTGAAAAGCAGCGCGAGGAACAGCTGGTCATGCACCAGATGGCCGCCCAGAAGCGCGCCAGCGCCCCGAACGCGCCGTCGTTCGGCCAGTTCACGCCGATGGCCGGCCGCCAGGTGTCCTACACCGAGGTCGCCAAGCGCCTGGCCATTCCGGTCACCGCCCTGTCCAAGACCATGCCGTCCGGCACCAGCGCCGACGAGCTGGTCAAGCGCTCGGGCGTCGTCAACGACCTGATCAACGACCAGGCCACCTGGCTGCCGCCGGATCCGGTGCGCAAGGCCGGCTTCTTCGAGGCCTATCGCATCTGGCACCTGCAGGTGCAGCCGCAGTTCGGCCGCGCCGCCACCCCGACCTTCCTGTTCCTCTACATCGCCCTGCCGGTCATGAAGCAGTGCCGCGACGAACTGATGGACCTGGACCTGTGGAATCCGCTGGGCCAGCGGGCCATGGCCGCCCGCGACAACCACATCGCGTGGAAGAAATACACGGAGTTCATGCCGCGCGCGCAGGTGGCGCTGATGGAGATCCCCATCTACGCCACCTATTCGCTGCTGAGCGATCTGGACGCCCTGTGCGAGCGGATCACCACGGCTGAAAAGCGCTTCCGCGAAGGTCCGCAGAAGGTGATCCACACGCACCGGGCGGCTTAAGGCCCTTTCAGGCCAGCCACACCATCATCCGCGTCGCCGCCGGTTCACCGCGCGCGATCGACGGCTTGTGCTCGACGACGCCGGTGTACAGGAAGCCGGCCTTGACCAGTACGCGGCCCGAGGCGTCGTTGTCGGCGAAGTGGCCGGCGGTGACGTAGCGTTTCTTCCAGCGCTCCCGCGCCCAGCTCAGGGCGCCTCGGGTCGCCTCGGTCGCGAAGCCACGGCCCCAGTACGGCCGGCCAATCCAGTAGCCCAGCTCGATCTCGCCCTCGGCGGTGGTGAACATGCCCAGCGTGCCGACCATGCCCTCATCACCGAAATGGATGGCGAAGGTGTTGTCGCGCGAGCGATCCTGCACGCCGCAACGGGCGACGAAGTCCTCGGCATGGGCGTGGGTGTAGGGCCAGGGCATGCGCGTGGTCATGCGCGCCACGTCGTGATCGGCGCAGTACGTCGCCACGCGCGCGACATCGGCCTTGGCCGGCGCGCGCAGCGTCAGCCGCTGCGTCTCGATGACGGGTCTTTCTTCGATGACGCACATCGGCGCCTCCCAGAGTTCCTCGGCCTCTCTTGGCTGGAGACCGTGACACCGCCATGGCGAAGCTTGTTCAGAAGGCGGCGAGACAAAACAAAAGCGGGGAGCCCGGCGTTCCGGACTCCCCGCTAGAGATCGTCTGTCCGGATCGTCTTCAGAGATGAAGCACGATCCGAAAAACTCTGGTTCGTGCTTACTCGGCCGGTTGAGCGGCCGGAGTCACCGTCACGTACGTGCGGTTATGCTTCTTGGTCACGAAGCCCACAGCGCCTTGCACGAGGGCAAAGAGGGTGTGGTCCTTACCGATGCCGACATTCGTGCCCGGATAGAACTTCGTACCGCGCTGACGCACGAGGATGTTGCCGGCGAGAACCTTCTCGCCGCCGAACTTCTTCACGCCAAGGCGCTTCGACTCTGAGTCGCGACCGTTGCTGGACGAGCCGCCTGATTTCTTGTGAGCCATCTTGCTCTCCTACCTTTAGAAGGCGTCGCCCTTAGGCTTCGCCTTCCTCCGTGGTGGCGGCGGCCTTCTTAGGGGCGGCCTTCTTCTTCGGGGCGGCTTCGGCGGCGGGCTCGACGGCGGCGTCAGCAGCCTTCGGAGCCTTGGCGGCCTTCTTCGGAGCGGCCGGAGCAGCTTCCGAAGCGGTCGGGATCGTCGCCGGAACGGCGGCGTCGCCGAGGCCACGAGCACGAGCGTTCAGGATGACCTTCGGGGTCAGGTCGATAGCGCCTTCCCACTTGGCTTCCAGGCCAGCGCCGACGACCGACGTGACGCGCACGACGGATTCGAATTGGCGGTGACCGCGGGTGCGGCGATAGCCCTGGCGACGGATCTTCTTGAAGATCTTCACCTTCTCACCCTTGCGGGTTTCGAGCAGGGTCCCGGAGACGACAGCGCCGTCCACGGTAGGGGCGCCGACCGTCACGGCCTCGCCTTCGCCAAGCATCAGGACTTCACCGAAGGCCACGGCAGCGCCGGGTTCACCTTCGAGCTTTTCGACAACCAGCAGGTCGCCGGCTTGAACCCGGTACTGCTTGCCGCCGGTTTTGATCACCGCGTACATAGGTTAGCGCCTTAAAAACGTGCGTTCGCAAAATAGGGATCGCCCGCTCGGGAACCCGGCGGGCGAAGAGGGCGCGACTTATACAGCCGCAGGGCTGAGAGTCAACGCCGTCCCCGAGGATTCAACGGCCGTTGCGGAGGAAACGCGACAAGATCGTCGGAACCCCCTGGTGTGTTACTTTATAACACGCTATATGCCGTGCGTGAACTCGACCTTCTTCGCCTCGATCGCCGCCACGGGCTTTGCCGTGGCCTTCCTGCACGCGGCCCTGCCGACGCATTGGCTGCCGTTCGTGCTGGTCGGTCGGGCCCAGAAATGGTCCACGGGGCGCACCCTGGGCGTGACCCTGCTAGCGGGCCTGGGCCACGTGGGGCTGACCATCGCCCTGGGCCTTGGCCTGGTGGTCGCAGGCCTGGCGCTGGAGCCCAAGCTGGGCGGCCTGTTCCATTGGGTCGTTGGCGGCCTGATGGTCGCCGTGGGCCTCTTCTATATAGTGCGCGGGCAGCACAACCACGCGGTCCCCGAGGCTGGCCGGCGCGTCTACGCCTCGGACCGCGCGGCGATCATCGCGCTCGTCACCCTGCTGACCCTGTCGCCGTGCGAGGCCTTCCTGCCCTATTACCTGGCCGGCATGCAGCATGGCTGGCAGGCCTTCCTGGTGCTGAGCGCGGTGCTGATGGCCGCCACCTCGGCCGGCATGCTGATCTTCACCAGCCTGTCGCTGGCGGGCTTCAAGCGCCTGGGGCTGCAGTGGGTGGAGCGCTATGAAGAGGCCATCCTGGGCGGGGCCCTGATCCTGGTCGGCGTCGCCGTCGCATTCTTCAAGACGTAACGGGCTTCAAGACGTAAGCCGCTTTCACTCCGCGCCTTGGCCTCCTAAATAGCGGCCATGACCCAAGCTTCTCCCGCTCCCGGCAAGATCCCCGTCACCGTGCTGACCGGCTATCTCGGCGCCGGCAAGACCACGCTGCTCAACCGCATCCTCACCGAGGAGCACGGCAAGAAGTACGCCGTGATCGTCAACGAGTTCGGCGAGGTTGGCATCGACAACGACCTGGTGGTCGGCGCGGACGAAGAAGTGTTCGAGATGAACAACGGCTGCGTCTGCTGCACGGTGCGCGGCGACCTGATCCGCGTTCTCCAGGGCCTGATGAAGCGCAAGGGCGGCTTCGACGCCATCATCGTCGAGACGACCGGCCTGGCCGATCCGGGCCCGGTGGCCCAGACCTTCTTCGTTGACGACGACGTCAAGGCCCGCACGGCGCTGGACTCGGTCACCGCCGTCGTCGACGCCAAGCACATCATGCTGCGCCTGGGCGACAGCAAGGAAGCCGTCGAGCAGATCGCCTTCGCCGACCAGATCGTGCTGAACAAGACCGATCTAGTCTCGGAAGACGACCTGCGCCACGTCGAGGCCCGCATCCGCCGCATCAACCCGCTGGCTCCGATCCACCGCGCCCAGCGCTCCAACGTCCCGCTGGACGCCATCCTGGGCAAGCACAGCTTCGACCTGGAGCGGATCACCGAGCTGGAGCCGCACTTCCTGAACCCCGCCCACGGCGAGGCCGGTCACGTGCATGACGAGCATTGCGGCCATGATCATCACCACCACGATCATGACCACGGCCACGTGCATGACGAACACTGCGGTCACGACCATCACCACCATGATCACGACCATGGCCACGCCAGCGCCATCCACGACGATGGCGTGAAGGGCATCTCCCTGACCCTGGACAAACCCGTCGACGGCCAGAAGATCACCGTCTGGCTCAACGAGCTGCTGGCCAAGCGCGGTCCGGACATCCTGCGCGCCAAGGGCATCATCGACGTGAAGGGCGAGAACAAGCGTCTCGTCTTCCAGGCGGTGCACATGATCCTGGAAGGCGACTTCCAGCGCGAATGGACCGAGCAGGACAAGCGCTACAGCCGCATGGTGTTCATCGGCCGCGACCTGGACGAAGCCGAACTGCGCGCCGGCTTCGAAGCGACGGCGGCCTAAGGCTCGCCAAATCGTGCAAGGCAAAAGCCCCGGAGCCGACGCTCCGGGGCTTTCTTGTCTGTCAGTGCAGGTCTTCGTTGATGATCCCGACCTTGGTCCAGCCGTTGTCGTGGACCTTGTTGATGACGCCCATCAGGGCCTCGTAGGGCACGTCGGCCTGGGCGCTGATCATCACGCGCTGGTCCTGGCGCGGGCCGGCCTGACCGGTCGCCGTGAACTGAGCGTTCAGGTCGCGGGCCAGGGTGTCCAGCCGGGTCGCCTGGCCGGCCAGGAACAGCGCGCCCGAGGTCTGGATCGCGATCGCGACCGGCTTAGCCGGGGTGACCTGGCTCGAGGCCTGCGGCAGGTCCAGCTTGATCGAGGTCACGGCCGTCGGCACGGCGACCATGAAGATCACCAGCAGCACCATCAGAATGTCGACGAAGGGCGTGACGTTGATGTCGGCGTTCTGGCGCACGGCATAGCGCCCGCCGCCGCCCGAGAGTTTGACCGCCATGGCTGGGTACCCTTTCTCTCCGTGAAGTTACAAGTGTAGATTGCGCTTGTTTCTACAATTGTAAAGCGGAGTGTTCCGGGCACGAAAAAGGGGCCCGGCGTCGCCGCCGGGCCCCTGATTTTCTTGGCTGTCGCCGAGGACCTTAGTGCAGGTCTTCGTTGATCAGGCCGACCTTGAACCAGCCCGCGGTCTGCAGTTGGTTCAGCACGCCCATGAAGTCGGCGTACAGGACGTCGGCATCGGCGCGGATCATGACGCGTTGATCGTCCTTCGGGCCGGCTTGGCCCGTCGCGGCGAACTTGGCGTTCAGGTCACCCTCGAGGTTGTCGAGGCTGGTCTGCTTTTCAGCGATGAAGATCGCGCCCGACTTTTGGATCGAGATGAAGACCGGTTCCTTCGGCTTCTCGTTCGTCAGGTTCGGAACTGCCGGCGGCAGGTCGATCTTGATCGAAGTCACGGCCATCGGAACGGCGACCATGAAGATGATCAGCAGAACCAGCAGGATGTCCACGAAGGGCGTGACGTTGATTTCGGAATTCTGGCCCAGCGAATAACGGCCACCGCCGCCGCCAGCAAGTTTAGCCGCCATAGCCTGACTGTCTCCCAGAAGGTCGCGCCGCTCGGGGCGCGCCTGAAATGTCGTTACCTAGCCACGTCTGGCGCAGACGGGCGCGGAAGTAAAGCCCGACGACGCGCCGCAATGGCAACCCCTTTTCGAGTCTTTTTTGTCGAACGCTGTTCGAACAGGCGCCTTGTCGCGCATGGGTTCGCCTGAGGCGCGAAACCGGCCCTGTGGGCGGGCTTTTGGAAAGAGTCTGGTCGTCGAGGGCCCGGCGCCTTATCTCGCGCGCATGATCTTTTCTTTCGACGCCTTCGTCACCGACGCCCTGTTCGACCGCTCCGGCCGCGCCATGTTCGCCCTGGGCGACGGCACGGTCCGCCTCCAGACCGAGGAGGGATTCGTCACGGTCGAGGCCCATGACGGCGCGGTTCTGGCCGCCGCGGTCCACCCCAGCGGCGTCGGCATCGTCACCGGCGGCGACGACGGCAAGGTCGTCTGGAGCCGAATCGACAAGGGTGAGGTGATCGCCACGCTGGTCGCCGAGGTGAAGAACAAGTGGATCGAGCATGTGGCGACCAGCGCCGCCTCTGGCCTGATCGCCTTCACCGCCGGCAAGGAGGTCCATGTCCGCGACGCCGCCGACCCGGCCTTCACGCGCACCTTCACGCACGAGAAGACGGTGTCGGGCCTGGCCTTCGAACCCAAGGGCCGTCGCCTGGCCTCTGCCTCCTACGGCGGGGCCTATCTCTGGTACGCCCGCATCGCCGACCAGAAGCCGACCTTGCTGAAGTGGGCCGGCAGCCACATCGCCGCGACCTTCAGCCCGGACGGCAAGTTTCTGATCTCGTCGATGCAGGAAAACCAGCTGCACGGCTGGCGCCTGTCGGACGGCAAGGACATGCGGATGGGCGGCTATCCGTCCAAGATCAAGAGCGTGGCCTTCTTCGACAAGGGCAACCTGCTGACCACGGCCGGCGCCTCGGGCGCGGTGATCTGGCCGTTCGCGGGCGCCAACGGCCCGATGGGCAAGGAAGCCGCCGAGATCGGCTTCTCGCGTGATTCGATGGTCGTTCGGGTGGCGGGCATCGACCAGCATCCGGTGTGCTTCGCCGCCCAGGACAACGGCAAGATCTGGGCCGCGCACATGCGCAACGGCCGCATCGAGACCGTGAAGGCCGAGAAAGGCGCTTCGATCAGCGCCCTGTCGACCAGCGCCGACGGCAAGTGGCTGGCCTGGGGCGACGAAGGCGGCGAGGCCGGCGTCATCGCGATCCCGGACATCAGCGGCCCGCGCGAGTTCGCGGGCTAGAAGCCCTTCAGCTGCGCCCACTCCTCGAGCGGCGCGCGCTGGGAGCGGAAATTGTTCACCGGCGCGGCCTCGTCGCGATAGCCGAGAGCCATGCCGGAGAAGAGCATATGCCCCTCGGGCAGGCCGACATGGTCGTCGACGATCTTGTTGTAGTGCGACCAGAACTCCTGCGGGCAGGTGTCCAGGCCGCGCTCGATCGCCAGCAGCATGAAGGTCTGCATCAGCATGCCGACGTCGCTCCATTGCGGCGGGCCGCAGCGGCGGTCGATCGAGAAGAACAGCTGCACCGGCGCGCCGAATCCCTGGCCGTTGGTCGAGAACCACTGCAGGCGCGCAAGCTTGTCCTCGCGCGGGATGCCCAGCGCCCCATACAGGTCCTCGCCCACCTGGAAGCGGCGGCTGCGCAGCGGCTCCCACAGATTGGCGGGATAGACGTCGTATTCGGTGGGATCGGGCGCGGCCACGCGGGCCAGCATGGTCGCCTTCAGCTTTTCCAGCGGCTCGCCGGCCACGACCTGGACCCGCCAGGGCTGAAGATTACCGCCCGACGGGGCGCGGGCGGCGGCTTCCAGCAGCTCGCGGACCAGGGCGGCGTCGACCGGATCGGGCTTGAAGGCGCGCACCGACATGCGGCGGTTGACGGCGTCGATCACGTCCATCGAAGGCTCCCTTAAACCCTGTGCATTTATGCATCGCGACAGCGGCGCTGCGTCTGGTTAGCATCCGTCCGTCAGGTAAAGACAACTAGGATTTCGGGGACTCATTCGTGCGGCGGCTTCTGCGGAATATCGCGCTGGCTCTGTTCATCGTGCTGGTGGCTGGGCCGGTGGTGACGGTCATCCTGTATCGCTTCATCCCGCCGCCGGTGACGCCGCTGATGGTGATCCGGGCGGTGGAGGGGCGTGGGCTGGACCATCGCTGGCGCGGGATCGACAAGGTCTCCCCAGCCCTGCCGCGCGCCCTGATCGCGGCCGAGGACTCCGGGTTCTGCGAGCACCACGGCTTCGACTTCAACGCCCTGCAGAAGGCCTATGCCAACAACGAGGCCGGCAAGAAGATCCGCGGCGGCTCGACCATCAGCCAGCAGACGGCCAAGAACGTCTTCCTGTGGCCGGGGCGCTCTTACGTCCGCAAGGGGCTGGAGGCCTGGTTCACGGTGCTGATCGAGACCTTCTGGGGCAAGAAGCGGATCATGGAGGTCTATCTGAACTCCATCGAATACGGCTCGGGCATCTATGGCGCCGAGGCCGCCGCCCAGCGCTATTTCGGGGTCGGCTCGGACAAGCTCAGCCAGGCCCAGGCCTCGCGCCTGGCGGCCATCCTGCCCAGTCCGCTGAAGTGGAAGGTGATCAAGCCGGGCAAGTACGTCGCCAAGCGCAGCAAGAAGATCGGCAAGGCCTCCGGCGCGGTGCGCCGCACGGGCCTGGCCGAGTGCGTGGACTAGGGGAGAAGAGCATGGCCGTCGCGCCCGGACCCACGCTCGAGACCGAACGGCTGATCTTGCGGCCGCCGGCCGATGTCGATCTGGACGCCTGGGTTACGCTGATGGCCGACCCAGAGGCCGCCCGTTTCATCGGCGGCGTCCAGCTGCGGGCCCTGGTC
Organism: Caulobacter sp. GW821-FHT11E11; assembly: GCF_058808315.1. NCBI lineage: Bacteria > Pseudomonadati > Pseudomonadota > Alphaproteobacteria > Caulobacterales > Caulobacteraceae > Caulobacter > Caulobacter sp. GW821-FHT11E11. The sequence continues at coordinate 675,622 of NZ_JBXARO010000001.1, forward strand.
TGGCGCGGCATGGCCTCGATGGCCGGGTCCTGGGCGCTGCACGGCTTTGGCATGTTCTCGGTGATCGAGAAGGCCAGCGGCGACTGGATCGGCCGCATCGGTCCCTGGCGGCCCGACGGCTGGCCTGGCGACGAGGTCGGCTGGGGTCTGCTGCCGTCGGCCCAGGGCAAGGGCTATGCGGTCGAGGCGGCGACGGCGACCATGGACTGGGCCTTCGACCACCTGGGCTGGACCGACATCATCCACTGCATCGACCCGGAGAACGTCCCCTCGCAGCAGGTCGCCATCCGCCTGGGCGCGACCAATCGCGGACCGGGCAAGCTGCCGGCCCCGCATGAGGCCAGCAAGGTCGAGCTGTGGGGCCAGACGGTCGATCAGTGGCGGGCGCGCCGCCGCTAACCTCGCATTCCCAGGAAAGCAAAGTAGCCGCCCTGCGGGTCCTTGGCATTGACCACGAAGGCGCCGCCGGGGACTTCCATCGGACCCATCAGGACCTCGCCGCCATGGGCCTTCACCCGCTCGACCGCCGAGTCCACGCCGTCGACGCCGAAGTAGTAGAGCCAGTAGGGGCCGTTCGGCAGGTCGGGGTTGTTGAACAGGCCGGCGAACGCCTGGTCCAGGCCGACGGTCTGGTAGGTCCCCATCTCGCCCATGTCGACGGCGTCGTGCTTCTTCCAGCCGAACAGGCCGGCATAGAACTCGAAGGCCTTTTCCCAGTCGGTCGCGTGCAGTTCGCCCCAGCCCAGCGAGCCGTGCGACATCGGCGCGGGACGGGGCGGCGGGATGGCCGAAGTGTCCTTGAACAGCACGAACATCGCGCCCTGCGGATCGGCGACCACGGCGAAGCGGCCAACGTCGGGGATGTCCTGCGGCGCCTTGTGGACCTGGCCGCCAGCGGCCTCGACCTTCTTGGCGAAGGCATCGACGTCGTCGACCGCGATATAGCCCAGCCAGCCGGGCGGCACGCCCTGCATCTCCAGCATGCCGCCGACGTGGATATCGCCGGGCGCCTTGAAGATCGTGTACGGACCGGCCGGCCCCGACGACATCTCGGTCGTCCAGCCAATGACCTTCTTGTAGAAGTCGCCAGCCGCCTGGGTGTCGGTGGTGACCAGCTCGAACCAGCAGAAGTCGTTGGCCATGGGGGTCTCTCTCAATGGGGAGGGCAGCGCCTCGACGAAGGCGCTCCAGGATCGGATCATCAGGCGGCGCTGCAGCAGCCGGCTTTAGGCGCGGTCTCGTACTCGTCGTGGCGACGGATGAAGTCCATGTCCTTTTCCTCGTTGCGGCCCAGCGGCGCGCGGTCGAGGATCATCATCGTGGCCAGCAGCTCCTCGGCCCCGCGGGCATAGGTCGAATAGGTGTGGAACACCTGGCCGGCCTCGTCGCGATAGAAGGCCGACAGGCCCGGCAACTCGTCATTGGCCTGGGCGACGGGGATATCGACATAGCCGTAGGTCACCGTCTCGCCGGCCAGCTCCTGCGGCGTGAACGAGACGCGGAAGTCGTGATTGAAGTCGCTGCCGAACGACGACACCCACGGAAAGCGCCAGCCCATGCGGCGCTTGTAGGCCTGGAGCTTTTCCAGCGGCGCGCGCGAGGCGGCGATCAGCGTGACGTCGTGATTGTTGAGGTGCGGCAGGGTCCCGTCCAGGTGATCGGCCAGGAACGAGCAGCCGGGACAGCCCGCCTCCCACTCGGGCCCGAACATGAAGTGGTAGACCATCAGCTGGCTGCGACCGTCGAACAGCTCGGCCAGGGTCTTCTTGCCGCTATCGGTGTCGAAGACATAGTCCGTGTCCAGCTTGACCCAGGGCAGGGCCAGGCGCTCGCGGTTCAGGGCGTCCAGCGCGCGGGTGTGGGCCTTTTCCTTGGCCAGCAGGGCGCGACGCGCGTCCAGCCATTCTTCTCGAGACACCACGGCGTGCGACATCACGTGCTCCGTAAACTGACCGGTTTTGCTTGACTAAAAACGTTGATATCAACATAAATAGGCCATGTCAAAGCCAGCCGTGATTCCCTTCGAGACGACGCTTCACGTCCGGGACACTTGCCTTTGCCTGCACGTCCAGCGCGCGGCGCGCGCCCTGGCCCGCCGCTTCGACGAGGCCCTGCGGCCGGTGGGCCTGACCAACGGCCAGTTCTCGCTCTTGATGTCGCTGAACCGGCCCGAGCCTGCGGGAATGGGCGGGGTCGCGACCCTGCTGGCCATGGACCGCACCACCCTGACGGCGGCGCTGAAGCCGTTGGAGCGGCGCGGCCTACTTATCATCGCTTCCGACCCCAAGGACCGCCGCGCCCGGGTGCTGACCCTGACCGACGCGGGGCGAGCGGTGCTGGCCCAGGCCGTGCCGATCTGGACCCGCGAGCACGGTCAGCTCGACGTGGAGCTGGCCGGGGGCGGGGACGCCCTGCGCGCCGGGCTGAAGGCGCTGGCCTAGAACCCGACCTTGGCCAGATAGGCCTCGACAGTCGCTTCGTCGCCGGTCTTGCCGATCGTCGCGATATAGCCGTCGGGCCGCACCAGCACGAAGCCGCCGGCAGGCAGGCCGTAGGCGTCGGCGAACCAACCGTCCGTATCGACCAGGTCCGCGACGACGAGGCCTGGGCGCGGCGCGATGCGGGTCTCGCCCAGCAGGGTCCAGTGCGGGCCGGCCAGCACCTCGAACACGCGCCGACCCTGGCACGGCGCGTCCGGCGCGCGGTCGCCGGGCGCGACCTTGGCTTCGACGCCGAGATCCAGCGACAGGGTCGAGCCTTCGTAGCCGAGGTCCAACTGCCGGGCTTCGCGACCGCGCTTCATGCCCTGGCGGGTCATGGCCTTGGCCAGCAGGTCGGTGGCGAGGCCCAGCACGCCAGCGGCGATCGGGCGACGCTCGGCTTCGTAGGTGTCGATCAGGCTTTCCGGCGCGCCGGCCAGGACAGCGGCCAGCTTCCAACCGAGGTTGTAGGCGTCCTGGATGCTGGTGTTCAGGCCTTGCCCGCCCGTGGGCGGATGGATGTGAGCCGCGTCGCCGGCCAGCAGCACCCGCCCGACCCGGTAGCGGTCGGCCAGGCGGGCGTTGAGGCCATAGACCGAGGCCCAGAACAGCTCCTGGACCACGATGTCGTCCCGGCCCGTCCGTTCACGGATCAAGGTGTTGAGGCCCTCGACCGTCAGGCCCGGTTCGCCGTTCGCGGGCGCGTGGCCCTGGATCTGCATGAGGTCGGTCCCGGCCAGCGGGCAGAATGACACCTGGGCCGTCTCGCGGGTTCCAAACACGTGCCAGGCGTCGCGCGTCAGGCCGGTCAGCCGGGTGTCGGCGACCATGGCCAGGCCCGGCATGGTCTTGCCGGGGAAGCCAATGTCCAGGGCGTGGCGCACGAAGCTGCGGCCGCCGTCGGCCCCGACCAGCCAGCGGGCGCGCAGTGTCCGGCCGTCGGCCAGGGTCGCGGTGACGCTGTCGGCGTCCTGGTCAATCCCGGTCAGCTCGGCGGCGTAGTCGGGGGCGTGGCCGAGGTCGGCGAGGCGCTGGCGAAGGATGGTCTCGGTCAGGAACTGCGGCAGCATCAGCGGCGCGGCGTAGGGCTCGGCGGGAGAAGGCGTCGCGCCTTCACCTATCGCGGTCTCCTCGAAGCTGCCATCGGCCGCGTAGTTGCGCACCGGCGGATAGGGGCCGCCTGCGGCCAGCATCGGGGCGAGGACGCCCAGGTCTTCGAACACCTCCAGGCTGCGCGGCTGGATGCCTTTGCCGCGCGAGCCCTGGAACGCTTGCGGGGCCTTGTCGATCAGGCGGAAGGCGACGCCCCGGCGGGCCAGGTCGATGGCCAGGGTCAGGCCGGCGGGGCCGGCGCCGGCGATCAGCACGCCAGTCGTCTCTGGGGTGGTGAGGGTCATCTCGAAATCCTTCGTGTGCAAGATGCACATAAATCGCGTGCAAAAGGCACATAAATCCGAGGCTGGACGACGTCAATCAAAAATGTGCAAAATGCACGGATGAAATCCGAGCTTCGCGACATTCATTCGGCGATGATGGACCTCGCCGGCTTCCTGAACCGGCCCCAGGCCGACGACTTGCTGCTGCGCGAGGCCGGCGTGTCGCTGGACCGGGCGCTGTTCCCTTTGCTGGGGCGGATCGGGAAGAAAGGACCTATTGGCGTCGTCGAGCTGGCCGATCTGGCCGGCCGCGACCACTCGGTGGTCAGTCGCCAGGTCGCCAAGCTGGAGAGCCTGGGCCTGGTCGAACGCCGGCCCGGCGCGACCGACAAGCGCGTTCGCGAGGCGGCGGTGACGGAGAAGGGCGCTGAGCTGGTCGAGCGGCTGGACGCGGCGCGTCAGCGGCTGGTCGGGCCGATGATGGCCGAATGGAGCGACCAGGAGCTCAAGGACCTGGGCCGGCTGCTGCGCAAGTTTGTCGACGGCGCGAACGCGGCGCTGAAGGGCTAGTCGACCGCCAGGATGATGTCGGCGGCGGCGATCCGCGCCTCGACCTTGGCGCCGACCGCCAGCGCCCACGCCGCGTCGTCCGGCTTCAGTGTCGCCGTCAGGCTCTTGCCCGCCGCCAGGGCAATGGTGAGTTCGGCCGAGGTCTCGCCAGCCTCGCGGTCGATGATTTCGCCGGGGAGGCGGTTGTCGCTGTCGCCTTCGCCGATCCGCACGAAGCTGGACTTGATCAGGGCGATCGCGGCGCGGCCGGGCGCGAGGTCCAGATCCTCGGCGCTGCGGCGGGTGATCGAGGAGCGGAGCGTTAGCCCCTCGCCCAAGGTGAGGGTCACCGTCGCCGTGACGCCGTCGCCCTCGACCGCCGTCACCACGCCGCGCAGGGCGTTGCGGGCGCTGGTGCGCAGGCCGAGACTCCAGAGCAGTTCGGCGTCGCCGGAAAGGTCGGCCTCCAGCCGCGCGAAGGCCGTCCCGATCTCACGCTCGGCGGCGCGGAAGGCGCGGATCACGGCCTGGCCGCGCGGGGTGACCTCGGCCGTCCCGCCGCTCTTGCCGCCCGGCGCGGCGGCGACCAGAGGCGCGTCGAACAGGTTGTTCAGCGCCTGCACCCCGTCCCAGGCGCCCTTGTACGACAGGCCGGCTTCCTTGGCGGCGGCGCTGATCGAGCCCAGGCGGGCGACGGCTTCCAGCAGGGCGATGCGCTCCAGGCCCACACGCGCCAAGCCGCCGCGCTTGAGGATCAGGGACGCGCTGAAGTCGGTTTCGCTGCTCACTGGTCGGCTTTCGATTTCGTCGTTATGTAGTTCAGCTGCATAACCGCAGCGCCAAGAACACGTTAGAGAGCCTAGGATTACCAGATGATCGCCCGCCGTCCGATGCTGATCGCCGCTCTGCTGTCCGTGGCGCTGGGTGGAACCGCCTTCGCCGGCGAGACCAAGGTGGCCGTGGCGGCCAACTTCACCGAGGCCGCCAAGGAGATCGCCGCCAAGTTCAAGGCCAAGACCGGCCATGACGCGGCGCTGAGCTTCGGATCCTCTGGCCAGTTCTACACCCAGATCGCCAATGGCGCGCCGTACGAGGTGTTCCTGTCGGCCGACGTCGAGCGCCCGCAGAAGGCCGAGGCCGAGGGCCTGGCGGTTCCCGGCTCGCGCTTCACCTACGCCACCGGTCGCCTGGTGCTCTACAGCAAGACCCCGGGCCTGGTGGACGGCAGGGGGGCGGTGCTGGCCAAGGGCAACTTCGAGAAGCTGTCGATCGCCGACCCCAAGGCCGCGCCCTATGGCCAGGCGGCGGTCGAGACCCTGACCAAGCTGAAGCTGTACGACGCCCTGAAGCCGAAGATCGTGCAGGGCTCGTCGATCACTCAGGCGTTCCAGTACGTCCAGACCGGCGCGGCCGAGCTGGGCTTCGTGGCCCTGTCGCAGGTGATCACCGAGCAGGGCGGTTCGCGCTGGGTGGTCCCGGCCGCCAACCACACCCCGATCGACCAGCAGGCCGTGCTGCTGAAGACCGGCGCTGACAGCGAGGCGGCCAAGGCCTTCCTCAAGTTCTTGAAGAGCGGCGACGCCAAGGCGATCATCAAGCGCTATGGCTACGAGGTCCGCTAACCCATGACGGAAGTTCTGTGGCTGACGGGCAAGCTCGCGGGGATCACCACGATCCTGCTGCTGGTCCTGGCCACGCCATTGTCCTGGTGGCTGGCGCGAGGGCGCTCGGCCCTGCGCACGCCGGTGACGGCCCTGGTCGCCCTGCCGATCGTGCTGCCGCCGACGGTGCTGGGTTTCTACCTGCTGATCGCGCTGGGGCCGAAGAGCCCGCTGATGGTGCTGTTCCAGCCGTTCGGCATCCGGACCCTGGCCTTCACCTTCGAGGGCCTGGTGATCGGCTCGCTGATCTATTCCCTGCCGTTCGCCGTGCAGCCGCTGCGCAACGCCTTCCTGGCCATCGGCGACGAGCCGCTGGAGGCTGCCGCCTGCCTGGGCGCCTCGCGCTGGCAGAGCTTCTGGCGGGTGGCCCTGCCGCTGGCGATCCCCGGCTATGTCGCCGCCGCCATCCTGGTCTTCGCCCACACGGTCGGCGAGTTCGGGGTGGTGATGATGCTGGGCGGCAATATTCCCGGCGAGACCACGGTGCTGTCGACAGAGATCTACCGCCTGGTCGAGGGGTTGGAGTGGGACGAGGCGCATCGCCTGTCGCTGATGCTGCTGGTCTTCGCGTTCGTGGTGCTGTTCACCCTGCTGGGCCTGGAAGCGCGTTCGAAGATCCTGCTGCGCACCCGGACATAAAAGAGGAGCGCGACGTCGCCGCCGCGCTCCAGGTAACCGAGATCGGAAAGGTGCTCAGAACTTCCAGGTGAGCGATGCGCCATAGGTCGTGGGCTTGCCGGGGAAGCGGACCACCACGTTGGCGTTGCTGCTGACGGCGCTCCAATAATATTCGTCGGTGATGTTGCGGCCCCAGATGGAGAGGTCCCAACCCTTGTCCGGCGCGCCGATGCCGATGCTGGCGTTCAGCATGCCGTAGCTGTCGATCACGAACAGCGGATTGCCCTCCAGGTCGGCATAGGACTTGTCCTGCCAGCGACCGTTCAGGGCCGCGTTCAGCTGCAGGCTGTCGCCGATCGGATGGTGGAACAGCGCCGTCAGCCCGCCCTGGAACTTGGGGCTGTACAGGAACGGCCGGCCGTCGAAGCTCTGCGACTTCCCGGCGGCATTGATGCCGGTATAGCCCTTGACCTCGGTGTGCAGCAGGGTGGCCGAGGCGATCAGGGTCAGCGAGCGGCTGGCGCGCCAGGTGATGTCGCCGTCCAGGCCATAGGCCTCGCCGTTGGGCACGTTGGCCAGGCGCGACAGGGCCGTATAGATCGGGTCGGCGAAATACACGCTCAGCTGCTTGTCGGTGTAGTCGTAATAGAAGGCCGACAGGTTGGCCTGCACCCGCCGCTGGAACAGGCCGGCCTTCACACCGACCTCGTAGGCGGTCAGCAGTTCCTGCGTGGCCGGGGCGTTCTGGGTCGAGATGTTGGCGGCGTTGATCGGCGTCGCGCCCGCCTTGGCCCCGCGCGAGATCGAGCCGTAGACCAGCACGTCCTCGGCGGCCTGCCAGTCCAGCGCCGCGCGCCAGGCGATGTTGTCCTCGTCCAGCTTGGACTTCACGAAGCCGAAGCTCTTGGTCGCCGGATCGAAGGTGTTGCAGCCGCCCTGGGTGATCGGGGCGACCAGGCCATAGGCGGCCGCGAACAGCGCCCGGTTGACGACATTGACGTTGACCAGCATCGAGCCGCCGGCGTCACGCGAGCAGCCGACATAGTCCTGCTTGTCCTGGCTGTAGCGGATGCCCAGGGTCAGCTTCAGGGTGTCGGTCAGGCGGTGGTCGGCGTTGGCGAACAGGCTCCAGGTCTTGGTCTCGATATTGCCGACGTCCTCATAGGTGCGGAACGCCTGGCTCATCTGCAGGGGCGTGTAGCCGAAGCTGTTGAACGGCGTGGCCAGCAGGGTCGAGCCGACATAACGGATCGTGCCGACATTGGCGTTCTGGCCCAGCAGGGTGCGGTTGCTGTCATAGATCTTGTCGCGGGCGACGTAGCCGCCGACCAGCCACGAGCCCTTGTCGGTGACGCCCTCCAGGTGCAGCTCCTCGGCGAACGACTTGATGTCGCCGTGGGCCTGCTGGATCAGCACCTCGTAGGGCGCGCCGCTCCAGTCGAAGACGGCCTTGCGCTCCAGGCGGTTGAAGCTGGTCAGCGAGACCAGGCGGGCCTTGTCGGCCACGTCCCACGAGACCTTCAGCTTGCCGGCGTGGAACTGGTCGTTCTCGCGCAGGGGATCCTTGATGCCCAGGCCGACGCCGATGTCGACGCCACGGGTGCTGAGCGGCGCCCAGTCGGCCTGGCTGGCCTTGGTCGGGTTGTTGGCGGCGATGTAGCTCACGAGGCCCGGGGCGTTGAACGGGCTGGCGGCGGTGGCGGGCGTGAAGCCGATGCCCTGGGCCGCGACGGTGTCGGACTTGTTGCGCCATCCAGAGTAGCTGGCCTCGACCTCGACCTTGTCGGTGGGCTGCATGGCCAGGGACAGGCGCCAGCCGTCGCGGTCGACCTTGCCCAGGCGCTCGCCGCGGCTGTTGCTGACCTGCCAGCCCTTGTCGCTGCGCTCGGAGCGGAAGGCCGCCCGGCCCTGGACGCGGTCGCCCAGGCCGCCGCTGACATAGCCTTCGAGATTGTAGGTCTTGTAGTTGCCGGCCTCGGCGGTCAGCGAGCCCTCGAACTGGTCGGTCGGCTTGGCGGTCACGAAATCGATCAGGCCGGCGGTGGTGTTGCGGCCGTACAGGGTGCCCTGCGGGCCCTTCAGCACCTCGACACGCTCCAGATCGAAGACCGGGCCGGTGTTCATGAACGGATAGGCGTAGGCGACCTCGTCCCAATAGGTGCCGACGGTCGAGGTGGCCGACAGGTTGATGGTGTTGAAGCCGATGCCGCGCAGCGTATAGGTCGGCACGCCCTGGTAGCTCTGGCTGACCGTGAAGCTGGGGGCGACGGTGGTCAGGTCCTTCGGGTCCGTGACCCGCAGCTGCTGCAGGGCCGCGCCGCTGAAGGCCTGGATCGGCATGCCGACGCTGTTGGCGGTTTCCTCGCGGCGCTGGGCCGTGACCACGAGGGTGTCGATCGTCAGGCTTTCTTCCGGCTTTTGCGGCGTCGTCTGGGCCATGGCGGGGACCGCCATCAGCAGGGCGAGCGCCGACACGCTCATGGTCAGGCGCGTAGGTCCTGGCATCCGTCTACCTCCCTCTGGCCATGCCTGCATTGGGCTTGGCTTTGAAAGGAGCGTGCGGTTCGCCAACTCGCGTAACAAGCTATCGGAATCGATAGGTGAGGCGCCGTTACAACCCCCGACTATAGGCCGAGCACCAGCTTGGCGATGATGTCGCGCTGGATCTCGTTGGAGCCGCCATAGATCGAGGCGGCGCGATTGTTGAGGTAGCGGGCCATGGTCGTCAGGCCGTGCTCGGGGCCGACGGGCGTCTCGTTCGAGCCGGCCTCGCGGGCGTTAGGCTGGTGCGGAGCGACGTAGGTCGCCAGCGCGTCGACGCCCAGTTCGTCCAGGCGCTGGAGCTGCTCGGAGCCCTGGAGTTTCAGGATCGACGAGGCGGGGCCGGGCTTGCCGCCGGTGGCGAGGGCGCTGAGCACACGCCGCTCGGTCATGTCGATGGCCAGGGCGTCGATCTCGGCTGTGGCCAAACGGCGACGATAGTGGGGGTCGTCGAGCAGCTCCTCGGCGTCGGCCATGCTTCGTAGCCGTTCCAGGCCGGCATGCAGCCCAGCCGCGTAGCCGCCGCCGCGTTCGAATTCCAGCAGGTGCTTGGCGACGGTCCAGCCCTGGTTCTCAGAGCCCAGGCGGTCGGCCATCGGCGTGCGGACGTCGTCGAAGAACACCTGGTTGACCTCGTGCTCGCCGGCCAGGGTGACGATCGGGTCGACGCGGATGCCGGGCCGGTCCATCTCGACGAGCAAGAAGGTGATGCCGGCCTGCGGCTTGCCTTCGGTCGAGGTGCGAACCAGGCAGAACATGTGGCTCGCCCAGTGGGCGTGGGTGGTCCAGATCTTGGAGCCGTTCAGGACGTAGTCGTCGCCGTCGGGAACTGCGCTCATCCTCAAGGACGCGAGATCCGACCCGGAGCCCGGCTCGGAATAGCCCTGGCACCAGTAGTCCTCGCCCGACAGGATGCGCGGCAGATAGCGGGTCTTCTGCTCGGGACTGCCGAACGCCATAATCGCCGGGGCGACCATCCGCAGGCCCATCGGCGCCAGGTTCGGGGCGCCGGCGCGGGCGCACTCGGCCTGGAAGACGTGGCGCTGGATGTCGGTCCAGCCGGGACCGCCATACTCGACCGGCCAGGTCGGGGCGACCCAACCCTTGGCGTGCAGGATGCGCTGCCAGGCCAGACTGTGGAGCTTGTCGCAGAAGACGCTGGTCATCCGCCGGCCCGCTTCCCGAAGTTCGGGCGTCAGCTTGGCGCCGAGAAAGGCGCGGACCTCGTCGCGAAAGGCCAGGTCGTCAGGCGACAGCTCCAGATCCACCCGCGTTTCCTTCCGTCCGGCATCGTCGGGGAAACTTGCGAAACGGCGGGGGCGGCGCGCAAGCTATCGGAACCGATAGGGAAGGCGGCTCCATGTTGACCAAGGTCGATGACGGCGAGCGCCTGGCGCGGGTCACGGTCCTGGCCGAGCGGGTGTCGGCCCTGGGCCGCGAGATCGGCCTGCCCTACGTCGCCGCCAGCGCCGACATCTCCAGCCCCGAGCCGATGCTGGGCCAGGACGGCAAGCCGCTGGCCGAGACGACCTTCGAATGGCTGGACAACGCCGTGCGCTACTGGCGCGACCGAGCCTTCGCCTTGCGGGCGCCGTTCATCCTGGCGGCGCGCTATTCGGCCGAACCGTTCTTCTATCACCAGGGCCGGTTCTCCAGCTGGAGACCGCTGCCGCGCCTGGAGGCGATCGAGGTGCGCGAGGCGGCCCAGGCCTTCGGCATCGAAGCCGCGATCATCGCGCCGACCTATCTGACGGGCGGGGTGATCGGGGCGGTGGTCTGGGCGGCTTCCGAGCCCGTGGCTGACCTGCCGGCGCTCTATGCGGCGCGGGCCGACGACCTGCACGGCGCGGCCCTGCGGCTGGTCTGCGCCTATCGCGACGGCCAGGACGACGACGCCCCGCCGGTGCGGCTGACCAAGCGCGAGGTCCAGTGCCTGAAGTGGGCGGCGGCCGGCAAGACCGACGCCGACATCGCCCAGATCATCGGCATCTCGGGCCCAACCGTGCGCTTCCACGTCCAGAACGCGGCGCTGAAGCTGCGGGTGGCCGGCAGAGCCCAGGCGATCCACCGTGCGGCGGGCCTGGGCTATATCGGGGCTGCGCCCTAGTAACAGCCGTCCAGGTGGAACCTGATCAGCGCCTTGGCTGAGCGGGCCACGGCCTTGACCGGACCACCGGCGCCCAGCGTCACGCGGGCCCCCGACGCGCCTTCCATCAGCAGCATCAGGGAGTCGGCCAGGTCGTCGTCCTTGGCGCCGGCGGCGCGGGTCAGGGCGTTGATCCGGCGGTACAGCTCTTTCTTGTAATTGACCGAGACCACCTGGGCCGGGTGGTTTTCCTCGTGCAGCTCGATGGCGGCGTTCGAGAGCGGACAACCCAGGACGTCGGCGTTGCAGGCCTTGGTCTCGAAGGCGTCGAAGATCGCTTCCAGCTGGGCGCGGGGTTCGGCGCAGCAGCAGGCCGTCACGCTTTCCCACCAGGCCCAGTACTCGCGCTCCTGCTCGCGCAGGACCTCGGCGACCAGCTCGTCCTTGGACGGGAAGTTCCGATACAGCGTCATCTTGGTGGCTTCGGCCTCGGACGCGATGGTCTCGACGCCGACGGCGCGGATGCCGTGCTGATAGAACAGCTCGCGGGCGGTCTCGAAGATCCGGTCCCGCGCGGGACGCTTGGACACGGGCGCTCCCGGGGTGACCCCCGCAGCGGTTTCCGTGTCGCCCCCGACAACGTCCCCAGAATTTCTTGTCGCCATTTTGGCAGTGCTCTCCTTGACGTGGGAGTTACCGGTCAGTATCTCTCCGCCATGGAGATGATACCGAACGGTCTCGTCACATCCTAAATCGGCCTTCCAGTCGCCCGGGTCAAGTAACAGCCGCTGCGACATTTCCTCTCTTAAACCCCAAAAATGGAGCGCGCGCCAATGCCACCGCAAACAAACGTTTACGACGACGCCCTCCAGGCCAAGAGCGCACCCCGTTCTGGCCAGGGTTTCCTGGGCTTCTTCAAGTCCAAGGCCGAGCCCGTCCGGGGCTGGTCCACGGTTCGGACCCTCGGCCACAGCACCCGACGCACCGCCCGGCGGCCCGTCTGGGAATGACAAGAATCTACCAAACCACCTCCCCGCTTCACCGTCCGACAGGGCTTTCCCCCATGCGTATTCAACCCGTCATCACGTCCTTCGCCGGCCTGGCCGCCGTGGCCGTGCTGGCCGCTTGCTCGGCCCAGGCCAAGCAGGAGGCCGCCGCCCCGCCGCCGGTGCAGGTCACCGTCGCCGAGGTCGCCTTCAAGTCCCTGCGCCAGTGGGACGACTTCACCGGCCGCCTCGAGCCGGTCGACACCGTCGAGATCCGTCCGCGCGTCGGCGGCTACATCGACGGCGCCCAGTTCGCCGAGGGCGCGCGCGTCTCCAAGGGCCAGGTGCTCTTCCAGATCGACCCGCGCCCGTACCAGGCCGAAGCCAATCGCGCCCAGGCCGAGGTGGCCCGCGCCAAGGCCCAGCTGGATCTCGCCGTCGTCAACCGCGAGCGCGGCCGTCGCCTGATCGAGCAGAACGCCCTGGCCCAGAGCGAATTTGATCGCCTGTCGGCCGAGGAAAAGGCGGCGCAGGCCAATCTGGCGGCCTCGCAAGCCGCCTACCAGACTGCCCGCCTGAACCTGGAATGGACCCGCGTGACCTCGCCGATCGACGGCCGGGTCTCCAAGACCATCATTACCCGCGGCAACCTGGTCACCCAGGCGTCCCTGCTCACGACCGTGGTGTCCGACACCCCGATCTACGCCGAGTTCAACGCCGACGAGCAGACCTTCCTGAAGTACGCCGCCGCTGAGCGCGGCAAGAACGGCCCAGTGTATATGGGCCTGATGACCGAGGACGGTTATCCGCACGTCGGCAAACTGTCCTTTATCGACAACGCCCTGGACGCCAAGAGCGGCACGATCAACGGCCGGGCGATCTTTGCCAATGCCGACGGTCGCTTCACGCCAGGCCTGTTCGCCCGCATCCGCCTGGTCAGCGCCGAGACGCAAGAGGTCGCTCTTGCGCCTGACCGCGCCATCGCGACGGACCTGGGCAAGCGCTACGTCGTGGTCATCAACAGCGCCAACAAGGCCGAGTACCGCACGGTCGAGGTCGGTCCGCTGGCCGGCAACCTGCGCATCATCCGCACCGGCCTGAAGCCGGGTGACCGGGTGGTCGTCGGCGGCCTGCAGAAGGTCAAGCCGGGCGACACCGTCGCTCCCGTCAAGGTCAAGACCGACCTGGCGGACCTGTCGCAGCTGGAAGCCGGCGGTCGCCCGATCGCCCAGGCCCCCCGGTCGACCGGCCAGAACTAACTGAAGCGTACGCCCGGCTCGCGTGTCTGAGCCGGGCGTCTTTTTCGGGTTCGAGTGGTTTCTGTCGCCCGCCATCAGGCGGGGAGGGGGCCCTTGCGCCCGACGCGTACCCGTATCCGCTCCTCCCCAAGGCGCTCCGCCATGAATTTCTCGAAGTTCTTCGTGAACCGACCGCGCTTCGCGGCCGTGCTCTCCATCATCATCTTCATCGCCGGCCTGGTTTCGTTGCCGAACCTGCCGATCAGCGAATATCCCGAGGTCGTGCCGCCCACCGTGGTGGTGCGCGCGGCCTATCCGGGCGCCAACCCGTCCGTCATCGGCGAGACGGTGGCCGCGCCCCTGGAACAGGCCATCAACGGCGTCGAGGGGATGATCTACCAGTCGTCCCAGTCGGCCTCCGACGGGGCCATGATCCTGACCGTCACCTTCGCGCTCGGCACTGACCTGGATAAGGCCCAGGTGCAGGTGCAGAACCGGGTGGCCCAGGCCCTGCCCAAGCTGCCGCAGGAGGTCCAGCGCATCGGCGTGACGACCAACAAGGCCTCGCCCGACCTGACCCTGGTCGTGCACATGATTTCGCCGAACAACCGCTACGACATGCTCTATCTGAGCAACTACGCGCAGCTGAACGTCCGCGACCGCCTGAAGCGGATCGACGGCGTCGGCGACGTGCAGATCTTCGGCGCGGGCGCTTACTCGATGCGCGTGTGGCTGGATCCTGAAAAGCTGGCCGCCCTGCAGATGACCGCCGGCGATGTCGTGCGGGCCCTGCGCGAGCAGAACGTCCAGGTCGCCGCCGGTCAGCTGGGCGCGCCGCCCAACGCCGGTTCGGGCGCCGAATTCCAGCTCTCGGTCAACGCCCCCGGGCGCCTGACGGACGAAGAGCAATTCCGCAATGTCATCGTCCGTTCGGGCGAGGACGGCCAGATCACCCGCCTGGGCGAAGTGGCCCGCGTGGAGCTGGGCGCCGACAACTACGCCCTGCGCTCGCTCCTGGACAACAAGTCCGCCGTCGCCGTGCCGGTGTTCCAGCGCCCGGGCTCCAACGCCCTGGAGATGGCCGCCAACGTCAAGAAGACGATGAAGGAGCTGAAGAAGGATTTCCCCGAGGGCGTCGACTACGAGATCATCTACGACACCACGGCCTTCGTGCAGGAAAGCATCGACTCGGTGATCCACACCCTGATCGAGGCGATCATTCTGGTCGTGCTGGTGGTGGTGCTGTTCCTGCAGGGCTGGCGCGCTTCGATCATTCCGCTGATCGCCGTGCCCGTCTCCCTGGTCGGCACCTTCGCCATCCTCCTGATGCTGGGCTTTGGCCTCAACGCCCTGACGCTGTTCGGCCTGGTTCTGGCCATCGGCATCGTCGTCGACGACGCCATCGTCGTGGTCGAGAACGTCGAGCGGAACATCAGCAACGGCCTCGAGCCCGCCGCGGCGACGCGAAAGGCCATGACCGAGGTCACCGGGCCGATCATCTCCACGGCCCTGGTGCTGTGCGCGGTGTTCATCCCGACCGCCTTCATCAGCGGCCTGTCGGGCCAGTTCTACCGTCAGTTCGCCCTGACCATCGCCATCTCGACGGTGATCTCGGCCATCAACTCCCTGACCCTGTCGCCGGCCCTGGCCGCGGTGCTCCTGAAGTCGCATGACGCGCCCAAGGATCGCTTTCAGAAGCTGATCGATGCCTCGCTGAGCTGGCTGTTCAACCCGTTCAACCGCTTCTTCGCCAAGGCCTCGAACGGCTATGTCGCCGGCGTCGCCAAGACCCTGGGCCGCTCCACCGCCGCCCTGGCCATCTATGGCGGCCTGCTGATCCTGACGGTGTTCGCCTTCTCGCGGACGCCGGGCGGCTTCGTGCCCCAGCAGGACAAGGCCTATGTCGTGGCGGTGGTCCAGCTGCCCGACGCGGCCTCGCTGGATCGCACCGAGGCGGTGATCAAGCAGATGGGCGACATCGCCATGAAGATGCCGGGCATCAAGCACTCGGTGGCCTTCCCCGGTCTGTCGGCCAACGGCTTCATCAACAGCCCCAATTCCGGCGCGGTGTTCTTCCCGCTGGACGACTTCAAGAACCGCAAGGGCCACGAGCTGTCGGCGCCCGCCATCGTGGGTGAGCTGAACCAGAAGTTCGCCGCCATTCCCGACGCCCAGATCGCGGTCTTCCCACCGCCGTCCGTGCAGGGGCTGGGCACCATCGGCGGCTTCCGGATGCAGATCGTCGACAAGGCGGGGATGGGTTCGCAGGAGCTGTACAACGCCACCCAGAACATCATCGCCAAGGCCCAGAAGGACCCGGCCCTGGCGGGGATCTTCTCCAGCTACCAGGTCAGCGTTCCGAAGATCCAGGCCGACATCGACCGTGAAAAGGCCCGGGCCCAGGGCGTGTCCCTGACCGACCTGTTCGAGACGATGCAAGTCTATCTGGGCTCGCTTTATGTCAACGACTTCAACCGCTTCGGCCACACCTACCAGGTCAACGTCCAGGCCGATCAGAGCTTCCGCCTGCAACCCGAGCAGATGCTGCGCCTGCAGACCCGCAACGGCCAAGGCCAGATGATCCCGCTGGGCGCCTTCGTCTCCTTCAAGGAAGCGACCGGTCCCGACCGCGAGAGCCACTACAACGGCTACCTGACCGCCGAGATCAACGGCGGCCCGGCGCCCGGCTACTCGACCGGCCAGGCCCAGAAGGCCCTGGAGGACATCATCAAGTCCGAGCTGCCCAACGGCATGGGCTACGAGTGGACCGAGCTGACCTACCAGCAGATCCTGGCGGGCAACACGGCGATCTTCATCTTCCCGCTGTGCGTGCTGCTGGCCTTCCTGGTGCTGGTCGCCCAGTACGAAAGCTGGAGCCTGCCGCTGGTCGTCATCCTGATCGTCCCGATGACCTTGCTGTCGGCCCTGGCCGGCGTGTGGATCAGCAAGGGCGACAACAACATCTTCACCCAGATCGGCCTGATCGTGCTGGTGGGGCTGGCGTGTAAGAACGCCATCCTGATCGTGGAGTTCGCCAAGGAACGCGAGGAGCATGGCGACAGCCCGCTCCAGGCGGTCCTGGAGGCCTGCCGCCTGCGCCTGCGTCCGATCCTGATGACCTCGATCGCCTTCATCATGGGGGTCTACCCCCTGGTGGTGTCGCACGGGGCCGGGGCCGAGATGCGCCGCGCCATGGGCGTGGCGGTGTTCTCGGGGATGCTGGGCGTGACCCTGTTCGGCCTGATCCTGACGCCTGTCTTCTACTACGTCATCCGTCGCTCCACGGCCCGCAAGGCCGCGAAGAAGGCGGCGCTGACCTCGCCCGTGGAGGCGCACTAAATGTCTGTCCTCGCTAACACCTTGCGCGCCGCGCTGATCGCCGGCGTCTCCCTGACGGCCGCCGCCTGCGCGGTGGGGCCCAACTACAAGGCGCCGGCGACCCCGCCGGCGGCCTTCCAGAACGCCGACCCGGCCGTCTTCACCGCCGCCAATCCGGAAGCCGAATGGTGGAAGGCCTTTGGCGATCCGGTGCTGGACCAGCTGGTCGGCCAGGCCCTCTCCGCCAACCTCGACCTGAAGATTGCCGTCGCCCGCGTCGGCGAGGCCCGGGCCCTGTTCTCCGAACAGAAGCTCGACCTCCTGCCGCATGTCACGGCCGACGGGACCTATACCAAGAGCAAGCAGCAACAGCCGGGCTTCACCACCCAGCGGGTCGAGAACCAGAGCTACCAGGCCGGCTTCGACGCCGGGTGGGAGATCGATCTGTTCGGGCGTGTGCGTCGCGGCGTTGAGGCGGCGGGTGCGGAAACCGGCGCGGCTCAGGCCGAACTGCGCGACGCCCAGGTCACGGTCGCGGCCGAGGTCGCCCGCAACTATCTCGAACTGCGCGGCGCCCAGGCTCGCCTGAAGGTCGCCAACCGCAACCTCGAGACCCAGCGCGAGACCGTCCGCCTGACAAAGGTGCGGTTCGACGCCGGGGCCGGCAGCCCGATCGACGTGGCCTCGGCCCAGGCGCGCCTGAACGCCACCGAGGCGGCGATCCCCGGCCTGATCACGGCCGAGAAGCGCGCCAACTACCGCCTGGCCGTGCTGACCGGCCAGCGCCCCGGCGCGCTGGACGCCCTGCTGGTCCCGCAGGCGGAGGACACCCGTCCGCTGATCACGGCCCTGCCGATCGGCCAGGCCGGAGAGTTGCTGCGTCGCCGTCCGGACGTGCAGGCGGCCGAGCGTCGCCTGGCGGCCTCGACCGCTCGGGTGGGGGTGGCCACGGCCGACCTCTTCCCGCGTGTCTCGGTGACGGGCTTCGTCGGTTTCCTGTCGGGGACCTCGGCGGGCTTCGGCAACGCCGCCAGCCAGGCCTGGTCGGTGGCCCCCAGCGTCAGCTGGCCGGCGCTCGACCTGGGCAGCGCCCATGCTCGCCTGCGGGCGGCCAAGGCGCGCGACGAGGCGGCCCTGGCCAATTACGACCAGACGGTGCTGCGCGCGCTCGAGGACCTGGAGAACGCTCTGGTCTCCTACAGCCAGCAGCAGGCCCAGCTGAAGAGCCTGACCGACCAGGCGGCCGCCTCGCGCCGCGCGGCCGAGCTGGCCCGGATCCAGTACAAGGAAGGCGGCATCGACTTCCTGGTGCTGCTGGACGCCGAACGCACCCTGCTGGCCGCCGAGGACGCTCTCAGCGTCGCCGAGACCGGCGTCAACACCGACGTCGTAGCCATCTACAAGGCCCTGGGCGGCGGCTGGAAGGCCTAAGGCCCACGTGATCCCGGCCGCCTCGGCGGCCGGGTTTCATTTATTTTGACGGCCAAGCTTGCATCGTACAGCAAATTCAATACTCATGGCGCCTGCAATGCCGGAGGTTGAGTTATGGCCACGCTTCAAGTTCTCGAGACCGCCTATGCGGACGTCTCCCGCATCAAGTTCTCCAGCATCTCGACGGCGGATCTCGCCAAGCTGCAGACCCTGGCCGACCAGGTCGACGCCGCGACGCTGAGCCTGACCGACGCCCGCGCCGAGATCGGCAGAATGGTCGCGACCTCGACCTCGGTGGCGACGCTGTCCTACGCCTTCTTCGCCGGCTACACGCCCAAGCAGGCCGGGCTGGACTATCTGGTCTCGCCGACCGGCGGCAACGCCAACAACCTGAACTCGGCCTATTATCAGAGCTTCAATTCCGACAACCGCTTCATCAATTTCGCGGTCAATCTCGGCAAGAACGGCGAGGGCGCGGCCCGGTTCTCGGCGGCCTATGGCGCGCTCAGCCTGAGCGAGGCCACGGCCAAGGCCTATGCCGAGATCTTCGGCTTCACGCCGAGCGCGGCCAAGGTCGACGAGCTGCTGAACAGCCAGGTGCCCAACGGCCTGGGCGGGACCTACACCCGCGCCGAGTACTTCGCCGCGTATGGCGGTGACGGCGCCGGCGGCATTGGCGCCAAGGCCGCCATGGTCGGCTGGCTGCTCTCGGCGGCGGCCAAGGAAGACATCGGCTCGTACGCCAAGGCCAATGACGCCTTCCTGGCCGACCTCGCCAACGACGGCCAGGCGGTGTTCTTCACCGACCTGCTGGGGACCTACGGCCAGCAGCCGACCTTCGCGGCTGGAGCGACCATCGCGGTGACCGCCAACCAGAGCGTGGCGCCCGACGCGGCGACGCCCGCCCTGCGCTCGACGGCCAACAACGACACCATCACCGGGAGCGATCTCACCGGTTCGGTCGCCGCCGGCGGCGGCCATGACACGGTGACCTTCTCGGGCACGGTCGGCGGCTATATCGATGGCGGCGACGGCAACGACACGATCACCGTCGCCCAACTGAACGCCGCGGTCGACGTCCTGGGCGGCGCGCCGAACGGCAAGATCAGCGGCGGGGCGGGCAACGACCTGATCACGGTCACCAAGATGATCAACGGCGCGGTCGTCGACGGCGGCGTGGGCGACGACACCCTGGTGATGGGCTCGGAAGATACCGCCGTCGACAAGATCAAGGTGACCAATGTCGAGCACCTGGTGCTCGAGAACTTCAAGCCGTCCTACACGGTGCCCGCGGGCACGTTCACGCCCCCGCTCGTCGTCTCCGGCTATACCGGCCTGCAGGACGTCACCCTGCGCGCATCGTCGACCTCGGTGCGGCTCGACAACGTCAACTGGGGCGTGGCGCTGAAGATGGACGGCGTCAGCGGCGGGGCGTTCACGGCCAACTACCAGACCGACCTGATATTCAGCGGGTCGTCCTCTCAGTCGGTCGGGGCCAGCTCCGTCCACGCTTATCTGAACGGCGTGACCAGCAGCAACGCCACGCCGACCAACCTGTATGTCAGCAACAACGACGGGCCGCTGATCCTGCACGTGCAGAGCGACAGCGTGCTGAAGAACGTCAACTCGATGAACGTCCGTGGCCTCGATGGCCAGATCGTCGTCACGGGGACGGGCCGGCTGACCGTCGGCTTCCTCGGCAACTTCGCGAACGGCTCCTTCTTCGAGACGCACAGCCTGGACGCCTCCGCGTCGGCGGGCGTCGATATCACCGCCATCGGTCCGGGTGGCACGGACGGCCGCGCCACCACCGTCGTGCTGTCCGGCTACAACGACAGCGTCGCCGCCTATCTGCGCGGCGCGGCCGTGTCGACCTACACCCTGGGCGGCGGCTCCGACACCTTCAAGATCTACCAGGACGGCTTCGCCTCGCCGGGCTTCTCGAACTTGGGCATCACGGACGGCAAGGTGACGACCTATGCCACCATCACCGACTTCGCCAAGGGCGTGGATCATATCGACTTGGGCGTGGTGATCCCGTCCGTGGTCACCGGCCTCAGCGCCGGTTCGGCCACGACCTTGGAACAGGCCCTGATCAACGTCTCGACCCTGGTGGCGCCCAACGCCACGGGCGTGTTCGAGTTCAACGGCGACACCTACATCTACCACCAGGACGCCACGGTCGGGGCCAACAGCGGCGACGGCCTGATCCGCCTGGTCGGGGTGACGGGGTTGACGGTCGGGAACGCCTCCGCCAGCGTCGACATCCATTACGGCTGACGACCTTTCGGCGAGTGCGGCGGTCTGTCGCATGGAGGGCGATGTCACCGGTTGCTGCGGTGAGATTTCCCTCCGAAATGCCGGCTTATCGACGATTAATCGGCGGTGCGACAGGGTTAAGGGAATTTCGTTTCCGGGGTCTGCCTAAGTTCTGGGCAGGCCGCGAAAAGCCCGCGAACAGGGCCTCCTACGCCCGGTTGCGGTGAAGGTTTTGGTTAACGATCGGCGGGTTTCTTCGCGATGAAGCGGGGACCTTCCGATGACCTTGACCATCAAGACGAGACTGCTCAGCTGCCTGGCGGCCCTGGGCGTGGGCATGGCCGCGATCGGCCTGGCGGGCTTTGTCGCCAATAGCGTCGCCAACCAGCGCATGCAGTCGGTGATCACCGACCGCGTCGAGCCGATGCAACAGCTGAAGGCCGTCAGCGACATGTACGCGGTCAATATCGTCGACAGCGCCCACAAGGCGCGGTCGGGCGAACTGCCGATGGCCAAGGCCGCCGAGAACGTCGCGGCCGCCAAGTCGACGATCGCCGAGAACTGGAAGGTCTACGCGGCCACCCAGATGACCGACGAGGAGAAGGCGCTGGCAGACCAGGTCACCGCCGCCATGCCGGCCGCCGACGCCACGGTCGAGACCCTGCAAGGCTTGCTCAAGTCCGGCGATACCGCTGCGCTGCAGGCCTTCGTCGACGGAAAGCTCTATCCGACCATCGATCCCGTCACCGCCAATGTCGGCGCCCTGGTGGACCTGCAGACGCGGGTCGCTCACGAGGATGGTGTCGCCGCCAAGACGGCGGGCAATATCGCCACCGGCGTGATGGCCGTCATCGCCCTGGCCGCGGCGGGCCTGATGGCCTTCGCCACCCATGTGGTGATCGCCAAGGTCAGCGCGCCCTTGCAGGCCATGACCGCCGCCATGCGCCGCCTGGCCGGCGGCGACAACGACATCACGGTGCCGGCCGTGGGCCAGAAGGACGAGCTGGGCCAGATGGCCGGCGCGGTCCAGGTGTTCAAGGAAAACGCCATCGCCAAGCTGCGCGCCGACGCCGAGGTTGCCGCCGCCAAGGAACGTTCGGAAGCCGAGCGCCAGGCCGTTGCGGCCAAGGCCATCGCCGAGCAGCAGCAACTGGTGGTCCAATCCTTCGGGGTCGGCCTGTCGCATCTGGCCCAGGGCGACCTGACCTATCGCGTCAACGACGCCCTGCCGGTCGAGTACGAGAAGCTGCGCGCCGACTTCAACGGCGCGGTGGGCAAGCTGCAGGACGCCATGACGGTGATCGTCGGCAACGCCGACGGCATCCGCGCCGGCAGCCGCGAGATCACCAACGCCTCCGACGACATGGCCCGCCGCACCGAGCAGCAGGCCGCCAGTCTGGAAGAGACCGCCGCGGCGCTGGAAGAGATCACCGCCACAGTCAAGCGCACCGCCGACGGCGCCAAGGAAGCCCGCCGCGTGGTCGGGGCGGCCAAGTCCGACGCCGAGAACGGCGGCCAGGTCGTGGCCACCGCGGTCGAGGCCATGGGCGAGATCGAGAAGTCCTCGGCCCAGATCGGCAACATCATCGGCGTGATCGACGAGATCGCCTTCCAGACCAATCTGCTGGCCCTGAACGCGGGTGTCGAAGCCGCGCGTGCAGGGGAGGCGGGCCGTGGCTTCGCGGTCGTCGCCCAGGAAGTGCGGGCTCTCGCCCAGCGCTCGGCCGAAGCGGCCAAGGAGATCAAGGCCCTGATCACCGCCTCGACCGAGCAGGTCGACGCCGGCGTCGAGCTGGTCGGCAAGACCGGCGAGGCCCTGACGCGGATCGTGACCCAGGTCGCCCAGATCAACAGCGTGGTCGCCGAGATCGCCGCCTCGGCCCAGGAGCAGGCCACGGGCCTGGAACAGGTCAACAGCGCCGTCAGCCAGATGGACCAGGCCACCCAGCAGAACGCCGCCATGGTCGAGGAGAGCACGGCCGCCAGCCACGCCCTCTCGCGCGAGGCCGACAACCTGACCCAACTGATGGGCCAGTTCAGCGTCGGGCAGCAGACGCGTTCGCGGCCTGGCGCCCGCGCCGCCTAGAACCAGCCGGCGTCGCGCAAGGCCTTCGAGTAGGCGCGGCTGACGGGGGCGAGGGCGCCGCCCTTCAGCCGCAGGATCGCCCGGCCGTCGCCGCGTCGGGCGTCCTCGACGGCGTCCTTGGCGACCCACCACGAGCGGTGGGTCTGAGCGCCCTCGATGCCTTCCAGCTCGGCCACGGCGTCGGACAGCCGCATCAGGATCAGGTCCTGGCCGCGCGAGGTATGCAGGCGCAGATAGTGGTCCTCGGCCTCGACGGCCCACAGCTCGCCGCCACGCAGCTTGGCAGGCAGGCGATCCAGGAACCGCGGCGCGGGCGCGCCAGCCTGGGCGGCGTGGGTCTCGGGCGGAGTGCGCTGGACCAGGAAGTTCAGGGCCGTCATCGCCACCGTGACGATGAACACCGGCAGCAGGTAGGTCATCCCACCGCTGGGCCTCAGGTGGCCATAGAAGGTCAGGTCGCTGACCAGCCAGACGACGCCGGTGAAGGGCAGGGTGACCCCGATCACGGTCAGGGCGCCGTATCGCCAGGGCTTCTCGTCCGCCCGTCCATCGCGGCCGATCGTGTGGCTGACGGCGGTGCCGACGATCGCGCCGGTGAAGCACAGGCCCGCCCAGTAGGCGACCCGGATCCCGAACGGCACCTCGTCCGTGCCGAACGCGCCCAGCAGCGCCAGGAACACCCCGGCCGCCGCCGACACCGCGAAACCGCGCAGGCTCTCCTTGGCGGTCATGACCGTTCGCGAAGCGTGAACGGCGTCGGCAAACCGTTGGCGAAACGAAGCCGGCGACTGGCGCAACGTCGATTGAGGCACAGGCCCGCCCACTCCACTCAGGTTCCCGACGGCGAGGCGCTCTGGCCCGCCACGATCGGGAGTGAAGGCAGATGGCCGCGCACGGCAAGTCAATTTCGCAAGCAGCGGGTGTCCGCAACGCCGCCCTGGGCGTCGGCGCCGCTATCGTCATCGCCGCCGTCGTTTCGCTGAAGCCGCACGCGCCGGACGTCTCGCTCATCGTCGCCGCGCCGACGATCATCCAGGTCCACCTGACCGCCGCCCTGACGGCCCTGGCCATCGGCATCGTGCTGATGATGCGGGTGAAGGGGACCAACCTGCACAAGGTCCTCGGCTGGACCTGGGTGATCGCCATGGGGATCACGGCGGTCAGCTCGCTGTTCATCCGCGGCATCAACCACGGCCACTTCAGCTTCATCCACCTGCTGTCGGGCTGGACGATCGTGGCCTTGCCCGGCGCGGTCTACGCCATCCGGCGCGGCAAGGTCTCCGCCCACCGCCGCGCCATGACCGCGATGTTCGTCGGCGGGCTGCTGCTGGCGGGCCTTTTCACCTTCATCCCGGGCCGCCTGATGTGGTCGGTCTTTCTGGGTTGATAAAACGCCGGTCTTGCCAGCGCCGCTGCGTTGCGCCTATCCGAGGACGGAGCGCAATTCAGGGCGGACCTCACTTCATGACCGCAGCCAAGCCCTCAACCAAGTCCGGCGCCCGCGCCGGCGGGCGGGGCCGACCGTCCAAGGCCAAGGGCCTGGACCTGAAGGAAACCATCCTCGATGCGGCCGAGGGGCTGTTCGCGCGCCACGGCTTCCACGGGGTCACGACCCGCCAGGTGGCGGCCGAGGCCGGCGTCGACACCGCCCTGATCCACTACTATTTCGGCGCCAAGCGCGAGCTGTTCGATGCGGTGTTCCTGCGCCGGGCCGAGATCCTGAACCAGGCCCGCGAGGCGTCGATGAACGCCTATGTGAAGGCCCACGACGCGGCGACCATGACGGTCGAGGGCGTGATCGAAGCCTTCATCGATCCGCTGCTGCGCATCTCCCAGGACGGCGGCGCGGGCTGGAAAAGCTACTTCGCCCTGGTCGCCCAGGTGAACAACACGCCGGCCTGGGGCGGCGAGACCATGGCTCGGTTCTTCGACCCGGTGGTCCACCAGCTGGTCGAGACGCTGAAGGCCCTGCGTCCCCACGCCGAGTATCGCGACCTCTACTGGTGCTACCAGTTCCTGACCGGATCGATGATGCTGTCGCTGTCCGAGACCGGACGGATCGACTCGCTGTCGGAAGGCGAGTGCCATTCCAGCGACCTGGAGGCGGTCCGCCAGCGCCTGTTCTCGTATTGCGCGGCCGGCTTCGAGTCCGTCATCGCCAAGGCCGGCAAGGCCTGATCCCTACCCAGAAGATCCGTCCCCGACCCTTTTTCATCACCTGATGAAAAAATGCTGGCGTCCGTCATCGGTTCGGGTGATGGTGCTTGCAATTCGCTGTTCGATGAATTGGCGAGGGTCCCAGCACGCGTCCGCACAAGACGGATCCGGCTCGGGAAGGGCGGAACGCAAGGGAGGGGAAACCCATGACTTCGATGTGGAAGGCTGCGCTGCTGGCTGGCGCGGCATGGAGCACGATCGCTGGTGTCGCGGCGGCGCAGGAAGCGCCGGCTGGTGAAAACACCGCGAGCGTCGAGGAGGTGGTCGTCACCGCCCGTCGTCGCGAGGAAAGCCTCAAGGACGTCCCGGTCGCCGTCTCGGCCTTCTCGGCCGAGAAGCTGGAGCGCTCGGGCGGCACGGACATCACCGTCCTGTCCCAGACCACCCCGAACATCACGGTGCAGACCGCCCGCGGTTCGAACTCGACCCTGATCAGCTACATCCGCGGCGTGGGCCAGCAGGATCCGCTGTGGGGCTACGAGCCCGGCGTCGGCCTGTATGTCGACGACATCTACATCTACCGCCCGCAAGGCGCGGTGCTGGACATCTTCGACATCGAGCGCATCGAAGTGCTGCGCGGCCCGCAGGGCACGCTGTACGGCCGCAACACCATCGGCGGCGCCATCAAGTACGTGACCAAGAAGCTGGGCGACGAAGCCGGCGGCAAGATCCGCGGCACCTATGGCAGCTACAACCAGACCGACCTGCTGGTCTCGGGCCAGACGCCGGTCGGCGGCGGCCTGTCGGTGGGCGGCTCGTACGCCCTCTACAAGCGCGACGGCTACGGCAAGAACCTGACCACCGGGGCCGAGCACTACAACAAGGACGTCGAGGCCTATCGCCTGAGCGCCGAGTGGAAGCCGACCGAAGACCTGTTCTTCCGCCTGGCCTATGACCACGTCACCGACGACTCGAACCCGCGCCACGGTCACCGCGAGACCCTGCCGACGGTCGGGACCTATCCGATCCTCGACATCTACGACACCAAGGCGGGCCTGGGCGACAAGAACCACGTGACGACCAAGGGCCTGTCGCTGACCGGTGAGTACAACGTCACCGACGCGATCACGCTGAAGTCGATCACCGCCAGCCGCAAGGGCCACACCCAGACCCTGATCGACTTCGACGGCACCCCGCTGCCGACGCTGGACGTGCCGGCCACCTATGACGACAACTCGTTCTCGCAGGAACTGCAGGCGGTCTATGCGGACGACAACGTCCAGGGCGTCTTTGGCCTGTACTACATGAACAGCCAGGCCTCGGGCGAGTTCGACACCATCGCCGGCAACCTGGGCGTCTCGATCGCCGACGGCGGCAAGGTCAACACCCAGAGCTTCGCGGCGTTCTTCGACTTCAGCGCCAACCTGACCGACCGCTTCAAGGTCTCGCTGGGCGCCCGGGCCACGCGCGACTCCAAGCGCGCCAGCGTGTTCCGCTTCTTCTATCTGGGCGCGACGCCGTCGCCGTATCAGGGCGGGACCAACCGTCCGATCCTGCAGGTGCGCACCAACTACAATGCGCAGAAGACCTTCTCGCAGTTCACCCCGCGGATCTCGGCCTCGTACGAGCTGTCGGATGACCTGACGACCTACGCC
Organism: Caulobacter sp. GW821-FHT11E11; assembly: GCF_058808315.1. NCBI lineage: Bacteria > Pseudomonadati > Pseudomonadota > Alphaproteobacteria > Caulobacterales > Caulobacteraceae > Caulobacter > Caulobacter sp. GW821-FHT11E11. The sequence goes on from NZ_JBXARO010000001.1 coordinate 702,063, forward strand.
TCGTTCTCGAAGGGCTACAAGTCGGGCGGCTGGGACATGCGCGGCGACGCCTTCATCACCCCGCAGACCACGCAGGGCTACAAGCCGGAAGTCGTGAAGACCTATGAAGCCGGCCTGAAGGGCTTCGTCTTGGATCGCAAGGTCTCGTTCTCGTCGGCGGTCTTCCTGTCGAAGTACACGGACCAGCAGGTCACCACCCAGGTCGTGGTGCCCTCGGGCATCGCCAGCTCGGTCGACAACGCCGGCGCGTCCACCCTGTACGGCGCCGAGTTCGAGGCCAATGCGCGCCTCAGCCAAAGCCTCTCGGCCAATGTCGCGCTGGGCTATATCCACGCCAAGTACGACACCTTCAGCCGCTTCGTGCCGGCCGGCGCGCCCAACCCGCTGAACCCGTCGACCACCCTGGCCACCGGTCAGGTGATCAACGTCGCCGACCTGTACGGTTTCCAGAACACCCCGGAATGGACGGGCAATGTCAGCCTGACCTGGCGCGGTGAGCTGGCCGGCGGCAATCTGGCCATCACCCCGATGGTCAGCTACCGCGACAGCTATCAGCAGTTCGAGCAGCCGCTGCCTGCCCTGGACCAGAAGGCCTTCACCCTGGTGGACCTGACGGCGATCTGGACCGCCCCGGGCGGCCACTACAAGCTGGCCCTGACCGGCAAGAACCTGACGAACGAGAAGTACCGCACCGGCGGCTACAACTTCGCCGGGGCCACCTACAACAACTCGGTGATCGGCTTCTACGGCCCGCCGCGCACCGTGGCCGCCTCGGTCGAGCTGGCTTTCTAAATTATCTAGGCGACGTGCTAGGGCGGGGCTTGCTGCAACAGGCCCCGCCCTTTCTTTATGTAGCTGTAGCGTAACGGGGGCAGGTGATGAGCGAGAACGCGAACCAGGCGGCGGAGAAGCCCGCGAGCTATCGCTACGTGGTCCTGGCCATGCTGATCCTGGCCTACACCTTCAACTTCCTGGACCGGCAGATCCTCGGCATCCTCAAGGAGCCGATCAAGAACGAGCTGCACCTGACCGACACCCAGCTGGGCCTGATGGGCGGGCTGGCGTTCGCGGCGCTCTACACGACCCTGGGCGTGCCGATCGCCTGGCTGGCCGACCGCTTCAGCCGCACGTGGATCATGACCGCTGCCCTGACCGTGTGGAGCGGCTTCACGGTGGCCTGCGGGTTCGCCGGCGGGTTCTGGTCGCTGTTCCTGTTCCGCATGGGCGTGGGCGTCGGCGAGGCCGGCGGCGTGCCGCCCGCCTATTCGCTGATCTCCGACTATTTCCCCAAGAGCCAGCGGGCGAGAGCGCTCGCGGCCTATTCTTTCGGCATTCCGCTGGGCTCGGCCCTGGGCGTGCTCTTCGGCGGGCTGATCGCGGCCTATATCGACTGGCGCATGGCCTTCGTCGCCGTGGGCCTGGCCGGCGTGCTGCTGGCGCCGCTGTTCAAGCTGGTGGTCAAGGATCCGCCGCGCGGCGGCTTCGACACTTCACCTGCTGAGGCCGCAAAGCCTCCGGCTTTCGGCGCAGTGCTGAAGACTGTTCTGCCCAAACCGTCGTTCTGGCTGCTGGCGTTCGGCGCGGCCTGTTCGTCGGTCTGCGGTTATGGCGTGGCCTTCTGGCTGCCGTCGTTCTTCATCCGCAGCCTGCACCTGACCCTGGTCGAGACCTCGATCTACTACAGCGCCATCGCTTTCTTCGGCGGCGTGGCCGGCATCTGGCTGGGCGGCTGGCTGGGCGACCGGTTCGGCGGCAAGTCCAAGGGCGCCTACGCCCTGGCCCCGGCCATCTGCTTCCTGATCGCCCTGCCTTGCTTCTTCGCGGCCATGAACGCCAAGGCGCTGCCGGTGGCCTTCGTACTGTTCCTGATCCCGACGGGCCTGAACCTGGCCTGGCTGGGTCCGGTGGTCACCGCCGTCCAGCACCTGGCGCCGGCCGCCATGCGCAGCACGACCTCGGCCCTGTTCCTGCTGATCAACAACCTGCTGGGCATCGCCGTCGGCTACTGGTTCTTCGGCTTCGTCTCCGACAAGCTGGCCCCGGTCCACGGCGCGGAGTCGATGCGCTACGCCATCTACTGGGGCCTGGCCTTCTACATTGGCGCGGCGGCCCTCCTGATCCTGGCCTCGCGGCGTCTACAGAAGGATTGGGTCGAGTAGCCAGCGACGGAATGCCGCAAGGTTTCCACCGCCACGCTTCGGTCAAGATCGGGGATCATCTGCCGCGAAAATCCAGAGCGCGCGCCCCATGACTCCTGACGACCGCCACATCTTTCACGACCCCACGGGCAAGCGTGAGCGGCGGGCCAAGCTGGTCCTCGGGATCGTCATCTCGGCCATCGCCGCGGTGGTGGCCGGCTTTGTGGCCACCCTGGCCTTCGCCCCGCACTTGCCGGTCGCGCCGCTGAAGGACCCACACGTCCTGACGTCCCTACACCAGGAGACGGCGCACAAGCTCAAGCCCTCGGCCAAGACCTGGCGTCGCGTCCCGCGCCCCAAGGCGGGTGCGACCAACGACGCCGCCGCGCGGCCGTTGTCGGTCGGCTTCTATGTCTCGTGGGACGAGGACAGCCGCGAGTCCCTGCGCCGCAACATCGACAAGCTGGACGTGGTCTCGCCGCAGTGGGTGGCGATCAACGGCTCGCGCGGCGACATCGACGTCACCGACGACCCGGAGGGCGTGGCGCGGATCGCCGCCGCCCCGAACAAGCCGGCCGTGCTGCCGCTGGTCCACAACTCGGCCAACGCCGCCTTCGACGGGCCGCTGGCCGACGCCCTGCTGGCCAATCCGCTGGCCCGCGCCAAGCTGATCTCCAACCTCGTGACCCTGGCCGCCCAGCGCGGTTATGGCGGCTATGTCTTCGACTTCGAGGCGCTGTCGGCCAAGGGGCTGGCGGCCTACCCGAAATTCCTGGACGAGGCCCGCGCGGCCCTGAAGGACGCCGGCCGCGAGGTCTGGGTCACTGCCCCGTTCGACGAGGAGGGTTGGCCGCTCAAGCGCCTGCAGGCCGCGTCCGACACTCTGGTGCTGATGGCCTATGACCAGCACTACGCCCTGGGCGATCCCGGCCCCAACGCCGGCCAGGACTGGTACGAGACCGAGCTGGAAAAGCGCTTCGCCCACCTGGACCCGAACCGCACGGTGCTGGCCCTGGGCGCCTATGGCTACGACTGGGTGCTGAACAAGAACGGCTCGCGCGCGTCCGGCGCCCCGACCACCTTCCACGAAGCCATGCGCAACGCCCAGGACGCCGGGGCGACCATCCGCATGGACGACGACGCCCTGAACCCGACCTACCAGTACACGGACGACAGCGGCGACAACCACGTCGTCTGGTTCATGGACGCGGTCACCCTGTTCAACCAGGTCAAGGTCTCCGACCCGTGGAAGCCGCGCGGCTATGGCCTGTGGCGGATGGGCATGGAGGATCCGGGCGTCTGGTCGGTGCTGGGCAAGGCCTATGGCCAGGCCTCGGCGGCGGGGCTGACGACCCTGGCCAACGGGCAGGGGGTCGACTTCGACGGCGGCGGCGAGGTGCTGCGGATCGCCCAGCTGCCGACGCCCGGCAAGCGCTCGCTGGAGTTCGATCCCGACACGGGCCTAGTCTCCGGCGAGACCTATGACGTCATTCCCTCCAGCTATGTCATCGAGCGTTACGGCCAGAAGAAGGGCCTCGTCGCCCTGACCTTCGACGACGGCCCTGACGGTCGCTGGACGCCGAAGATCCTGGACATCCTCAAGCAGAAGAAGGCTTCGGCCACCTTCTTCGTCATCGGCCAGAACATGCAGCGCCGCCCCGACCTGGTGCAGCGCGAGGTCGACGAAGGCCATGACGTCGGCGGTCACAGCTGGACCCACCCCAACATCGCCGAGACGCCCCTGGCCCAGGTGCAGGTCGAGCTGAACGCCACCCAGCGCCTGTTCGAGGTGATCACCGGCCGCTCGATGCGGCTGTTCCGTCCGCCGTTCTTCGGCGACGCCGAGCCGTCGACCCCGCACGAGGTGGCCCCGCTCGTGATCGCCCAGACCCTGGGCTACATGACCGTGGGCCTGCGGATCGATCCGGACGACTGGCAGAAGCCGACCAAGCAGCAGATCATCGACCGGATCCTGGATCGCCTGGACAACCCGGGCGCCAACCCCGGCCAGGTGGTGCTGCTGCACGACGCCGGCGGCGACCGCAGCCGCACGGTGGCGGCCCTGCCCGAGCTGATCGACCAAATCCGCGCGCGGGGCTATCGGCTGGTCACGGTCGGCGAGCTGGCCGGCATGAGCCCGCAGCAGGTGATGCCGCCGACCTCGCGCACCGCCGTCGACCTGGCCATCGACCGGCTGGGCTTCGACTTCTTCCGCTGGACGCAAGCGGCGATGACCTTCCTGTTCGTGACGGCGATCTTCCTCGGCGTCGCGCGGCTGGTGTTCCTGGCCAGCCTGGCCCTGGTCCACCGCTTCTGGACGCATGAGGAGCCGGCCGATCTCGACTCTGAGAACGGTCCGCTCGTCTCGGTGCTGATCCCCTGCTTCAACGAGGAGAAGGTGATCGCCGCCTCGATCGCCCGGATTCTGGAGAGCGAGTGGAAGAACCTGGAGGTTCTGGTCCTGGACGACGGCTCCAAGGACCGCACGGCCCAGGAGGTGCGGGATCACTTCGCGGGCGACCCGCGCGTGACGCTGCTGTCGTTCGAGAATGGCGGGAAGGCGAGGGCGGTCAATCGCGGCTTGGCCGTGGCCAAGGGCGAATTCGTCGTGGCCCTGGACGCCGACACCCTGTTTCCGCCCTCGACCATCGGCCGCCTGGCCCGCTGGTTCCAGGATCCGGACGTCGGGGCCGTGGCCGGCAACGCCATCGTCGGCAATCGCCTGAACATCGTCACCCGCTGGCAGGCGCTTGAGTATGTCACGGCCCAGAACCTGGAGCGCCGGGCGCTGTCGGCCCTGGGCGCGGTCACTGTGGTGCCAGGCGCCGTCGGGGCCTGGCGCAAGAGTGTACTCGACGCCCTGGGCGGCTATCCCGCCGACACTCTGGCCGAGGACCAGGACCTGACCATCGCCTGCCAACGCGCCGGCTGGAAGGTGGCCTTCGACCCCGAGGCCCGCGCCTATACAGAGGCGCCCGACACCGTCGGCGGTCTGCTCAAGCAGCGCTTCCGCTGGTCGTTCGGCACGCTGCAATGCGTGTGGAAGCATCGCAAGGCGATGTTCAGCGCCAAGACGCCGGTGCTGGGTTTCGTGGCCTTGCCGCAGATCTGGCTATTCCAGATCATCCTAGCCGTGGCCGCGCCGCTCGTCGACCTGGCGGTGATCTGGAGCCTGGTCGCCGGCCTCTACGGCGCGGTGGCCCATCCAGTGGAGTGGCGGCCCGACGACATGCTGCTGGGCCTGGCCTACTGGGCGATCTTCATCGCCGTGGATCTGTCGGCCGGCGCCCTGGGCATGGCCCTGGAGAAGCGCGCGCCGTGGGCCGACCTGCCGTTCCTGCCGGTGCAGCGGTTCGGCTATCGCCAGCTGATGTACTACGTCGTGGTCAAGTCGGTGGTCATGGCCATCCGCGGCGGCCGGGTCGGCTGGGGCAAGCTGGAGCGTCGAGCGACCGTGTCGGTTTCACCGAAAGGTTGAGATAACGCCGATCTATGGCAAGCTCCGCCGCGTCGTCCAGCCGACGCTCGGGGGAGCTTGCCATGAAGATCGCCGCCATCGCCGTTTCGCTTGCCATGGGTCTGACCCTGGCCGCGCCGGCCCAGGCCGCCGCGCCCGCCGGGACCGAGAAGGTCAAGCTGTCGGGCAAGAAGGGCCCCAGCCTGTTCCGGCCCGGCTTCCAGCTGGGCGAGTACGACGGCAACGCCACGGTCAAGAGCAGCAAGAGCTCGGTCACCGGCATCTTCGAGGGCGGCAAGGCCAGCGTGGAGATGACGGTCAACGGGCCAGGTCTGGGTCCGGTCGAGGTCGCCTGCGGCGGCGGCCAGAGCCGGCTGGGCCTGGGCTGGATCACCTTCGACCGCGACAAGCTGCAGTTCTTCTGCACGCTCACCGGTCCCGGCGCGGGCGCGGACGCCTCGTTCGCCCTGGCCAGCTCTAAGGGCGGCGGCCTGCTCAAGAACCTGCAGCAGCCGCAGCGCGCGGCCGAGCTGCGCTTTGGCGGCCTGAACGTCCGGGCGCGCACCGAGCAGGTCGGCGGCATGCCGATCGGCGGCGGCGCGACCATCGGTTATGTCTTCAGCCGCGACGGCGTCGACATCGGCGGCGTGGACCTGGCCGCCATGCAGCCGACCGCCTACCTGCCGCCCAAGGGATCGAAGGATCGGGACGCCGTCGCGGTGCTGTCGTTGATCCTGATCTTCTTCAAGGATCCGGGCCGACAACGCTGACATAGCCGGCGCGATCGCCGAGCGGCTCTGACACCGGTGGACAGCGGTTCATCACTGAAAAAGTGTGACCGGTAACAGTTTCGCCGGGTCAAGGGTTTCCCTTGCCAGGGCCGCCTAAACCCGTGGCGACGCTGTCCCAGACGATAAGATAAGCGCGCAAGCCTTCACCTTATCGTCGTCACGCGGTTGCGCCTGCGAAATAGCGCTCCTATAACCCGGCCACATTTCAGAAAGCCGTCGTCGAGACCGGGCCCACATGAACATCCACGAACATCAAGCCAAAGCCGTACTCGCCGAGTTCGGCGCTCCCGTGCCGCGCGGCTTCGCCGCCTTCACGCCCGATGAAGCCGCCGCCGCCGCCGAAAAGCTCGGCACGTCGGTCTTCGTCGTGAAGAGCCAGATCCACGCCGGTGGCCGTGGCAAGGGCAAGTTCGAGGGCCTGGGCCCCGACGCCAAGGGCGGCGTCCGCGTCGTCAAGTCGGTCGAGGAAGTCCGCACCAACGCCGAGGAAATGCTCGGCCGCGTGCTGGTGACCCACCAGACGGGCCCCAAGGGCAAGCAGGTCAACCGCCTCTACATCGAAGAAGGCGCGGCGATCGCCAAGGAATTCTACCTGTCGCTTCTCGTTGACCGCGCCTCGAGCAAGGTCTCGGTGGTCGCTTCGACCGAAGGCGGCATGGACATCGAGGACGTCGCTCACTCGACGCCCGAGAAGATCCACACCTTCACCATCGACCCGGCGACCGGCGTGTGGCCGACCCACGCGCGCGCCCTGGCGAACGCCCTGGGCCTGACCGGCGGTCTGGCCAAGGAAGCCGCCGCGCTGCTGAACCAGCTGTATACGGCGTTCATGGCCAAGGACATGGCCATGCTGGAGATCAACCCGCTGATCGTCACCGCCGACGATCACCTGAAGGTCCTGGACGCCAAGCTGTCGTTCGACGGCAACTCGCTGTTCCGTCACCCGGACATCAAGGAACTGCGCGACGAGAGCGAAGAAGACCCCAAGGAAATCGAAGCCTCGAAGTACGACCTGGCCTACATCGCCCTCGACGGCGAAATCGGCTGCATGGTCAACGGCGCCGGCCTGGCCATGGCCACCATGGACATCATCAAGCTGTACGGCGCCGAGCCGGCCAACTTCCTGGATGTCGGCGGCGGCGCTTCGAAGGAGAAGGTCACCGCGGCCTTCAAGATCATCACCGCCGATCCGGCCGTGAAGGGCATCCTGGTCAACATCTTCGGTGGCATCATGCGCTGCGACATCATCGCGGAAGGCGTCATCGCCGCCGTGAAGGAAGTCGGTCTCCAGGTTCCGCTGGTCGTCCGCCTGGAAGGCACCAACGTCGAACTCGGCAAGAAAATCATCTCGGAAAGCGGCCTGAACGTCATTGCCGCCAACGATCTGTCTGACGGCGCCGAGAAGATCGTCGCCGCTGTGAAGGGCGCCCGCTAAATGTCGGTTCTGATCGGTTCGCACACCAAGGTCATCTGCCAGGGCATCACCGGCGCTCAAGGCACGTTCCACAGCGAGCAGGCCATCGCCTACGGCACCAAGATGGTCGGCGGCGTCACGCCCGGTAAGGGCGGCCAGACCCACATCGGCCTGCCGGTGTTCAACACCGTCGCCGAAGCCAAGGACCGCACCGGCGCCGACGCCTCGGTGATCTATGTCCCGCCGCCCTTCGCCGCCGACTCGATCCTGGAAGCCATCGACGCCGAGATCCCGCTGATCATCTGCATCACCGAAGGCATCCCGGTGCTGGACATGGTCAAGGTGAAGAAGGCTCTGGCCGGTTCGCGTTCGCGCCTGATCGGCCCGAACTGCCCGGGCGTCCTGACGCCCAACCAGTGCAAGATCGGCATCATGCCAGGCGGCATCTTCTCGGAAGGCTCGGTCGGCGTCGTGTCGCGTTCGGGCACCCTGACCTATGAAGCCGTGTTCCAGACGACCAACGCGGGCCTCGGCCAGACGACGGCCGTCGGCATCGGCGGCGACCCGGTCAAGGGCACCGAGTTCATCGACGTCCTGGAACTGTTCCTGGCCGACGAAGCCACCAAGTCGATCGTCATGATCGGTGAAATCGGCGGCTCGGCCGAAGAAGAAGCGGCTCAGTTCCTGAAGGACGAAGCCAAGCGCGGTCGCAAGAAGCCCATGGTCGGCTTCATCGCCGGCCGCACAGCGCCTCCCGGTCGTCACATGGGCCACGCCGGCGCCATCGTGTCGGGCGGCAAGGGCGGCGCCGAGGACAAGATCGCGGCGATGGAAGAGGCGGGCATCCGCGTCTCGCCGTCGCCGGCCAAGCTGGGCGAGACCCTGCTGGAAGTCCTGAAGGGCTAAATAGATACCGAAACCCCGCCCCGCGCGGGGCCCAGGTTTTTTGCGACCGCCAGTCGACGATCCGAAAAAATCACCTGGGCCCCGCCAAGCGGACGGGCGCTCGGGTGATTGAGAGACTATATTTACGGGCAGTGCGGTAGCGCTCCCGTAGAGCACCGGATCGAAGGCGAAGAACGATGGCGGACGACGCAGGCATCATCAACCAGGTCTTGACCGAGACCAGCTTCCTCTACGGCGCCAATGCGGCGTTCGTGGAAGACCTCTACGCCCAGTGGGCGGAGGCCCCTGGATCGGTCGATCCCTCGTGGAACGCCTTCTTCGCCAGCCTGCAGGAGCAGGCCGACCAGGTTAAGCGCGCGGCGCAGGACCCGGCCTGGACCCCCAAGAAAGTGCCGTCGGTTCGCCCCGACTGGCTGTCGGCCCTGGACGGCCAGTGGGCCAGCGTCGCCCCCGCCGTCGAAGCCAAAATCGCCAAGGCGGTCGAGGGCAAGGCGCCCGGCGCCTCCGCCGAAGCCGTCCGCGCCGCCACGCTGGACAGCCTGCGCGCCATCATGATGATCCGGGCCTACCGGATGCGCGGCCACCTGGCCGCCAATCTCGACCCGCTGGGTCTTGAGCCGCCGAAGCCGGCCCCGGAACTGGATCCGGCCACCTACGGCTTCTCGGACGCCGACTACGACCGCCCGATCTTCCTGGACTTCGTGCTGGGCATGGAGACCTCGACGATCCGCGAGATCCTGTCGATCCTGCGCCGCACCTACGCCGGCAATGTCGGCGTGCAGTACATGCACATCTCGGATCCGAACGAGAAGGCCTGGCTGCAGGAGCGCATCGAGGGCCGCGACAAGGAAATCACCTTCTCGAAGGAGGGCAAGGTCGCCATCCTGAAGAAGCTGATCGAGACCGAAGGCTTCGAGAAGTTCCTGCACAAGCGCTTCCCCGGCACCAAGCGCTTCGGCCTGGACGGCGGTGAATCCATGGTCCCGGCCATGGAGCAGATCATCAAGCGCGGCGGCGCGCTGGGCGTGAAGGACATCGTCCTGGGCATGCCGCACCGTGGCCGCCTGAACGTGCTGGCCGCCGTGATGGGCAAGCCCTACCACGTCATCTTCCACGAGTTCCAAGGCGGCTCGTCGGTCCCCTCGGACGTCGAGGGTTCGGGCGACGTGAAGTACCACATGGGCGCTTCGTCGGACCGTGAGTTCGACGACAACAAGGTCCACCTGTCGCTTACCGCGAACCCGTCGCACCTGGAAATCGTCAACCCGGTCGTGATCGGCAAGGCCCGCGCCAAGCAGGCCTTCACCCTGCGCGAACAGCCGGACGCCGGCCGCGGCCACGTGCTGCCGCTGCTGCTGCACGGCGACGCGGCCTTCGCGGGCCAGGGCGTGGTGGCCGAGTGCTTCACCCTGTCGGGCCTGAAGGGCTACCGCACGGGCGGCACCATCCACTTCATCGTCAACAACCAGATCGGCTTCACGACCAGCCCGCGCTACTCGCGCAGTTCGCCGTATCCCAGCGACATGGCGCTGATGGTCGAAGCCCCGATCTTCCACGTGAACGGCGATGATCCCGAAGCCGTCGTCTTCGCGGCCAAGGTCTCGACCGAGTACCGCCAGAAGTTCGGCAAGGACGTGGTCATCGACATGGTTTGCTATCGCCGCTTCGGTCACAACGAAGGCGATGATCCGACCATGACGTCGCCGATCATGTACGCCAAGATCAAAGGTCACCCGCCGACCCGCGAACTGTACGCCAACCGCCTGATCGGCGAGGGCCTGATCAGCCAGGCCGAGTCGGACGCCTGGGTCACCGAGTTCGAGAGCTTCCTCGACAAGGAGTTCGACGCCGGCAAGAGCTACAAGGCCAACAAGGCCGACTGGCTGGACGGCAAGTGGGCTGGCCTGGCGCTGCCGGGCGACGAGGACCGTCGCGGCAAGACCGCCTTCCCCAAGACCCGCCTGCTGGAGCTGGGCCGTCAGATCACCACGATCCCGGACCGCATCAACGCCCACAAGACCGTCAAGCGCGCCATCGACAACCGCCGCGAGGCGATCGAGAAGGGCGAGGGCATCGACTGGGGCACCGGCGAGCACCTGGCCTTCGCCACCCTGCTCGACGAGGGCTTCCCGGTTCGCCTGTCGGGCCAGGACTCGGTGCGCGGCACCTTCACCCAGCGCCACTCGGACGTCATCGACCAGACGACCGAGGAGCACTACACGCCGCTGAACAACATCCGCCCCGGCCAGGCCCACTATGAAGTGATCGACTCGGCCCTGTCGGAAGAGGCGGTGCTGGGCTTCGAATACGGCTTCTCGCTGGCCGATCCGAACACCCTGACCCTGTGGGAAGGCCAGTTCGGCGACTTCGTGAACGGCGCCCAGGTGGTCATCGACCAGTTCATCAGCTCGGGCGAGCGCAAGTGGCTGCGGATGAGCGGCCTCGTCATGCTGCTGCCGCACGGCTACGAAGGCCAGGGCCCCGAGCACAGCTCGGCGCGCCTCGAGCGCTTCCTGCAGTCGTGCGCGGAAGACAACATGCAGGTCGTCAACTGCACGACGCCGGCGAACTACTTCCACGCCCTGCGTCGCCAGATGAACCGCGAGTTCCGCAAGCCGCTGATCGTGATGGCCCCCAAGAGCCTGCTGCGCCACAAGCGCGCCGTCTCGAACATCGCAGACTTCGCCGAAGGCTCGACCTTCCACCGCGTGATGGTGGACGGCGCCGAGGCCGGTTGCGACGTGGGCGGGATCACGCTGAAGCCCGATGCCGAGATCAAGCGCGTCATCGTCTGCTCAGGCAAGGTCTACTTCGACCTGGTCGACCAGCGCGCCAAGACGGGCCGCGACGACGTTTATCTGCTGCGTCTGGAGCAGTTCTACCCGTGGCCGCTGAAGTCGCTGATGGGCGTGCTGAGCCGCTTCAAGAACGCCGACCTGGTCTGGTGCCAGGAAGAACCCAAGAACATGGGCGGCTGGACCTTCGTCGATCCGTGGATCGAGCTGACGCTCGACAAGCTGGACATCAAGGCCAAGCGCGCCCGCTATGTGGGTCGTCCGGCCTCGGCGTCCACCGCCGCGGGCCTGATGAGCCGCCACCTGAAAGAGCTCGAGACCTTCCTCAACGAGGCCTTCGCGTAAGCGTCGGACTTCGTCTTTAATCTCGCCGGACCAAACAAGAGAGACCTGGAAAGCCCCATGGCCGACATCAACACCCCCGCCCTCGGCGAATCCGTCACCGAAGCGACGGTCGCCCGTTGGACCAAGAAGGTCGGGGAGGCCGTGAAGAAGGACGAGATCCTCGTCGAGCTGGAAACCGACAAGGTTTCGCTGGAAGTGGCCTCGCCCTCTGACGGCGTGCTGTCGGCCATCGGCGCCGAAGAAGGCGCGACCGTCGTTCCGGGCACGATCCTGGGCGTCGTGACCGAAGGCGCGACCGCGTCGGCCGCTCCGGCCGCCGCCGCGCCGAAGGCCGCTGCTCCGGCTCCGGCTCCGGCCCCCGCGCCGACCCCGGCTCCGGCTCCGGTCGCCGCCGCGGCGCCTGCTTCTGCTCCTGTGGCCGCCGCGCCGGTCAGCCCGGCGCCGGCCCGCATCGCCGCCGAGAATAACCTCGACCTGTCGAAGGTCGCGGGCACCGGCAAGGACGGTCGCGTGACCAAGGGCGACGCTCTGGCCGCCCTGGAAGCTCGCGCCGCCGCCCCGGCTCCGGCCGCTGCTCCGGCCGCGCCGCGCGCCCTGCACGAGCGCGAAGAGCGCGTGAAGATGACGCGCCTGCGTCAGACGATCGCCCGTCGCCTGAAGGAAGCCCAGAACACCGCCGCCATGCTGACGACCTTCAACGAGGTCGACATGAGCGCCGTGATGGCTCTGCGCAGCCAGTACAAGGACGTCTTCGAAAAGCGCCACGGCGTGAAGCTGGGCTTCATGTCGTTCTTCACCAAGGCCGTCGTGGCCGCGCTGAAGGCGATCCCGGACGTCAACGCCGAGATCGACGGCACGGACGTGGTCTACAAGAACCACTACGACATCGGTGTCGCCGTCGGCACCGACAAGGGGCTGGTGGTTCCGGTCGTCCGTGACGCCGACGCGCTGAACCTGGCCGAGATCGAAAAGGCCATCGGCGCGCTGGGCAAGAAGGCCCGCGACGGCCAGCTGTCGATCGAAGACATGCAGGGCGGCACCTTCACGATCACCAACGGCGGCATCTACGGCTCGCTGATGTCGACCCCGATCCTGAACGCGCCGCAGTCGGGCATCCTGGGCATGCACGCGATCAAGGAACGCGCCATGGTCGTCAACGGCAAGATCGAGATCCGCCCGATGATGTACCTGGCCCTGTCCTACGACCACCGCGTCGTCGACGGCGCCGGCGCCGTGACCTTCCTGGTCAAGGTCAAGGAAGCCCTGGAAGACCCGCAGCGCCTGCTGCTGGACCTCTAAGAGACCTCCTTCTAAGAACCAACGAGAAGCCCGCCCTTACCGGCGGGCTTCTTCGCTTCTGGAGTCTGCGATGGCCAAGCCCACGCTCTACCTGCTACCGATGGGTTTCGACAAAGAAGGCCGGCAGCGCTTCTGCCCCGACTGCGCGATGATGGAGGGCTACTTGGCCGCCTACCCGCAGCTGCGCGACGTGCTCGATATCGTCCGCGTCGACTATCCCCGCCCGCGCCCGGCCCTGGTCGACCGTCTGGGCGAAGAGCACCAGAATGCCCCGACCCTGATCCTTGCCGAGGCTGCGCCCGACGCCGGCCCGCATGGCGAGATCCAGTCGGCCAACGGCCTGAGCTTCCTCAGCGACGCCCGCCCGATCACCCGCTGGCTGGCGGCGACCTACGACTTGCCGGCGCCGCTGTAGTCGGTCCAAGCTCGGCTTGGGAGTTCGCTCATGAGCCTTGTGGAAGTCGCGCGTTTTGCCGGTTTGCAGGAAGCCCAGATCGTGGCCGCTCGCCTGCGCGCCGACGGCTATCCCGTGCTTGTGCAGAACGAGCATTGGGGCGGCGCTGATTTCACCATGGCCATCGCCATGGGCGGATTCCGTGTCTGGGCGCCCGAGAGCGAAGCCGAGCAAGCCAAGGCCCTGGTCGCGAGCTTGCGTACCACGGCGCCCGATCTCGACCCGGACGAGGCCGAACCGACCGCCGCGCCACAGCCCTTCCGAAATGGGCTGCGAGCGGCGCTGGCCTTGCTGGTGGGCGTCCTGATGGGCTGGGTCTGGGCGCTGCTGCTCGTCCCCGCTCGCCGACTGGCGGGGCGGCCGGCGTTAAGGGCGACGGCGGTGACGATCGCCTTGCTTGGACTAGCCTACGGCCTATGGGCCGCGATCGCCTTCCTGCTGGTCGTGATCTAGCGACTGGCCCGCAGCACCGCGTCGCCCAGCGCCGCGTAGTCGCCGTTGAAGTGGTGGCCGCCGGGCAGACGGATCTTGGCGACTTCGGTGTCGGGCAGGGTGGGGCAGATGTCGGCCCGTTCCTTGTCACCGTAGACGCAGGTGATCTTCACGTCCTTGAGGGCGGCGATGGCTGGGCGAACCGGGAAGGCGTCTCGGGCGGCCAGGTTCAGCCAGCTGACCGGATGGAACTGCAGGTCGCCGCTCGGGCCTGTCCCGATCAGCACGATGTGGCTGACCTGGGCGCGCAGCTCGGTCGGCAACTGGGGCAGGATGGCCGGCAGGGCGTCGGCCCCGAACGAATAGCCGATCAGCACCACCTTCTGGCGGCCCCACTGGCCCTCATAGGCGCGCAAGGCGTCCGCCAGGTCCTGGGCCGCGCCTTCGGGCGAGCGCCGGGTGCGGAAATAGGTCAGCGAGTTGACGCCGATCGTCGGCACGCCGTTGTCGGCCAGGTGGCGGGCCACCTTCTGGTCCAGCGCGCCCCAGCCACCGTCGCCCGAATAGAGCACCGCCAGGGTGTCGCCGGCCTTGGCGCTGGCGATCGGGATCTCGTGGCTCTTGGCCGGGGCGGCGAGGGGTACGCCGACGGTCAGGGCCAGGGCGGCGAAGGCGGCGAGGAGACGGACACGCGAGGTCATGCCCTTATGACGTCACGCTCGCGTGGCGCTCTCCAGGCGGACCGGTGTCAGGCTTGTGGCGAAGCTTAGTTTCCTTCGGGGCGCGGGAGTTCAATTCGCCTCGGGGCGGGGGCCCGGCCACACGGTCCGGAAAGCCTTCAGGGCGGCCGGATGGTAGACGGTGCTGTGGTGCTCCTGGTGCATCGGATCGTAGACCAGGGTCAGGCCCGCCGGCTTGGCCGCGCCGATAGCGGCGACCACCTTGTCGACGCCCGCCTGCATGGTCGTGCCTTCGTCGCCGATGGTCAGGTAGAGCTTTCGCGAACCCAGCGCCGGCCATTTAGCGATGTCGGCCGCCGCGCCGCGCGCCAGGGCCTGATCGCTCCACCACAGACTGGGGCTGGCGGCGATATAGGCGTCGAACAGGGTCGGCTGCTTCAGCAGGGTCTCGACCACGAACAGGCCCGCCAGGCTCTCGCCGATGATGGCGCTCTCGCCGCTGGCCCGATAGCGGGCGGCGACCCAGGGCTTGAGCTCCTCGGCCAGGAAGCGGCGATAGGCGTCCGAGCCGCCGGTGGTCGGATAGTCGGCCTTTTCCTTGGCCACGCGGGTCGGGTGGGTCAGGTCGTGGCGACGGTCGATGCCCTCGATCCCGACCACGATCATCTCGCGATAGGTCCAGGACAGCTCGCCCAGCTGGGCCAGGCCGGCGATGTGCGGGAAGTCCTCCTTCTCGCCGCCGTCCATCATGTAGAGCACCGGATAGGTCTTGCCCGACTTGCCGTAGCTGGCCGGCAGGTGGACATTGATCCGCCGGGTCTGGCCCAGGATCTTCGACTCCATCGTCAGCGACTGGCCGATGACGATCGGGGTTCCTTCGGAAGCTTGCGCGGAAGCAAGGGCAGGCGCGCAGACAAGCGCCAGGGCCAGGACGGCGAACTTCAACACGACGCTACTCTCTCTCCCGATGGACGGGCGAGGTTAGGCTGCGTCGCGCGCGATGGGGAAGCCGTTTGCACGAACCGTCCATTTCCCTTGATTTTCAAAGGCGCGGACGTCGAAAGCGGGTTCCGTTTTGAGCCGCTTCCCTCTAAGGAACACGCGCCTCCAGAGGTCTGACAATATGGCCGGCGAGGCCTTATATTTTGTCCGGCGCCGCTATCGGCGCGTCCTGAAGGCGAAAGACCCATGGCTCAGTACGACGTCGTCATCATCGGTGGTGGTCCCGGTGGCTACAACGCGGCGACCCGCGCCGGCCAGCTGGGCCTGAAGACCGCGATCGTCGAAGGCCGCGGCAAGCTGGGCGGCACCTGCCTGAACGTCGGCTGCATGCCGTCGAAGGCCCTCCTGCACGCCTCGGAATATTACGAAGCCGCGGCCGGCGGCGAGTTCGCCAAGCTGGGCATCGAGGTCAAGCCGAAGCTGAACCTCGTGCAGATGATGGCCCAGAAGGCCGAAAGCGTCGAAGCCCTGACCAAGGGCGTCGAGTTCCTGATGAAGAAGAACAAGGTCGACTACGTGAAGGGCTGGGGCCGCATCGACGGACCCGGCAAGGTCGTGGTCAAGGCCGAGGACGGTTCGGAAACCGTGCTCGAGACCAAGAACATCGTCATCGCCACCGGCTCGGAGCCGACCCCGCTGCCGGGCGTCACGGTCGACAACAACCGCATCGTCGACTCGACGGGCGCCCTTTCGCTGCCGGAAGTGCCCAAGTCGTTGATCGTGGTCGGCGCCGGCGTCATCGGCCTGGAGCTGGGATCGGTGTGGAAGCGCCTGGGCGCTGAAGTCACCGTCGTCGAATATCTGGACCGCATCGTCCCCGGCACCGACACCGAGGTCGCCACCGCGTTCCAGAAGATCCTGACCAAGCAGGGCTTCAAGTTCTCGCTGGGCGCCAAGGTCACCGGCGCCGTGGCTTCGGCCAAGGGCGTGAAGCTGACCCACGAGCCGGTCGCCGGCGGCGAAGCCACGACCATCGAGGCCGACTACGTGCTCGTTGCCATCGGCCGCCGTCCGTTCACCCAAGGCCTGGGCCTGGAGACGGTCGGCATCACGCCGGACAAGCGCGGCGTCATCGCCAACGACCACTACAAGACCGGCGTGGACGGCATCTGGGTGATCGGCGACGTGACCTCGGGTCCGATGCTGGCCCACAAGGCCGAGGACGAGGCCGTGGCCTGCATCGAGCTGATCGCGGGCAAGGCCGGTCACATGAACTACGACATCATTCCGGGCGTGATCTACACCAAGCCGGAAGTCGCCACGGTCGGTAAGACCGAGGACGAGCTGAAGGCTGCGGGCGTCGCCTACAAGGTCGGCAAGTTCCCGTTCCTGGCCAACAGCCGCGCCAAGATCAACCACGAGACCGATGGCTTCGTGAAGGTGCTGGCCGACGCCAAGACCGACCGCATCCTGGGCGCGCACGCCGTGGGTCCCAACGTCGGCGACATGATCGCCGAGATCTGCGTGGCCATGGAGTTCGGCGGTTCGTCGGAAGACGTCGCCCGCACCTGCCACCCGCACCCGACCCGCTCGGAAGCCTTCCGTCAGGCGTCGATGGGCGTCGAAGGCTGGATGATGCAGGCCTAAGGCCAAGCGTAACCGGCCTTTACGATAAGTGATAACCGCGTTCGTCAATCGGACGTAGAGTGGCGGGGTTTCGGGAACGGAGCCCCGCCATGTTTCTTTCTGCCCTGGCCCTTGCCGTCACGCTGCAGGCGGTCCCCGAGATCAGCCTGAAGGGCTATCTGAGCGCGCCCCGCCTGTTGGATCGAACCGCCCAGTCGGTTGGAGATCTGATCCTGCCACTGCCGCGCAGGGCCGCCGATCCGGCGCGCCCGCGACGGTTCAAGATCGCCTCGCAAAGTGTCTTCAAGGCCAAGCCGCGGCCGCCGGCGGGCTTTCTGAGCAATCCGCACATCTCGGGCTGCAATGCGCCGCCCCAGTTCGCCGCCAACCCCGAGGCGCTGAAGCTCCAGCCGCTGTCGAAAATGCCCAAGGCTCATGGTGAGCGCGCGGTGTCGCGTCTGGTCGACGGCTGCGCGGTGGCTGTGCCGATCCAGCCGGGAGCGACCGAGCGCTAGGCTCCTTCGTATCCGCCACCCACGAAAAAGGCCCCGCTCTAGAGGGAGGCGGGGCCAGGGATTTTCGAGGGGAGGAACGCCCTAAACGCGGGCGGTACGCGCACTAAACTCTTTTTTGCCGCGCGACGGGCGCCGAAACCGGCGGCCACTTTCGGCTGTCGCGCTGGGCCTTAGAATTCTTCCCAGTCGTCGCTCGAGGCGCCGACGGCCTTGGCCAGCTTGGCCTGGGCGGCGGCGACCGGGTTGGCGCCCGGACGATGGGTCGAGCTGGCCAGCGACGGCGCACGGCTAGGGGCCGGGGCGGCCGGACGCGACGGAGCCGGGGCGGCGGGACGCGGGGCCGAGCGACGGCTCGATGAAACGCTGGCCGAACCGCCCGAGGCGCCGACGCGGAACTTCGAGATCATCTGCATCAGATTGCCGGCCTCGCCCTTCAGGGCGTGCGAGGCGGCGGTCGATTGCTCGACCATGGCGGCGTTCTGCTGGACGGTCTGGTCCATCTGGTTGACGGCGGCGTTGACCTGGTTGAGGCCGGTGGCCTGCTCCTGGCCCGAGGCCGCGATCTCGCTGACCAGGGCGTCGATCTCGCTGACCTTGCCGACGATGGCCTGCAGGGCATCGCCGGTCTGGCCGACCATGCTGACGCCTTGGTTGACCTGCTGCGACGAGGTCGAGATCAGGGTCTTGATCTCCTTGGCGGCGTCGGCCGAGCGCTGGGCAAGGGCCCGCACTTCCTGGGCGACGACCGCGAAGCCACGGCCGGCTTCACCGGCGCGAGCCGCTTCGACGCCGGCGTTCAGGGCCAGGAGGTTGGTCTGGAAGGCGATCTCGTCGATGACGCCGATGATCTGGCTGATCGACTGCGACGACTTCTCGATCTGGTTCATGGCGTCGACGGCGTTGCGGACCACGACGCTGGAGCGTTCAGCGTCCGAACGGGTCGAGCCGACCACGCGCGAGGCTTCCTGAGCGCCCGACGACGAGCGACGCACCGTGGCGGTGATCTCGTCCAGGGCGGCGGCGGTTTCTTCCAGGCTGGCGGCCTGCTGCTCGCTGCGGCGCGACAGGTCGTCGGCGGCCGAGGCGATTTCGTCCGAACCGGCGCCGATGCTGCTGGCGGCGTGGACGATCGTGCCCATGGCCTCTTCCAGCTGGGCGATGGCGCCGTTGAAGTCGTTCTGAACGCGCTTGTAGGCTTCCGGGAACTGCTGATCGAGGCGGTAGGTCAGGTCGCCGTCCGACAGGCGGGTCAGGCCCGTGGCGATGGCTTCCATGACGAAGGCCTGCTCCTTGGCGGCGGCCTCGGCGACTTCCTGGTTGCGGCGACGCTCGGCTTCCGTCTCGGCGCTGGCGCGCTGCTGGGCGGCTTCGGCGGTGCGCAGGGCCAGGGCGTTGTCCTTGAACACCTGGACCGAGCGGGCCATGGCGCCGACTTCGTCCTTGCGCTCGGCGCCCTTGACCTCGACGTCGACGCTGCCCTGGGCCAGCACTTCCATGGTCTTGGCGGTATTGGCCAGCGGGGCGGCGATCTTCTTGGAGCCGATCCACAGGGCCAGCAACAGGGCCGCGCCGGCGGCGATCAGGCCGAACAGGATCGAGAACACCGTGCCGGCCGTGGCTTCCTTCGAAGCCTTCTCGACCATGGCCTTGGTCTCGGCGCTGTGGGTGTTGGTGAAGGTGCTGACGTCAGCGGTCATCTTGGCGATGTCCGGATCGATCACGGCCAGCACCATGGTGGCGGCTTCGTTGGCGTCCATCAGGCCGAGATCCGAGCCCTGGCGCGCGCTGGCGTAGAGCTTCTCGAGGCGCTGGGCGTAGTCGGCGACCGTCTTGGCCGTCGCGGGATCGGACTTCTTGATCGCGGCCAGAAGCGTCTTGGCTTCCTTGTAAGAGGCGTCGATGTCCTTGCTGGCGGCCTGGGCCTCGGGCGAGGTCCCCGGATAGGAGACCGAGCGATAGGCCGCGTAGCCGATCGAGGCGACGCGGCGGTTGAAGCGCGCGGCGTCCAGCTCGGCCGGAGCGCGCTGCTCGACGAGGACCTTGGTGTTGGCCTCGACCTTGCGCGCCTGCCATGCGCCCATGCCCACGATCACCAGGGCGACCAAGGTGAGGATAACGGCGGGCAAAGCCACCTTGGTGGAGATCTTCAGGTCGTCGAACTTCATCGGAGCCTCATCTGGCGAGCACCATGACCCGCCGCGAATTCCAGCACAGTGTGAGGAGACGGCATGAAATGGCCGTTAACGCTGATGCTTTCGTCCCTGATTTGGGGCGAGATCCGTGGGGGCGCGACGCGATGTCGCGCCCCCACGGCCGTCTTACCAGGCCTTGGTCAGGCCGATCAGCACGCGGCGCTCGGCTTCCAGACCCGTCGTCTGGACCTGACGGTCCTTCAGCAGGTTCTGGCCGCTCAGGGCGACGGTGAAGCCTTGGCCCAGTTCACGGGCGACGCGGCCGCCGACCGTGGCGTAGGCGTCGATCGGGATGAGGACCGAGGCGGTGTTGTAGTACGATGCCTTGCCGACGAAGTGGACGAAGCCGTCCGCGGCCCACGGACCCTCAGCCCAGCCCAGCGCGACATTGGCGCGGTAGGACGGGGTCGTACGGGCGTAGGCGGCCAGGCGCAGGACGGGGTTGAAGCCGACCAGCGGTTCGTCCTTCACGTCGGTGTAGGTGTAGTCGCCGCTCCAGTGGAAGCCACCGTCCAGCTTGCCCGAGGCCTTCACTTCAAAGCCGCTCATCTTCGAGTCGCCGATGTTGCGGTAGCTGAGCAGCGGCAGGCTGACGGCGGTCGGGGCGATGTCCAGCTGACCCGACGAGGGCTGACCCTTCACGTCTTCCGACTTCTGGGTGAACACCGCGACGCCGACCTTGGCGTTCAGGGCCGGCAGGGCGCGGTCGTAGGCCAGCTCGTAGTTGGTGACGATCGTCGGTTCCAGCGTCGGATTGCCGATGACGCCCACGGTGGCCGGGCCGACGCTGACCTTGGCCTGGACGGCGCCCAGGTCGACCAGGGTCGGCACCTGCACCCCGCGCGCGGCGGTCAGGCGCAGCGAGTCCACGCCCGTCGGCCGATAGACGACGCCGGCGTTGTAGCTGGTCTTCTTGATCTCGCGATCCCAGTAGGCGTTGGTCACCGGCGGGTAGCCGGTCGGGAACACGCCCGAACGCTCCAGGGACAGCTTGTCGTAGCGGACGGCCAGGGTGGTCGACAGCTTGTCGGTCACGGCCCAGTTCCACATGCCCGAGGCCGACCAGACGTCGTACGACACCTTGCCGCCGACGATCGGGGCGGTGTTGACCTCGTTCTTGCGGTACTCGCCGCCGACGCGGAAGGTGTGCTTGGCGCCGACCTTGAACAGGTCCTGGACGCTGACGACTTGGACGGTGTTCTCGAAGCGGGCCGGCTGGCCGACGACGATGTGCTTGGCGGTCAGGTCGTTCTGGTAGGCCGAGACCTGCAGCGAGCCGAAGCGCGTTTCCGAGGCCAGGGTCGCCTTGATCGAGTCGGTGACGTACTTGGTCGGCGAGTAGCTGTTGTTCGAGATCAACTCGCTGATCTGGCTGTTCGACCACGAGCCTTCGATGCGCAGCTCGGTCTTGTCGGTCAGCTGGGCGACGGTGTCGAGGTTGGCCGAGACGCGGGCCGGATCATGCAGCAGACGATTGTTGATCGTCGCGCTGGTGTTCTTCCATTCGTCTTCCTGGCTGGCGCCGGCCGACAGGCGGCCCGAGAAGCGCTCGCCCAGCTTGAACGAATGGACCAGCGAGACCGAGCCGAAGCCGTTCGTGCCGGCGCGGGCCGTCACGACGTTGCGGGCGTCGAACTTCGGGTTGAAGGTGATGATGTTGACCACGCCGCCGACGGCGTTGAAGCCGAACAGGGCGCTGTTGGGGCCCTTCACGACTTCGATCTGGCGGATTTCGTCCAGCTGCACCGGCAGGGTGGCCCAGGCGGTGTAGCCGTAGTGGTCGAGATAGACTTGGCGGCCGTTGATCAGCACCAGCAGGCGCGGTGACATGGCCTGGTCATAGCCACGGACGCTGACGTCGGCGCCGGCGGCGCCCCAGCTCATCACGTCCAGGCCGGCGACGCGGCTCAGGATGGTCGGCAGGTCGGTGGCGCCCGAGCGCTGGATGTCGGCGGCGGAGATGATTTCCATCGCGGCCGGAACTTCGGTCGAGCGCTGCGGCGAGCCCGTGGCGCTGGTGGTAACCGGTTCGTTGAACAGCTGCTCCATGGCGCCGTAGTCGATCGACTGGGCGTTAGCGGCCGAGGCCAGCAGGAGGAGGCCGACCGAAGCGCCGGCGAAGAGAGTCGTTTTCATTGTGGTTCTCTTTCGGAGCTTGGGGATCAGACTTCGCGGATCATCATGCGGAAGGCGGCCTTGAAGACCGCGCCGACCGCGGCGGCCGCCGAGCGGCTGACCACGATTTCCACCTTGGGGTCGGCCGAGACGGCCATGACGCACGCACCACTCGAGACGCAGCCCGCGTCCGAACCGATGGTGATCAGCTTCTTGGCCTTGGCCGCGGCGCCGACATTGACGCCCTTGGTGACGTAGAGGGCCGCGACGCCCGAGACGCCGCCGACGTCATCGGCTTCGACCGGCTTGGCGACCAGCGTCACGGCGCCGGCGTTCAGGCCACCGCCGATGGCGGCCACGACGGCGTTCTTCTCGGCGACCGAGGCGGGCTTCGACGGATCGAAGACGATGCCCAGGGTCGCCTTGCCGGTCGGACCGTTTTCCAGGAAGGTCAGCGCGCGGCCGGCGATCAGCACGTCCTTGGCCGGATCGGCATGCGCGGCGAGTGGCGCCATGAGCGCGAGGGTGGTCAGCGCCCAGGCGCCGGCCTTCGTCTTTTTCGACATTCTGTTTATCCCCTGCCCGAGGTTCTTCCGGGCTTTACAGGGCGGAGATCGGCCGAGGATCGTAAATAGTGAGTAACCGAGAATCGAAGAACGGCGTTATGTATAATATTGTGGGCAGAATGATCAGGTCTTGATTTGCGCGTATTTTCTCGCGGTGGAATGAATACCGAGATTGTGACAATCGTTTTGAGAGTGATGGCTGATCTTGTCTTAGAGTTCAGTGGCGGTTCTAAAGCAGAGATTGCCGTTTCAGCGCACGGGCTGGTCAACCAACTGGATTATCTGCAAGGCCGTGGGCGGACGATCATGTCGTGAAATGTTGCGTCTGCCCCGCGAAGACGCTCGGCCTGACGGATTGTCGCACCCCTTGAAAACACTACCGGTTTTGGGGTCGCTGCCTATCTCGAATTGCGGCTGGCCGCAGAACTCTTCGAACGGTTGCGGCGGCGGAGCGGGACGTCAGGCCTTGGGATGGGCGGCCTGGTAGGCGGCCAGCAGGCCGGCGGCGTCTACCTGGGTGTAGCGCTGGGTCGTCGACAGAGAGGCGTGGCCCAGCAGGTCCTGGATGGCGCGCAGGTCGGCGCCGGCGCCCAGCAGGTGAGTGGCGAAGGCGTGGCGGAAGGCGTGGGGCGTCACCCGGTCTGAGAGACCCAGGCGACCGCGCAGGGTCTGCACCAGGCCCTGGACATGGCGCGGGGACAGCGGCCCGCCGCGCTTGGCCCGGAACAGGGGCTCGTCGGGGCCCAGCACGAACGGCAACTCGTCGACATAGACAGCGATGGCGTCGCGTACGGCGTCCAGCACCGGTACGATCCGGGTCTTGCCGCCCTTGCCGGTGATGCGCATCGACATGCCCAGCGGCGCGTCCGACCAGGTCAGGGAGAGGGCTTCGGAGATCCGCAGGCCGCAGCCCCAGAGCAAGGTCAGCACCGCCTCGTCGCGAGCGGTTTCCCAGGGATCACGTTCGGTGTCGTCGGCGGCCTGCTCGATCAGGTCGCGGGCCTGGTCCTCGGAGACGGGACGCGGCAGGCCGATCTTCAGGCGAGGGCCGCGCACCAGCGCGACGGCGGCGTTGGCCACGCCGTGGCGTTGGTCCAGATATTTGTGAAAGGCGCGGATCGACGACAGGGCCTGGCTGATCGAGCGCGGGGCCAGGGCGTGTTCTCCCTGCCGGCGGAAGGCCAGGTAGCCGCGTAGGTCGGCGGCCGAGATCTCGCTCATGGCGGAGAGGCTGACGGCCTCGCCGCGATGGCGTTCCAGGAAGTTCAGATAGGCCAGGACGTTGTCGCCATAGGCCCGCACCGTGCGCGGCGAGGCCCGGCGCTCCAGCGTCAGGTAGTCGAGCCAGGCGGCGTAGGCCTGGCGCCCAGACCTGACGCTTGAAGTCACAGGACGGGCCAGCGTTCGGCGGTGCGCTCGACCACGCGGGCCAGGAAGTTCACCAGCTCGGTGCCCATGTCGGCCGAGAAGCCTTCGGGATCGGTCGAGCCGAAGGCGATCAGGGCTTCGCGACGCGGCTCCCAGACGGCCATGCGGACCAGGGCCATGCTGCGGATGGTCTCGGCCTGCTCGCCAAACAGCGGCAGGGCGGGGGCGAAGAAGCCCATGCGGGCGATCGGCGCCTCGCCCAGGATCATGTCGACCTGACCCTCGGCCAGGACATACCAGCCGGCCGGGACGCGGTCTGGGCCTTCCAGGGCGACGACCCCGGCGGCCAGGCCGAATCGGCCGCGGGCCATCTCGTCGACGCGGCGAGCCAGGTCGGAATGGTTGCGGGCGTCCAGCAGATCGATGACCGCGGCGTGGGTCTGGGCCTGGGCTGAATAGTTGGCGCGGGCATTGGCCTCGATGGCCTGGCGGACGCTGGCCTCGCGCTTGTGGGCGGCGGCGGCGCGGGCCAGGGCGCGGGGGCCGAAGTCGACGACATTGGCGGCATCGACCCGCAGACCCAGCTCGCCCAGCAGGTTCTCGTCCTGGCGCAGGAATTCGGGCTGGACGCGCAGGAAGTCGCGCACGCTCTCGGCGTCGACAGGCTTCCGGCTTGCGTTGGTCGCGTCGCTCATCGTCGTCCCCACGGAAAAAACTCTAGCGGCCGATGAAGCGGGCAAGACAGTTAATGTCCGCTTGATGACGACCTCGAGGGCCGCTCTCGACCTGGGGACGGTTTCGCGGCAGAAGGTCTGCGCCATGCCGCGTATCGCCTCCGTTCTACTGCCGATGCCGTTGCCGGAGGCCTTCGACTACGCCGAGCCGGAAGGCCTGGATCTGAGTCTGGGCGACCACGTGACCGTGCCTTTGGGGCCGCGCGTGATTCGCGGCGTCGTCACCGCCCTGCGCGACGGGACCGGCGGCAACCGGCCGCTCAAAGTGATCCTGGAGAAGGTCGACGATCCGCCGCTGCCGCCCGGTGTTCTGGCCTTCGTCGAGTGGGCGGCGCGCTATTCCGTCGACCTGCCCGGCTGGCCGCTGGCCATGGCCCTGCGCGGTCTGCGCCATCCGCCGCCCAAGCCCGACAAGGTGCTGGTCCTGACCGGAACCCAGCCCGCCCGCATGACCCCGGCGCGCCTGAAGGTGCTGGCCGCCGCCGAGGGCGTGAAGCTGTCGGGCGCCGCGCTCGCTTCGGCCGCCGGCGTCTCGGCCGGCGTCGTGAAGGGGCTGGTCGACGAGGGCGTGCTGGCGGTCGACTTCGTGGAGCCCGATCGCGGCCTGCCGCAGCCGGACCTGTCCCTGCCGCCCCGCGAACTGAACCCTGGCCAGGCCGCCTGCGTCGACGTGCTGACCGAGATGCTGGACGCCGGCGGCTTCCAGGCAGCGCTGCTGGACGGCGTGACCGGCTCGGGCAAGACCGAGGTCTATCTGGAGAGCGTCGCGGCGGCCCTCCAGGACCCCGACGCCCAGGTCCTGATCCTGTTGCCCGAGATCGCCCTGACCCAGGCGGTGCTGGCCCGCTTCGAGCAACGCTTCGGCGCCCTGCCGGCCGAGTGGCATTCCGGCGTTTCGCCGCCACGTCGTCGGCAGGTGTGGGAGGCCGTGGCCAGCGGCAATGCCCGCATCGTGGTCGGGGCCCGCTCGGCGCTGTTCCTGCCGTTCAGGAAACTGCGCCTGATCGTGGTCGACGAGGAGCACGACAGCTCGTTCAAGCAGGAAGAGGGCTTCATTTACCAGGCCCGCGACCTGGCCGTGGCCCGCGCCAAGATCGAGGGGGCGACGGTGCTGCTGGCCTCGGCCACGCCGTCGCTGGAGAGCCTCTACAACGCCCAGATCGGCCGGTACCGCTGGCTGCGCCTGTCGGCCCGCCACGGCGCGGCGCAGCTCCCCGACATCGATCTGGTCGACATGCGGCAGACGCCGCCGGAGCCGGGTCGCTGGCTGTCGCCGCCGCTGATCAAGGCCATGGCCGTGACCCTGCAGCGCGGCGAGCAGGCCATGCTGTTCCTGAACCGCCGGGGCTATGCGCCGCTGGTCCTCTGCAAGGCCTGCGGCGAGAAGATGAAGTCGCCCGACACCGACAGCTGGCTGGTCGAGCACCGCTATACCGGGCGGCTGGTCTGCCACCTGACCGGCTTCTCGATGAAGAAGCCCGACGCCTGCCCGCACTGCGGGGCCAAGGACAGCCTCGTCTCGATCGGCCCCGGCGTGGAGCGGGTCGAGGAGGAGGCGCGGCACATCTTCCCCGACGCGCGGGTGGCGGTGTTCTCGTCCGACACGGTGATGGACGCCGAAGCCGCCAAGGCCCTGGTGGCGACCATGGCGGCCGGCGAGATCGATATCCTGGTGGCCACCCAGGCGGCGGCCAAGGGCCACAACTTCCCGAACCTGACTCTGGTGGGCGTGGTCGACGCCGACCTGTCCTTACGCGGCGGTGACCTGCGGGCCGGCGAGCGGACCTTCCAGCTGCTGGCCCAGGCCGCCGGCCGCGCGGGGCGTCACGAGAAGCCAGGGCGGGCGCTGCTGCAGACCTATTCCCCCGACCATGCGGTGATGCAGGCCCTGAAGGCCCAGGACCGCGACGCCTTCATCGAGGCCGAGATGGGCATGCGCCAGGACGCGGGCCTGCCGCCCTTCGGCCGCCTGGCGGCGGTGATCGCCTCGGGTCCCGACGGCGCGGCCTTGGACGCCTATGTCGAGGCCCTGGCGGCGGTGATCCCCAATGCCGAGGGGGTCGAGGTGTTCGGTCCCGCCGACGCGCCGCTGGCTTTGGTGCGTGGCCGCCGCCGCAAGCGGTTCCTGGTCCGGGCCGAGCGCAATGTCGACCTGCAGGGCTTCATGGCCGCCTGGCGGGCGCGGGCCAAAGTCCCCAACTCCGTTCGCGTTGTGATTGACGTCGACCCCTACAGCTTCCTCTAGATCGTGCGGCCTCGCGCCACATTCCCCCGACCTTGGCTATGCGCCCACTGTCCGGCCCCTGACGATGGGATGAACCCGTCGCGGTTGGAGGAAGCCCATGAAGTCGGTTCTCGCATCAGTGGCGTTCGCGTTCAGCTTGGCCGTTGTCGGCTCCGCATCCGCCCAGACGGCGCCGCTCACCGGCTCCGGCGGCTCGATCCAGTCCCCGCTCTTCAAGGCCTGGATCGCCGACTACCAGAAGGCCGGCGGTGAGCCAATCGCCTATACTGGCCAGAACTCGGCCTTCGGCATCAGCCAGATCGAGAGCAAGGCCGCCGACTTCGGCGTCACCGCCATGCCGCTCTCGGACGCCGACCTGAAGGCCAAGGGGCTGTCCCAATTCCCGTTCGTGATCAGCGGCACCGTGCTGGTCACCAATGTCCCGGGCCTGGAGAGTGGCAAGTTGAAGCTGGACGCGCCGGCCGTGGCGGCGATCTTCCTCGGCAAGATCAGCAAGTGGAACGACCCGGCGCTGAAGGCTCTCAATCCGGGCCTTGATTTGCCCGACTGGCCGATCACCGTGGCCCACCGCAATGATCCCGCCAGCATGAGCCTGCTGCTGACCAGCTACCTGTCGTCGGTCAGTCCCGAGTGGAAGGCCGGTCCGGGCGCCGGTGAGACCGTGGCCTGGCCGATCGGCCTGGGCGGCAAGGGCAATGCCGGGATCAGCGAGATCATGTCCGGCACCATGGGCACGATCAGCTACGTCGAATACGCCTATGCCCTGGACCACAAGCTGGATTTGGTGGCGCTGAAGAACCATGACGGGGCGTTCGTGACGCCGTCGCCGGCCGCCTTCTCGTCCTTCGCCAGCGGCGCGCCGTGGACGGCGACCAAGGGCTTTGGCGTCCAGACCCTGGACCGGCCGGGCAAGGCGACCTGGCCGCTGGTGCTGGTCAGCTACGGCCTGCTGCGTGATGACGCCGCGCCCGACCGGGCCAAGCGGGTGCGCGACTTCTTCACCTGGGGCTATACGAGCGGCGACGCCGACATCACCGCCCTGGGCTATGCGCCCGTGCCGGCCTCGGTGAAGAGCGCCGTCCAGGCGCGCTGGAAGTAGTCAGTTCGTCGGCTCGTCCTTGTCCAGCACCGGCGCGCCGGCGGCGGGCTGGTGCGAGCGCAGGGGCAGGGCGGGGATCATCAGGATCACCGCCAGCCCCGCGGCGATCACGAACAGGGCCGCGACCATCACGCCGCTGACGGCGTTGATCAGCGCGCCCTGCAGCACCGGATCGGCGTGGGCGGCCTTGCCCTGAGCGGCCGCCTGGACGGCCATGCCTTCCAGCTTGCCCAGGTCCAAGCCTCCGCCCGGCAGGCTGGCCAGGCGCGCGGTCAGCAGGGCGCCGGCCAGGGCCGCGCCGACGGTCGAGCCGATCTGGCGGAAGAACTGGTTGGAGCTGGTCGCCACCCCGATGTCGCGCGGATCGACGGCGTTCTGGGTGGCGATGTTGAACAGGCTCTGGCCGGGGCCCAGGCCCAGGCCGACGAAGGCCAGCAACGCGCACAGCAGGGGCAGGCTGTGGATCTTGGACAGGTCGTGCAGCAGGAACACCGCGACCAGCAGGATGGAGGCGCCGGCGATCATGAACGGCTTGTACTGGCCGGTCTTGCTGACCATCTGGCCGGCGATCGTGCTGCTGATGATCAGGCCCGCCATCAGGGGCAGCATGGTCATGCCGCTGATCGTGGCCGGCACGCCCCGGCCCAGCTGCAGGAACAGCGGCAGGAACATCACCACGCCCATGAAGGCCATCGAGATCAGGAAGCCGGCCGTATTGGCCGTGGTGAACACCTTGTTCTGAAACAGGTGCATCGGCAGGATCGGGTTGCTGACCTTCATCTCGACGAAGACGAAGGCGGCCAACGACACGGCGGCCAGAGCGAACAGGCCCAGGCTCTGCGGTGACGACCACGCGAAGTTGTGGCCGCCCAGGCTGAGCGCCAGCAGCAGCGGCACGAAGGCGGCGATCAAGAGGCCCGCACCCAGGAAGTCGATCTTGCCCGAGCGGCGATGCTCCAGCTTGGGCATCTTCACGATGACCATGAACAGCGAGAGCAAGGACAGCGGCAGGTTGACGTAGAACACCCAGCGCCAGCCAGCGACCAGGTGGGGCCCGATCTGCACCGTGCCGTGGTCGGTAAAATAGCCGCCGATGATGGGGCCGAGCACGCTGGCCAGGCCGAACACCGAGCCGAAGATGCCGGCGAACTTGCCCCGCTCGCGGGGCGGATAGAGGTCGGCGATGATGGCGAAGGCGGTGGTGAACAGCGCCCCGCCGCCGATGCCCTGCAGGGCGCGGAACACGATCAGCTGGACCATGCCGGGCATGCCCAGCACCGTGCCGAACTCGCCGGCCAGGCCCGACAGCCAGGAGCCAGCGAGAAAGATCGAGATGCCGGTGATCAGCACCGGCTTGCGCCCGAAGATGTCGCCCAGCTTGCCCCAGATCGGCACCATCACCGTCGAGGTCAGCAGATAGGCCGTGGTCACCCACGAATACAGATTGAGGCCGTTCAGCTCGGAGATGATCCGCGGCATGGCGGTCGAGACGATCGTCTGATCGAGCGCGCTGAGCAGGAACACGATCATCAGCGCCGTCAGGGTCAGGCGGCGCTCGGCGTCGGTAAAGGTTTGGCCAGTGGAGGTTTGGGAGGTCATCAGGGCCTTGAGAGCGTGATAGCCGGGCGGTCCGACTACCACGCTCCCATGACGGGCAGTAGGCCTTAGTGGTCCTTCTTAGCCCCGCGCTTGCGCGACAGCATGTTCAGGCCCTCGACGCCGGCCGAGAAGGCCATGGCCGTGTAGATGTAGCCCTTGGGCACGTGGGCGCCGAAGCCCTCGGCGATCAGCACGGTGCCGATCATCAGCAGGAAGCCCAGGGCCAGCATCACCACCGTCGGGTTGTTGTTGATGAAGTTGGCCAGCGGGTCGGCGGCCAGCAGCATCACGGTGACGGCGATGATCACGGCGATGACCATGATCGGCAGGTGATCGGTCATGCCGACGGCGGTCAGGATCGAGTCGATCGAGAACACCAGGTCCAGCAGGATGATCTGGAAGATCGCCGCGCCGACGTTGGAGATGACCTGGGTGGCCTTGTCCTTCTCCAGCACGTCGTCGCTCTTGCCGGGGTCGACCGAGTGGTGGATCTCCTTGGTTGCCTTCCAGATCAGGAAGACACCGCCGGCGATCAGGATCAGGTCGCGCCACGAGAAGGCGGTCTCGAAGCCGGGCTCGCCATGCGAACCGACGGGGCCGGTGATGCCGAGGTCGAAGACCGGCGCGGTCAGGCCGACGATGAAGGCGATGGTCGACAAAAGGACCAGGCGCATGATCAGCGCCAGCGAGATGCCGATGCGGCGAACCCGCGTGCGGTGCTCGGGCGGCAGCTTGTTCGAGAGGATCGAAATGAAGACCAGGTTGTCGATCCCCAGGACCACTTCCATCACCACCAGGGTCACCAAGGCGGCCCAGGCGGCCGGGTCTGTGGCCAGGCTAAGGAGTTCGTTCATCGGTCCTCTCTATGGTTATCGGCTAAGCCGTCGTTCGCGTATGCGTACATGTAACACAGCGAGATAGGCGGGTAATGCTGATCTTTCCACCGTGGGGGATGGGAAGGCGGGCCCTTAAGGAACGACGTCAATGCAAGACGGCGCGAATATCAAGCCCCTGACCGCTCTCCGGTTTTTCGCCGCCTTCTGGGTGGTGATGTTCCACTATTGGCCCAAGCTGGACGTCGGCTTCACGCCGATGATCGCGACCAAGGGCTATCTGGGCGTCGAGGCCTTTTTCGTGCTGTCGGGCTTCATCCTGTGCCACGTCTATCTGAGTGGCTTCGGGGAGGGGCGGTTCCGCTACGGCGACTTCCTGTGGAACCGGCTGGCGCGGGTGTATCCGCTGCACCTGGCCACCCTGGTCGGCGTCGGGGCCATGGCGGCCGCCGGCACGATCGCGGGCCTGAACGTCGATCCCAACATCCTGTCGTGGAAGGCCCTGCCGGCCAATCTGCTGCTGGTCCATGCCTGGGGCTTCGCGCCCGTGGCGGGCTGGAACCACGCCTCGTGGTCGATCTCGGCCGAGTGGTTCGCTTACCTGAGCTTCCCGGCCTTCGCCTTCGCCGCCTGGAAGCTGCGTGATCGCCCGGTGGCGGCGGTTCTGGGGGCGTTGGCCTTCATCGCTGCGCTCTATCCGGCCTTCGAGGCCGTGGCCGGTTTCCCGCTGACGGAAGCGACCATCGCGTGGGGCGCGTTGCGCATCGTGCCGTGCTTCGCGCTCGGCTGCGCCCTGCACGCCCTGTGGCGTTCGGGGCGATTCCCCAGCCGACTCAGCGGCTATGGCGCCGCTTTATTGGGCATGGCCACGCTTGGCGCGGTGCAATTTAATGCCCCCGATCTGGTTATTGTGATGCTTCTTGGCGGCCTGATTTTCATGGTCGCGAGCCTCGCCCAGGCCGGTTTCGAGTTTGCTGGACAGTCAGTCTTCGTCTATCTCGGCGAGATCAGCTACTCGACCTACATGATCTGCATCCCGTGGAAGATCCTGGCCATCAATGCCGTGGCCAAGCTCTTCAATATCGAGAGCGACAAGTTGCCGCTGCTGGTCTGGATCGCGATTGTAGCCGCGCTGGTCCCGCTGTCGGCGATCTCCTATCATTTCATAGAAAATCCGTGCCGCGAGCGCATGAAGACCTGGGCTTCGAGCTGGAAACGGCGCCGCTTGGCCCTCGCAGGTGCGGCATAAACACTCTTTTCACCAGTCGCTGGCAGGGTTATCCCTTAGCCCAGTGACGCGGGGGAGTACCCACAGCATGACGAAACGGACAAGGGCCCTGCTGGGTTCCCTGGCCGCTGCCGCCATGATCAGCTTTGCGCCGGTGACGGCCAGTGCTGACGGCTATTGGCAGTGCGTGCCGTTCGCCCGTCTGATGTCGGGCATCCAGATCTTCGGCGACGCCCGGACGTGGTGGTCGCAGGCCGCCGGCAAGTACGACACCGGCTCAGTTCCCAAGATCGGTTCGGTTCTCTCGTTCAAGCCTACCGCGCGCATGAATCTCGGTCACGTGGCCTTCGTCAGCCAGGTGCTGACCGACCGGGTCATCCAGGTGACCCACGCCAACTGGTCGATCATCGAAGGCGATCGCGGCCAGATCGAAAAGGACGTCACCGTCGTCGACGTCTCGCCCAACGGCGACTGGACGCAGGTCAAGGTCTGGTACGACCCGATCCGCGACCTCGGCACCAGCGTCTATCCGACCAACGGGTTCATCTATCAGGACGCCCAGGCGACCACGATCGCCGTCGCGACCAGCAAGATCGCCATGGCCCAGAACGCCGTGGTCTCGGCCGCCAAGCAAGCCGCCAACCAGGTGGCCAATTCGGTCCGTTCCTCGCCGCTGGACATCATCGGCCAGGCCGCCGACTCGACCGATCGTATCGCCGCCCTGCTCGATGCCGCCGCCAATGGTGGTTCGTCGAACGACAGCAGCAACAACAAGCAAAACGCGCCGCGTTGACCTAGAGCACGGGCCGGGGCACACCCGGCCTGTAGCCAGGACGCGCGACCATGCTGAGAATTCTCCGTCACGGCGCTCCGGGCTTCGAAGCCGGTGGCCTGTCGCCTGACTGGCGCGTGCCCGCCGACGCCGTCTGGATCGAGCTGGTCGACCCTACCCGCGCCGAGGAAGTCGCCGTCGAGCAGTCGATCGGCCTGCTGCTGCCCACCCGTGAAGAGATGGCTGAGATCGAGGCCTCCTCGCGCCTCTACCAGGAGGACGGCGGCACGTTCATGACCGCCACGGTGCTGGTCAATGCCGACGGCGACCTGCCGACAGCGGCTCCCGTCACCTTCGTCCTGGCCGGCAACCGCCTGGTCACCATCCGCTATGTCGAGCCGCGCGCCTTCTCGGTGTTCGCCGCCCAGGCCGAGCGCCAGCCCAGCCTGTGCCCCAACGGCCTGCAGACCTTCCTGGGTTTGCTGGACGCCATCGTCGACCGCACCGCCGACATCCTCGAGCGCACCGCCGCCGAGGTCGAGATGCAGTCCCAGGCCATCTTCGGCCGCCCGCGCGGCGCGGCCTTCGAGCAGATCCTCAACCGTCTGGGCCGGTCGCAGAACGTCAATTCCAAGGCCCGCGACAGCCTGGTCAGCCTGGCCCGCCTGATCAGCTTCGCGGCCTTGGCCGAGCAGTTCGACGGCTCCAAGGACCTGCGCGATCACCTGAAATCGCTGCAACGCGACGTCCAGTCGATCACCGACCACTCCAGCTACCTGGCCGGCAACATCACCTTCCTGCTCGACGCGGCCCTGGGTCTGATCAACATCGAGCAGAACTCGATCTTCAAGGTCTTCTCGGTCTTCTCGGTGATCTTCCTGCCGCCGACCCTGGTGGCCGGCATCTACGGCATGAACTTCGTCCACATGCCCGAGCTGCAGTGGAAGGAGGGCTACCCCATGGCCCTCGGCATGATGATCCTGGCCGCCGGCGCGCCGCTGCTGTGGTTCAAGCGCAAGGGCTGGCTCTAGAAACCGCGACTTTCGGCCGCGGTCTGAACGTTTGCTTAAAGCTGATGTGACACGGTGAGCGTCGTTTCCCGCGTATCCCATCAGCTTCCTTCCGAGCGTCTTCAGACCGCACGATGTCGACCGCCGCGTCCTCACGACCCAGCCTGATCCGCAATCTTCACGCCTCTGTGGTGCGGGAGATGGTGGAAGCGCATGGGCGTTACATCAAGGGCCTGCCCAAGGGCCGGCGCGCGGTGCTGCAGTACGTCAATCTGAACAATTACGAGCTGGATGGGGTCGATCTCTCCGAAGCCGACCTGACGGGCGCCCTGCTGGGCGGGGCATCGCTGCGCGGCGCCAAGCTGACGCGCGCGACCCTGTACGGGACCGACCTGCGCGACAGCGACCTGCGCGACGCCGACCTGTCGCGCTGCGACATGCGTGGCGCCTGCCTGCGCGGCGCGAACCTGGGCGGCGCGAACCTGGCCAATTGCGACCTGCGCGAGGGCGTCACCGCCGTGCAGGACGACGAGAAGGGCCTGCGGATCCTGGAGCACTCCAAGCGGCCGGGCGAGCTGGACTACGCCATGCTGCAGGGGGCCAACCTGAATGGCGCCCAGATGTCGGGGGCGTTCGCGCGCCAGGCCGACTTCACCGACGCCGACCTGTCGAACGTCACCCTGCAGGGCGCCAAGCTGACCAAGGCCTGCATGGACGGGGTCAACCTGTCGGGCGCCAATCTGCACAATGCCGAGATGTCCCAGGTGTCCCTGCGCCGCGCGGTGATGGTGGGCGTCGA
Source organism: Caulobacter sp. GW821-FHT11E11 (assembly GCF_058808315.1). Taxonomy (NCBI): domain Bacteria; kingdom Pseudomonadati; phylum Pseudomonadota; class Alphaproteobacteria; order Caulobacterales; family Caulobacteraceae; genus Caulobacter; species Caulobacter sp. GW821-FHT11E11. The sequence continues at coordinate 736,417 of NZ_JBXARO010000001.1, forward strand.
CGTCAGCGGCGCGGACCTGCGCGACGCCGACCTGACCGAGGTGCTACGCGCCCCGCCGCCGATCATCTATGTCGACGACCAGCCCCTGCACGAGGTGCTGGAGGCCCACGAGCTGTTCTGCAAGACCGATGGCCGCGACGGCAAGGTCGGGGTGCTGACCGACGTCGACTTCCGCCCGCTCAAGCGCCTGAAGGATCGTCGGCTCAGCGGCCTCTACGCGCCCAAGGCGGTGTTCTTCGGCATGGACCTGGAGAACGCCCAGCTGCAAGGCGCGAACCTGGCCGGCGCCGACCTGCGCGGCACAAAGCTGAAGGGCGCTGACCTGCGCGGCGCTCGGCTGATGGACGCCCAGCTGGCCCGCGCCGACCTCTCGGGCGCCAAGCTGGGGCCGCTGAAGATCGGCGAGGACCGGGTGATCCGCACCGACCTGACCCGCGCCGTGCTGCGCGGCGCCAATCTGCGCGGCGTCAGCGCCCAGCGTGCGCGCTTCATCGAGGCCGATCTCTCCAGCGCCAAGCTGGACGGCGCCGACCTGACCGGGGCCGAAATGCCGACCGGTTTTAGCGGCGCCTAAGCATCTGTCTCTGCGTTGCAGTCGTATCTGTCGGTGATCCGACACGAGACTTCTGTAGGGAGGCAGTATGATCCACGCCCTGACCCCAATCACGCTGCTCTGCGTGCTCACCGCCGTGAGCCTCGCCACTAAGGCCGGCGCCCAAGATCGTGGCCAAAACCGTACCGTCGTCGGCGGCGCAGTGATCTACGCCCCGGCCTACCAAGGCGCCGAGGACTATCGCGTCCTGCCGTTCCCGGTGATCGACCTGAAGTACGGCCGCTTCTTCGCTAGCGCGCGCCGGGGGATCGGGGCCAACCTCGTCGATGGCGACACCGTGGATGTCGGAGCCAGCGTCACCTTCGTGCCGGGTTACCGCCGTCGCGACGCGCCGGCCGGCATCGGCCGGGTGTCGGGCGGGGCCGGAGCGCGGATTTCGGCCGACGTGAAGGCCGGCATGCTCGTGGCCAGCCTGGGCGCGACCAAGGTGCTGTCGGGCGATATCGATGGCGCGCTGGTCGATGCGACCCTGGCCATGCCGTTCCGCCCCTCCGACCGGCTGGCCATCATTCCTAGCATCGGCGCTACCTGGGCCGACGGGGCCTATACCCGAAGCTATTTCGGCGTCAGCGCCGCCCAGGCGACGGGCTCTGGCCTGGCGGCCTATCGGCCCGGCGGCGGCATCAAGGACGTCTCGGCCTCGCTGACCGCCAGCTATCGCCTGACCGATCAGGTCAGCCTGGGCGCGACGGCCTCGGTGAGCAAGCTGACGGGCGACGCCCGGAAGAGCCCGATCGTCTTCGACCCGACACAGCCGTCGGCGGTGCTGTCGGTCTCCTACCGGTTCTAGCGGATATCCGTGCACTGAAGCCTTGCGGTGGGCGTTAACCTTGGTGTTGATGCACGCGAAACCACCGGAGTCTTCGATGTCGCGCCTGTCCTGGATCGCCGCTGCCGCCACCGGCGCGCTGGCCCTCACCGCCTTGGCGGGCGCCGCCCACGCCGCCGCCCCGCGCTTCGTGAAGACGGCCTGCGTCGGCGACTACAAGGACGTCGACCTCAAGGTCCAATGCGGCAACCTGGTCGTCGACGAGACGCGCGGCGATCCCAAGAGCCGTCGCATCACGGTGGCCGTGGCCATCGTCAGGGCGGCCCAACCCAAGGCCGGTCTGCCGCCGGTGGTCTATCTGCACGGCGGTCCCGGCGGCTCGGCCCTGAAGGGCCTGCCGCGCATGCTCAAGAGCAAGACCTCGCGCGAATTCGTCGCCGCCGACCAGGACTGGATCTTCATCGACCAGCGCGGCGGGGGTCTGTCGAACCCTAACCTGGACTGCCCGGGCACGAACCTGACCGACGCCGGCCCGCCGTCCGACAAGGACGCCGACGGCATCGTCGCCTGCCTCAAGGCCTTCCAGGCCAAGGGCGTGAACCTGTCGCGCTACAACGCCGTCGAGGTGGCCAAGGACGTCCAGGACTTGCGCCAGGTGCTGAAGCTGCCGCTGATCGACCTGTTCGGCGGCTCGTACGGCACCCGCATCGAGGCGGCGATCCAGACCCACGCGCCGCAGGGCGTGCGGGCCGTGGTCCAGGACTCGCCCTGGCCGCCCGAGGCCGACTGGACCATCGGCGGTCCGGCCATGGTCTCCAGCTCGATCGACATCGTCATGGCCAAGTGCGCGGTCGTGGCCGAGTGCGCCAAGCGGTATCCCGACCTGAAGGCCAAGCTGGCGGTGGTCGCCGAGCGCTGGCTGGCCGGCCCGCAGACCATCAACGGCAAGACCTACAACGCCGACGACCTGGGCGGCTATCTGATGGACGCCAGCTACTTCACCGCCGGCGTGCTGCCGCGCGACCTGTGGAAGATCATCCAGGGCGACGTCTCGCCGGTCGCCGACTTCGTCGAGAGCCGCGACTACTACAGCGAGGGCCAGTTCATGACCCACCTGTGCAAGGAAGAGATCCCGTTCGAGGCCCGCGCGGACGTCGCCAAGGGCACGGAGAACGACCCGGTCGCCCGCCTGATGGTGGTGTCGATGCAGCGCATCCACGACGTCTGCAAGGCCATCGATGTCGGACCGATCTCGCCTGTCGAGCAGGCCCCGGTGAAGACCGCCATCCCGACCCTGTTCCTGGCCGCCGAGATCGACCCCGGCTGCCCGCCTGAACTGACCAAAAGCGCGTCCAAGGGCTACCAGGGCTCGCAGGTGGTGATCGTCACCAACGCCACCCACGGCGTCAGCCGCGGCAGCCCCTGTGCCCGCAAGGCGATCCGGTCCTTCTTCCAGGACCCGACCAAACCCGTCGACCGCAGCTGCCTGCCGGCGGCGGATGAGGCGATGATGTTCACGTACGAGTAGTGGGTGCTGAAGCCACTACCCAAATCACCGTCATTCCCGCCCTTGTGGCGGGAAACCCTGGTTCAGCTGACACGTGAGGCGCTAGCGAACTGCTGAGCAGTCCGCCCCTCCTGCACGTGCGGCGAATAGAGGGGTTCCCGCCACAAGGGCGGGAATGACGGAGTAATTTTTGACAGTAGGGAGCTCTTCGCCCCCTACATCTTCTTCTTCAGCGGCAGCAGGTCCGGATACACCGCGTCCCGCTTCTGGGCCTTGGCGGTGAAGGCCTCGGCCATGTGCGGGCCCGAGAACATGCCGGTCTGCCAGGTGGCGATGTAGTCGAGGGCGTCGGCGATGGTGTGGTCGCGGGCGTAGTTGATCATCACCTTGCTGCCAGCGACGGCCAGGGGCGACTTTTGCGCGATCTCGCGCGCGGTCGCCAGGGCGTGGTCGACCAGGGCCTCGTGGGTGTCGAACACCTCATTGACCAGGCCGATCTCCTTGGCGCGCTGGGCGGGCAGGCGGCGGCCGGTGTAGGCCAGTTCGCGCACCCAGCCCTCGGGGATCAGCTTGCACAGGCGCGGGAAGGTGCCGACGTCGGCGGTCATGCCGATGTTGATTTCCTGGATCTGGAAGAAGGCGTCGGCGCTGGCGTAGCGGATGTCACAGGCGCTGACGAAGTCGACCGCCCCGCCGATGCAGCCGCCCTGGATGGCGATGATCACCGGCATGCGGGCCTTGTCCAGGCAGCTGAAGCTGTCCTGCAGCACGTGCACGAAGCGGCGGAAGCTCTCGGCGGCCACCCAGCGGTCGCCGTCGCGGGTAGCGGTAACGCTCTCGTCGTCGGTGAACACCGAAAGATCCATGCCGGCGCTGAAGTGCTTGCCGGTAGAGGAGATCACGATGCAGCGCGCCAGCGCGTTGTCGTCAATATGTTTTACAATTGCGGGAAGCTCGTTCCAGAACGGCCGTGTCATGGTGTTCATGGCTTCGGGCCGCTTCAACTGGATGTGCGCGACACCGGCCTCGATCTCGACCTTGAAACAGCTATAGTCCGCTTGATCTTGACCGCTCATGCCCGGGTTCTCCCTTATCATTGATAACGGACTATCGACCGGGGCGAGGGCGGCGACAACATTGACCTGACGGAAGAGGAACTCCGCCATGACCACCCGCAAATTCTCCGCCGCTCTTGCGATTGCCGCCACGGTTGGTGGGCTGGCCGCCGCGCCCGCGCCGGCGCTGGCCCAATCGCGTGGCCTGGGCGGCCTGTTCGCCTGCGAAGGCTCGGGCGGCAAGCAGGAAGGCGGGGCCCTGATCGGCGCGGCCGCCGGCGCCCTGCTGGGCAACAAGGTCTCCAAGAAGAACAAGACCATCGGGACCCTGGTCGGTGCGGCCGCCGGCGCGGCGGCGGGCGGCTATATCGGCTGCCGCATGCAGTCGACCGACGCAGCCCTGGCCGAGCAGGCCACCAAGAAGGCCCTGGAAACCGGCGTCGCCCAGACCTGGTCCAACAGCCGCACCGGCAATTCGGGCCGCATCAGCGTGATCTCGTCCAGCTACGGCCCGCCGGTCGACGGTCGCTCGCTGCGCTACGCCTCGGGCGTGCAGAGCCTGCCCAGCTATGAGGCCGCCGGCGGCGCCTATGTCGCCAGTTCGAACGCCAACCTGCGCGGCGGCCCGTCGACCAAGGCCAAGGTGGTCGGCAAGGTCGCGGCCGGTGAAAGCTTCGACGCCCTGGGCGTGGCCCCGACGGGCGGCTGGGTGCTGGTGGGCCGCGGCGGCTACGCGGTCGGCTACGCCGCTGCCTCGCTGGTGCGCCCGACCGGCCAGCAGGTCGCCAGCTGCCGGGTGATCGACGCCTCGGTCGCCGGCGGCGGCCAGGGGACGTCCAGCCAGCGCTACAGCGCCTGCAAGGACAACCGCGGTGAGTGGCAGGTGACCCAGGCCTAAGGTCTAGAGGTCCACCACCTCGCACTTCAGGGTCTGGCGGATGCGATCCGCCACGATCTGGCGGTGACAGCAATTGGGGTCGTCCTCGTAGCAAAGGAGGGCGACCCTTTTTGTTTTGGCCAGCTCCGTCGCCTGGGCGAGCGCCAGGACGGCCTCGGGCTCTTCCAGGTGGGCGTTGAAGATCTGATGCATCTCGTCGATGCGCCCCGCCCGCGCGGCCTCGCGGCCGGGCTTGGGCGTGCCCAGGGGGCGCAGGTGCAGATAGTCGATGCCCTGGTCCTTGAGGCTGCTTCCCAGCAGCGTTTTGGAGAAGCCGGCCTTGCGCGAGCTGGCCACGGCGCGGACGTCGATCACCAGCTGGACATCCGCCGCCTTCAGCCGCTCGATCATGCCGCCCTGGGTGCTGGTCTCGTAGCCGATGGTGGCAAGCTTATTCATCCGTGTCTCCATGGACGCGCGGTCGTCGCGGGCCTACCTTAACGCCCATCAGTCTCAAGGAGCCACGCCCATGGACGCGGCCGTCTTTCGCGAACCTCGCAAGCGCGCCGTGGCCGTCCCCGGCGGCGAGATCGCGGCCCTGGAGTTCGGGCCGACGGATCGGCCGATCGACGTCGTCTTCGTGCACGCCAACGGCTTCAACGCCCAGACCTACCGCGTGCTGCTGTCGCCTCTGGCGGCCGGCCTGCGGGTCCTGGCCATCGACCAGCGCGGCCATGGCGGCACGACCCTGGCGGTCAATCCTGACGGCCGCCGTTCGTGGCGCGACCTGCGGGATGACCTGATCGGCCTGCTCGACGCCCTGGACGGACCGCCGCTGGTGCTGGCCGGCCACTCGATGGGCGGCACGGTCAGCCTGCTGACGGCCGCCGAGCGCCCGAACCGGGTGAAGGGCCTCGTTCTGCTGGATCCGGTGATCATGCCGTGGCTGGCGACCCTGTGCGCCAGGGCGCCGTGGACCTCGGGCCGGCTGTGGAAACACATGCCGCTGGTCCAGTCGGCCCTGCGCCGCCGGGCGGTGTTCGACAGCCGCGAGGCGGTGTTCGCCGGCTACAAGGGCCGAGGCGCCTTCAAGACCTGGCCCGAGACCATGCTGGCCGACTATGTCGCTGGCGGCTTCGTCGAGCGCGACGACGGCCAGGTCGAACTGGCCTGCGCGCCTGCCTGGGAAGCCTCGAACTACGCCGCCCAGGCCCACGACCCCTGGCGCGCGGTGCGCCAGGTGAAGGCCCCGGTGCGGATCCTGAAGGCCGAGAAGCATTCCACCTGCATGGCCGGCGACGGCTTCGCGCGGCGCGGCAAGGATGTGCGGATCGAGGTGATCGAGGGCACGAGCCACTTCCTGCCCATGGAGCGGCCGGATGTGGTGCGGGACGCGCTGTTCGATATGGCGACGGCTTAGAGCGCCAGCCCCTCGACCTCGTGCTTGGCCAGAGCTGTCCGCGCCGCGTCGGTCACCGGCACCACCTTGCGCGCGTCCAGGTCGAAGGTGATCGCCACCGCCTCGGAGGCGCCCCACGGCTCGCCCGTCGCCGGGTCGAGCATCCAGTGGGCCACGCGCATCGTACGGCTGTCGGTGCTGACCAGGCCCGAGCGGATGTCGACGCGGTCGCCGGCGCGTGGCCAGGCCAGGTAGGCGATGCGGTATTCGAGAACCGCGCCGCCCATGCGGGCCGGTTTGTACTCGGCATGCTCGACCACCACGTCGCGGAACGGATGGATGAAGGCGCCGATGCCATCCGAGACGCGGCCGATGAACTGCTCGGCGCGCATGCGGCCGAAGACGTCGCAGTCCGATGGCAGGAAACCGCCCAGGCCGATGCGCGACAGGTTCAGCTGGTCGGCGCGCTCGAGGCTGGCGGTGGGCTCAAAAGCGGAAAGGTCGATGCTGCGGGCGCGGGCCTTTTCCGGGACCTCGACCTTCAGGGCCTCGGCGCGCTCGCGGGCGATGCGGGGCCAGGGGAAGGGCTGGCCCTCGCCGGGGGTGGCGTGGATCACGGTGGTCTGGAAGGTCGCCGCCAGTTCGCCCGAGGCCGGGTGGATCAGCAGCTGCAGGATCCTGGCGTCCGTTTCGCCCATCTCGATCACCCCGCCCAGCATGGTGAGCGGCGCGCCGGCATGGGCTTCGCGCAGGAAGCGGATGTGGTGTTCTTTCACCAGCAGGGTGGCGTTGGCATAGGGCGAGAAGGCGTGCGGCAGGCCCAGTTCGGCGGCCATGCCGATCAGGCCTTCCATGGCCCGCACGACGTAGTGGCGCACGTTCATGTGCCCCATCTCGTCGCAGTCCCAGGTGTTGACGCCACCGCGCCAGATCTCGACGCCGGGGAGGACTTCAGCGGTCATACGGCGTCTCGAACGAGGGTGAACGGTCGTTCGAGTCTAGCGGGGTTCGCGCGAGCTCCGCAATCGCGGCGCTATCGCTTGAACGTGTCGCCGATTTCCTTGGCGTCGGGGCCATCCGGCCCTGCGCGCTTGCGGGATTCCTCGCCGGTCTTCTCGACAGCCTTCTTGCCGCCCAGCGCCGTGAAGTCGCCCAGCGGTTCGGCCTCGTTCTTCTCGCGGCCGTCGGTATTGGACTGCTGCGCCATGGCGATCTCCCTTTTGCCTAAAGACAACCGTGCGCGGCGGGGGAGGTTCCGATCAGGCGCCTTGGCAATCGGCGCAGAGGCCGTGGGCCTCGATGGTGACGGCGGTCAGGGCATAACCGGCCGCGGCGCCGGCGGCGATGATCTCGGCGCTGGCCTTGGGCTCGATCTCGCGGGTCGCGCCGCAACAGTCGCAGATCAGGAAGGCGGCGGCGTGGCCGTCGGCTTCCTTGCGGCAGGCGACATAGGCGTTGAGGCTCTCGATCCGGTGGGCGAAGCCCTGCTTCTCCAGGAAGTCGAGGGCGCGATAGACGGTCGGCGGCTTGGCCGGCGGGCCGTCGCCCCCGAAGGTCGAGATCAGGTCATAGGCCTTCACCGGTTGGCCAGCCTGCAGCAGCAGTTCCAGCACGCGGCGGCGGGGCGCGGTCAGGCGCTGCTCGGCGGCCGAACAGCGGGCTTCGGCCGCGTGGAGTTCGGCGGCGAGCGCGGCGCCCGCGACGCCGTGATTGTGATGATCGTGTCCGCAGGCGGAACCGGTATGGGCCATGGCCTAGAGGTAGAGGCCCGCGAACATGTTCGCAACTACCACGGGGTTTTCGCGACCAGAGCTTGCTCGACCGAGCACTGGGCGGCGGGGGCTGCAACGGCGCTGCTGCGAACCTGCGCCAGTTCGGCGCGCACGCCGTCCAGGTCGTCACGGAAGGCCTTGGAGCCATGCAACGCCGCGACCAGGGCCGAGGCGTTGGTGCGACCGGCCTCGACGGCGCTGGCGTTGTGCACGCCGCAGACCACGCGGCTCTCACCGAAGGCGCGGGCGCGGGTCAGGATCGCGGTAGCGTGGGCGGGATCGGCCTCGGCCAGGATCAGGCCGACGGTCCAGCCCCAGGTGGTGTGGCCCGACGGATAGTCCGGGCTCTTGGCCAGGCCCGCGGTCTTGTCGACGCAGATCGGACCCTCGTCGATCAGGTAGGGGCGCTTCCTCTGATAGAGGTCCTTGGGCTTGTTGACCGCGTCGATCACGTCGAAGCGCAGCTTCATCAGCAGGCCAGTCAGCTTTGGCAGCTTTTGCGGATCGGGGGTGAAGCCCAGGGCGCAGCTGAAGTCGGCGACGATCTTGCGTTCGTCGACGTCGTTCTGGGCCGGGGTCCAGCGCGGGCTGTCCTTCAGGGCGCGGGTCGCCAGGAACACCTTGCGGTCGGCCTCGTAGCGCGGCTCGCCTTCCTTGGGCGCGGGCGGCAGGACCTGGGCGGTGTCGATGGCGCCGGCCGGCAGGTAGCCCTTCGGCGCGGGGGCGTCCTGGCGGGCGAAGGCCAGGCTGGAGGCGGCGACGACCATCGCCGCGCCGGCGGCCAGGGCGAGCTTGATGCGCATGGACGGGATCCTCGGTCGGGTCATTGCAGCGGCGCGCTGAGCAGGTTGGCCTCGGCGGTGCAGCGGCCCGGCTCGGGAGGCGTCGCCTTGGCGCGGGCGGCGTCCAGCTCGGCGCGCACGGCGGCCAGGTCGGCCTTGAAGGCGTCCGAGGCCCACAAGGCGGCGAACAGGCCTTCGGCGTTGCGCTTGCCGGCCTCGACGGAGCTGGCGTTGTGCACGCCGCAGACGATGCGGCTTTCGCCAAAGCCCCGGGCGCGGGCCAGGATGGCCTCGGCGCGATCGGGCGCGGCCTCGGCCAGGATCAGGCCCACGGTCCAGCCCCAGGTCGAGTGGCCGGACGGATAGTCGGGCGACAGCGAGAAGCCCAGGCCGGGCTTGATGCACAGCGGACCGTTCTCGGAGCGGAACGGACGCGGTCGGCGGTACTTCATTTTCGGCCCCGCCACCGCCGGGCGCACGTCACCGCTGACCCGCAGCAGCATGGCCGCCAGCTTCGGCGTGCTCGCCCTCGTCGGGGTGAAGCCCAGCGCGCAGGAGAAGCCGTCGAGGACGTTCTCCTCGACATTGTCGGCCTGGGCCAGGGACCAGCGCGGAGAGCCTTCCAGGGCGCGGGTGGCGCGGAAGATCTGGCGATCCTTCTCCGCCTGGGGCGAGCCCTTGGCGGGCGGCGGATCCAGATGGGCGCGCGCGTCATAGACACTCTTGGCCAGGTAGCGGCTGGGCGCAGCGGCGTCCCCGCTCAGCGTGGCGCAACCCGTCAGGGTCAGGACGGCGACGAGGGCCAGAACACGCATATGAAAAAGGGCCCCCGGAGCAACTCCGGGGACCCTGCATTTTCGTTAGAGTCGGATCAAGCTTACTTGCCGAACAGCTTGTTCCAGCGCGGCTTTTCACGGCCTTCCCAGGCCTTGCGCCAGTAGGCGTCCGAGGCGATCAGCGGCACCACCGTGGTGGCTTCGGCGAAGACCATCTGTTCGTAGGTGGTGTCGACCTTGCCCCACGAAGCGGCTTCCTTCAGCGTCGACGACGAGCAGGCGCCGTCGCGCACGTCGGCGACCGTGATCTGGATGGCGTACTTGTGCATGTCGGCCTCGACGCCGAGGATCTCGGCGCAGACGACGGTGTCCTGCGCGAAGTTCTTCGGCACGCCGCCGCCGACCATGAACAGGCCGGTGGTGCCGGCCGCGATCTTGATGTCGGTCAGTTCACGGAAGTCCGCGACCGCGTCGATCATCAGGTAGGGCTTGCCCTCGGCGATGCGTTCCTTCTGGTGCTTGACCAGGCCGAAACCGGCCGAGCTGTCGACGAAGGCCGGGCAGAAGATCGGCACGCCTTCTTCATAGGCGGTCTGGATCAGCGAGCCGGGCTTCTTGGCGTTGCCTTCCGACAGCCACTTGCCCATCTCCCAGATGAACTCACGCGACGAGTAGGCGCGCGGCTCCAGCAGGTTGCAGATCTCCAGGATCGTGTGATCGCAGTTCTGGAGCTCTTCCTCGTCGATATAGGTGTCGTAGATGCGGTCGATGTAGTTGTCGCGCAGCACGTTGTCGTCGACCGGGCCGGCGGCCTGGTAGTGCTTGAAGCCCAGGGCTTCGAAGAAATCCATGTCGACGATCGAGGCGCCGGTGGCGACCACGGCGTCGATCATGCCGTTCTTCACCATGTCGCGGTACACGTGCATGCAGCCGCCGGCCGAGGTCGAACCGGCCAGGATCAGCCAGGGCGAGCAGCCCTTGTCGGCCAGGGCCATGTTGAAGATGTCGGCGGCGCGGGCGGTGTCGCGCGAGCTGAACGACATCTTGCGCATGGCGTCGATGATCGGACGGGCGTCGAACGACGCGATGTCGATGTGCTCGACGGTCTTCTGCAGCAGTTCGGCTTTTTGGTTGTTCGGAACGGGAGCGTTCATACAGAGGATCCTCTGAAGGTGAGCGCCCGTCGTGACCCGTTAGGCACGCCGGGACGGAGCGACCGGCGAGAGGGTGTTCAATGAGGGCGGCTATATAGCCGCTTTGCGAAATTTTTTAAGTCTTTCCATGACGCTGGGGCACAAAAGCGCCAGAGCGGCCAGGATCGCCAGAACGGAAAGGGTGTCGCAGACCTTTTCCAACGCCGAACGCTCGATTCTGATCCGGTAGATGTGAGACCCCGCGTCGGCCTCGAACGACAGCAGGCGCTCGCGGCCGAACGGGGCGACGGCCACGGCGGGGTCCTTGCCGTCCTGCACGCGATAGGCCCGCCAGGTCGGGAAATAGAAGCGTTTCAGCACGATGCGGGTCGGGCGGTCGGCCTCCAGCGCCACGACCACCGTGCCGTCGCGCGTCGAGCCGGTGCGGACGATACGGGCCGCCGACGGATCGGTCGGCGCGGCGTCGGGCAGATCGGCGAAGCCGCTCATCGTCTTCAGGTCGCGGAAACGCGGCGAGGTGAGGTCGACCCCGGCGGGCAGGTGCTCCTGCGGACTGAAGCGGGTGGAGATCTGGTCGCTGATGAACTGGTTGTGGTCGCCCCGGCCTTCGCGGTGCATGGCGATGTCTTCGCGATTGATGTCCAGGCCGTGCTTCAGCGGGACGAGGCACAGCAACGCCAGAACCAGCACGCGCAGCCAGCGACCGCCGGCGGCGGCCAGGACGACGGCGGTGACGGCCGCGAACTCCATGCCCAGCAGCAGGCGGTAGGCGAACTGGGCCTTGCCCAGCAGCAGGCCGGTGGGGCCGTGCCAGACCCAGGGCAGGGCGTAGAGCAGCCAGCCGGCCAGGGTGATCGCGCCCCACAGCGCCGCCTCTCGCAGGCGCTCGGGCAGCGTCCGCCCGGCCACGGCCAGGATCGCCGCCAGCCCCAGGGCGCCGGTCCCCCAGCCCAGCCAGGCCATGGCGTCGGAAAACGGCCGGAAGGGCCAGAGATCCGGCCGCAGCAGGGCCCAGTTGTAGGGATCGTAGGGCGCGGTGACCCACATCCAGCTCAGCGAGGCGTAGCGCTGCATCAGGACGGCGGGACCGAGGTAGCTGGCGGCCATGGCCACGCCCAGCAGGGCGCCGGCCGCCCCGCGCGCGGCGACGGCCAGGCGCTGATCGGCCGGGGCCTTCCAGACCAGCCAGGCCGCATACAGCGAGATCACTCCGACGCTGACCAGCATGGCGATGACCAGGTGGGCGGTGATCAGCAGGGCGTAACCGAAGGCCAGGCCAGGGATCCAGCGCCACGAGGCGGCCGTCCGCTCCAGCGCCAGCATCGCGAACGGGACCACGGCATAGGCCGCCGTCTCGCCCAGGGCCCCGCGCACGAAATAGTCGACCTGGTGATAGGGCGCGAGGATGTAGGCGACGGCCCCGGCCAGAGCCCAGGCATCGCCGGTCTTGCCGCGCAGCCAGGCGAACATGGTCAGGCCCGAGGCCGCGGTCATGGCGTATGAGGCCCAGGCCAGGACGTGGGCGTGGTCGCCGCCCGACAGCGCTCTCACCAGCGACGTCACGTAGAAGGCCAGCGGCGGGTAGTAGTAGAACGACGGCGCGCCCAGCCCGTGGAATCCGCCATACAGCCAGCGGGGCGGTAGCCGGCCCTGGCTCAGGGCGTCGCCGAATTCCAGCGTCCAGGCGGCGTTGAATATGTAGCTGTGGCTCCAGCCCGCGCCGTGCGCCAGCGGCTGGGCCAACAGCAGGCCGGAGACGAGCAGCAGAACCACGATCGCGAGCGGCCAGCCTCGTATCGTCTCGCGCCAAAGCTTCACGCCACGCTCCCTACGCCACGATGTGGGCGTGCTCGAAGGCGGCCCAGCTCCACCTTAGGCTGAGGTCTGCGGCGAAAAAAAGAGGCGGGAGCCTTTCGGTCCCGCCTCTTCTTGAAAGCTAGTCCGCCTTAGCGGCGGCGCTTGCGCTTGCCGGCCGCGCCCTTGGGGCGCGAGAAGCGGACGATCTTGCGCTCCTCGTTCTCCTGGCGGACCGCCGGGATCGAGCGCTTGGCCAGGCCGTACATCGAGGCCATCGGAGCGTCCTGCACTTCCGCGGTGTCGGTCTCGCCGAAGCCGTTGAAGCGGGTCGACATGGCGACGCCATAGGCGCCCAGCATGCCGATCTCGATGTAGTCGCCCTCGTCGACGCTTTCCGGCAGGTAGAACGGGCCGGGCATGTGGTCGACGCTGTCGCAGGTCGGGCCGTAGAAGCGGAAGGGCTTGAGGCCTTCTTCCACGACTTCGCCGTTCTTGCGGTACAGCTTGACCGGGAAGGGCCACTTCATGTGCGCGGCGTCGAACAGCGAGCCGTACGACCCGTCGTTCAGATAAAGCGCGTCGCCCTTCTTCAGCTCGACCTTGACCAGCAGCGACGAGGCCTCGGCCACCAGGGCGCGGCCCGGCTCGCACCAGAGCTGCGTGCTCTCGTGGACCATCATCTCGGAGAAGCCGCGGTCGATGGCCGCCAGGTACTCGGAGAGTTCCGGCGGGGCCATGCCCGGATAGATCGACGGGAAGCCGCCGCCGACGTCGACGACATCGGCCAGCACGCCGGCGCGGACCAGGGCGCGCGAGGCCTGGGCCATCGCGGCTTGGTACGCCGTCGGGCGCATGCACTGGCTGCCGACGTGGAAGCTCAGACCCATCAGGTCCTGCGTGGCGCGACGCGCGGCCAGCAGCAGGCCCGGGGCGTTGTGCGGCTCGACGCCGAACTTGCCCGACAGGCTGTAGGCCGCGCCCTCGGCCTGCACGCCCATGCGGACGATCAGGTTGAGGTCCTTGGCCTGGCCCGTGGAGTCCAGGATCTTGGCCAGCTCTTCGTGCGTGTCGAACGAGAAGGTCTTCACGCCGTGGTCGAAATACGCGGCCGAGATGGCGGCGCGGCTCTTGACCGGGTGCATGAAGGCCATGCGCGAGCCCGGGGCTTCTTGAGCCACGAGTTCGATCTCGTTCAGCGATGCGACGTCGAAGGACCGGACGCCGGCTTGCGCCAGCTCACGGATCACCCACGGCGAAGGGTTGGCCTTCACCGCATAAAAGACGTCGCCCTTAAATTCGGACTGGAACCAGCGCGCAGCTACGGAAACCGCGTCAGGCCGCACGAGTGCGACGGGACGTTCCGGTGACCGCTCACGGACCAGGTCCAGGGGAGATTGGTACGTGCGCAATTCACGTAACCCCCTGTTGGAAGTTAAACCCAGGCCGGCGTTAGCAGCGTTTAGGACTTCGGGTCCGCCGGAGCCGAGCGAGATAGGGGCATTGTTCCGGGATGTAAAGTCCCTTTTGCGGCCCCGGTTTGAGGCGAATTGGCCCAGGGGGCGCGCGAGGCGAAAGTGTGAGCGGTTTCGCCGCCCGAGCGCGCTCCAAGTAAAAACGCCGAGCCTCTTATCGGGTTCGGATGGGGGGCATCCGAACCCGATAAGAGGCTCGGGCTGTCACAAATCCATTGCGAACCTTCCCCAAACCGGAGATCGCATTTCCCAAGCACCGAAACCACGTTAAGGATTCGCCCCGACCATGACGTCGGACCCAGTTCTCTCGATCCGCGCCGCGTCCAAGACCTTCGGGTCGAGGCGAGCGCTGGACCAAGTCTCCCTCGACGTCGGTCGGGGCGAGATGATTGCGCTCATCGGCCCTTCGGGCTCCGGGAAATCCACGCTTCTGCGCTCGATCGATGGTCTGCAGACCATCGATGAGGGTGCCAAAGGGGAAGAGGGGGGCGTCATCACCGCCTTCGGCGGACCGGTGCAGGCCAAGGGCAAGGTGTCGGGTGAGGTGCGCAAGGCGCGCATCCGCATCGGCTTCATCGCCCAGCAGTTCAACCTGGTCGGCCGGCTGTCGCTGTTCTCCAACGTGGCCCTGGGCTCGCTGGGGCGCATCCCGTTCGTGCGGGGCCTGTTCGGGGCCTGGCCGAAGGAAACCCGCGAGGCGGCGATGGCGGCCCTGGCCCGTGTCGGCGTGGCGGACTACGCCGCCCAGCGCGCCAACACCCTGTCTGGCGGCCAGCAGCAGCGCGGCGCCATCGCCCGCGCCCTGGTCCAGAAGGCCAAGATCATTCTCGCCGACGAGCCGGTGGCCTCGCTGGATCCCGTTTCTGCCCGCAAGGTCATGGAGATCCTGCGCGATCTCAACAAGACCGACGGCCTGACCGTCGTCGTCACTCTGCACCAGGTGGACTACGCCCTGCGCTACTGCGACCGGGTCGTGGCCCTGAAGGCCGGGCAGAAGGTCTATGACGGCCCGGCCGAGGGCCTGAAGCGCGAACAACTCATCGATATCTACGGCCCGGAATTCGAGGACGTGTTCTGGGAAGGAGCCCCGCAATGATCAGCCGCCGTTCGGCTTTCGCCATCGCCGCCGCCGGCCTCTCGGCCCTCACGCTCGTCGCGTGCGGCCAGAAGTCCGCGACCACGTCGGCCGCCAAGGACACGGTCACCTTCTCGATCCTGTCGACCGAGTCGGCCCAGAACATGGAGGGCTACTGGAAGCCCATCCTGGCCGACATGGAAAAGCAGACCGGCCTCAAGGTGAAGCCGTTCTTCTCATCCAACTACTCGTCGCTGATCGTCGCCATGGGCGCCAAGCAGACGGACCTGGGCTGGTTCTCGAACCAGTCGGGCCTGGAAGCCGTGCGCCGTTCGGGCGGCGAGGTCTTCGCCCGCACCTTCGACCCGTCGGGCACCGACGGCTACAAGTCGGTGATCATCGTCCCGGCCGACAGCAAGCTGACCCTGGAAGGCCTGCTGAAGTGCGACAAGGCGCTGAACTTCGGCATCGGCGACAAGAAGTCGACCTCGGGCACCCTGGCGCCGATGACCTACGTGTTCATCCCGGCCGGCGTGAAGCCCGAGAACTGCTTCAAGACCGTGCTCAGCGCCAGCCATGACGCCAACCTGGCCGCCGTGGCCAACCACAAGCTGGACGCCTCGACCAACAACACCACGGCCCTGCGCCTGAACGCCGCCCGCTCGGACAACAAGACCGGCAAGGTCAAGGTGATCTGGGAATCGCCGACCCTGCCCGAGGATCCGATCGTCTGGCGCAAGGACCTGGACCCTGCCGTGAAGGAAAAGCTGCGCCAGTTCTTCCTGACCTACGGCCAGGGCGACACGCCCGAGGCCGCCACGCAGCGCGCCAACCTGGCCAAGCTGTCGATGGGCGGCTTCAAGCCGGCCGACAACAGCCACCTGCTGGTGGTCCGCGAGATGGAAGCGCTGGAAGGCCTGGGCCTGGCCAGGGAAACCGGCGACCAGGCCAAGATCGCCGCGGCCCAGAAGGCCCTGGACGGCATCAAGGCCGAGCGCGTCGCCGCCGAGGGCAAGGCCGGCCTGGCTGCGCCCGTCGTGGCTCCCGCGGCCAACTGAGGCCCTCGATGAGCGAGACCATTCCGGCCCCGCCCAAGCGGTCGACGACGGCCATGGCCTTCGACGCCCTGATCTGGGGCGGCGTGGCCATGCTGCTGATCATCAGCTTCAAGCCGGCCGAGATCGACAAGTTCCCGCAGCTGTTCAGCGAGGCGGGACGGATGCGGGAGTTCGCCGAAGGCTTCTTCTCGCCGTTCACCGATCCCAAGGCGTTCATGGCCGCCGACTGGGGCCTGTACGTCGGCAAGATGTGGCAGACGATTCAGATGGCGCTGTGGGGCACGTTCCTGGCCATCATCGTCGCCATCCCGCTGGGCCTGCTGGGCGCGCGCAACATCACGCCGGTGTGGATCCAGCAGCCGGTGCGCCGGATCCTGGACCTGATCCGCTCGATTCCCGACCTGGTGGTGGCGCTGATCTTCATCACCGCCGTGGGCCTTGGCCCCTTCGCCGGCGTCATGGCCCTGATGTTCAACACCGGCGGCGTGCTGGCCAAGCTGTTCGCCGAGGCCGTCGAGTCGATCGACAAGGGGCCGGTCGAGGGCGTGCGGGCCACCGGCGCGGTGAAGCTGCAGGAAGTCGTCTGGGGCGTGATCCCGCAGGTGGCCCCGCTGTGGACCAGCTACGCGCTGTATCGCTTCGAATCGTCCAGCCGCTCGGCCACCGTGCTGGGGCTGATCGGCGCCGGCGGCGTCGGCCAGGTGTTGCTCGATAGCGTCAACGCGTTCCAGTACGACCAGACCGGCTGCATCGTGCTGGTCATCGTTGTGGCCGTGTCGTTGATCGACCTGCTGTCGCAGATCATCCGTACGCGTCTGCTGTAGACCTTCCTGCTTTCGCAGCCCGAAGCCGCCTCCCTCGCCCCGCGAGGGAGGCGGTTTTGTTTTGCACCCATAGCCGTCGGTGGACGGAGTTTTCAGGCCGCTCCCCATTTTCGGTTTGTTGCGCCAGAGACACAGCTTAACGCCTTGAAAAGGCTTGTCGTCGGCCTGTCATAAATCGGTGGCGGAACCGTCACGCCCCCTCGGTAAGCCCGCAAACATCCTGATCCCGCCCACGACTGGGTGAGAGAGGCAGGGGCACCTTCAAGGGGATATCTCACATGAGCAGCAAGACCTCGCTGGTCGCCGGTTCGGCGCTGGGCGTCGCGCTCGCCCTGGGTCTGGGCGTCGCGGCCCAAGCCCAGGACATGAGCTACAAGTGGAGCGGCGCTCCGCAGTTCAGCAATGACGACGTGGCGTTCAAGTTCCGTGGTCGGATCCTGGTGGACTACGTCAACCAGGACGTCAGCCGTGACGGCCCCGGCGGCGACTTCAAGACCAGCAACTGGCGCGGTCGCCAGGTGTTCCTGGGCGTCGAAGGCAAGCTGAACAACTACTTCGCCTACAAGGCCGAAGGCGGCTGGGTGAACGGTGGCGCGGCCTCGTGGGACGACGTCGTCATCGAGTACAAGCCGAACGAACAAGTCTCGCTGCTGTTCGGGAACATCAAGGCCGCTGGTCTCGAAAACCTGACCTCGACCCGCTTCATCACCTTCATGGACCGTGGTCCGTACGGTGACTTCGGCGTCGACAGCTACCTGGTCAGCGCGGTCGCCAAGTACCAGGGCTTCAACTACTCGGCCACGTTCGCCGTCCAAGGCAACAGCATCAACACCGCCGACGTCGCCAACGCCGGCGCCGACAGCAAGGAGCGCTTCGGCCTGACCGCCCGCGCTCACTGGGCTCCGATCAACACCGACACCGACAAGCTGCACGTCGCCGCTTCGTACCGCTACCGCAACCGCGGTGATGAAGGCGCCTTCGCCTACACGGGCCGCACGACGACCGCCTACACCAACGGCACCACGTTCTACACCACGGGCGCCATCGGCAACCGCGACAAGACGCTGGCTCTGGAAGGCGCCTACGTCCACGGTCCGTTCTCGGTCCAGGGCGAGTACTCGAACATCGACGTCACCCGCATCGGCGGCGCTGGCGTCGGCGCCGACCCGAAGGTCAAGGTGGGTTACGCCTTCGCTTCGTTCTGGCCGACCGGCGAGATGCGCAACTACGATCCGGCCGCTGGCGAGTTCAAGCGTCCGAAGATCCTGAACCCGGTCACGGCCGGCGGCATGGGCGGCATCGAGCTGGCCGTCCGCTACGACTACGCCGACCTGGGCGACGCCTACGACACCCTGCGCGTCAAGACCGCCACGTCGCAAGCCGGCAAGTACACGGGCTGGACCCTCGGCCTGAACTACTACCCGGTCTCGTACGTCCGCTTCCAAGCCAACTACACCGACGGCAAGTCGGACAACGTCGGCCTGAACCAGGACTACGACATCAAGCAATTCCAGCTGCGCGCCCAGCTGGACTTCTAAGACACGCCGCGCTTCCGGGCGGGTCCTGATGGGCCCGCCCGATCACCTGTCGCTTCATTCCTTTAGGAACTGACCATGAAGAAGCTCCTGTCCTGCGCGGCCGCCGCCGTCGCCCTGTCGGGCCTGGCCGCCGCTCCCGCTCACGCCGCCCGCGACTACGTCTGGGCCGCCGGTTCGTCGACCGTGTTCCCGTTCGCCACCCGCACCGCCGAAAACTTCGCCAAGAAGTCGGGCAAGAAGGCTCCGAAGGTCGAAAGCCTCGGCACCGGCGGCGGCATCAAGCTGTTCTGCTCGGGTAACGGCGAAGGCTTCCCGGACATCGCCAACGCCTCGCGTCCGATGAAGAAGGCCGAATTCGACGCCTGCGCGTCGAAGGGCATCAAGGACATCATCCAGATCCGTATCGGCTTCGACGGCATCGTCATCGCCACCGACAAGGACGGCGCTGACTACAACTTCAAGACCGAGAACCTCTACATGGGTCTCTCGAAGACGGTCCTGAAGGGCGGCCAGTTCGTGGCCAACCCGAACAAGAACTGGGACGACGTCGCCGGCGGCCTGCCGGGCAACCGCATCCAAGTCTACGGCCCGCCGCCCACGTCGGGCACCCGCGACGCCTTCGTGGAACTGGCCATCGAGGCCGGCGCCCGCAAGTATCCGACCCTGGACGCGATCCGCTCGGACAACGAGAAGAAGTTCAAGGGTCTGGTCGACCCGCTGCGCGGCGACGGCTGGATCGACGCCGGTGAAAACGACAACGCCATCGTCGGCACCCTGACCAAGACCCCGGGTTCGGTCGGCGTCTTCGGCTGGTCGTACCTCGAAGAGAACATGGACAAGATCAAGGGCGCCTCGGTCAACGGCGTGAAGCCGTCGGCCCAGACGATCTCGGACGGTTCGTATCCGCTGTCGCGCACCCTCTTCATCTACGTGAAGAAGGCCAACATCGGCGTGACCCCGGGCCTGGAAGACTTCCTGAAGGAGTTCACCTCGGACGCCGCGACGGGCCGTGGCGGCTACCTGCAAGGCCGCGGTCTGATCCCGCTGCCCCCCGGCCAGCACCAGGCCCAGAAGGACGTGGTCGCCAAGAAGACCACGATGCCGCGTCCGGCCGCCTAATCGGCGACCTGGAAGACTTCAAAGTATGATGAGCGCCGCGGTCCTATGGGCCGCGGCGTTTTTCTTTGTATAGTGAACCCGCCGGGCCTCCCCACGCCCGCGCCGCGGTCGCCGTCCGGGCCCGCGTCCTTGACCCTGCAGGGCCATGATTCTCGTCGCGCTCGCCGTCGTCTTCCTCCTCGTTCTGTTGAACGGGGTTTTCTCCATGTCCGAGCTGGCCGTCGTCTCGGCCCGCAAGGCTCGCCTGCAAGGCTTCGCCGAGCGGGGAGACAGGGGCGCCAGGCTGGCCCTCGACATGGCCGAGCACCCGACGCGCTTCCTGTCGGCCGTCCAGGTCGGCATCACGCTGATCGGCATCTTCGCCGGCGCCTACGGCCAGGCCACCATCGCCGCGGCGCTGGATACCTGGCTCGAGACCAGCGTCCCGGCCCTGGCCAAATATTCCGAAGCCATCGCCACGACGATCGTGGTCATCGGCCTGACCTATGTCTCGGTGATCCTGGGCGAGCTGGTGCCCAAGCGCCTAGCCCTGATGTTCCCCGACGTCATCGCCCGCAAGATGTCGCCGTTCCTGGCCGTGGTGGCCATGGTGCTGCGCCCGTTCGTGACCCTACTGACCGTCTCGACCGCCGCCGTCCTCAAGCTGATGGGCGTGCGCGACGAGCGTAACAACGGCGTCACTACCGAGGAGATGGAAGCGGTCCTGGCCGAAGGCGCCGACGCTGGCCTGATCGAGCCCGAGGAGCGGGCGATGATCAACGAGGTGCTGCGCCTGGGCGACCGCCCCGTGCGCGTGGCGATGACCCCGCGCCGCGACCTCTTCTGGGTGTCGCTGGCCGACAGCCCCGAGACCGTCCTCAGCGAGATCCGCGCCAGCGCCCACTCGCGCATCCTGGTGGCCACCGAGGACGATCTCGACGGCGACATCGGCGTGGTGCTCAAGAAGGACCTGCTGGACGCCTGCCTTTCGAATGAGCCCCTGGACCTGAAGGCCCACGTGCAGCAGCCGGTGGCCATCCCCGAGACCATGTCGCTGCTCAAGGCCCTGGCGGTCTTCAAACAGACCAGCCTGCACATGGCCCTGGTCGTCGACGAGTTCGGCTCGCTGCAGGGCGCGATCACGCCCCTGGACCTGCTGGAAATGATCGCCGGCGACTTCCCCGAGGACCACGCCGACGACGAGAAGCGCATCATCCGCCGCGACGACGGCAGCTGGCTGATCGACGCCCGCCTGGACATCCAGGAACTGAACGATCACCTGGGCGAGAACTTCGAGGCCGATGGCGGCTATCACACCGTGGCCGGCCTGATCCTGGACCGCCTGGGCCGCATCCCCTCCGAAGGCGAACACCTTGAGATCGGCGCCTTCGACCTGGAGATCGTCGACATGGACGGCTCGCGGATCGACAAGGTCATCGTCAAGCCGTGCAAGCGCAAGAAGGGCGACCTGGAGGGGTAGGTGGGCTTACGTCAGCGCCTGGCCGAGATACGGGCGGCGGCGCCGCCCGAGGCGCGCAGGGCGATCGGCCGGCGCGCGGCGCGTGACGCCGTTCTGCCGACCCTGAGCATCGTGGGCCTGGCCGTCGGGGCCACCACCTTCGTGTTCGCCCTTTCGGGCTTCAGCGACACGGCGCGATACGCACGGTCCCTGGCCGTCACGCTGCTGGGGATGGCGCCCATCGTCTACGGCGTGGGTTTCATGCACCTGGTCGGCGAGGCGTTCGAGCGCGCGGGCTATCGGGCGAAACCGCCCGAAGACGGGGCGGGCGGCGCCTAGGCCGCCGTCTTCTTCCGCAGGCGCGCCAGACGGCGCAGACGCCGCCAGAACCGCGTCTTCTCCGGCTCGGGATAGGGCTGGAGGTTGCGGTAGAATTCCTCGGCGCAGGAGCGCCACGAGAACTTCTCGGCGAACTTGCGGACCACGACGCGGTCGAGGTCCAGGCACGCCAGGCAGGCTTCCTTCAGGCCGTCGGTCTGGCCGGGGGCCAGGACGCCGGCGTTGGAGCCGGGGATGATGTCCACCGGGCCAGGGGCCGAGAAGGCCGCCACGGGCACGCCGGCGGCCATGGCTTCCAGGATCACCAGGCCGAAGGTGTCGGTCAGGGACGGGAAGCAGAAGACGTCCGCGCCGGCGAAGTAGCGGCCCAGTTCGTCACCGAACTTGGCGCCCAGGAACTTCACCTCGGGATATTTCTCGGCCAGCTCTTCGCGCTGCGGGCCGTCGCCGATGACGACCTTGGTGCCGGGCAGGTCCAGGCTGGCGAAGGCCTCGATGTTCTTCTCGACGGCCACGCGGCCAACATTGAGGAAGATCGGACGGGCCAGGCCCTCGAAGATGTCGGGATCGCCTGCCACGCGCGGCTTGAAGATGTCGGTGTCGACGCCGCGCGACCAGGGCGACAGGTTGCGGAAGCCGTGCTTGGCCAGTTCGTCGCGCATGGTCGGCGTGGCCACCATCAGGCGGCCCGACGGCTTGTGGAACCAGCGCATGTAGGTGTAGCCGGCCGCCAGCGGCAGCGGCAGGCGGGCCGAGACGTACTCGGGGAACTTGGTGTGGTAGCTGGTCGTGAACGGCAGCTTCCATTCCAGGCAGATGCGACGGGCGGCCAGGCCGATCGGACCCTCGGTGGCGATGTGGATCGCCTCGGGCTCGAACGACTTGAAGCGCTCCTGCACCGGCTCGTAGGCGCCGATGGCCAGCTTGATCTCGGGATAGGTCGGCAGCGGGAAGGTCGGGAACTGTTCCGGACTGACGACGTCGACCTCGTGGCCCAGGGCGCGCAGTTCTTCGGTCACCCGGCTCAGGGTGCGGACCACCCCGTTGACTTGAGGTTCCCAGGCATCGGTCGCAAGCAGAATTCGCATCAGGCGGCGGCAGGCTCCGGCAACGGCTCTTCGATCCCGTCAGCAGCTGAGGCGGTTGTCGAACGCGCGCGATCGATCACCGACCACGACCGCAGCTTGGCCCATTCCAGGATCTCGAGATGACCGTCGGCGTGCTCGGCCAGGGCCGTGCAGCTTTCGACCCAGTCGCCGTCGTTGATGTAGCGGATGCCGTCGATGTCACGCATCTCGGCCTTGTGGATGTGACCACAGATCACGCCGTCCACCCCCCGACGCCGAGCTTCGTCGGCCACGGCGGCCTCGAAGTTCTCGATGAAATGCAACGCGTTCTTCACCTTGACCTTCAGATAGGCCGAGAGACTCCAGTAACCGAACCCCAGGCGACGCCGAAGGCGATTCACCACAGTGTTCAGCATGAGGATGGTTCTATAGGACCAATCCCCGAGGAAGGCGAGCCACTTGGCGTGCTGGACGACGCCGTCGAACTCGTCGCCGTGGACAACCAGGTAGCGCTTGCCGTCAGCCGTCTCGTGGATCACGTCGCGGGCCACGATGACGCCGCCGAAGTGGACGCCGCAGAAGTCGCGGATGCGGTCGTCATGATTGCCGGGGACGTAGATGACCTCGGTGCCCTTGCGGGCCATGCGCAGGATCTTCTGGACCACGTCGTTGTGGGCCTGGGGCCAGAACCAGCCGCTGCGTAGCTTCCAGCCGTCGATGATGTCACCGACCAGATACAGCTTCTCGCACTCGATATGCCGGATGAAGTCCAGCAGCAGCTCTGCCTGGCAGCCGCGCGTGCCCAGGTGCAGGTCGCTGATGAAGACGGAACGGTAGCGGCGAACGGCGACGTCGGCGCTCATGGTCGAACCCCCGTTGTGGCGCCGCGATATCAGTCCGTCCCCGGATCGGAAGATAGCGGCCAACGGCTGGCGATTAAGCTGATTGCGTGTCGCTTTAATGAAATGGTGGTGCGGCCGATTTGCCGTTGTCGCGGTTCAGCCTCCCCCACGTAAGCCCGTGAACTGCTCAATTTCAGCGCAGTCGTCAAAAAACTGGACGCAATAGCAACCCCTTTTGCCGCTTGGGGTTGGGCTAGCTGTTGCGGTGCAACATCGACCGCACTAAGTCACCCCGATGGACGCCGCTCGCCTCGCCAAGGACACCCCGAAGTCGCAGAAGACCCGTGCGCGGATTCTGGACCAGGCGATGCGCCTGATCGCCGAGATCGGCTATCATGCCGCCACCAACCCGGCGATCGCCGATGCGGCCGGCCTGACGCGCGGGGCGATGCTCTACCATTTCCCGACCCGCGAGGCCCTGGTCGAGGCCGCCGTGGCCCATATCCAGGCCGAGCGCTCGACCCTGTTCCGCACCGCCGCCGGCAGCGTGCCCAGCGGCGCCGACGTCACCGAGCACGCGATCGACAGCTACTGGGACCTGCTGCACTCGGTCCCGTTCATGGCCTTCGCCGAGCTGGAGGCCGCCGGCCGCACCGATCCGGCCATCCACGCCCTGCTGGCCCCGGCCCAGGCCGAGTTCGACCGCGCCCAGGCCGGCGACGATCTGGTGAAGATCCTGCACGCCGGCGCCGGCCCGCGCTTCCAGGCCAGCCGCGACCTCGCCCGCTTCATGCTGGAAGGCCTGGCCCGCTCGACCCTGACCTACGACAAGGACGGCCGGAAAGAGCGCCTGCTACAGGTCATCAAGCGCGCCACCCACATGTTGAACCGCAAGGGCGACATCCAGGACCTCTGGCCGGAATAGACGGCCTTAGCTCTTCCGAGTGATTTCGATCGACTGCCAGGCCGCATTCGGACCCTGGCCGTCGGGGTCGAAGCTGTAGTGCACGGCGCGCCAATCCTGGCCGACCACGCGATGCCAGCCGATGGCGCTCCAGCCTTCGGGGACGTTCAGCGGACCCTTGAAGTCCGGCAGACTGAGCGGCGAGCCCAGCACCTTCATGTAGCGCAGCTGCTTCTGCATGGCGGCGGTGTCGGTCGAGGGAAAGTAGACCTCGCAGTACGACGTGCCGGTATAGTCCCCGACCGTCAGGATCACGGGCTGGCCGGCGATCTGGCCTCGGCGCACCTCGGCGAGGCGGACGACGTCATTGCCGCGCACCATCGCCGGGACGGCGTCGCCCTGGAGGGGTTCCCAGCCCTTGATCCTGACCTTGCGCAGCATCTCGCCGTGGTCGGTCGACTTGATGCAGACGTCGCCGAACGCTTCCAGCGGGCTGTAATAGTCGGCCTCGACCGTCGCGGCGGCGCGGACTTGTTGGATGCCGACCGCGCCCACGGTGACGGCGGCGGCCAGAAGCGACAGCGTGCGGCGAGCGTTTTTCATAACCGAAAGTTGAGCCACGCCGGCGGCTCGCCGTCAACCGGAGAGCTTTTTCCCCAGCATCTGGCGGATGCGCTTGGCGTCCTCTTCGTTGAGTTCGCCCAGCATGCCGTGGACGTTGTTCGGCAGATGCGACGTCGCTGTGTCGGGGTCGCCGAAGATGTAGTGGTCGAAGGTGCTCTTCCACGCGGCCCGCTGGTGCGGCGGCAGGGCGCGCAGGGCCAGCACGGCGTGCAGGAAGGCGTCCATGGCCTGGCCGCGTCCGGCCGCCTCGCTGGCCCACCAGTAGTTGGTCAGCAGGTTCACCGGCTCCAGCGAGCGCACGTGGTGCCACCACAGATACGGGATGTAGAGCGCGTCGCCGGGCTCCAGCTCGACCACCTGGGAGACGTCCAGGGCGCGGGCGAAGTTCGGGTAGCGCTCCAGGTCTGGCTCGTCGAACGAGACCATGCTGATCGGTGGGCCGCCGGGGGTCTTTTCGAACGGGCCGATATAGAGGTCGGCGATGGCTTCCGGCGGGAACAGGGTGAAGCGGCGGCGGCCGGCCACGACGCAGGCCAGGTTCTCGTATGGATCCTGGTGGGCGGCGACGATCACCCGGTTGCCCAGCCACAACAGCGGCTCGACGTCGGGCGCCAGCAGCGGCGAGACATTCTCGTCGCTGAAGCCCGGCAGGTGGGCGCGGGTCGAGATCGACTGGGCGGCCAGGGTCGCGGGCCGCTCGACCTCGCGATTGGCCAGCAGGAACTCGAAGCTCTTGGACAACCGCGCGCGGCCGCCCTGGAAATTGAAGCCGCTCAGGTCGTCATTGTAGAAGAACCGCCCGGCGGCCTCGGGCGGGGCGATCAGGGCGCCGACAGGCTCCTGGCGGTCGAAACGGGCGAGGTAGTCGAACAGGGCCTCGTCGCCCTGGCGCGCGGCCTGAACCGCCGGCCAGTGCGCGACCAGGCCCCGGAACACCACCGGCTGGGCGGCCGGGATGATCTCGGCGTGGAAGCGGTCGGCGTCGACCCCACTCATTTCGCCAACGGGCATTTCGACAACAGGCATGACAGGTCACTGATCAGACGAGGTCTGACCAATAGGGCGTTCCCGCCAGCCCGCCTAGGCCTTGAGGGCCTTGGGCAGCACGCCTGCGAAATAGTCCAACTCGGCCGGGCTGGCGGTGCCGACGCGGATCCAGGTCGGGTGGGCGGGGCTGTCGAACACCCTCACCTCGACGCCCATCGCCGCCAGGGTCCTCTGGAAGGCCAGGTTCGGCTTGCCGCAGTCGACGAAGACATAGGTGCCGTGCGAGGGAAGGGACTTCAGGCCATTGGCCTGACAGATCGCGTAGATCTTCTTCCGGCAGCCCTCGAGATAGGCCGTGGCGCCGGCCAGATAGGCCTGGTCGCCATAGCAGGCCGCCGCCGCCGCCAGGCCCGGACGGCCCTTGTGGGTCGGGATCATGCTCTTGAGCGTCTTCACCCGGTCGGGGCGGGCGGCGATGAAGCCCACGCGCAGGCCGGCCATGCCGTAGACCTTGGAGAAGGTGCGGGCGACGATCACGTCGTGGCCTTCGCGGACCAGGTCCATCATCGAGTTGCGCACCGGATCGGGACTGATCTCGATATAGGCCTCGTCGACGATCACCGGCCGGGTCTTGGCGACCTCGATGCAGAAGGCGCGCAGGGCGTCGGCGTCCAGCAGCAGGCCGGTCGGGTTGTTGGGATTGCAGACATAGACCGCGCCGGCGTTGGTCGCTTGAGCGCGGGCGGCTAGGGCCGGCAGGTCGATCTGCTGGTCGGCGGCCAGCGGGACCCATTCCAGCTTGGCGCCCTGGCGCTCGGCATAGAGCAGGGGCGTGGCGTAGCTGGGTTGGGCCGAGACGACCGGGCCGGTCTTGCCAAAGGCCGTCGACAGCAGCGACAGGGCTTCCAGCGAGCCGTTGCACAGGCCGACCTGCGCGGGCTGCAGGCCATCGCGCTGGGCGATCAGCTTGACCAGCGGCGGCTCCAGCGCCCAGGCGTAGTAAGGCGTTTCCAAGAGAGCGTCGGCGGCGGCCTTGCGGGCGGCGGGGGCGGGGCCGAACGGGCTCTCGGTGACGCCCAGATGGGCGCGGATGGCTGGCGGGGCGGTCGGGTCGACTGAGGTCTCGGCCAGGGCCAGCGAAGGCGCGAGCGCCGCGCCGCCGATCAGAAGTCCACGCCGGGTCGCATCCATGAGCCGTCACTCCACCAAAGCCGCGCCTAGTTGAACGCGGTCGGTGACAGGCTCACGACAGATCTAGGTCGGGCAGATCGGCAGGGCCGTCGTGAACTTGATCTGCTCCATCGCGAAGCTGGACGAGACGTCGGTGAGCGGCGCGGTGGCGATCAGGCGCTTGTAGAAGCGATCATAGGCGGCGATGTCGCGGACCACGACCTTGAGCAGATAGTCGACGTCGCCGCTCATCCGGTAGAACTCGACCACTTCCGGCAGGGCGCGAGCGCCGGCCGCGAAGGTCTCCAGCCAGTCCTCGTCGTGGCGACCGGTCTTCACGGCCACGAAGACAGTGAGGCCCAGATCCAGGGCCTCGCGGTCCAGCAGGGCGACACGGGCGGTGATGACGCCGGCGTCCTGCAGGCGCTTGACCCGTTTCCAGCACGGCGTCTGGGTCAGGCCGACCCGCTCGGCCATGTCGGCGATGGCGACCGTGGCGTCTTCCTGGAGAATGGCCAGGATGCGCCGATCGATTTGATCGAGATCGATCATCTCCAGAACCCCGTAATCGAAGAATGGAATTCTCTCTACGCTCGGATCGACGCGCAATCCAGTAATGCCTTTCTTCGAATCCTCGCCATCCTAGGGAGCCTCGGTAACCCCGCGAGGCGTCCATGGACCTGTCGTTCACCCGTCACCCGAAGGCTGTCGGCGAAAGCTATGGCGAGCACATGGGCGTGGCCTGGAGCTTCGGCTTCACCCTGCTGGGCGCGGGTCTGGCCTGCATCGTCCACGGCATCCTGCCCTTCGCCTTCGAGCGCACTGGCAGCCAGACGGTCCGCCGCCTGAACGAGCGGCTGTCGAACCGCTGTGAGCGCGCCGACAAGCACTTCACCGCCGGCGAGACCGTTCGCGGATGACCTCGGCCACGCTCAAGCTGAGCGCCGGCCGCCTGGGCCCTGGCCTCGTGGCCGGGGTGCTGCTGGCGGTGCTGGCCAAGCTGCTGGCCACGAGCCTGCACGCCCCCGCGCCGCTGATCGCGGTGGTGCTGGGCATGATGCTGGGCGCGCTGGGCCTGCAGGCGCAGCTGGGCGCGGGTCTCGATGTTTTCGCCAAGCCGGGTCTGCGCCTGGGCGTGGCCATGATGGGCGCCCAGATCAGCTGGGCCGAGTTCGCCGCCCTGGGGGGGCCGGCCATCCTGGCCAGCGGCGTCGTGGTGCTCGGGGGGCTCGCCATCGGCGCGGCCGCCGGCGTGGCGCTGGGCCTGCCGTTCGCCGAAGCTCTGATCGCCGCCGCCGCCTGCTCGATCTGCGGCGCCTCGGCCGCCCTGGCCGCCTCGCAAGCCGCGCCCGCCAGCCCCGCCAACCAGCGCACGACCGCCCTGGTCATCGTCGGCGTGAACCTGCTCTCGACCGTCGCCATGCTGGCCTATCCGCCGCTTGCCAACGCCCTGGGCCTGACCGCCCACCAGGCCGGCGTGTTCTTCGGCCTCTCCATCCACGACGTCGCCCAGGTGGCCGGCGCGGGCGCCTCGGTGTCGCCCGAGACCGCCAGCACGGCGGCCCTGGCCAAGCTGGCCCGCATCGTCTGGCTGGGCCCGGCGGTGATGCTGATCGGCTTCATGCTGATGCGCAGCAAGGAAGGCGGCGTCGTTTCAGGCCTGAAAGCCCCGCCGCTGTTCGTGCTGGGCTTTTTCGCCCTTGCCGCCGCGCGCGGGCTGAACCTCATCCCTGCCGCCCTGGTCTCCACGCTTATGGCTTGCTCCAGCTTTCTGCTGCTGGCCGGCGTCAGCGCGATCTCGGCCAAGCTCGGTCCCAAGGCCCTGCTGGAGGTCAAGCCGAAGCTGGCCCTGATGTTGGGAACGGTCACAGTCGCCGTCGCCGTCCTGGCCTACGCCCTGACGAGAATTTTCTTCTAACAATCAAGGCTTGGCGGAGCACGAAAGCGGCTCCATGGTCCCGTTCACGAGTCGGAGGGACCTTCCTTGAGCTTCTGGACGCGCCGCAAGGCGATCGACACCATCACCGCGGGACACGCGGACAGCCACCAGCTGAAAAAGACCCTGAGCTGGTACCACCTGGTGGCCCTGGGCGTCGGGGCCATCGTCGGCACCGGCATCTACACCCTGACCGGCGTGGGCGCGGGCCTGGCCGGGCCGGGCGTGATCCTGTCGTTCCTGATCGCGGGCGCGGTCTGCGCCTGCGCCGCGCTCTGCTACGCCGAGTTGTCGACCCTGATGCCGGCGGCGGGCAGCGCCTACACCTACAGCTACGCGGCCATGGGCGAGCCGGTCGCCTGGTTCGTGGGCTGGAGCCTGATCCTGGAATACACCCTGGTCTGCGCGGCGGTCGCCGTCGGCTGGTCGGCCCACGCCCACGGCCTGTTCGCGGCCGCCGGCTTCCCCGACTATCTGCTGGCCGGTCCCCACCAGGGCGGCGTCGTCAACCTGCCGGCCGTGATCATCTCGATGGCGGTGGCGGGCCTCTTGGCCCTGGGCACCCGCGAGAGCGCCACGGTCAACATGGTCCTGGTGTTCGTGAAGATCATCGCCCTGATCATCTTCGTGGCCCTGTGCCTGCCGGCCTTCGACGCCAGCCACTTCACCCCGTTCATGCCGAGCGGCTTCCAGGCCCATGTCCCCGCCGGCGCGGGCCCGGACGCCGCCAAGGTCGGCGTGATGGCCGCCGCCAGCCTGATCTTCTTCGCCTTCTACGGCTTCGACGCGGTGTCGACCGCCGCCGAGGAGACCAAGAACCCCAAGCGCGACCTGACCATCGGCATCGTCGGCTCGATGGCCGCCTGCACGGCCATCTACATGATCGTC
Source organism: Caulobacter sp. GW821-FHT11E11 (assembly GCF_058808315.1). Taxonomy (NCBI): domain Bacteria; kingdom Pseudomonadati; phylum Pseudomonadota; class Alphaproteobacteria; order Caulobacterales; family Caulobacteraceae; genus Caulobacter; species Caulobacter sp. GW821-FHT11E11. The sequence goes on from NZ_JBXARO010000001.1 coordinate 766,199, forward strand.
GCCGCCGCCTCGATCGGCGCCTCGCGCACCGAGGTGTTCTCCAAGAGCGAAGCGCCGCTGGTCTTCATCCTGGAGAGCCTGCAGCACGGCAAGATGGCCCAGCTGGTGGCCCTGGCCGCCGTCGTCGCCCTGCCGACCGTGATCCTGGCCTTCATGTACGGCCAGAGCCGGATCTTCTTCGTCATGGCCCGCGACGGCCTGCTGCCGCGCGCCCTGTCGCGGGTGAACGCCAAGACCGGCACGCCGGTGCTGATGACCCTGCTGACCGGCGCCCTGTCGGCGGTGCTGTCGGGCTTCCTGTCGCTGAAGGACATCGCCGAGCTGGCCAATGCCGGCACCCTGGCGGCCTTCATCGCCGTCGGCGCCTCGGTGATCGTGCTGCGGCTGCGCGAGCCGAACCGTCCGCGGGTGTTCTCCACGCCGATCTGGCAGGTCGTCGCGCCCCTGGGCATCCTGGGGTGCCTGTATCTGTTCTACAGCCTGCCGGTGAAGACCCAGACCTACTTCCTGTACGCCCACATCATCGGGGCGGTGGTCTACTTCGCCTATGGCGTCCGCAAGAGTGTGCTGGCGCAAGCCGAGAAGGCCGCAGGGTAAGGCTTCCATTCTCCGAAGCCGTCGCTACAGTCCCGGTCAAAACAAGTGTTTGACCGGGAGAAGCGCATGGCCCTCGATCTGGAAACCCGCGAGCAACTGCTCGAGACGGTGGCGCGCTTCGTGGCCGAGCGCCTGCGCCCCATCGAGGCCAAGGTCGCCGAGGACGACGCCGTCCCGGCCGACGTGATCGAGGAGATGAAGGCCCTCGGCCTCTTCGGCCTCTCCATCCCCGAAGAATACGGCGGCCTGGGCCTCAACATGGAGGAAGAGGCGCTGGTGGCCATCGAGCTGGGCCGCGCCTCGCCGGCCTTCCGCTCGGTGTTCGGCACCAATGTCGGCATCGGCAGCCAGGGCCTCGTCATGTTCGGCAACGACGCCCAGAAGGCCAAGTGGCTGGAAGGCATAGCGTCCGGTGAGACCATCACCTCCTTCGCCCTGACCGAGCCGGAAGCCGGCTCCGACAGCGCCGCCGTGCAGACCCGCGCCACGCTGGAAGGCGACCACTACGTCCTGAACGGCGCCAAGCGCTACATCACCAACGCCGGCAAGGCCTCGCTGTTCACGGTGATGGCCCGCACCAATCCCGACGTGAAGGGCGGGGGCGGGGTCTCGGCCTTCCTGGTGCCGAGCGGCCTACCGGGGCTCTCCGTGAGCAAGCCCGAGAAGAAGATGGGCCAGCAGGGCGCCCACATCCACGACGTCACCTTCGACAATGTCCGTGTGCCGGTCGAGAACCGCCTGGGCGAGGAGGGCGAGGGCTTCAAGGTCGCCATGCAGGTGCTGGATCGCGGCCGCCTGCACATCGCCGCCGTCTGCGTGGGTGTGGCCGAGCGGCTGATCGCCGACTGCGTGGCCTATGCCAGCGAGCGCAAGCAGTTCGGCCAGCCGATCGCCAGCTTCCAGCTGATCCAGGCGATGATCGCCGACAGCAAGACCGAGGCGCTGGCTGCGAAGGCCCTGGTCCTCGACACGGCCCGCAAGCGCGACGCCGGCGTCGGCGTCACCCTGGAGGCGGCGGCCTCCAAGCTGTTCGCCTCGGAGATGGTCGGCCGCGTGGCCGATCGCGCGGTGCAGGTGTTCGGCGGGGCCGGCTATGTCGCCGACTATGGAATCGAGCGGCTGTACCGCGACGTGCGGATTTTCCGGATCTACGAGGGCACCAGCCAGATCCAGCAACTGGTCATCGCCCGCGAAACCCTGAAACGGGGAGGCTAGGGCGCTCGGACACTGCGGCAGGATGTCGCAAGCATAATCGTGCTGGAATGTCGCGTGGGGGGACGAATTCCTCAGTCTACGCAAAGGTTTTCAAGAACATCGCTATTTGGTTGTGTCTGCTCGCCCCCACACCGTGTGCGTCACCTTGCCGCCAGTCGGGCGCGAATATTTAAGTTGGCATTAAGCATGCCAGACGAGCCTGCTCCCGCATTTTGAAACGGGGGCGGCCTTGAGCCAGGATCACGCGATCAACGAACGAGTGGCGTTCATGGGCCTGGACGACAAGGCGCGTGGCGCCTTGCGTGATCTGCAGCCCGTCATCCGCAAGACCATCGGCCCGGCGCTGGACGCCTTCTACGCCAAGGTCCGCTCGACCCCGGAAACCCGCAAGTTCTTCGGCGACGAGAAGCACATGCAGGCCGCCTCGGGCCGCCAGCAGTCGCACTGGGACCTGATCTCGCGCGCCGAGTTCGACGAGACCTACGTCAAGGCCGTGCGCACCATCGGCCAGACCCATGCCCGCATCGGCCTGGAGCCGCGCTGGTACATCGGCGGCTATGCGACGGTCAGCGAGCACCTGATCCGCGCCGTGATCGACGAGCAGTGGCCAAAGGGCTTCATGGCCAAGGGCGACCCCGCCAAGGCCGGCGACGCGGTCAGCAGCCTGATCAAGGCGATTATGCTGGACATGGACTTCGCCATCTCGATCTATCTGGAGACCATCGAGGCCGAGCGGCAGCGTCTGGAAAGCACGCGCCTGGCCAACGAGGCCAGCCAGAAGGCCGTTGTCCAGGCCCTGGGCGACGCGCTGGACCGCCTGGCCCAGGGCGACCTGGTCGGCCGCCTGAGCGCCGAGGTGACGCCAGACTTCCAGAAGCTGAAGGACGACTTCAACAACGCGGTCGGCATTCTCGAGCAGGCGATGAGCCGGGTGTCGGAAGCCACCAACGGCATCCGCTCGGGCACCGACGAGATCGGCGTCGCCGCCGACGACCTGTCGCGCCGCACCGAGCAGCAGGCCGCCAGCCTGGAAGAGACCGCCGCGGCGCTCGACGAGATCACCTCGACCGTCCGCCGCACGGCGTCGGGCGCCAAGCAGGCCCAGGACGTCGTCGCCGGCGCCAAGGCCGAGGCCGAGCGCTCGGGCGTCGTCGTCGACCAGGCCGTCTCGGCCATGGGCGAGATCGAAACGAGCTCGCGCGAGATCGGCAACATCATCGGGGTGATCGACGAGATCGCCTTCCAGACCAACCTGCTGGCCCTGAACGCGGGCGTCGAAGCCGCGCGGGCGGGGGAAGCGGGTCGCGGCTTCGCGGTCGTCGCGCAAGAAGTCCGGGCCCTGGCCCAGCGTTCGGCCGACGCTGCCAAAGAGATCAAGACCCTGATCGCCAACTCGACCGCCCAGGTCGATCGCGGAGTGGGTCTGGTGGGTCAGACCGGCGAAGCCCTGCGCGGCATCGTCGCCAAGGTGGCCGAGATCGACGAGCTGATCGTCCAGATCTCGTCCTCGGCCCAGGAGCAGGCCCAGGGCCTCAATGAAGTGAACACGGCCGTCAATCAGATGGACCAGGTCACGCAACAGAACGCCGCCATGGTGGAGCAGACGACGGCCGCGACCCACTCCCTCAAGGGTCAGACCGCCGAACTGATCAAGCAGGTGGCCAGTTTCCGGGTTTCTGGCGCCAGCCAGGCCGTCGCCGTGAGCAGGCCCGAGCCCACGCGCGCCGCGCCTCCGGTTCGCCCCGCCGCCCGTCCCACCGTTCGTCCGGGCGCCTCTGCGCCGGTCGCCCGCGGCAATGCCGCCGTGGCGATCAAGGATGAGTGGGAAGAGTTCTAGAGTATAGGGCGCGAAGGTGTTCGGCGGTCTCCAGACAGCAGAACGCCCCCGCCGACCGAGTCGGCGAGGGCGTTTTGTTTCCCCTGAGCGGAGAAGAAGCTTACGCGCCGCCCGGGAAGCGGAACGGAACCTTCACGGTGCCGGTCTTCGCGCCCATCGGGAGCTTTTCGGCGATGCACATGGCGGCCTTGTCGAAGCCCTTACCAGCGGCGCTGTTGTCGACGACCTTGCAGTCCGACAGCTTGCCGTCGGCGGCGCTGCATTCCAGCATCACCTGCGCGGCGTCGCGGGTGTTCGCGAACTGCTGCAGGCAACGGCCCATTTGGTCTTCGAAACCGCCGGCGGCCGAAGCGGCCTGAACGACGAAAAAGCTGCCAGCGATTCCCGCGGCAATAGCGATCGGATATTTCATCCCGCTGCTCCTAGTAAAGATGTCCCGTCCTGTGGACGCTGCGCCAACCGGACGCAGGAGCCTTTTCGCAGGTTCAAGTTAAGAGAATCTGAGTCGGCGAAGAATATTGAAGGTTTACTGCCAGGTAACCATCCGCGAGCGGCCGTCCGACTCTCGCGAGGTGCTCCTGTCTTTATAGATTCGCCGCGCGCGGGCCTGCGACGAAACGACCCGTTCGACACCACCTCGAACTATTATGTCGAATTGGCGTTTACCAAGTCAGAGTCTGTTAGGACTCTATGGGGATTATCCCCTCTCATGTTGGCGATCCGTGGGACGGAGCGCTGGTTGGAGGGGACCTCGCGATGAAACGGATTCGTCTCGTCGATTTGCCGTTGATTATAAAGATCGGCTTCGCACCGGCATTCGCATTGCTGATGCTGGCCTTGATGGCGGGCGGCGCCATCGTTGTTCAGAAGAGCCAGTCGGCCGCTCTGAAACAGGTCGTTGAAAGCGACATGCGCCAGAACATGGAGATCCAAAAGATCTCCAAGCGCATCTCGAACATCAACGGCGAGCTCTACACGGTGCTGACCCACAAGGCGGGCAACATCGATGTGGGCGGGAACGACGCCCGCATGGCGGCGATCCTGAAAGAGACCGACTCGGTGAAGAAGGACCTGGCCGCGCTCAAGGCCAAGCTCCCCGCCGCCGAACAACCCAAGATCGCCGAGCTGATCAAGTCGCTCGAAGAATGCCGCAGCGCCATCGACACCGTGTCGGGCATGATCGGCGTCGACTTCGGCATGGCCGTCGGCTTCATCGCGCCGTTCGAGGAACAGTACGCGAAGATGACCGGCCTGCTCGACCAGGTCGTCGCCGTCGCCAACAAGCGGATCGAAACCGAGACGACCAAGCGCCAGGCTGAAGCCACGGCCGCGATGAGCGTCACGATCGTCATGTCGCTGATCACCCTGGCCGCCGTCGGTGGTCTGGCCTGGTTCACGGTCATGACGACCCGCAAGTCGATCAACGACATCGCCGGCGCCACCGACAAGCTGTCGAAGGGCGACAACGCCATCGATCTGGAGAAGCTGACGCGCGGCGACGAGCTGGGCGCCATCGTCTCGGCTCTGAAGGTCTTCCGCGACAACCAGCTGCACTTGGATACGCTGCGCGCCGAGCAGGAAAAGTCGGCCGCCCTCACGGCCGACGAACGCCGCGCCAAGGAAGCCGCCGCGGCCGCCTCGGCCAAGGAAGCCTCGACCGTCGTCAGCAGCCTGGCCGAGGGCCTGGAGAAGCTGGCCTCGGGCGACCTGACGTTCCGCGTCACCGCCGACTTCCCGGGCGACTACGCCAAGCTGAAGACCGACTTCAACGGCGCCATGGGCTCGCTGCAGGAGACGATGAAGGTCATCGCCGCCTCGACGGACGGCCTGCGCACCGGCGCCGACGAAATCGCCCACGCCTCGGACGATCTGTCGCGCCGTACGGAACAACAGGCCGCCAGTCTGGAAGAGACCGCCGCCGCCCTGGATGAGCTGACCGCCACCGTGCGCCGCACGGCCTCGGGCGCTCGCCAAGCCTCGGACGTGGTCTCGACGACGCGTGGCGAAGCGACGCATAGCGGCCAGGTCGTTCATCAGGCAGTGTCGGCCATGGGCGAGATCGAAAACTCGTCCAAGCAGATCAGCCAGATTATCGGCGTGATCGACGAAATCGCCTTCCAGACCAACCTCCTGGCCCTGAACGCTGGCGTCGAAGCCGCGCGTGCGGGTGAAGCGGGCCGCGGCTTCGCGGTCGTCGCCCAGGAAGTTCGCGCCCTGGCTCAGCGTTCGGCCGAAGCGGCCAAGGAGATCAAGGCTCTGATCTCCAGCTCGACCCAGCAGGTCAGCCAAGGCGTCAGCCTGGTCGGCCAGACGGGCGAGGCGCTGCAACGGATCGTGGCGAAGGTTGGTGAGATCGACGCCCTGGTCACCGAGATCGCGGCCTCGGCCGCCGAGCAGGCGACCGGTCTGAACGAAGTGAACACCGCCGTGAACCAGATGGATCAGGTCACGCAGCAGAACGCCGCCATGGTCGAGCAATCGACCGCCGCGACGCACTCGCTGAAGGGTGAGACCGGCGAACTGGTCCGCCTGATGGCCCGCTTCCAGGTGGGTAACGGCGCTTCGAATTACGCCCGTCCGGCCATGGCCGACGCGGGTCAGCACGCTCCGGCGCGCAACCCGGTGGCCGAGCAACAGGCTCGCCTGAACACCTTCGCCCGTCCGGGCCGGAGCAGTGGTTCGGCGGCGGTCGCTCAAGCCCCCGCTACGGATGGTTGGGAGGAATTCTGATGGCCGCCGCGATCGCGCTGCCTGAAACCCTGGATCTCAAGGCCGCGGCCCCTCTGAAGGCCGCCCTCCTGGAGCGTCGCGGCGCGGCGATCACCGTGGAAGCCGACCAGGTCCGTCGCCTCGGTGGTCTGTGCCTGCAGGTTCTGCTGGCCGCCCGCAAGGCCTGGGATCAGGACGGCCAACTCTTCTCCATTAAGGGGCCTTCCGAGGCCTTTGTCGAAACCACCCGTCTTTTCGGCGCCGAAAGGGCGCTCCTCTCGGCGGAATTCCAAGGAGCTGAATCGTGACGCGTACGGTTCTCACGGTCGATGATTCCCGCACCATGAGGGACATGCTGCGCATGGCTCTGGTCGGCGCCGGGTTCAATGTGGTCGAAGCTGTCGACGGCGAGCATGGCCTGGAGGTTCTCTCCGCCCACCGCCCCGACATCATCATCACCGATATCAACATGCCCAAGCTGGACGGCTTCGGCTTCATCGAGGCGGTGCGGGTCGACGACGACTATCGCGCCATCCCGATCCTGGTGCTGACCACGGAAAGCGACCCGGCCAAGAAGCAGCGGGCTCGCGAAGCCGGCGCGACGGGCTGGATCGTCAAGCCGTTCAACCCGGAAAAGCTGGTCGACGCGATCCGTCGCGTGGCTGCCTAAGGGTTTGGGCCTAAACCGCCCGACGACAGTACCGAGTTTCACTGAGTACCCGTTGCTAGACGCGAATTAGGACGTACGGGATATGGACGAGCTAGAGGCCATCAAGGTCACCTTCTTCCAGGAATGCGAGGAACTCCTCGCCGACCTCGAGGGCGGTCTCCTGGCTATGGAAGAAGGGGCCGGCGACCTCGAGACGGTCAACGCCGTGTTCCGCGCCGTCCACTCGATCAAGGGTGGCGCGGGCGCCTTCGGCCTGGAACCGCTGGTGCGTTTCGCCCACGTGTTCGAGACCCTGCTGGACGCCGTGCGCTCTGGCGCCGTGGCGAACACGGTCGAACTGGCCGCTGTGCTGCTGCGCGCTTCGGACATCCTGGCCGACCACGTCAGCGCCGCTCGCGGCCTGGGCGATGTCGACATGGGGGCCTCGGCCGCCATGGCCGCCGAGCTGGAAACCTGGACCGACCCGAACGCGGCTCCCGCCGCCGCGCCCGTGGTCGAAGAGGTCCTGGCCGCCCCCGTTAGCGTTACCGCCGCGCCCGTCGTCGACGACGCGATGGATGACGACGACCTCGGTTTCGTGTTCGTGCCCCAGACCATCTCGGTCGAGGCGCAGGCCGCCGACGCCGACGAGGTCGCTTCCAACGTCTGGACGGTGTCGATCCGTCCGAAGTCGGACCTGTACCGCAAGGCCAACGAGACGGCCCTGCTGCTGCGCGAGCTGAACCGCCTGGGTCCGATCAAGGCGACCCTGGACGACAGCGCCCTGCCGGCCCTGGAAAACCTGGATCCGGAAGCCGCCTTCGTCACCTGGAGCGTGCGCCTGGAAACCGACGAGGACGAGGCCGCGATCCGCGAGGTCTTCGAATTCGTCGACGGCGACTGCGACCTGGAAATCACCCGTGGCGAAGCCAGCGTCAACGACGCCATGGCCTCGCTGCTGACCGTCGCCGAAGCGCCGGTCGTTGAAGCCGTCGAGCCCGCCCCGGCTCCGGTCATTGAAATTCTGGCTCCGGCGCCCGTCGCCGAGGTCGCGCCCGTCGCTCCGGCCCCCGCGCCGGTCGTCGAGGCCACCAAGCCCGCCGCCGCTGCTCCGGCCGCCGCCGCGACCAAGGCCACCCAGGTCGAAGTCCCGGGTCCCGGCCAATCGGTCATCCGCGTCGATCCCGAGCGTATCGATCGTCTGATCGACCTGGTCGGCGAGCTGGTCATCAACCAGGCCATGCTGGCGCAACGCGTCGGCGAATATGGCATCGCCCCGTCCTCGAACCTGGCCATGGGTCTGGATGAGCTGGAACAGCTCACCCGCGAGATCCAGGACAGCGTCATGGCCATCCGCGCCCAGCCGGTGAAGTCGGTGTTCCAGCGCATGCCGCGCCTGGTCCGCGAAGTCGCCAACATGACGAGCAAGCAGGCTCGCCTGGTGATGGAAGGCGAGAACACCGAGGTCGACAAGACGGTCATCGAGCGTCTGTCCGACCCGATCACCCACATGCTGCGCAACGCCATCGACCACGGGCTGGAAAGCCCCGAGGAGCGCAAGGCGGCCGGCAAGAATCCCGAAGGCGTCGTGCGCCTGGCCGCGCTGCACCGCAGCGGCCGGATCGTCATCGAGGTCTCGGACGACGGCAAGGGCATCAACCGCGAGCGCGTCTTCGGCATCGCGGTCAAGAAGGGGCTGATCGCTCCGGACCTGACCCTGACCGACGAAGAGATCGACAACCTGATCTTCCTGCCGGGCTTCTCGACCGCCGAGAAGATCTCGGACGTGTCGGGCCGCGGCGTCGGCATGGACGTGGTCAAGCGCTCGGTCCAGGCCCTGGGCGGCCGCATCTCGATCACCTCGCGTCCGGGCCTTGGCTCGACCTTCACGCTCAGCCTGCCGCTGACCCTGGCCGTCCTGGACGGCATGGTGGTCGACGTCGCCGGCGAGACCCTGGTCGTGCCGCTGGCCGCCATCGTCGAGAGCCTGCGTCCGAAGCCGGAAGAAGTTCGCCCGCTGGGCCCGGTCGGCTCGGTGCTGGCCGTCCGCGACAGCTTCGTGCCGCTGATCGACGTTGGCCACGCGCTGGGCTATCGCGGCCACTCGCTGCCGCCGACCGATGGCGTCGTGCTGCTGGTCGAGGGCGAGGACGGCTCGCGCGCCGCCCTGGTGGCCGACGCCATCCACGGTCAGCGCCAGGTCGTCATCAAGTCGCTGGAGCAGAACTACCAGCAGGTCGAGGGCGTCGCCGCCGCGACCATCCTGGGCGATGGCCGCGTCGCGCTGATCCTCGATGTCGACGCCACCATCGCCATGCGTCGCCGTGAAGGCGCCTCGCCGCGTCCCACCGAACCCACCCTTATCGCAGCGGAGTAAGTCATGACCGATCATGCCACCGCTACCGGCTCCAACAGCAGGGAGCTGATATCCTTCCGGGTGGGGGACCAGGAGTACTGCGTGGAGATCATGGCCGTCCGCGAAATCCGCGGCTGGAGCCCGGCGACCGTGCTCCCGCAAACGCCCGGCTTCATGCGCGGCGTCATCAACCTGCGCGGCGCGGTGCTGCCGATCATGGACCTGGCCTGCCGTCTGGGCATGCCGGTGATCGAGCCGACCGTCCGCAGCGTCTTTATCGTGGTCAATGCGGGCGACCGCACCGTCGGCCTGCTGGTCGACGCGGTGTCGGACATCCTGTCGATCAACGACGACATGGTGCAGCCGACGCCCGACATGGCCTGCGACACCGTCCGCAACTTCGTGCGCGGCATTATCTCGATTGAAGGCCGCATGATCAGCGAGATCTCGCTGGACCGCATCCTTCCCGAACGCGAGGCCCTGGCCGCCTGATGAGCATCGCTTCCGCCTCCACCCGTGAATCCGCCCTCGTCGATGGCGAGTTCGCGTTCACGACCCAGGACTTCAAGCGCATCGCCGCGCTGCTGTACGACCTGGCGGGCATCAGCCTGCCCGACAGCAAGGCGACGCTGGTCTATTCGCGCCTGGCCAAGCGCCTGCGCACCCTGGGCCTGCGCTCGTTCACCGAGTACTGCGCCTTCGTCAGCAGCGACAAGGGCGGCGACGAGAGCCAGGAGATGCTCCGGGCTCTGACGACCAACGTCACGCGCTTCTTCCGCGAGCCGCACCACTTCGACGACCTGCGCGCCAACATCCTGGAGCCCATGGCCGACAAGGTCCGCGCCGGGGGCCGCCTGCGCCTGTGGTCGGCCGCCAGCTCGTCGGGCCAGGAACCCTATTCGATGGCCTTCACGGTGCTGTCGGTATGGCCGAACGCCGCGGATCTGGACATCCGGATCCTGGGCACGGACATCGACACCAACGTGCTCGCCACCGGCCGCGCTGCTTCGTACGACGAGAGCCTGCTGGAAGGCATCCCGGCCGCCGTGCGCAACCAGTACTTCGAACGCGATCCTTCCGACCGCCGGGCCTTCCGCGTCTGCGAAGCCGCGCGCAGCTTGGTCGCGTTCCGGGAACTAAATCTCAACGGTCCGTCCTGGCCTATGAAGGGTCCGTTCGACGCCATCTTCTGCCGGAATGTCGTGATCTATTTCGATGAACCTACCCAGGAACGCGTTTGGAGCCGGTTCGCCCCGCTCATCGCGCCGGGCGGCCGCCTCTATGTCGGTCACTCCGAGCGCGTCGGGGCCTCGGTCACCGCGTTCGAAAGCTGCGGCCTGACCGCCTATCGAAAGGCGGGTCGCTGATGCCTAAGATCCGCGTTCTGGTCGTCGACGACTCCGCCACCATGCGGAGCCTGATCACGGCGGCCCTCAATCGTGACCCGGACATCGAGGTGGTCGGCGGCGCCGGCGACCCGTTCGAGGCGCGGGGCATGATCAAGACCCTGAACCCCGACGTCGTCACGCTCGACATCGAGATGCCGAACATGAACGGCATCGAGTTCCTCGAGAAGATCATGCGCCTGCGGCCGATGCCGGTGGTCATGGTCTCGACCCTGACCCAGGCCGGCGCCGAAATGACGCTCCGGGCCCTGGAACTGGGCGCGGTGGACTGCGTGGGCAAGCCCGCGGACGCCACCGGCACCCAGGAAGCCCTGGCCGAGATCGTCGCCAAGGTGAAGATCGCGGCGCGCGCCTCGGTCCGCACCAACGCTGGCGCCTCGCCGGCCGCGGCGCCGACGCGGCGCAAGGACTTCATGCCCTCGGGCGACATCGTGGCGATCGGTTCGTCGACCGGCGGGGTGGAGGCCCTGCTGTCGATCCTGACCCTGTTCCCCGAGACCTGCCCGCCGACGGTCATCACCCAGCACATGCCGGCGACTTTCACCGCCAGCTTCGCCGCGCGCCTCGACCGCGCCAGCGGGGCCAAGGTGCAGGAAGCCACCGACGGCGCGCTGCTGGAGCCCGGCAAGGTCTATGTCGCTCCCGGCGGCGCCACGCACCTGGAGGTCGTCCGCTCGGCCGGCCTGCGTTGCCGCCTGGTCCAGGGCGACCCGGTCAGCGGCCACCGCCCGTCGGTGGACGTGCTGTTCAACTCGGTGGCTAACGCCGTCGGCGACAAGGCGGTCGGGGCCATCCTGACCGGCATGGGCCGCGACGGCGCGCAGGGCCTTCTGGCCATGCGCAAGGCCGGCGCCAAGACGCTGGGCCAGGACGAAGCCTCGTGCGTCGTCTACGGCATGCCGCGCTCTGCTTTCGAACTTGGCGCTGTGGAGAAGCAGGTTTCCCTGTCCCACATGGGCCAATCCATTCTCGATCTGGCCTCCGCGAGGCGATGAACCATGCCGCAAGCTAGCTCCATCTCCGTACTCGTGGTCGACGACCAGCTCACCATGCGGGCTCTGATCCGCAATGCGTTGCAGCAGATCGGCTTCAAGGACATCCGCGAGGCGCCCGATGGCGAGGAGGCTCTCAAGAACCTCCTGGCCAAGCCGGCCAACCTCGTCATCTCGGACTTCAACATGCCGAAGATGGATGGCCTGGCGCTGTTGCGAGCCGTGCGCTCGCATCCGCCGATCCGTCAGACCGCCTTCGTCATGCTGACGGGCCGCGCCGACCGTGAACTGGTCCAGCGCGCCGTGCAGTTCGGTGTCAACAACTACTGCGTCAAGCCCTTCACCGTGCAGGGCCTGAGGGAGAAGATCGAGCAGGTCTTCGGAGCGTTGACCTGATGCAATTTGCTCATAACGACGACCCGGAACGGGCGATCAAGGTTCACGTGACCCAGGGCGAAAGCCATGTGACGACCGACCCGCAGGTGGTGATGACCACCGTGCTGGGCTCGTGCATCGCAGCGTGCATTCGCGACCCGCAGGCCGGCGTCGGCGGCATGAACCACTTCCTGCTGCCGGAAGGCGACGGACGCGGGGGCGGCGACGCCGTCCGCTACGGCGCCTACGCCATGGAACTGCTGATCAACGACCTGCTGAAGCGCGGCGCCCGCCGCGAGCGGATGGAAGCCAAGATCTTCGGCGGCGCCAAGCTGTTCGACGGTCTGTCGGACGTCGGCGCCAGCAACTCGGCCTTCGCCGAACGTTTCCTGCGCGACGAAGGCATCCCGATCGTCTCGTCCAGCACCGGCGGGGTCTCGGCCCGACGCGTCGAGTTCTGGCCGACCTCTGGCCGCGTGCGCCAGCGCCTGGTGGCCGTTGACAATGCGCCGCAGGACGTCCGTCGTCCTACGCCTGCCCCGATGCCTGCCGCTTCCAACGGCGACGTGGATCTGTTCTGACGCCCATGACCGCTTCGCCGCTGCCGTTGACGCCGATCGCCCCTGCCGAGGATCACCTCCCGGTTCAAGAGCTGTCGCGTCGCCTGGCGGCGGAGCTGGCCTCGGCCGCCGCCATCTGCCGCGACTGCGAGCAGCTGGCCGGCGACCTGGCCAAGGAAGGCGGGGCCACGATCGAGAATCTCTCGCGCCTGCAGGCCCTGGACGAACTGAGCCAGCGGCTGCACGGCCTGTCGGAAGTGCTCGAGCGCGTCAGCCAGAACGCGTCCGGCGAATGGAACATGTCGATCACGCCCGTGCTGAACGGTCTGGGCCTGTCGGACATGGCCATGCGCCTGCGCGCCGAGGAGCTGGTCGGCGAACGCGCCGAAGCCGGCGAACTCGACTTCTTCTAGCGGGCCGATGCCGGAAGCGCTCCTCCCCTCGGCCCGGATCAATCTCGAGCGCGCCACGGTGCTCGTCCTGGACGACAACGGCGCCTCGCTCGACATCCTCTCGCAGGTCGTCTCCGGCTTCGGGGTCAAGCAGCTGTACCGCGCCGAGACCGTCGCCGACGCGCAAGCGTTGATCCGCACCAAGACCTTCGACCTGGTGGTCAGCGACGTGCAGATGCCCGTCACCGACGGCATCGAGTTCATCGAGTGGCTGCGTCGCGAAGGCGGCGAGACCAACCGCTATATCCCGGTGATCCTGCTGACCGGTCACACCCGCACCTCGCAGATCTTCAAGCTGCGCGACGCGGGCTCCAACTATGTCGTCGCCAAGCCGCTGACGCCCAAGGTGCTGCTGGAGCGCATTTTCTGGGTGGCGCGCGAAGAGCGTCAATTTATCGAATGTGATAGTTTCATCGGGCCAGATCGGCGTTTCAAGCACGAGGGACCCCCGCCGGGGACGGACGGACGGCGGAAGGATGACCTCCCGGCTGAGGTGGGCGATGCGCAGACGCCCAACATGTCGGACGACGAAATCGCCAACCTGATGCGCCCAGCCAAGGTGCAGATATGACCGTCCGCAAGTTCCGTCCCCCCAACCGCCTGTCGGCCCTGATCAGGGACAAGGGCGGGATCCTGGCCAAGGATGCCGTCGCCGCCGCCGAGGCGGGCGTCGAGACCCTGCGCGAGGCCTCGATGGCCGCGCTGGACGAGGCCCTCGGCGAGATCGAAAGCCGCTTCGGCAAGGCCGCGCCCGACCGCAATGGCGAGAGCTTCGAGGCCCTGTACCTGTTGGCCTCCAAGGTCATCGACGTCAGCATGTTCGTCACGGACGCCGGAATCGACAAGGCGGCGATGTCGCTGTGCGGCCTGGCCGACAGCTGCGGCAACACCGGCGCCTGGCGCTGGGACGCGGTGGACGTGCACCTCAACGCCCTGAAGCTGCTGCGGGCGATGGGCGGCCAGCTGCCGGTCGAGCAGCGCGACGCCATGCTGCAGGGGCTCTACCAGGTCAGCCACTACAAGCCGGAAGAGGGCTGAGGCTTTCTCGCCGGGCGCTCTTCGACGGAACGCCGCTATGTGTCGAAATCGCAACGGCGCAACAAAGTCTCTGGGTTGTGACCGCTTTGTGGCCTTGTCGGCCGTCGCGGGCTTTGTTAGCACTCTGATACCGGTGTCAAAAACCATAGTTCGGTTCTGACACCGGTGGCAAAAATGAAGACTAAATAAGGCCGGAGCCGGTCTCGTGGGAAGGACGCGAGACCGAGACGAAGGCCGAAGGCGGCGGTGACGTCGCCTCGCAACGACCTATGGTCGACACGGGAGGAGGTTCTATGTCCAAGAAGTTCACGGGACGCGTGCGCGTCCTGCACTACGGCGTGTCTGCTGGCGCCCTGGCCCTGGCGATGTCGTTCGCCGGCGCCGCCGCCGCTCAAGACGCACAAGCCCCAGCCGCCGCAAGCGAAGAAGTCGAAGCCGTCGTCGTGACGGGCTTCCGCGCCTCGCTGGCCAACGCCCTCGATGTGAAGCGTCGCGAGAACGACCTCGTCGACGTCATCAAAGCCCAAGACATCGCCGATTTCCCCGATCTGAACCTGGCGGAATCGCTGCAGCGCGTGCCGGGCGTGTCGATCGACCGTGATGGCGGCGAAGGCCGCACCATCACCGTCCGCGGTCTTGGTCCCGACTTCACGGTCGTGCGCCTGAACGGCCTGGAAGCCCTGGCCACTACCGGCGGCAAGGACAGCTCGGGCGGCGCCAACCGTGGTCGCCAATTCGACTTCTCGATCTTCGCCTCGGAGCTGTTCAACAGCGTCACCGTGCGCAAGTCGACCTCGGCCAGCAACGAAGAAGGCTCGCTGGGCGCGATCGTCGACCTGCAGGCCGCGCGTCCGTTCGACTTCAGCAAGTTCACGATGAGCGCCAGCGCCAAGGTCGGCTACAACGACCTCTCGCGGAAAAGCGACCCGCGCTACACCTTCCTGATCAGCGACCGTTGGGACACCGGCATCGGCGAGATCGGCGCCCTGGTCTCGGTCGCCTACGCCACCCGCGCCCAGCGCGAAGAAGGCTCCTCGACCGGCCGCTGGGAAAACCCGTCGGTCCAGTTCAACTCGTCGACCGCCTTCCCGTGCTCGGGCGCGGCCTACAACCCCGTCAGCGGTCCGCCGCTGTCGTGCTCGCAGATCGGCACCGTCGTCGGCGGCACCGCACCGACCACCACGGCCGCCGCCGGCACCGCCAACAACCTGTGGCACCCGCGGATCCCGCGCTATGGCCGCCTGGACTACGATCAGAAGCGCCTGGGCGTGACCGGTTCGATCCAATGGCGTCCGAACGATCGCTCGACCCTGACCCTCGACACGATGCTGGCGAAGTTCACCAACAATCGCGACGAGACCTATCTGGAAATCATCTCGTTCAGCCGTTCGGGCGCGGGCCTGCCCCAGACCGACGTCGTGAACTTCACGGCCGACACCAAGGGCAACCTGATCAAGGGCACGTTCGACGACGTCGACGCCCGGGTCGAGTATCGCCATGACGAGCTGAAGACCGAGTTCAACCAGTTCTCGCTGACCTACGACACCAAGTTCGGCGAAGCCGGCCACCTGGTCGTCGGCTACGGCCAGTCGCGTTCGATCCAGAACAACCCGGTGCAGACCACGTTCTCGTTCGATCGCTACGACAGCGACAACTACAGCTACGACTACTCGGGCAACGACAAGCTGCCGAACTTCAACTACGGCTTCGACGCGACGAACCCGGCCAACTACCAGTACAGCGCCAGCAACGCCCTGGGCGACGCCTCGCTGCTGCGCCTGCGTCCCAGCAAGGCTGTCAACACGTTCAAGACCTTCCACGTCGACGTGGACTACCAGATCCTGGACGGCTTCAAGCTGCGCTACGGTGGCAACTACAAGGAATACGGCTTCAACTCGTGGGAAAAGCGCCTCTTCTCGCGCAATCTGGCGACGACGGGCACGACCTTCACGGCTGAAGCGGGCTTTGGCCTGCCCGCCGGCACGACCATCGCCGACGTCTCGCGCGTGATCACCGGTTTTGGCCGCGGTCTCGACATTCCGTCGGGCGTCCCGACCTCGTGGCTGGCGCCGGATCTGGCCAAGCTGCAAGCCAAGCTGGGCTACGACTGTAACTGCATCAACGCCAACGGCGACTTCCGCCTCAGCGTCCTGAACCAGCTGGGCGCCCTGCGCGAGATCACCGAGAAGGACACCGCCTTCTACCTGCAAGGCGACTTCGACTACGACATCGCCAACATCCCCGTGCGCGGCAACATCGGCGTGCGCTGGGTGAAGACCGAGCAGGCGGCCCTGGGCCACTACAACACCGGCAGCGTGACCACGCCGGTGGCGACGCCCTTCGGCACGATCTCGACCACCGTCCCGACCGATGGCGTCCAGACGACCTCGCGCCAGTACACCAACACCCTGCCGTCGCTGAACGTCTCGGCCCAGCCGTTCGACAACTTCTACGTCCGCTTCGCCGCCGCCAAGGTGATGACGCGTCCGCAGCTGCAGAACCTGACGCCGGGCTACACTGCCATCAGCCAGTCGGCCCAGACCCTGACCCGCGGCAATCCCGAACTGAACCCGATGCTGTCCAACAATCTGGACCTCAGCTTCGAGTGGTATCCGGACAAGGAAACCCTGCTCTCGGCGGGCTTCTTCCAGAAGGACATCAAGTCCTACATCCAGACCACGGCCGTCGCGATGCCGTACTCGGAGACCGAACTGCCGACCAGCCTGCTGACCAACGGCAACACGGTCGACACGCTGTTCACGGTCACGACGCAGATCAACAGCCCGGGCGGCAAGCTCAAGGGCTTCGAGATCTCGCTGCAGCGTCCGTTCACCTTCCTGCCCGCGCCGTTTGACGGCTTCGGCGGCATTGTGAACTACACGCACGTCAAGAGCGACATCGCCTACGTGATCAAGAACCCGACCTATGCGGGCACGCCCCGGGTTCAGACGGCTCCGGCCGTGATGATCACCCAGCCGCTGATCAACCTGTCGCCCGACGCCTACAACGCCACGCTTTACTACGAGAAGGCCAACTTCAAGGCCCGCGTCTCGGCGTCGTATCGCGACCCGTACCTGATCCAGGTGGCCCCGTCGGCGACCAACAACAACGATGTTCGGATCAAGGAAAAGACCCTGAATATCGACAGCCAGATCAGCTACAACTTCGGCAACTTCACCGTCACGCTCGAAGGCATCAACCTGACCGACGAGAAGGACAGCAAGGTGGACGACTCGACCCGCCTGTCGTCGGAAGAGTACGTGCACTACGGCCGTCAGTACTATCTGGGCGTGAAGTGGAAGTTCTAAGCTTCCACGAAGCCTGAAACGAGAAGGGCGCTGACCTCGCGGTCAGCGCCCTTTTTGTTTTGGCCCGATTGTCTGGGTCAGGCCCCGTCGATCCAAGTCCTGCGGACGGAGAGGTCGTCATTCAGCAGGCAGAAGTCCGCCGCGTAACCCGGCGCGATCCGCCCCCGCTGACCGCCCAGTCCGAGGAACGCCGCCGGCGCGGCCGAGGCCATCATCACGGCGTCTTCCAGGCTGACGCCCAGCATCTCGACCGTGTTGCGCACGGCCCCGGCCATGTCGAGATCCGAGCCGGCCAGGGTGCCGCCGACGCCGACGCAGACGCCGTCGCGGACCACGATCTCCTGGCCCTGCAGGGTGAAGCGCTTGTCGGTCATGCCCACGGTCGGCATGGCGTCGGTCACCAGCATGAAGCGGTCCAGCGGCCGGGTGCGCAAAGCCAGCTTCAAGGTCACCGGATCGACGTGGCGGCCATCGACGATCAGGCCGCACCAGGCGGTCAAGCTCTCCAGCGCCGCGCCGACGGCGCCGGGCTCGCGGCTGGTCAGGGGCGACATGGCGTTGAACAGGTGGGTGAAGCCGGTCAGGCCATGGTCCAGGGCCTGGCGCATGGTCCCGTAGAGGGCGTTGGTGTGGCCGGCGGCCACGTGCACCCCGGCGTCGGCCAGGCGCTGGATCATGTCCGGCGTGGTGCGCTCGGGCGCGAGAGTCACCAGGGTCTTGCCGACCTTCAGCGAGCTCAGGAGTTCGAGGGCCTCCTCGTCGATGACGCGGAACTTGCCCTCGTCATGGATGCCCTTGCGCTTGGGATTGAGGAACGGGCCCTCGATGTGGACGCCCAGCACGCCGGGCACGCCTTGCTCTATCGCCTGCTCGGTGGCCCGCATCGCCTGGTCGACGACCGAGAGGTCGTCGCTGATCAGGGTCGGCAGGAAACCGGTGGTGCCATAGGCCCGGTGGGCCGCGCCGATCGCGGAGATGGCTTCCGGGGTGGGCGAGTCGTTGAACAGCACCCCGCCGCCGCCATTGACCTGGGTGTCGATATAGCCGGGGACCAGCAGGCCGCCGTCCAGGTCGGTACGCTCGGCCGAGGCCGGAACCTCGGACTGGGCGACCACGCCACCGATCTTGCCGTCCTGGACCAGCACGGCCTTGCCGGCTTCGACACCGGTGGCCGTCAGGACGCGGCCATTGACGAGAGCAGCCAGCATCAGACGGTTTCAGTGACCTTGTTGAGGTGGGGCGGGCTGTCGGGATCGTAGCCGCGCGCGACCGACAGGGCGTTGGCCATGCGGTAGAAGCTCTGGATCATCAGGATCGGCTCCAGCACCGGATGGGTCGAGACGGTCGGCAGCACGCCGTCGCCGCTCTCGCCCGGCGCGGCGATCAGCACCGAGGCGCCGCGTTCGCGCAGGCCCTTGGCCATGTCGTCGACGCTGGCGCGGCTCTCGTCGTTCTGGGCGAAGACCAGGGCCGGGAAGCCGTCCTTCACCAGGGCCATGGGGCCATGCAGCACCTCGGCGGCGCTGAAGGCCTCGGCGTGCAGGCCGCAGGTTTCCTTGAACTTCAGGGCCGCTTCCAGCGCCACGCCGAAGCCGACGCCGCGTCCCAGGACGTAGAGGTTGCGGGCCAGCTTCAGGCGCTCGACGGCCGGGGTCCAATCCAGGGCCCAAGCCTGTTCCAGCGCCTTGGGTAGAGAGGACAGGGCCGAGGTCAGCTCGGCGTCTTCCGTCCAGGCGGCGATCAGCTGGGTGATGGCCACCAGGGCGGCGATGTAGGATTTCGTCGCGGCCACCGACAGCTCGGGACCGGCATGCAGCGGGATGACCTCGTCGGCCAGCTGAGCCAGGGGCGAGTCCGTCACGTTGACCAGGGCCACGGCATAGGCGCCGGCGGCCTTGGCCGCCTTCACCGCCGCCAGCAGGTCGGGGCTCTTGCCCGACTGCGAGATGGCCAGAACGACAGCGCCCTCAAGATTGGGCGAGGCGTCATAGACCGAACTGACCGACAGGCCGGCCGACGAGGTCAGCACCCCGGCCTTGGTCTCGATCAGGTAGCGGGCGAAGGTGGCGGCGTGGTCGCTGCTGCCCCGCGCGATGGTGACGACCACGCGCGGCGGATTGGCCCGCAGGCGCTGGGCCAGGGCCTCGATCTTGCGGGCGTTGGCGGAGAGCTGGGTCGCGGCGACCGACGACGCTTCGCCGGCCTCCAGGAACATCCGCGTCGACTCGGGCGACAGCCGCGCGGGCGCGGGGGTCTCAGGGCGGGTCAAGACGGTGGCCTCCAAGCTCTACTCCTCGGGACTCAAGACAGGGCGTTCAGCTCGGCGACGAAGTCGTAGGCGTCGCCGCGGTAGTAGGATTGCGTCACTTCCACCGCCCGGCCGTCCTTCAGGAAGCCACGCCGCTCGATCAGCAGGCCGGCGTCCTTGACGGGCACGCCCAGCAGGTCGGCCTGCTCGGCCCCGAACAGCACCGCCCGCAGCCTTTGCAGGGCGCGCACGGGGCGGTGGCCCGTCGACTCGAGGGCCTCGTACAGCGAGGTGCCGACCACTTCGGTGGAAGGCAGGGCGAAGGCGGCGATGGTGGTGTACTCGACCGCCATCGGCGCGCCGTCGGCATAGCGGATACGGGCGAAGCGGAAGACCGAGGTGCCGGGCGACAGGCCCAGCGTCAGCGACTCTTCCGGAGTCACCTGGCCCTCGCTGCGGCTGATCCATTCGCTGCGTGGGATCCGCCCGCGCGAGATCATGTCCTCGGTGAAGGACGACAGCTTGGAGAAGCTCTTTTCCACTCGCGCGGCGACGAAGGTGCCCGCGCCCTGGCGGCGCGTCAGCAGGCCTTCGCTGACTAGGCCGTCCAGCGCCTTACGCACGGTGATGCGCGAGATGCTGAACTCGTCGGCCAGGTCGCGTTCGGCGGGCAGGGCGTCGTCGGGCGACAGCACCTTTTTCTGGATCGCCTCGCGCAAGGCGCGCTGCAATTGCTTGTAGAGCGGGGCGTGATCGCCATTGGCGTCGAGCCGCCCAATCCGTTCCGAAAACGTCATTTCACAGCCCTCCCCAAGCCTTTCGCCAGCGTTCTACGCTCGCTTCGATAGCATATGACCATTTTCATACCAATAAGAACGTGGTCTGCAATTGGTTTCTTTTTGGCCTTGTCAGATGCAAAATTTCCGTCACAGTCAGCTTCCGAGGCTTGAGAAGTACCACGTTCCACGGGTTTCCCGAGGTTGATTGGTATCGAATTGGTCTTTGGGGTTCGGCTCGGTTCGAGCGGCCGAGCAAATGGGGAGAAGTGAACTATGAAGAATTTCCATAAGGCCGTCTTGGCCGCTTCCGTCAGTGCGATGGCGGTCATCGCCGCCGCACCGGCCCTGGCGCAAGACAGCACCGTCGAGGAAGTTGTCGTCACCGGCATCCGCGCCTCGCTGCTGCAATCCATCGAGTCCAAGCGCCGCGCCGACGCCATCGTCGACGTCGTCACCGCCGAAGACGTGGGCAAGTTCCCGAGCACCAACGTCGCCGAAGCCCTGACCATCGTCCCCGGCGTCACCGTCGACCGGGCGTTCGGCCAAGGCGAAAAGGTCAGCATCCTGGGCACCGACCCGGCGCTGAACCGCACGCTGCTGAATGGCCAGACCGTCGCTTCGGCCGACTGGTTCATTCTCGACACTCCGGGCCGTACGTTCAACTACGCCCTGCTGGCGCCGCAGATCGTCGGCAAGGTCGAAGTCTACAAGTCGCCCGAGCCGCGCATCGATGAAGGCAGCATCGGCGGCACGGTCATCGTCAACACCCGCAAGCCGCTGGACCTGAAGTCCGGCACGATCGCCGGCGCGGTGAGCTATCTCTACAACGACCGCTCCAAGAAGGGCGATCTGCAGGGCTCGCTGCTGGCCAGCTGGAAGAATGCCGCCAACACCTTCGGCGCTAGCTTCTCGGTGCAGCGCGCCGAAGACCAGCTGCGTCGCGACGGCATCGAAAGCTACGGCACCATCGCGGCCAACCAGTGGGCTGGCGGCAACCCGGACAACCCGGTCGACTCGCGGACCCGCGGCTGCACGGGCTCGTGCGCCACGACCCTGACGGCCAACCTGAACGCCCGCAGCCCGAACGCCTTCGGCACGCACTTCTTCGAGCAGGGCCGCAAGCGCACGACCTACACCACGGCCATCCAGTACCAGCCGAACGAAGCCCTCTCGGTCGAGTTCAACTGGCTGAAGATCAAGGCCACCTACGACAACACCAACCAGTCGATGTACGCCTTCCAGGGCAACACCTGGAACAGCCTGGGCGCCCTGACCGACCTGACCGTCAAGGACAACGTCGTCACCAAGGCCACGTTCAACAACGCCCTCAGCGTTCTGGACGTGCAGTACCGCGAAGCCGAACTGAACTCCGACACCTACCACCTCAAGGGCGGGTACAAGGGCGACGGCTGGGACCTGAACGCCGAGGTCGGCCAGTCCAAGGCCGACGGCGGCACCAAGCGCCAGGTGTTCCTCGAGTTCCTGAACTGGGCCAACTATACCGTCGACCTGAGCGGCGCACCCAAGAGCCCGGGCAGCCTGACCTACACGACCAACGTGATGGGCAATCCGGCCGCCTTCGCGACCGATCCGGGCTGGAGCGGCAACATCGTCTCCAAGCCGACGTCGGATGAAGAGAAGTACGCCCAGATCGACCTGGGCAAGGACTTCGACGGCGTCATCCAGCGCGTCCAGGTCGGCTACAAGCGTCGTGAACACCAGACCAACCAGCAGTACGCCGGCACCACCATCGCCGGTGTCGCGGCTCCGGCCTCGCTGTTCGCCGCCGCCGAAGTTCCGGGCAACTATCTGAAGGGCTTCGACGGCGTCGGCGACCAGATGAAGAACCGCTTCCGCATCGACGGCAATTCGATGCTGTCCTACGTGGAAAGCGGCAAGTGGCTGGCTCCGGGCGCGTCCATGCCCAAGCCGTCGGTCTTCGCGGCCGCCGAGTTCACGGCCGGCAACTGGAACATCCAGGAAAACATCGACGCCCTGTACGCCCAGGCCAACTTCAAGGCCGAGAACATCCGCGGTAACTTCGGCGTCCGCTATGTGAAGACCTCGGTCGACAGCGCCGGTTACGTCTGCAAGCCCGGCGCGGCCTGCAACACCCAGGCCGACTGGGTCTGGCAGACCAGCAAGAAGAGCTACGACAACCTGCTGCCCAGCGTGAACATCATCATCGATGCGCGCGAGGACCTGGTGTTCCGCTTCGCGGCGGCGCAAGTGATCGCCCGCCCGAACTATGCCGACATGACCAACTACTTCTGGCTGTCGGACGGCATCCTGACCGGCGGCGGCGGCAACCCGAACCTGGATCCCTACAAGTCGAGCAACTTCAACGCCTCGGCCGAGTGGTACTTCCAGCCGCAAGCCATCCTGTCGGCCGAAGTGTTCTACAAGGACATCTCCAACTACATCCTGACGAACACCAAGCCCGAGCAGTACTTCAACCAGTCGCAGGGCCGCGTCACGACCTATCAGATCAGCCGTCCGTTCAACGCGGGTTCGGCCGAGGTGAAGGGTCTGGCGGTCGCCTACCAGCAGACCTTCGGTCGCGGCTTCGGCGTGCTGGCCAACTACACCTATGCCGATGGCGAGGGTTCGGCCGGCGCGCCGCTGCCCTACAACTCCAAGCACCAGGTCAATGTCAGCCCATTCTATGAAAACGGTCCGTTCTCGGCCCGGGCGACCTACACCTGGCGTTCGAAGTACTTCACGGGTGTCGACCGCGGTGACAACATGTTCGTCCGCGCCTCCGACAGCCTGGACGCCACGGTCGGCTACGCCGTGACCAAGAACATCACGGCCTCGGTCTCGGGCATGAACCTGCTCGACAGCGAGTACTACGCCTACGCCAACACCACGGCCCTGCCGCGCGGTGTCTACCGCACGGGCCGCAAGCTGCAGGCCACGCTGAACGTCAGCTTCTAAGGACGTTCAACGGCGGAGGCTTCGGGCGATCCCGGAGCCTCCGGCCACAGCGCAATTGATCCAACCTCTCCTGACTGCAAGCATGGAGCTGGGGCGGGGCGGCTCTGCTGTCCCGCCCGCTTTTTGCCGCCTGTTTTTTCGTGAGGCCGCGTGACCAGACCCTCGCTCCGCACCGTCGCCGTTTCGGCGCTCGCCCTGGCCGCAGCGTTCTGCGCCACCGCCGCCAACGCCGACACCGCCGGCCTCACCCTGACCCCCGCGCCGGCCAAGGCGGTCCGCGCCGAGGGGGCCTTCCAGCTTTCCGCCGCCACCCGCATCGCCTTCGCCAAGGGCGATGTCGAGGCCAAGGGCGTGGCCAACCAGCTGGCCGACCTGATCCAGCGCTCGCGCGGCTTCCGACCCGTCGTGGTCGAGGGACCGGCCGCCAACGCTATCGTCCTGACCCGCGAAGGGCCGACCGGCGAGGCCTACAAGCTCGACATCGCCCCGAACGGCGTGACCATCGCCGCCGCCAGGCGCGCGGGCCTGTTCTACGGCGCCATGTCGCTGTGGCAGCTGGCGACGCCGGACGCCGCCAAGGGCCCGGTCGCCATCCCCGCCGCGGCGATCGAGGACGCCCCGCGCTTCGCCTGGCGCGGCCTGATGGTCGACAGCGCCCGCCACTTCCAGTCGCTCGACACGCTGAAGGCGGTCATCGACACGATGGCGGCCCACAAGATGAACACCTTCCACTGGCACCTGGTCGACGACCAGGGCTGGCGGCTGGAGATCAAGAAATATCCGAAGCTGACCCAGGTCGCCGGCTGGCGGCATGACCCTGGCGCGGCCGTGAACAATCCCAAGTACGGCGGCTTCTACACCCAGGATCAGGCCCGCGAGCTGGTCGCCTACGCCGCCGCCCGCAACATCACCATCGTGCCGGAGATCGAGACCCCGGGCCACGCCCTGGCGCCGATCGTGGCCTATCCGCAGCTGGGCACGGCCGCGCCGGACGCCAGCAAGATGGGCGACTGGGGCGTGTTCCCGTGGCTCTACAACACCGACGACGCCACCTTCGCCTTCCTCG
Source organism: Caulobacter sp. GW821-FHT11E11 (assembly GCF_058808315.1). Classification (NCBI taxonomy): domain Bacteria; kingdom Pseudomonadati; phylum Pseudomonadota; class Alphaproteobacteria; order Caulobacterales; family Caulobacteraceae; genus Caulobacter; species Caulobacter sp. GW821-FHT11E11. The sequence goes on from NZ_JBXARO010000001.1 coordinate 790,723, forward strand.
ACGACGTGCTGGCCGAGGTGATGGACATCTTCCCGTCGCCCTTCATCCATGTGGGCGGCGACGAGGCCACCAAGGAGCAGTGGCAGGCCAGTCCCAAGATCCAGGCCAAGATCAAGGAACTGGGCCTCAAGGACGAGCACGAGCTGCAAAGCTGGTTCATCCAGCGGGTCGGCAAGAGCCTGGACAAGCGCGGCCGCCGCCTGATCGGCTGGGACGAGATCCTCGAAGGCGGCTTGGCGCCCAACGCCACGGTCATGTCCTGGCGCGGCATCGACGGCGCCATCGCCGCCGCCAAGGCTGGCCATGACACGGTGCTGTCGCCGCATCCGACCCTCTATCTGGACCATCGCCAGAGCGGCTCGCCCGACGAGCCGACCGGGCGCGGCAAGATCGTCACCCTGAAGGACGTCTACGCCTTCGATCCCGCCCCGGCCCAGCTGACCCCCGACGAGCGCAAGCACATCCTGGGCGTCCAGGCCAATGTCTGGACCGAGCACATGCAGACCGACGTCCGCATGCAGCAGATGGCCTTCCCGCGCGCCATCGCCCTGGCCGAGCGCGCCTGGACGCATGAGGCCGACATCAGCTGGGACGACTTCGCCCGCCGGCTGCCGGCCGAGATGGCGCGGTTGAAGGTGCTGGGCGTGACCGCTGACACCGTGCCGTTCGAGCCCAATCCGGCGCTGTCGGCAGGCGAGGGCGGCAAGACCAGGCTGGATATCGCCGCGCCGCTGGGCGTGGGCAAGGTGCGCTACACCACCGACGGCAAGGCCCCGACAGCGGCCTCGCCCGCCTATGCCGGCGCCCTGGACCTGGCGGCGGGGACGACCGTCAAGGCCCGCACCTTCGTCGGCGACCAGGCCCTGGGCCGCGAGCGTGTCTACAAGGTCGATCCGGCCGCGCTGCGCACCCGGGTCAGCGGCCAGCTCAAGCGCTGCACCAGCCAGGTGCCGCTCTTGATGATCGATGACGCGCCGGCCGACTTCGACAAGCGGGCGATGTTCGATGTCGACATCTTCAACCCGTGCTGGATCTGGGAGGGCGCGGACCTGTCGAAGGGCGCGCTGCTGACCGCCCGCATCGGCCAGATCCCGTTCAACTTCCAGGTCGGCAAGGACCGCGACAAGATCCCGCTGCGCGCGCCGGCGACGCCGGGCGGCGAGCTCGAAGTGCGTCTCGGCTGCACGGGCGAGCGCATCGCCGCCATCCCGCTGGGCGACTCCGCGAAAAATCCGGCTCTGTCGACGGTCAGCGGCCGCTTGCCTGCCCAGGCGGGTAAGGTCGATCTTTGCCTGAGCTTTACGTCCAAGACCCTGGATCCGTTCTGGGTCCTGGACCGCGTGACCCTGAAGTAGTCTTTCGAACTCAAAGAGTAAGCCCGTGTCCAATCTGGTTCTAACCGCCCCGATGAAGGGCTGGCTTTCGGCGTTGGATGAGACGCCGGACGCGGTGTTCGCCGAGCGGATGCTGGGGGACGGGCTGGCGATCGACCCGTTGGACTCGACGCTGCACGCGCCGTGCGACGCCGTGGTCACCACCGTGCACCGGGCACGGCACGCGGTGACGCTGAAGGCCGCCAACGGGGCCGAGATCCTGATGCATGTCGGGCTGGAGACGGTGGCGCTGGGCGGGGAAGGCTTCTCGGTCTTCGTCAAGGAAGGGCAGAGCGTGAAGGCCGGCGACAAGCTGCTGGGCTTCGACCTGGATCTCCTGGCGCAACGGGCGCGCAGCCTGATCACGCCGGTGGTCATCACCAACCTGGACGCCTTCGAGATCGTCCGCCGCGACCAGGATCGCGCCATCTCGGTCGGCGATTTCCTGATGGAACTGTCGCCGGTCGGCGGCGCGGCGCCGGCCAGTTCGGTGTCCGCCGGCGAAGTCGCCCGCGAGGTCGTCGTGCCGCTGATGCACGGCATCCACGCCCGTCCGGCTGCTCGGATCGCGGAGACCGCGCGCAAGTTCGTGGCCGAGGTCGCGCTGGTGGCGGTCAATCGCCGGGCCAGCGCCAAGAGCCCTGTGGGCGTGATGTC